>NZ_BONE01000005.1 GCF_016862555.1 Asanoa siamensis | reverse complement strand
TGACGTCGGTCCGGCCGTGACTGCTGGTCCGGCCGCGACCGGCGGTCGTCTCGCCCGGTCGCGCCGGAACGCGGCGGGTCGAGCGGGTCGGCGGTCGGGTCGGTTGGTGGTCCGTCGTCCGTATCTGGGCGGTGCGCCGGGGACGTGGTCGGTCGGTTCCGCGGGTGGCCGCCCTCCGCGGCGGTTCAGGTTCGGAATGTGCGAGCGAAGCGAGGTATGAGCGTGACGGGTGGTCCGGTGATCGGCGTGTTCGCCCTGCAGGGCGACGTCCGTGAGCACGCGCACGCCCTGACGGCCTGCGGCGCCGTCGCCCGGCCGATCCGCCGGCCGGCGGAGCTCGACGACGTCGACGGCCTGATCATCCCGGGCGGCGAGTCGACGACGATGAGCAAGCTGGCGATCGAGTTCGGCCTGTACGACCCGATCGCCAAACGCCTGGCCGACGGCATGCCCGTCTACGGCTCGTGCGCGGGCATGATCATGCTGGCCTCCACGGTCCTGGACGGCCGCCCCGACCAACGCAGCTTCGGCGCGATCTCGATGACGGTGCGCCGCAACGCCTTCGGGCGGCAGGTCGACTCGTTCGAGGCACCGGTCGCGGTGTCGGGCTTGTCCGACGAGCCGTACCACGCGGTCTTCATCCGCGCCCCGTGGGTGGAATCGGTCGACCCGGGCGTCACGGTCCTGGGCTCGATCACCCGCACAGGCGCCGACGGCACCACGGCCCCCCACGCAGTCGCGGTCCGCCAGGGCGCGGCCCTGGCAACCTCGTTCCACCCGGAACTCACGGGCGACCTCCGCCTCCACGACCTCTTCGTGCGAATGGTCCGCGAGTCCCGCTGACCCCATCCCGGCTCGCGCGGGGCCTTGAGCGTTACCCCGCGCGGAGGTGGCAGGGGAGGGCCCTCTGGGCCCGGACCGGTGTCCGGCGGGAGCGGCGGTCGTGCCCACGGCGGGCCCGGGACATCGATCTTGGTTTGTTCCTGGGTCGGGAATGCCGGCTTGGTGTGACGCGTTGCACTACTGTCCGTCTCGGGCGGTTCGTGGAGTGGATCATCCCTGGCTGAGGCCCGGGCCACTCTCCTCGGTAGACTTGGTGGCTTGGGCAGCCCCGTCCGCCCGTTTCCGCTGCCCAACCTGGGGTTATTTCGGAGGTCATCCATGTCCGGCCACTCAAAGTGGGCGACGACCAAGCACAAGAAAGCCGTCATCGACGCCAAGCGCGGCAAGATGTTCGCCAAGCTGATCAAGAATGTCGAGGTCGCGGCGCGGACCGGTGGTGGCGATCCGGCCGGTAACCCCACGCTTTACGACGCCATTCAGAAGGCGAAGAAGAGCTCCGTGCCCAACGACAACATCGATCGTGCGGTCAAGCGGGGGTCGGGGCTCGAGGCCGGTGGGGCCGACTACCAGACGATCATGTACGAGGGCTACGGCCCCAACGGTGTCGCGCTGCTGATCGAGTGTCTGACCGACAACCGCAACCGCGCGGCGACCGAGGTGCGGACCGCGTTGACCCGCAACGGCGGCTCGTTCGCGGACGCCGGGTCGGTCTCCTACATGTTCACCCGCAAGGGCGTCGTGATCGTGCCGAAGGCCGGCCTGTCCGAGGACGACGTGCTGCTCGCGGTCCTCGACGCGGGGGCCGAGGAGGTCAACGACCTGGGCGAGGCGTACGAGGTGGTCTCCGAGCCGACCGATCTGGTCCCGGTGCGGACGGCACTGCAGGACGCGGGCATCGACTACGAGTCGGCCGAGTCGTCGCTGGTCCCGAGCGTCAACGTGCCGCTCGACGAAGAGGGCGCCCGCAAGATCTTCAAGCTGATCGACGTGCTCGAGGACTGCGACGACGTCCAGAACGTCTACGCCAACTTCGACGTGTCCGACGAGGTCATGCAGCTCATCGATGCCTGAGGGGCGGTCGCAGCGCCTATAGTGCCGCCCATGGACGACGGGCGGCCCGGGCGTATCACCGGTGTGGTCGGCACGGTGGTCGCGGCGGCCGGCGTGGTCGTCGTGCTGACCGAGTTCAGCAGGGCCTTCGGCGACGGGCGCGGGATCATGGTCGGCGGCATCCTCGTCGTCGCGGGGTTGCTGCTGCGCGTCGAGGGCGCCATCTGGGCGAGCCGGGGTCCGGCCGAGGACGAGTCGTGATCCTGTCGCGGGTGTCCACAATGGCCGGAGCCGCGGGTGGCGGGGCGCGCCGGTAACGTGAAGGTGTGAACGAGCCGCGTACCGCACCCGCCTGGCTGGCCGACGCCGTCCTGTACCAGATCTATCCGCAGAGCTTCGCCGACTCCGACGGTGACGGGATCGGGGATCTCGGTGGCGTGCTGGAGCGGCTCGACTACCTGCAGTGGCTGGGCGTCGACACCGTGTGGTTCAGCCCGCTGTTCACGTCGCCGTTCGCGGATGCCGGTTATGACGTGAGCGACTACCTCTCGGTCGCGCCGCGCTACGGCACCAACGACGATCTCGTCGCCGTGACCGAGGCCGCGCGGCGCCGGGGCATCCGGGTCATGCTCGACCTCGTCGCCGGGCACACCTCCGACCAGCACCCGTGGTTCCGGGCGTGGGCCGACGACCCCGACGACGACCGCTACATCTGGTCGCCCAAGGTCGGCGCGCCGGCCGGGGCGTGGGCGCCGGCGCCCGGGCGGTGCGGCGGCTACTTCATGCTCAACTTCTATCCGTGCCAGCCGGCGCTCAACTTCGGGTACGCCCGCGACGACGCGCGCGAGCCGTGGCGGCAGTCGGTCGACGCGCCCGGGCCGCGCGCCAACCGCGAGGCGTTGCGCGAGATCATGGCCTTCTGGTTCGACCGCGGCGTGAGCGGATTCCGGGTCGACATGGCGTCGTCGTTGGTCAAGGACGATCCCGGGTACGTCGAGACGGGCAAGCTCTGGGGCGAGATGCGCACCTGGATCGACCGGGCGTACCCCGAGAACGTCCTCATCCCCGAGTGGGGCGACCCGGCGGTGGCGGTGCCGGCCGGCTTCCACGCCGATTTCTTCCTGCACTTCCGCGGCAACGCGCTGCTCTCGCTGTGGCACCTCGGCATCGGCACCGCCGACCCGTCGTGGCCGGCCGAGCCAGCGTTCTTCGACGCCGAGGGGCTCGGCGGCATCGCCGACTTCGTCAGCCAGTGGCAGCACGCGACCGAGACGATCGCGGGCAACGGCCAGATCGCGCTGCCGACGTCGAACCACGACTACGCGCGGCTGGTCGCGGGCTCGCGCTCACACGAGCACGTGGGCGCCGCGTACGCGTTCCTGATGACCTGGCCGACCCTGCCGACGATCTACTACGGCGACGAGATCGGCATGCGGTACGTGCCAGACATGCCCGACAAAGAGGGCAGCATGCTCTCGCCGCTGAACAATCGGACGGGATCGCGTACGCCGATGCAGTGGGACGGCTCGCGCAACGCGGGCTTCTCGACGGCGCCGGCGGATCAGCTCTATCTGCCGATCGACCCCGACCCGGCGCGGCCGACGGTCGCGGCCCAGCGTGACGACGAGGGCTCGCTGCTGAGTTTGGTCCGGCGGCTGATCGCATTGCGCCGGTCGACGCCGTCGCTCGGCAGCGCGGCGCCGGTGGAGGTGCTGCACGCGGGGTATCCGTTCGTCTATACCCGCGGGGGCACGCACCTGGTGGCGGTGAACCCGCGCCGGGCGCCGGCGGCGGCACCGCTGCCGGCGGGGTTGGTCGGCGAGGGGGTTCGGGCGTTGGAAGTGCACGGCGCCCGCCTGGCGGAATCCGAAGTGAAGATCGACGGCTTCGGCTACGGCATCTACGCCCTCTGAACCGGTCGAGCCGCCTGTCGCCGAATGCGTTCGGCATTGACAAGGGGTGCTCCTATGGAAACACCGCGTAGTGGAGCGGGGTTGACGGGAGTGCTGTCATGCGGCGACCGGCCTGGCGTTTGTCGTGGTTCACGTCGCTGTGTGTCCTGGCGCTGGGGCTCGGCCTCGGCACGGCATTCGGTGCCGCCGGAAGTGCGCGACAATGGAAAGCACTGAGCGATGTCGGCCAGGCGTTCGGAACGGTCAGCGCGTTGTTGTCGGCGGTGGCGTTGCTCGGCGTCTGGTCGTCGATCAGACTGCAGACGCGCCAGGCCGAGGTCGCCAAGTTCGAAGCCGTCCGCAGCATTCGCGGCCAACTCATCCAGATCGCATTTGACGAGCCGGAGCTGTTGGCGCTGTGGGGATTCGATCGTTCAGGTGGCGACGAGGAGATGCGCGAGGCCGCGTACCTCAGCCTGATCTTCTCTTACATGAAGATGGCGCACGCGGTCGGTGCGATCACCGATCTCGAGTTGGTCAGGGCCGGCCCGGCGATCTTTCGAACCGCGCGAACACGATCGTGGTGGGAGAAGGCGCGGCACGCTTATCTGGCTGACACGTTCTCGGCGGAGGCGACCACGTTCGCGCAGATGGTGGACGCCCAGTACCACCTGGCACGGGTGCGAGACCAGCCCGCGGAGCGGTGAGTGTCGGGGCTCGTTACGGGCGAGTGCCCGATCCTCCGCGAGCCGATCGCGCATGAAACCTCTTATCGCCCGCCTACGTCAAAAAGGCCTGCCTTGGCGTCGTCGATGAAGTCGCGCCAACTGTCGGCGGAAAACGTGAGGACGGCGGACTGATCGCCGCTCTTGCTGTCGCGCATCAGAGTCGTTCCAGGCCTGACCGAAACCTCGACGCATTGATCGATATTGCACCGGGTGGCGCGGGACCATCCGAAATGTGCGTTGTTCATATTGCCTCCGGTTGCGCTGACTGGCTCGTACAGTGATACCCGCAATCCGCACCAGGGTGTTCGAGCCAACGCGGCGTGTTCCTGCCGGAAGCAGTGGGCATCGGTGCGCGCTGACATGATTTCGGCCGGGCCACTTTCTGACCCGGAATCGAAACCTTTTCTGGTGTGGAATGCGCCCCGAAAGTGCCTGGCGTCAGGGGGTTCGGCCAGGCCGCGCGGGAGAGTATGTCACGTCCACGATGGACACGCAGTCCCCCGTTATCGGGACGAACGGGTGAGTCGTTCCCCACGAGCCCCTTTCGCGTGACCAGCGCATCGTGAATGCAGGTGGTGGCGAGCCAACTGCCGGCCAGCGATCCTGAATTGGACGCTGTAGGGCGGCGCATCCACCGATAGCGTCGTCAGGCATGGATCTTGCTGCTGCGCAGAAGCTCTGGGAGCCCGTCCCCGGTTGGCTCAACACCGCGAGCTACGGCCTGCCGCCCAAGCCCGCCTGGGACGCGTTGCAGGCCGCCCTCGACGACTGGCGCGTCGGGCGTACCTCCTGGGAGCCCTGGGACGAGGCCACCCAGCGGTGCCGGGCCGCGTACGCGCGCATGATCGGTGTGCCGCTCGCCGACGTCTCCGTCGGTAGTGCCGTCTCGCAGCTCGTCGCACCCGTCGCCGCCGCGATGCCCGCGGGCACCCGGGTCGTCGTCGCCGATGTCGACTTCACCTCCATCGTGTTCCCGTGGGCCGCGCACGGGCTCGACGTGGTCGCGGTGCCCGTCGACAAGCTGGCCGAGGCCGTCGGGCCCGGCACCGGTGTGGTGGCCTTCAGCCTGGTGCAGTCGGCCGACGGGGAGATCGCGGCCTACGAGGAGATCGTCGCCGCCGCTCGGGCCGTCGGGGCCCTGGTCGTCGTCGATGCCACCCAAGGTTGCGGGTGGTGGCCGTTCGACGGCGCGCTCGCCGATGCCGTGCTGACCGGCGGCTACAAATGGCTGATGGGGCCGCGCGGCACCGCGTACGCCTACTACTCGCCCGCCTTGCGCGAGCGGATGACCCCCTCGGCGGCCGGGTGGTACGCGGGTGCCGACGTGCACACCTCCTACTACGGGATGCCGCTGCGGCTCGCGGAGGACGGCCGGCGGTTCGACATCTCGCCCGCCTGGCACAGCTTCGTCGGGTCCGCGCCCGCGTTGGAGCTGATCGAGGAGATCGGCGTGGCCGCGATCCGCGACCACAACCTGCGGCTGGCCGACCGCTTCCTGGCCGGGCTGGGGCGTCCGCCGGCGGGCAGCGCGATCGTCACCGTCGACGTGCCCGACGCGAAGGCCAAACTGGACCGTGCCGGCGTCCGCGCCGCGGTGCGGGCCGGGCGGGTGCGCGCGAGCTTCCACGTCTATTCCACTGAGGCCGATGTCGACCTCGCCCTTGAAGCGTTGGCGAGCTAGGCAATTCTTGAAGTCGATCCATGCTCGGGTGCGCGGTGGTCCAGGCCGTTCCTCCCGCGAGGGACCGCTCCGCTTCGCTGCGCTGCCAGGTCCGCCGTGGGCCTGGCCAAGACCAGAACGCCTAGTGCGGCGCGATGCCCGCCATCAGGAGGTCGACCACCTGTTCCGGCATCTTGTCGGCGTCGAGGTCCGGGTGCCAGCGCACCACCCGCTGCATCAGGATCGGGCCGATCAGGACCGCCATCGTCAGCTCGATGTCCAGGTCCGCGCGGAGCTCGCCGTTCGCGACGCCGCGGCGCAGCACCTGGCGGACCCGGTTGCGGCGCGGCTCGATGATGTCCTGGTAGGCCTGGTAGTGCTCCGGGCTCCGGCTCAGGTGCGGCAGGATGCACGGCAGGATCTTGGGGAAGCGCGGGTCGTGGCCCGTCGGGCCGACCTGGGAGAGCAGCGCGATCAGGTCGTCGCGGACCGACTCGCCCGCCAGCTCCGGGCCCGGCAGCTTCAGCGTGGCCAGGGCGTCGTGGAGGAGGGCCTCCTTGCCCGGCCAGCGCCGGTAGATCGTCGCCTTGCCCACCCCGGCGCGGGACGCGATCGCCTCGATCGAGAGCACGTCGACGGTCGTCCCCTCGGCGAGCAGGTCGAGGGTGGCCGAGACGATGGCCTCGTCGACGCGGACGCTCCGCGGGCGCCCAGGGGCCCGCGGAGCATCCTCGAGAGCTGGCATGAGAACCATTCTCCCTGACGTCAGCCGGCGGTCGCCAACTCTTCGGCTGCCGCCTCGACCGGCTGCACGTGGTCGGCACCCGCCCGGCGGCCCGGCATCCAGATCAGCGCGGCGAGGATGCCGAGGCCGAGGATGACCGCGCCCGCGCCGGCCGCCCAGTGCATGGCGGTCATGAAGGCGTCGTTGGCCGCCGAGATCAGGCCGCCGCCGGCCTGGCCCGCCCGGGACGCCACGCCGTACGCGCCGGAGATCGACTCGTTGGCCACCTCCTGGATCGGGCCTGGCAGCGCGGTCGTGGTCGGCTCGATCTGGCCGCGGTAGACGGCCGCGAGGATCGAGCCCAGGATCGCGATGCCGAGCGCGCTGGCCACCTGCCGGATCGTGTTGCTGACCGCCGAACCCACGCCGGCCTTCTCCCGGGGGAGCGCCGACATGATCGACTCGGTGGCCGGCGCCATGATGTTGGCCATGCCGACGCCCTGGACGAAGAAGTCCAGCAGCAGGAACCAGACCGACGTCTTCGCGTCCACGAAGACGAAGCCGATCAGCGAGAGCGTGACCAGCGACAGCCCCGTCGCCGTGACCGCCTTCGCGCCGAACCGCTGCACCATCGCGTGGCTGCGCGGCGCGAAGATGAGCTGGGCGATCGCGAACGGCAGGAACAGCAGGCCCGTCTGCAGCGGCGAGTAGTCACGCACCAGTTGCAGGTAGAACGAGCTGAAGAAGAACACGCCCATCGAGGCGAAGAACGTCAGGCCGATCGCGGCGATCGGTGCCGAGAACCGGGGGAGCTTGAACAGGCGTACGTCCAGCGACGGGAACGAGATCCGCGACTCGTACCAGACGAATGCCGCCAGAACGACGAGCCCGCCGCCGCCCGTGAGCAGCACCTCCGTGTTGCCGAAGCCGTCCTCGCCGCCCTTGATGATGCCGTAGACCAGGCCGACGAGGCCGACCACCGAGAGCAGCACGCCCACGATGTCGATGCGGCCGGGGCGCGGGTTGCGCGACTCGGGCACGAGGATCGCGACGGCGACCAGGCCGACGATCACCACGGGCACGTTGATCAGGAAGACCGAGCCCCACCAGAAGTGCTCGAGCAGCGCGCCGCCGAGGATCGGGCCGATCGCGATGGCGAGGCCGACCGCGCCGGACCAGACGCCGATCGCCTTGCCGCGCTCGCGCGGGTCGAACACGTTGGAGATGATGGAGAGCGTCACCGGCATGATCGCCGCTCCACCGAGACCCATCAGCGCGCGGGCGCCGATGAGCTGTCCGGGATTCTGCGCGTACGCCGAGAGCAGCGACGCCAGGCCGAAGAGCGCGAGGCCGATCATCAGGAACCGCTTGCGCCCGAAGCGGTCACCGAGCACGCCGAACGAGAACAGCAGACCCGCGAAGACCAGCGTGTACGAGTTGATGGCCCATTCGAGTTCACTCTGCGTGGTGCCGAGGCCGTGGACCGGGTCGGCGAGGGTACGCAGGGCGACGTTGAGGACCGTGTTGTCCAGCACGACGACGAGCAGGCTCACGACCAGGACGGCGAGGATCGCCCAGCGCCTCGGATGCCCGGTGTTGGAGGTTTGCTCCACGTCCGTCTCCCCCCGATAGTTCTTTGAAGTGCAGTTACGAAACGGCACAGGTTCGTATCGCCTGGGAACGCTAGTGCCGCCGGAACCGATACGGAACCGTCTCGTATCAAATTGTGAGTGCCGTCACCAGAGGGGGTTGCGGGCCACGTCAGGGCGGCGATGATGGTGATGGATGCGCGGGGAGGAGGGCGCGATGGTGGACCTGCTGCCGAAGATGCCTCCCGAGGCACCGGACGGCTACGTGACGTTCGTCGACCGCCACCTGGCCGCACTCCGCCTCGAGTCGGCCCGCCTGGCCGGCGACGCGTGGCGGGCGGAGGAGATCTACCCGGAGGTGTTGGCCGACGTGGCCGCCCGCTGGCGCCGCCTGGAGTTGCTGGCGAGGTGGTTCGGCCGCCCGGCGGCCGCCGAGGACTACCTGCACGAGGTGCTGACCAACCGCGCGCGGCGGTGGCGGGCGGAGCAGATCTACGAGGTCGAGATGGTGGTCCTGCGCGCGGACCCGGCCGGCGAGGCCCCGACCCCGGCCCTTCCACCGCCGGCACCGTTCGCGGGAAAGCCGACGGCGAGCGCGGGGCTGGCGCGCTACCGGCGCACGGGCCCGGGCCGCAGCAGCGTGGGCCTGCGCCAGGCGAGGTTCCTGAGCCCGCTCCGCCACCCACCGGCCCCGATCGCGGAGGCGGCGATCGCCTGGTGGCACGCCTACGTGGCCCAACGCCGCCGCAAGCGCGTGGCGGCGGTGATCGCGGTGATCCTGGCGTTGGCGGCCCTGACAAACCTCCGCGCCACCAACCAGATCTGACTCATCCTAGGACGCTCAAGGGGGTGTGCCGCGCCTTACGGATAAAGAGCAACGCCACGACCAAGATCGCGAACAAGGACCGGATGTCCCGGGTCCGCGGTGGTCCGGACCGTCGCTCCCGCCGGACTCCCCGTCCGCGGCACGCAGGCGCCGGCACGACAGACGTGATCGAGGCGATTACAGCCGACGAGATCCGGACTTGTGCCGGGGCCGTTCAGGCCGAAGGGCCCGTGCGCAGGCGGTGCAGGCGTAGGGCCAGCTGGACCTCGAGCGCCCGCTCCGGCTGTTGCCAGTCCGTGCCTATCAGCTGGCCCACGCGTTCCAGGCGTTGGGTGACCGTGTTGACATGCACATGGAGTAGTTCCGCCGCCTTCGCGAGCCCGCCGCCCACCCCGAAGTACGCCTCCAGTGTGCGGACCAGCGCCGTGCCCCGGCGGACGTCGTAGTCCACCACCGGGCCGATCGCCGCCGCGATGAAGCGGCCCACCTCCGTCGAACCCGACGCACCCGTCGTGCCCAGGAGCAGCCCCACGAAGCCCAGCTCCGCCGCCCCCGCCCCCTCGCCGACGCGGCCCAGCGCGGTCAAGGCCGACAGGCACCGGTCCGCCTCCGCGTACGCGGCGCCCAAGGAACCTGGTCCCGACGACGGACCGCCGGCGCCCGCGGTCATCGGCCGGCCCGACACCCGGGCCGCGTCCTTCGCGACCAGGCGCGCCGCCGCGCCCGGGTCGGTGCCCGGCAGCATCAGCAGCACCCGACCGTCCCGCGAAGCCGCCAGCCCACCCCGCGACAACGCGTAGGACGTGGCCCACGACAGCACCCGCTGCCGCCCCGTCGTGTCGTCGCCGACCGCGACCAGCACCTGCGGTGCGTCGAGGTCCACCCCGAGCCGGCGCGCGCGGGAGCGCAGCGACTCCGCGTCCCGGACCGGGCGGGACACCAGCTCGTCGAGCAGCTCCCCGCGGACCCGGCCCTCCGCCTCGGACACCGTCCGCCGGAACAGCAGCAGCAGCGCCGTCACCAGCGCCGCGCGTTCGAGGATCCGCTGGTCCGCGTCGACCAGCTCCGCCGTCGGCCGGAGCACCAGCGCGCCCAGGTCCTCCGTGCCCGCGACCACCGCCGCGTACCAGCTGTCGCCCCGGCGCACCGAGCGCCGCTCCGCGCGGGACGCCGCGACCGCCTCGGCCAGCGTCGTGCGGTCGGGCTCGTCGAGCGCGCCTACCCGGGCCAGCTCCCGGCCGTCGGCGTCCAACGCCAGCAGCGCCCCGCCGAGCACGTCGGTCACCGCGGCGACCACGTCCTCGACCCCGCCACCGCGCAGCACCAGCGCCGTCATCCGGTCGTGCGCCGACGCCGCGCGCTCGACCGAGCTGCTGTGCGCCTGGATCGTCGCGTTCGCCGCCGACAGCTCGGAGAGCGCGACCCGGGTCTCGGTCAACAACCGCGCCGTGTCCAGGGCCACCGCCGCGTGCGCCGCCAGCGAGCCGAGCAGCGCCACCTCCTCGCGCGCGAACGGGCGCGCCGAGCGGTTCGCGGCGTACAACACACCCAACGACGACGAACCGAGCCGCAGGGGTACGCCGAGGATGGCGACCAACCCCTCCTCGCGTACGCCGGAGTCGATCTCACCGGTGTGCCGGAACCGCTCGTCGGCGTGGTAGTCCGCCGTCACGTAGGGCGTCCCCGTCTGCGCCACCAGACCGCCGAGGCCGGCGCCGAGGGGGAGCCGCAACCGCTGGAAGCGGGCCGACACCGAACCGTCGGTGACCCGCATGTAGATGTCGCCGCGGTCGTCGTCGTTGAGGGTCAGGTAGGCCACGTCGGCGCCGAGCAGCGTGCGGGCCCGGTGCACGATCGCCCGCAGCACGTCGTCGACGTCCCGCAGCCCCGCGAGGTCGGCGGCTGTGTCTACCAGGCCCGAGAGCTCCACCTCGCGCTGCCGCCGCCGTTCCAGCAGCGAGCGCACCCGCAGCGCGGCCAGCTTGGCCCGCTCGAGCTCGGCCACCTCCGCGGGCGGCAGACCCGCGGCGCGGGCGGCCAGCAGCGGACCCTCGAACTCGACCGCCGCGGCCTCCCGCGCCAGCAGTTCGAGAAACTCCGCCGTCATGACCATCAGCTTGCCGTCCATCCCCCGTCCATGGCGATAGAGGCCCCGGTGATGAACGACGCCTCGGGGGTGCACAGGTAGGCGAGCAGCTCCGCGACCTCGTCCGGCTCGACGAGGCGCTTGAGCGCCGACCGGGCCAGCAGGATCGTCGAGAGCACCTCGGTCTCGGGGATGCCGTGGGTGCGGGCCTGGTCGGCGATCTGGCCCTCGACCAGCGGTGTACGCACGTACCCCGGGTTGATGCAGTTGGCGGTGACCCCGTGCGGCGCGCCCTCCAGGGCGATCACCTTGGACAACCCCTCCACGCCATGTTTTGCCGTGACATAAGCGGACTTGTACGGCGAGGCGCGCAGCCCGTGTACCGACGAGATCGTGATGACCCGCCCCCAGCCGCGCGCGTACATGTGCGGCAACGCCCGCCGGACCAGCCGGAACGGCGCCTCCACCATGACCCGCTGCAGCGCCGCGAACGTGTCCGGCGGGAACTCCGCCAGCGGCGCGACGTGCTGGAACCCGGCGTTGTTGACCAGCACGTCGACGTCGGCGTCCACCTGGTCGAGCGCGTCCGTGTCGGTCAGGTCGACCTCGACCGCGACACCGCCGATCGACGCGGCCACCTCTTTCGCGGCCGCGCCGTTGCGGTCGACGACCACCACCTTGGCGCCGGCCGCGGCGAGCCGGGCCGCGCAGGCCCGCCCGATGCCGCTGCCGCCGCCGGTGACCAGCGCGGTGCGCCCGGTGAGGTCCAGCCGTACGACGTGGTGGTCAGCCACCCGATCTGCCGCCATGGCGCATGAATGTACGAGCCTCGCGAGGGCCGGCCCATGGCGTGCCGCCACACACTGCCCCGGGGAGTTATGTGGCAGGGACGTCGATGCGCGGGAAGATCGCGGCCGGCTTCTCGACCCGCGCGCCGGTCATCCCGGCGAGCCAGGTGCCGGCGGTGACCTCGACGTCGGCCGGCTGGCCGAGCGCGGCGAGGATCTCCGTGGCGGCGTCGGGCAGGACGGGGCGCAGCAGCGTGGCGACGGCCCGGATGGCAGCCGCGGTGTGCAGCAGGCAGGTGTCGAGCCGGTCGGCCGCCGCCGGATCCTTCGCGAGGTGCCACGGCGCGTGCTCGTCCACGTACGCGTTGGTCCGCCCGACCAGGCCGGTCAGGTGCTGGACCGCGGTCCGGTGGTCGAAGCCCGCGAACGCCTCGGCGAAGTCACGCAGCGTGTCGGCGACCGCGCCGCCGAGCCCACCGTCGGCCGCGCCCGCCGGCACGAGACCGTCCCGGTAGCGCCCGATCATGCTGGTCACCCGGTTGACCAGGTTGCCGAGCCCGTTGGCGAGGTCGTGGTTGTAGGCGGAGACGATCCGCTCGGCGGTGACGTCGCCGTCACCGAACGGCGCGAAGGTGGCGAGCAGTGCATATCGGACAGCGCGCGCACCATAGGCACTGATCAGCGAGACCGGGTCGACCGCGTTGCCGAGGCTCTTGCCCACCTTGCGCCCGCCGGCGGTGACGTAGCCGTGCACCACCAGGTCGGTCGGCAGCGGCAGCCCGGCGGAGAGCAGCATCGCCGGCCAGTAGACGGCGTGGAACCGGATCACGCCCTTGCCCAGCACGTGTACGCGGCGCGCCGCCCCGGCCCAGTACGCCTGGTATCGCGGTGAGCCGGCGGTCCACCCGAGCGCGTTGACGTAGTTGGTCAGCGCGTCGATCCACACGTACATGACCTGGCTGTCGTCGCCCGGCACGGGAATGCCCCACCCGCGGGCCCGCCGTGCCGACCGCGACACGCTGATGTCCTGCAGCCCGGCGCGGACGAACGAGATGACCTCGTTGCGCCGCGTCTCGGGGTGGATGACCAGCTCGCCCGACTCAAGGCATTTGAGCAGGTCGTCCTGATAACGGGACAGTCGGAAGAACCAGTTCTCCTCGCGTACGCGCTCAGGCTCGGTCTGGTGTTCCGGACAGACCCCGTCGACGAGCTCGGCCGGCTCGTAGAACTGCTCGCAGCCCACGCAGTAGAGCCCCTCGTAGGCCCGCGGGTAGAGGTCGCCGGCCGCCGCCATCCGCTGCCAGATCTCGGTGGCGCCGGCCCGGTGCAGCGGGTCGACGCTGGTGCGGACGAAGTGGTCGGGCGTGCAGCCCAGCGCCGCCAGCAGGTCCTGGAAGGCACCCGCGTTGCGGGCCACCAGATCGGCGGTGGGAATGCCCGCGGTCTCTGCGGCCAGCACATTCTTGAGCGCGTTCTCGTCGGACCCGGTCAGGAAGAAGACCTCGTCGAGTCGGGTGCGCATGAATCGGGCGTACGCGTCGGTCTCGACGAACTCGAGCGCGTGACCGAGATGCGGCCGCGCATTGACGTAGGGAATCGTCGTCGAAATGAATCCGGTGCCCGCCATGCTTTTCACGCTAGTGAGCCCCGCCACCGGTTATCGGGCACCGGTGTGTCCGCCCTCGCCGGCCCCGCGGCGACCCGTAAGGTGTCGAACACACGTACAGGGGAGGGTGGCGTGCGGGTGCTCGGCGTCGATCCGGGGCTGACGCGGTGCGGCGTCGGCGTGGTCGAGGGTGTGCCGGGTCGACCGTGCACATTGGTCGCCTACTACGTCGTCTACACCGACCCGGCCGACGACCTCGCGCTGCGCCTGCTGCACCTCGACCGCTCGCTGGCCGATCTCGTGGCGGAGCACCAGCCGAGCAGCGTCGCCGTCGAGCGGGTGTTCAGCCAGCACAACGTGCGTACGGTGATGGGCACCGCCCAGGCCAGCGCCGTGGCGGTGCTGGCCGGCGCGCGGGCCGGGCTGCCCGTGTCGACCTACACGCCGAGCGAGGTCAAGGCCGCCGTCACCGGCTCCGGCCAGGCCGACAAGGCGCAGGTCACCTCGATGGTGACCCGGCTGCTGCGGCTCGACGCCCCGCCGAAGCCGGCGGACGCGGCCGACGCGCTGGCGCTGGCGATCTGCCACGTCTGGCGGGGCGGCACCAAGGCGAAGATCGAGGCGGCCGCGGCCGTCAGAAGGGCAGGTCGAAGGTGATCGCCAGCGTGAGCGGCGTCGTCGCCGCGGTGTCGCCGGACGGCGCGGTCATCGAGGTCGGCGGTGTCGGCCTGGCCGTGCACTGTGCACCCGGCACCCTCGCCGGCCTGCGCCAGGGCCAGCCCGCGCGGCTGGCCACGAGCCTGATCGTGCGGGAAGACTCGCTGACCCTCTACGGCTTCGCCAGCGACGACGAGAAGCAGCTCTTCGAGCTGCTGCAGACCGCGAGCGGCGTCGGCCCCCGGCTGGCGCAGGCCGTGCTCGCGGTGCACCACCCGGACGTCGTCCGCAAGGCGATCGCCAACGCCGACACGACCACGCTGACCCAGGTGCCCGGCATCGGCAAGAAGGGCGCCGAGCGCCTGGTGCTGGAGCTGCGCGACCGGATCGGCCCGATCGCGGTCGGCGCCGACGGTGCGACCGGTGTGGTCGGTGCGGTCTGGCACGAGCAGGTCCGCCAGGGCCTCGTCGGTCTCGGGTGGACGGCGGCGCAGGCCGACCAGGCGGTGACCGCGGTGGCCGAGAAGGCGACCGGCACCGAGCCCGTGCCGATGCTGCTCAAGATGGCGATCCAGCTCCTCGGTCGCGGCCGATGAGCGAGATCTCCGCCTTCGTCGCGGAGGGCGAGCAGGACGCCGAGGCGACCGTACGCCCGAAGCGCCTGGCCGAGTTCATCGCCCAGCACCGCGTCCGCGACCAGCTCGACCTGCTGCTGAAGGGTGCCATGGGCCGCGGCACGCCGCCCGACCACATCCTGCTGTCGGGGCCTCCTGGCTTGGGTAAGACGACCCTGGCCAACATCGTGGCGGCCGAGCTCGGCAGTGGGATCAGGGTGACCAGTGGGCCGGCGATCGAGCGCTCCGGTGACCTGGCCGCGATCCTGACCAGCCTGGCCGTCGGCGACGTGCTGTTCATCGACGAGATCCACCGCATCGCGAAGCCGGCAGAGGAGCTGCTCTACTCCGCGATGGAGGACTTCCGGGTCGACGTCGTGGTCGGCAAGGGGCCTGGCGCCACCGCGATCCCGCTCGACGTCGAGCCGTTCACGCTGGTCGGCGCGACCACCCGGTCCGGGCTGCTGACCGGGCCGATGCGCGACCGCTTCGGCTTCGTCGCCCACCTCGACTTCTACTCCGTCGAGGACCTGGACCTGCTGCTGCACCGGTCCGCGCGGATCCTGGGCGTGCCGATCACCGAGGACGGCGCGACCGAGATCGCCGGGCGGTCGCGGGGCACACCCCGGATCGCCAACCGGCTGCTGCGCCGGGTGCGCGACTACGCGGAGGTCCGCGGCGACGGCACGGTCACGCTCGAGACCGCCCGCGAGGCCCTGCGGGTGTACGACGTGGATGCCCTGGGCCTCGACCGGCTCGACCGGGCCGTGCTGACCGCCCTGGTCGACTCGTTCAAGGGCGGTCCCGTGGGCCTCTCGACGCTGGCCGTGGCGGTGGGGGAGCAGCCCGACACCGTCGAGGAGGTGTGCGAGCCGTTCCTGGTCCGGGCCGGGCTGCT
This sequence comes from Asanoa siamensis, assembly GCF_016862555.1. Classification (GTDB taxonomy): domain Bacteria; phylum Actinomycetota; class Actinomycetes; order Mycobacteriales; family Micromonosporaceae; genus Asanoa; species Asanoa siamensis. The sequence continues at coordinate 161,194 of NZ_BONE01000005.1, read as the reverse complement.
GGCCCGCACCCCGCGCGGGCGGGTCGCCACCGACGCCGCCTGGCTTCACCTGGGCCGGAACCCGCCGGCGGCCCCCGCCGGCGCCCGGCCTACCGGACAAAATCCGCCAGCCGATCTTTTCTCCGCCGACCGTCGTTTTCCGTGATCCGAAAGTGATCAGCGCGGCATTCGGCGTTCCCAGCCAGACCGACTAGACTCGCCGCGGTCCGTATGGGACGACATTTCTGCCTGCGCCGGGCGACCCCCACGTCCAGCGACGGCCAATGGAGGTTTTCACCGTGCTCGCAGCACAAAGCTCTGGCGGCGGCGGGTTCCTGCCGCTCCTCATGATCGTTCTGCTGTTCGGGGTCATGTACTTCATGATGATCCGCCCCCAGCAGAAGCGGCGCCGCGAAGCCCAGCAGATGCAGTCCACCCTCGGCGCGGGCTCCGAGGTCGTCACGATCGGCGGGCTGTACGGCACCGTCGTCGAGACCGACACCGAGACCGTCACCCTCGAGGCCGCCCCCGGTGTGCACGTCCGCTACGCCCGCCAGGCCGTCGCCCGGGTGATCAGCGCCAAGAACGAGGTGCCGGAGCCGGCGGAGGCTCCCGAGGTGGAGACGATCAAGTCGCCGGTCGAGCCCGCCAAGGACTGACCGCAGGTTGATGCCCGGGGTCGACAGGTGCCTCACAGCGACCCCGGCATAACCTTGCGTCCGACGACGAACGGGCCCCCCGGCTCGATCGACTTTGATGGATAATCGCGCTGGCTCCGTCCCCGCAGAGCCGGCGTCCCACGCCTGCCCGGCGTGACAACTGCATCGACCCGCGCCGACGCACCCGCGACGGCCCCCAGCACAGGGAGACCCGCTGCCGTGGCACCACCTCAGCGACAGATGCACCCGGGGCGGCAGATAGCCGTCCTCGCGGGGCTCTTCGTCGTCCTCTACGCCCTGGTGTTCTTCGTCGGTACCAGCGGCAGCGTGCAGGACCGGTTGCACCCGAAGCTGGGTCTCGACCTGGTCGGCGGCACCCGGATGACCCTGATCGCGACCACCGAGGGCAACCAGCCGCCGTCGGCCGAGTCGCTCGACCGGGCCCGGGACATCATCGAGCAGCGGGTCAACGCGCAGGGCGTGTCCGAGGCCGAGGTCGTCACCGACGGCAACCGCAACATCGTGGTCTCCCTCCCGGGCGAGAACGCGGACCTGAGCGGCATCGCCCAGACCGCCGAGCTGCGGTTCCGGAAGGTCCTCAACATCACCAACGGCACCGGCCCGGCGGCACCGGCCCCGGCGCCGAGCGGGTCGGCCACCCCCGCCCCCAACCCGAGCGGCTCGCCGTCGGCCCCGCCGGCCGCGACCGGCCAGCCCTCGGCCACCGCGACGCCGGGCACCGGCGGTTCGGGCGGCGGCGCCGAGGCGACCGCCACCCCGACGCCCACCCCGACCGCGACGGCCCCGGCCGCCAACCCGACCCCCGCGCCTTCCGGCTCCGCGGCCCCGGCACCCGTGCCCGCCGACATCGAGGCGGCCCGCAAGGCGGTCGAGACCAAGGTCGGCCCGGCCGCGTGGGCGGCGGCGAGTGGCCTGCAGGCGCCCGACCCGGGCTCCGACCCGGCCGTCACCGAGGCGCTCAAGCCGTTCGGCCAGCTCAGCCCGACCGAGGTCGCGGTGCTCACGCCGCAGATGCAGTTCAACGTGCCGACGATCACGTGTGACCAGCTCGACAAGCGGCCCGCGGGTTCGATCAGCAAGCAGGACCAGCAGGCGATCGCCTGCCAGGGCGGCGGGAAATACCTGCTCGACGTCGCCAAGGTCTCCGGCACCGACGTCGGCAACGCCACCGCCCAGCTCGACCAGCAGGGCCAGTGGGTCGTCAGCCTCGACTTCAAGGGCGACGGCCAGGAGAAGTGGACCGCGCTGACCCGCGAGGCCTACCAGAACAGCGGCCAGACCTGTGACCAGTCGACGCTGCAGAACGGCAACTGCCTGGTCGCCGTCGTGCTCGACAACGGGATCATCTCGGCGCCCGAGATCCAGGGCGTGCTGACCGGCGACTCGCAGATCTCCGGCAGCTTCGACGCGAACTCGTCCGACGAGCTGGCGGGCCAGCTCCGCTACGGCGCCCTGCCGCTCACCTTCACCCAGGCCGACCAGGAGAACCTCTCGCCGACGCTGGGCGCCGAATACCTGCGGGCGGGCCTCATCGCCGCCGGCATCGGCCTGCTGCTGGTCGCGATCTACGCGTTCTTCTACTACCGCCTGCTGGGCACGGTGATCGTGCTGAGCCTCGTGCTCTCCGCGGCCCTGGTCTTCGGCGCCCTGGTCTTCCTGGGCCGCCAGATCGGCTTCACGCTGACCCTCGCCGGCATCGCGGGCTTCATCGTCTCGCTCGGTGTGGCGGCGGACTCCTTCGTCATCTACTTCGAACGCCTGAAGGACGAGATACGTGAGGGCCGGTCGCCGCGCAGCGCGGTGCCGCGGGCCTGGGCCCGTGCCCGGCGGACGATCATCTCCGCCAACGCGATCTCGATCATGGCCGCGGTGGTGCTCTACATCGTCTCCGTCGGCACGGTGAAGGGCTTCGCCTTCGCGCTGGGCCTGGCCACCATCCTCGACCTCGTGGTGGTGTTCCTCTTCCGGCACCCGATCATGACGATGTTCGCCAACACCAAGGCGTTCCTCTCGCCGCGGGTCAGTGGCCTCGGCCGCATCCTGGAGCAGCACAACGACGACGACGGCGACGAGCCGCGCAACCGTACGCGCCCGTCGCGGCGTGCCAAGGAGGCCTGAGATGTCCAAGTCGGGTTTGGCCAACCGGCTCTACCGCGGTGAGGCCGGTCTCAACCTGATCGGCAAGCGGAAGATCTGGTTCGGCGTCGCCGGCGCGCTGATCCTGGTCGCGCTGCTGAGCTTCGGCATCAACCGGTTCTCGCTGGGCATCGAGTTCGCCGGCGGCAACCAGTTCATCGTCCCGGCGGGCAGCAGCGTCACGCTCAACGGGGCGCAGGACGCCGTCAACAAGGCGCTGGCCGACAACGACCCCGAGGCCACCGCGCTGCCGGCCACGCAGGTCGGTCGCGGCGGCGAGACCTGGTACGAGATCCGCACGACGGCGCTCGACCCGGCCCAGACCAACGCGATCAAGGAGCAGGTCGCCCAGCAGTTGGGCATCGCGCCGAACGAGATCAACGACAGCTCGGTCAGCGCGGCCTGGGGCAAGCAGGTCACCGAGCGGGCGCTGCTCGGTCTGGTGATCTTCGTGGCGCTGGTGATGGTCTACCTGATCCTGCGCTTCGAGTGGCGGATGTCCGTCGCCGCCGTCTCCTCGCTGTTGCTCAACCTGGTGCTCACGGCCGGTCTCTACTCTTTAGCCGGCTTCGAGGTCACGCCGGCGACGATCATCGGCTTCCTCACGATCCTCGGTTTCGCGCTCTACGACGTGGTCGTGGTGTTCGACAAGGTGCAGGAGAACACCAGAGGCATCACGGCGAGCAGCACGCAGACGTACGGCGAAGCCGCCAACCTGGCCATCAACCAGACCCTGATGCGGTCGATCAACACCGGTCTGGTCGCGCTGCTGCCGGTCGGTGGTCTGCTGATCGCCGGCCTGACGGGCGCGAGCACCCTGGCCGACCTCGGCCTCGTGCTGTTCGTCGGTATGGCCGTCGCGGTCTACTCGTCGATCTTCTTCGCGACCCCGGTGCTGGTCACGCTCAAGGACTTCGAGCCGAAGATCCAGGCGCACACCAAGCGCGTACTGGCCCGCCGGGCGGCGATCGCCCGCGGCGAGGTCGCGCCGAAGCGCGGCGAGGCCGCCCCGGCCGGGGCGCGCCAGCCCCGCCAGGCGGCCCCCGAGCAGTCTTCGGAGGAGGTCGGCGCCCTGGCCGGCACCACGACGCCGAAGGTCGGCGCCCGGCCGGCTGGCTCCAAGCGCTCCGCCGGCGCCCGCGGTGGGCGTCCGGGCGGCGGCAACCGGCCCGGCGGCAAGCGCCGCTGACCGTGGACGAGAAGGCACTCGCCGATCTGGTGGTCGGGCACGTCGTCGACGTGCCCGACTTCCCGCATGCCGGCATTCTTTTCAAGGACATCACCCCGCTGTTCGGCGACGGCGCGGCGTTCCGGCAGGTGGTCGACGGGATCGTCGACCACCACGGCCGGTCGTCGTTCGACGTGGTCGCGGGCGTGGAGGCCCGGGGGTTCCTGCTCGCGGGGGCGATCGGCTACGCGACCGGCGCCGGCGTCCTGCCGGTCCGCAAGGCGGGCAAGCTGCCCCGGGAGGTGCTGGCGGCCTCCTACGCGCTCGAATATGGCGAGGCGACCCTCGAGGTGCACCGCGACGCGATCGAACCCGGCCAGCGGATCCTGGTGGTCGACGACGTGCTCGCCACCGGCGGCACCGCCGAGGCCACGCTCTCGTTGATCGAGCAGGCCGGGGGAATCGTCACGGGCTTCAGCGTGTTGATCGAGTTGGCGTTCCTTTCCGGACGGGCCCGCCTGGCCCCTCGCGACGTTCACGCCCTTTTGACCGTTTAGCCGGTCTCGGCCCGTCCGGGCGGGATCGGCCGGACGGGTAAACTTGGGCTGCCCGGTCACGACCCGGCACGGATCGCCACCACCTGGCTAGCGCAGGTGTTGCCGGCCCGATACGGTCGGTGGACCGCGAGGTGTTGAGGAGGCCGGTGTCCCACGACGTCGCCCCACCGGTGGCAGGCGAGAAGCGCCCGTCCGGCGAGGCCACAGAGCACACGACCGGGCAGACGACCCCGGCCGCCAGCGACGCACGCCCACAGACGGCGGCACCGACCGACGGCGGGGCGCCGATCGTGACCGCGGCCCGACCGGGCGGCAACGTCGGCTCGGCCGCCACGGTCACCCCGACGCCCAACGGGGCCAGGTCGGCGCCGAACGGCGCGACCACTGACTCCACCCCAGCCAACACGACCGAGGGTTCTGCCGCGGCCAGCGCCGGGTCCGCCCCGGCGGGCACGACCGCGGGCTCCGCTGCGTCTGGCACCGGGTCCGCCCCGGCGGGCACGACCGCGGGCTCCGCTGCGTCTGATTCCGGTTCCGCCCCGACCACCGCCGTAGGCATCGCTGCGTCCGGTGTGGGATCCACCTCGGCCAACACGACCGCAGGCGCCGCGGCGTCCAGCGACGGGTCCACCTCGGCCGCCCCGGCCACCACGGCCGCGGGCTCCGCCGCGCCTGGTGCGGGCTCCGCCCCAGCCACCACGGCCACCGGCTCCGCCGCGTCTGATGACCGGTCCACCTCGGCCACCACGACCGCACCTGCCGGCTCCAGCACGGCGTCCGCCGGGCCCACGACCACCGGCACCGCCGCGTCCGGTGACCGGTCCGCCGCCGGCACCGCGGCCCGCACGACGGCTCGCTCCGGCGATTCCGGCGGCGGGTCCGTCGCGGCCGCCCCGGGCGGTAGTGCGACCGAGGAGACCGGTCCCGCGACGTCGCGCGTATCACCTGCGAATGAAGCGGAAGCGACGCGGCCCCGCGCCGCGGCCGCAGCCGCTCCCGCCGCGGACCCGGCCGCCGACGCCGGCGCGGCGGAAGACACCGTCGAGTGGCCCGCCAACGGGCGGTCGCCCTACGAGGTCGACGACGAGGGCGCCGACGCCGACAGCGGCGTCGTCGTGCCCTTCCGAGACCGCGCCTCCCGTGAGGCCGCGGCCGACACCGGCTCCGGCTTCGGCCTGGCCGGCACGCCCACCGGCCGGCGGGTCCGGGCGCGGCTGGCAAGGTTCAACGCACCCTGGCAGGCCCCGCAGGTCAGCGAGGTGCTCGAGCCGCTGATCGCGACCCACCGCGCCAGCCACCCCAAGGCCGACGCCCGGCTGCTGCAGCGCGCCTTCGACATGGCCGCGCGCTGGCACTCGGGGCAATACCGGAAGTCCGGCGACCCCTACATCACCCACCCGCTGGCGGTCGCGACCATCCTGGCCAACCTCGGGATGGACACCACCACGCTGGTCGCCGCGCTGCTGCACGACACCATCGAGGACACCGACTACACGCTCGACTCGATGCGCACCGACTTCGGTGGCGAGGTCGCGCTGCTGGTCGACGGCGTCACCAAGCTCGACAAGGTCAAGCTCGGCGACGCGGCCAAGGCCGAGACGATCCGCAAGATGGTCGTCGCGATGGCCAAGGACCCGCGCGTCCTGGTGATCAAGCTGGCCGACCGGCTGCACAACATGCGTACGCTGACCTTCCTCCCGCGCCCCAAGCAGGAGCAGAAGGCCAAGGAGACCCTGGAGATCCTCGCGCCGCTGGCCCACCGCCTCGGTATGAACACGATCAAGTGGGAGCTCGAGGACCTCGCGTTCGGCACGCTGTTCCCGAAGCGGTTCGAGGAGATCAACCGGCTGATCGGCGAGCACCAGCCGCAGCGGGAGGCGCTGCTGCGCCAGGTGACCCAGAAGGTGCACACCGACCTGCGCTCGGCCAAGATCAAGGCGGAGACGACCGGCCGGCCGAAGCACCTCTACTCGATCTACCAGAAGATGATCGTGCGGGGTCGCGACTTCAACGACATCTACGACCTCGTCGGCGTCCGCATCCTCGTCGAGACCGTCCGCGACTGCTACGCGGCGCTCGGTGTGATCCACGCGAACTGGCAGCCCGTCCCGGGCCGGTTCAAGGACTACATCGCGATGCCGAAGTTCAACATGTACCAGTCGCTGCACACGACCGTGATCGGCCCGACCGGCAAGCCCGTCGAGATGCAGATCCGGACGTACGCGATGCACCGCACCGCGGAGTTCGGCATCGCGGCGCACTGGAAATACAAAGAGCAGAAGGGCGCGACGATCGTCGGCCCGCCGGCCCACATCGACGAGATGACCTGGCTGCGGCAGCTGCTCGACTGGCAGCGGGAGGCGAGCGACCCGAGCGAGTTCCTCGACGCGCTCCGGTTCGACCTCTCCAGCCAGGAGGTCTACGTCTTCACGCCCAAGGGCGACGTGATACCGCTGCCGACGGGCTCGACCCCGGTCGACTTCGCGTACGCGGTGCACACCGAGGTCGGCCACAAGTGCATCGGCGCCCGGGTCAACGGCAAGCTCGTCCCGCTGGAATCGACGCTGTCCAACGGCGACGTGATCGAGATCTTCACGTCGAAGTCCGACACGGCCGGCCCGACGCAGGACTGGCTCGGCTTCGTCAAGTCGCCGCGGGCGCGCACGAAGATCCGCCAGTACTTCAACAAGGAGCGCCGCGAAGAGGCGATCGAGGCCGGCAAGGACGCGATCGTCAAGGCGATGCGCAAGCAGGGCGTGCCGCTGCAGCGCATGCTGACGACCGACAACCTGATGACCATCGCCCGCGACCTGCACCTGGCCGACGTGGCGTCGCTCTACGCGGCGGTCGGCGACAACCAGGTGTCGGCGCAGTCGGTGGTCCAGCGCCTGATGGCGGGCTACGGAGGCGAGGAAGGCGCGGCCGAGGACCTGGCCGAGACCGCCGTCGCGACCCGCCCGCCCCGCAGCCGCACCGCCGGCCACGACCCGGGTGTGGTGGTCAAGGGCGTCAGCGACGTCTGGATCAAGCTGGCCCGCTGCTGCACCCCGGTGCCACCGGACTCGGTCTTCGGCTTCGTCACCCGCTCCGGCGGGGTGTCGGTGCACCGCGAGGACTGCGCCAACGCGGAGGACCTGAAGGCCCAGCCCGAGCGGGTGCTCGAGGTGAGCTGGAAGCTGACCTCGGCGTCGACGTTCCTGGTCGCGATCCAGGTGGAGGCGCTCGACCGGCACAAGCTGCTCGCCGACGTGACCCGCGTGCTCTCCGACGAGCGGGTCAACATCCTGTCGGCGACGGTCACCACGACCCGCGACCGGGTGGCGGTGAGCCGGTTCAGCTTCGAGATGGCCGACCCGAAGCACCTGGGCCACCTGCTGGCGGCGGTCCGCAAGGTCGACGGCGTCTTCGACGCCTACCGCGTCACCTCCGGCGCCTGAGTCACAGGATCTCGCGCCAGGTGACGCCGTCCTCGGACCACCAGGCGTTCACGGTGTGCCAGGTCGCCGCCAGGTAGCCGTCGGGCGTGACCTGGAACGACGGGGTGTGCGTCGTGTCGAGCTCGCTCGGGCCCAGCGTCCGGCCGTGGTCGGTGCTGCGGAGCACGCCGGCCGGCGTCGCGACGTAGAGGCTGCCCTCGCGGGTCGCCAGCAGGTTCGCGGTCGTGGCGGCCACGGTGGCTCCGGCCGTCCAGGTGCGCCCCGCGTCGCGGCTGACGAAGATCTCCACGGTGCCCGCGCCCCGGTAGCCGGCGTACAGGTCGGTGCCGTCGGCCGTCACGATCTCGCCGAAGCCGGCGTCGCGCGGCAGTGACCGGACGTCCCAGAGCCGGCCGCCGTCGGTGCTCTCGGCGATCGCCAGGTCGACACCCTCGACCGCGCTCGTGTTGCTCATGGGAGCGGGCCGCTCGGTCCGGTAGCCGACGATCCGCCAGACCCCGTCCGGCCGGGTCGAGGTGACGAACCGGGCCTGCCTGAGGGGGAGCGGGCGACTGTCGGAGGTCAGCACGCCCGAGGCCGCGTCGAGGACGGTGAGCCGGTCGTCGAGCACGAACGCGGTCGGCAAAGTGCTCGGCAGGATGCCGCGTTCGACCGCCGCCGGTCGCCAGGTGCTGCCGGCGTCGGTGCTCACCCACCGGGTGGGCGCCGAGACCTGGCCGCCGTGGTTGACGGCCAGCACCGCCGGCCCCGCGGCCGCCAGCACCTCGACCCCGTGGTCCGGCGAGCCGGGTCCCGCTCGCAGCGTCCAGGTGTGGCCCAGGTCGGAGCTGACGGCGACCTGCTGCGGCTCGAGGCACGGACCGTCGGCGCAGGGCTGGAAGACCTGGTACAGGTGCGCGGAGTCGCCGGCGACCATCGGGCCGTTGGCGAGTCCCGGCGGCAACGGCACCGGGGCCGGGTCGGGCGGCCCGGCCGCCGTGGTGGCGAGGCCGACCGCGAGTCCTCCGCCGAGCACGGCGACGGCGAGCCCGGCGAGCCAGGCCCGCCACCGGCGCCGCCGGGCGGCCCGGCCGACGACCTCGTCGTAGCGCGGCGTGAACGACTGCCGGATCTCCTCGGCGGTCTCGGTGAGGTCGATGTCAGGCACGGCTGTCCTCCCTTTCGCCGAGCGCGGCCGCGAGCGCGCGGCGGCCGCGGTGCAGGCGGGTCTTGACGGTCGCGACGGTGCAGTCCTGTGCCCGCGCGACCTCCGCGACCGGCAGGTCGGCGAAGTAATGCAGGACCAGGCACTCACGGACCGGCCGAGGCAGGCGCTGCAGGGCCTCGACGACGGCCACCCGGTCCGGCGAGACGGGCACGGTCGCCTCGGCCCGGGCCAACCGTCCGGTGCGGACCAGCCGGTCCAGGATCATGCGGCGGCGGAACCGGGACCGCGCCACGTTGACGGCCACGGTGCGCAGCCAGGCCTCCGGGCTGGCGACCGCGCGCAGCTGTCCCTTGCGGACCAGTGCGCGGGCGAACGCCTCGTGCACCGCGTCCTCGGCCTCCGCGTAGTCACCGGTGAGCCCGTAGACCACGGCCACGAGCCGGCCCGCCGACGCGGCATAGATCTCGCGCAGGTCGCGTTCCCCGTCCACCGCCACCCCGATTCATCGTCGTCAGTCTCTGCTTAGACCACCGGGGGGCGCGGAAGGTTACCGGGCAGAAAGACGACGGCGCCCCCGGCAAGCTGCCGGGGGCGCCGAGGGATGCGCGTGGGTCAGGCCGCGGGGGCGCTCACCGTCAGCGTCTTGATCTCGATGTCGTTCTTCGGGTGGCCGCCGCCCGGCGACGGGTCGAAGGCGCCGTCGTGGCCGGGCTCGGTGGCCTTCTTGATGTTCTCCAGGCCCTTGGTGACCTTGCCCAGCACCGTGTAGTCGGGCGAGAGCTCGACGTCCTGGTAGATGAAGAAGAACTGCGAGCCGTTGGTGTCCGGGCCGCTGTTGGCCAGGGCCACCACGCCCTCCGGGTACGCCGGGCGCTGGTCGACCGGGAGGTTCTCGTTGGCGTAGCGGAACGTCGGGCCGCCCGTACCGTCGCTCTCGCGGTAGCCCTTGCCCTTGGCCGACGGGTCACCGCACTGCAGCATGCCCGGGAACATCCGGTGGCACTTCGTGCCGTCCCAGAACTGCTTGCTGGCCAGGTAGCTGAAGGCCTCCGCGGTGCACGGCGACTTGGCCAGGTCCATCGTGACCTCGACCGGGCCGAAGCTGGTGTCGACGGTCATCACCTGGGTGCCGCTGGTCGGCGGGGTGGTGGTCGGCGGCACGCCGACATCCTTGGTGGTCGGCGTGCGCTGGTCGGGCGGAACCTCGCCCCAGGCGCAGCTGACCGGCGCGGTCGAGGGGTCAGCGCCGGCGGTCGTCTTGTCGTCGCCGCCGCCCATGCTGGTGACCAGCCAGACGACGCCACCGACGAGGACGAGCAGAGCCACGCCCGCGCCGATGAAGGCCTGCCGCTGCCGGCGCTTGTGGGCCTGTTCCTGGCGGTCGGCCATCTCCTGGGCGAGTTTCGCCCGCGCGGCCGCGCGCTGCCGATCTCTCGTGGACGTCACGGACTATCCTCCTGCTTCCGCACTCAGGCGTTTTCCGGGGTGACCTTAGCTCGCGTTCGACGGCGTGCCCGACGGCGCGCCGGTCGGGTTCGCGGTGGCGGACGGGGTGGCCGACGGCGCGCCGTCCGCCGGGTTCGCCTGCACCGCGCCGACCGTCAGCGACTGGATCGTGACGTCGGTCTTGGGCTTGACCTTGGCGCCGTTGCCGTTGTCGACCGTCTCGATCTTGCTGATCGCGTCGACGACGTCGAGGCCCGTGGTGACCTTGCCGATGATCGGGTACGCCGGCTCGCCGGCCGGGGTGAAGTCCTTGAAGAAGATCAGGAACTGGCTGCCGTTGGCGCCCGGCGGGTTCGGGTAGAGCGCGACCGTGCCGGCCGGGTAGACGGCCGGGGTGCCCGGCGCGGGCGAGGCCGACGGCGCCGGCGTCGGCGCGGCCGCCGGGACGTTCTCGTTGGCGAACGTGTAGGTCGGACCACCCAGGTTGGTGCCGCTCGGGTCGCCGCAGTGCAGCGCGCCCTCGGTGGTGATCTCGTGGCAGGTGGTGTTGTCGTAGAAGTTCTTGCCCGCGAGGAACGCCATGCTCGCGTTGCCGCACGGCGCGCCGGCCAGGTCGAGCTGGGCCTTGACGGCGCCCTGCGAGGTGGTGACGGTCATGTCGCGGACGCCGAAGGTCGGCACGTCGGTCGTCGACGGCTCGCCGACGTCCTTGGCGTTGACGTTGACCCCGGGCTCCTGCGGCGTCCACACGCACACGTCGGACGCGGTGTTGACCGGCTCCTTGTCGAAGCCGCCGAGGGCCCAGAAGGCACCGACACCGATCAGCACCAGCGCGAGCGCGCCACCCAGGCCGGCCTGGATGCGGCGCTTCTTGCGCAGGTTGGCGGCCCGCCTGGCCATCTGCCGATCGAGCTTGGCCCGCGCCAGCTTGCGCTGCCGATCCTTGGATGCCACCGGTGCTCCTCTTTCGGGTGTGCCTCGCGCCACAAACGTCCGGGAGAGCATACGGCCATTCGCTGGGAGCATGGTGAGAGGTCCTGCGGTTTTGGCGATCAAAGATCGTGATTGTGTACGTGATCAACGTCGTGATCGCCACGGCGTGTGCCGGGCGGTAATCGGCTCGCACTGCCCGCTAGGCTGGCCACAGCGACGAGAAGGGGACGACTGTGCTGATCACGGGTTTCCCGTCCGACGTCTTCGGCACCAACTGTTACGTGGTGGCCGCGGCGCCGGGCGAGCAGTGCGTGATCGTCGACCCGGGCATCGGGGTCGAGCAGCGGCTCGACGAGATCCTGGCCCAGCACAAGCTGCAGCCGGCCGCGGTGCTGCTCACCCACGGCCACCTCGACCACACCTTCTCCGTCGCGCCCGTCTGCGGTGCCAAGGGCATCCCGGCCTACGTGCACCCCGCCGACCGCGAGTTGCTCGCCGACCCGGGCAAGGCCTTGTCCATCGACCCGGCGCAGCTCTTCGGCGGCCGCTTCTCCTACACCGAGCCCTCCGACGTGGCGCCCCTCACCGACGGTGAGGCCCTCGCGATCGCCGGCCTCGAGATCACCGTCGACCACGCCCCCGGCCATACCAGCGGGTCGGTGCTGTTCCGGCTGCCGGCCGGCGCCGCACGGGGCTGGGACGCGGACGAGGTCTGCCTCTCCGGTGACGTGCTCTTCGCCGGCTCGATCGGCCGCACCGACCTGCCGGGAGGAAGCATGACGGCGATGACAGCCAGCCTTCGTGACCGGATCCTCCCGCTCGCCGACGACACCATCGTCCTGCCCGGCCACGGCCAGGCGACCACGATCGGCCGGGAACGCGCGACCAACCCGTTTCTGCAGGAAGTCATGCGACCGGCCCCGACCAGAGGGCTATGACCAAGATGAGCAAGCCACGGCCGATCTCCGGCTTCCCGGAGTGGCTGCCGCCGCAGCGCATGATCGAACAGCGCTTTCTTGACAAGATCAAAGACGTTTTCGAGTTGTACGGGTACGCGCCGCTGGAGACGCGTGCCGTCGAGCCGATGGACCAGCTCCTGCGCAAGGGGGAGACCTCGAAGGAGGTCTACGTCCTGCGCCGGCTGCAGGAGGACCCCGCGTCCGGCGCCGAGGACTCCCTGGGACTGCACTTCGACCTGACCGTTCCGTTCGCGCGTTATGTGCTGGAAAACTCGGGGAAGCTGCAGTTCCCGTTCCGCCGCTACCAGATCCAGAAGGTGTGGCGGGGCGAGCGCCCGCAGGAGGGGCGCTACCGCGAGTTCCTCCAGGCCGACATCGACGTCGTCGACCGCGACACGCTGCCTGCGCACTACGAGGCCGAGATGCCGCTGGTGATCGGCGACGCGCTGGGCTCGCTGCCGATCCCCAAGGTGACGATCCAGGTCAACAACCGCAAGGTCTGCGAGGGCTACTACCGCGGGCTGGGCGTCGGTGACCCGGAGGCGGCCCTGCGCGCGGTCGACAAGCTCGACAAGATCGGCCCGGCCCGGGTCGGCCAGCTGCTGGTGGAGACCGCGGGCGCGTCGGAGGCCCAGGCCAAGGCGGTGCTCGCGCTGGCGGAGATCTCGGCGCCGGACGCGTCGTTCGCCGACTCGGTGCGCGCGCTGGGGGTCAGCGACCCGCTGCTCGACGAGGGCCTGGCCGAGCTGGTCGCGGTGGTCGAGACCGCCGCGGCGTACGCGCCGGGTCTGTGTGTGGCGGATCTGAAGATCGCCCGGGGCCTGGACTACTACACGGGCACCGTCTACGAGACCCAGCTAGCCGGTTTCGAGCGGTTCGGGTCGATCTGCTCCGGGGGCCGCTACGACAACCTGGCGACATCGGGCAACGAACGCTTCCCGGGCGTGGGCATCTCGATCGGCCTGACCCGGATCCTCGGGTTGCTGTTCGGGGCGGGCAAGCTCGGCGTGTCGCGGGACGTGCCGACGTGCGTGCTGGTGGCGCTCGCGGACGAGGAGCACCGCCGCTCGGCGGACGGCATCGCGGCAGCGCTCCGCAGCCGCGGCATCCCGGTGGAGGTCTCACCGACGGCGGCGAAATATGGAAAGCAGATCCGCTACGCGGAACGCCGCGGGATCCCGTACGTCTGGTTCCCGGGCGACCCGGACTCGGTGAAGGACATCCGCTCGGGCGACCAGGTGGACGCGGACCCGGCAACGTGGTCGCCGCCGGCCGCCGACCTCCACCCGGTGATCACGGAACTGCAGTAAGGAAAGGCGAGCCACAGGCGGGCCGAGGCGGGGTAGTCGTGACCCCGCGTCGGCCCGTGCGCCCGTTGCGGGCCGTTTGTCTGGGCGGTGTCGGCCCCGTGCGCCTGTTGCGGGGCGTTGATCTAGGCCGTGCGGTCGTTGCGGGCGTTGTCCGGCCCGTGTCGTCGGATGGGTGCGCCGCCTCGTCACTGCCTGGCCGCGGCTGCCGCCAGGTCCTGGCCGGTCGCGTGGCCCGAGAGGCGGTGTCCGTCCGACCTGTTATGCCGGTGTGGGTAGGTCGAAGAGCAGGCAGGTCGACGTCGCGTGGGCGACCAGGCGGCCTGTCGCGTCCGTCAGGCGGGCCTCGCCCAGCGCCGTGCGGCGGCCGCGTTGCATGACCGTGCCGACGCAGGTCAGCATCTCCGAGCCGATCGTCACCGGCCGGAGGTATTTCACCGACAGGTCGACCGACGTGTAGCCCACGCCGGCCGGGAGTGTGGTGTGGACCGCGCAGCCCGCCGCCGTGTCGAGCAGCGTGGCGAGCACCCCGCCGTGGACCGAGCCCAGTGGGTTGTAGTGGTACTCGCGTGGTGGCATCTCCACCGTCACCCGGCCCTCCTCGGCCTCGAGGCGCGTCATGCCGAGCAGTTGCATGACCGGCGGCGGAGGCAACTCCCCGGCGATCATCGCGCCCAGCAGGGCCAGCCCGCTGGTCGTGCCGATCAAGGCGGCGTTGGTCGCCGGGTCGGACCAGGAGAAGGTACGGCTGCGCTTGACCTGCGTCTGCGTCATGGACCCAGCCTCGCAGTCGCTTGCTGGGTCTGTCAACGAGACTTAGGGTGGTTGTCATGAGTGCGCGGCCGGAAGCCCTCGAGTGGTCCGTGGACAACTGCACCGTGGGCCGGGCCATGGAGATCCTCGGGGAGCGGTGGACCTTCGTCGTGCTGCGGGAGATCGCCAACGGCATCCGGCGGTTCGACGACATGCGGGTACGCACCAACATCCCGCGCCAGGTGCTGACCAACCGGCTCGCCATGCTGGTCGAGGCCGGCGTGCTGCGCAAGGAGCCCTACCAGGACCCGGGCGCGCGAGTCCGCCACGAGTACCGCCTGACCGAGATGGGCTTCGACCTCTGGCCGGTGATCGTGGCGGTCCTGCAGTGGGGCGACCGCTACCTGGCGGACCCGGAGGGCTCCCCGCTGTCCACGGTGCACCGCGACTGCGGCGCACCGGTCCGCTCGGTGCTCCGCTGCGACGCGGGCCACGAGGTGACCAACCCGCGCGAGGTAGCGGCCCGCCCGGGCCCAGGCGCCCACCGCCGATCTTGACCCACGGACCGGCGGGCTTGAACCGCGGACCTGGCTCGATGCGTCAGCGAGTTTGTCCGGCGGGAGCGACGGTCCGGACCACCGCGGACCCGGGCAATGGATCGTCGGGTTAGGACTGTTCAATGCGGGTAGCGTGACCCCCGTGGCGCCCGAGCCCCCCGCACGCAGTGTGTCCGCGTGGGCGCCGCTGTCGGTCGCGACCTTTCGGTGGCTGTGGCTCGCCTTGCTCGCGTCCAACATCGGCACCTGGATGCAGACCGTCGGCGCCCAGTGGCTGCTGGTCGACGCCCCCGGGGCCGACGCGTTGGTCTCGCTCGTGCAGACCGCGAGCATGCTGCCCATCGTGCTGCTCGCCCTGCCGTCCGGGGCTTTGGCCGACACCTTCGACCGCCGGCGGCTGCTGCTCGCCGTGCAGGTCGGGCAGTTCGCGGTGACCGTGCTGCTCGGTGTGCTGACCGCGCTCGACCATATGCCGCCCGCGCTGCTGCTGACGTTGACCTTCGCGCTCGGGGCCGGGCAGGCGTTGACCCTGCCCGCGTGGCAGTCGGTGATCCCGGAGCTCGTGCCGCGCGCCCAGCTTCCGTCGGCGTCCGCGCTCGGGGCGATCAGCCAGAACGTCGTCCGCGCCATCGGGCCCGCCATCGCCGGCCTCGTCATCGCCTGGGTCGGCGTCGCGGCGGTGTTCCTGCTCAACTCGCTGTCGTTCGTGGTGTTCGCGGCCGTGCTGCTCTGGTGGCGGCGGCCCGTCGACGACGATCTCGGGCCTCCCGAGCGGTTCGGGGCGGCGGTGCGGGCCGGCGGCCGGTACGTGCGGCACTCCGTGATCACCCGCCGCATCCTGCTGCGGGCCGGGCTCTTCCTGCTGCCCGGCAGCGCGATCTGGGCGCTGTTGCCGCTGGTCGCGAGCCGGCGGCTGGGGCTCGGGCCGGGCGGCTACGGCCTGCTGCTGGCGGCACTCGGCGTCGGCGCCGTGGCAGGTGCCGCACTGGTGCCCCGCGCGCGGGCGCGGTTCTCGCCGACCCGGCTGATGGTCGTCGCCGCGGTGGTGTTCGGTGTGGTCACCATCGTCGTGGGCCTGGTGCGGGTCGAGATCGTGGTCGCGCTCGTGCTGGTCCCCGCAGGCGTCGCCTGGGTGACCGTGCTGTCCAATGTGAACGCGACGTTGCAGCTCTTCCTGCCCAATTGGGTACGCGCCCGCGGGCTGGGCGTCTACCAGATCGTCTTCGCCGGCGGGCAGGGCGTCGGCGCGCTGGTCTGGGGTGTGCTGGCGCAGGCGACCGACCTGCCGACCGCGCACCTGGCGGCCGGCGCGCTCATGCTGGCCGGCGCGGCGACGGTCGTGTGGTGGCCGCTGCCGGACATCGGCGGCCTCGACCGGGAGCCCGTCTCGTACTGGCTGGAGCCGCACCTCGACGTCGAGCCCGCACCGTACGGCGGGCCGGTGCTGGTCGTGCTCCGCTACGAGGTGCCGCCGGAGAACGAGGTGGCCTTCCGCACGGCGATGGAGAAGGTACGCCGTTCCCGGCGCCGCAGCGGTGCGGTGCGGTGGGGCCTGTTCCGGGAGGGCGAGCACATCGAGACGTTCGTCGAGGTCTACCAGGTGGCGTCCTGGGACGAGCACCGGCGGCAGCACGAGCATCGGCTGACCGGGGTGGACCGCGAGATCGAGGAGGCGGCGCGGGTGCTGGCGACCGGGCCGCCCGAGGTGGCCCACCTGCTGCCGGCCGACTGACCGGGCGGGCGGCTCGGGGGGGACCGCCGGACACAGCGGGCCGGACGCCCCCAAGCGCCCGGCCCGCCTGTCTTGCCGTAGCCCGGTGTGCCCGCCGGGGAACGGAAGTCGTCTGGATCAGCGGTTGCTGTTGTTCTTGTTGTTCTTGCGGTTCTGGATCCGGTCGCCACCCTTGCGCGCGGCGTCCTGGGCCCGGTCGACCTTGTCGGCGATCTTGCCGTCCGTCCTGGCGTCGATCGCGTCACCGGCCTTGTCGATCAGCCGGTCGCGCTCGTCCTTCTCGTTGAGCTTGTCCTTGGCCGCGTCGGCGGCGTCGCCGAACCTGTCGCTGATAGCCATCTGTGCTGCTCCCTCCGGTGTACGGCCGCCCCACGCGACCGCCCACACCCACAGAACGTAGACGGGAGCCCCAGTTTTCGCGGCAATTGTTCCGTTTCGCGCCGGGATCACGTGCCCGTGTGGTAGCCGATCGCCCCGTCCAGCGCCTTCCGCAGCGATGGCGCGTCGGGCGCGGTGGCGCTGATCATCGCGGCGTTCGGGTGGTTCCCGAGCGGCATGAGGGCGGCGGTGGGGCTCATGAGGACGGTTCGCGCCGGTGCCTGCGGGCCGACGATCACGAGCGTCCCGGCCGCGCGGGCGTCGTGGAGGACGGCCGGGCTGTTCCAGGTCGGTGTACGCGGCCCGATCGCGAGATCGTGGCGCAGGATCGTCCGCGCCGCACCCCTGATCGTGGTGGTGGTGCACAGGTCTCCGGGCGGCTCACCGTGCCGGCCGGTGACGAGCTCCTCACGCCAGAGCAGCTCGGCGCCGTCGCCGAGGTCCACGATGGACATGGTGTGATGGTCGCAGCCGTCGACGGCGACGGTGGGTTCGGGCAGGTAGACGAGGCGGCCGTGGACCGTCGCCGTGACCGTGAGGACGCTGGGCGCCGGCGGGTTGCTGGGTTGGGCGAGAGAGGCGGCGACGGTACGCACGACGAGGTGTGCGCCCGGGCCGACCTCCAGGTGCAGGCTCAGCGTGTCACCGCCCAGCGGGCCGGCGGCGCCGCCGACGAGGTGGACCTCGGCGGCGCCGGCGCGGTGGCCCGTGCGGCGGGGGAGGAGGGGCGGCTCGCCGTGGACGGTGGTCAGGCGGGTGCCGCCGCGACCGTCGGCCTCGGCGACGACGCGGGCTTCAGCCCGCACCGGCGGCCGCCGCACGCGCCTCGCGGTCGGAGGGGGCGGCGGCCGCCTGGATGCGGGCACGGACCCAGGTCGCCACCGGCGTCGCGACGCGGTCCTCGGTCAGTGAGAGAAAGACGGTCGGCAGGGAGCCGCGGCGGGCGGCCGCGTCGCGGGCCATCACGCCGAGGTCGGCGCCGACCAGCGCCGCCAGGTCGGTCTTGTTGATCACCAGCAGGTCCGCCGTCGTGACGCCGGGCCCGCCCTTGCGGGGCACCTTGTCACCGCCGGCCACGTCGACCACGAAGATCTGGTAATCGACGAGCCCCTTGCTGAACGTGGCGGTCAGGTTGTCGCCGCCGCTCTCCACCAGCACCAGGTCCAGCGCGCCGAGCCGCTCCTCGAGCTCCTCGACCGCGTCCAGGTTGGCGCTGATGTCGTCGCGGATGGCGGTGTGCGGGCAGCACCCCGTCTCCACCGCCCGGATGCGGTCGTCGGGCAGCACCCCCGCCCGCCGCAGGAAGTCGGCGTCCTCGGTCGTGTAGATGTCGTTGGTGACGACCGCGAGCCGCAGCTCACCGGCCAACGCCCGGCACAGCGCCGCGACCAGCGCGGTCTTGCCGGACCCGACAGGCCCGCCGATCCCGACTCGTACGGCGCGGTCATGGTGGTCAGGATGCAAAGAGACGCACCTCCCAGGTGGCGTGCTGCTCGGCGTCGACGTCGAGCAGGATGGCGGAGCCGGCGGGCAGGTCGTCCACCGGATCGTCGGCGCGCGCCGCGGCGACCACGGCGATCCGGTCACACTCGGGCGCCAGGTCGGCGACCAGCGCGTGCACACCGAAAGGATCCAGACCGAGCAGGCGTACGGCGGCCGACGCCGCCCCGGTCAGTCCTCCGTAGACGGCGACGAGCGCGGCTTCCCGCGCACCGAGCCCGGCCGCCGCGGCGGCGATCCCGACGGCGACCGGGTGATGCGGCGCCGCGACCGCCGGCGTGGCGGTGCCGGGCCAGATGCGGGTCACCGCCCGCAGCAGCGCACGCCCCTGCGCCCGCGACGCGACCCGCAACGCGGGCGACGCGGTCCGCACGTCCACGCCTTCGTCCAGGGCGGACACCCGCGCGTCGGGCGCGGACGACGGGTGAGGTCCGCCGTTGTCCGCGTTCGGCTTGGCGTCGGGCGACTCGCCCGGATCAGGGCCGCGTGCGCGACGGCCTGCGCCTGGTGCCGCGCCCCCTAGTTCGCACCACGCGGCGCACGTCGCGGCCGCGAAGGTCGCCGACAGCAGGCCCGCCGTCGCGGTGCGGCCACGCAGAAAGGAGGCCAGCGTCGCGAGGTCGTGGACGCGTCCCGCCGCCACCGCGGCCTCGACGCCGCCCGAGTGGGCGTGGGCGCCGGCCGGCAGCCGGCCGTCGGCCAGCACGAGGAGCGTCGACAGCGACATCAGAACAGGAAGTAGCGTTGGGCCATCGGCAGTTCGACCGCCGGCTCCGGCGGCACCACCTCGCCGTCGATGCGTACCGTGAACGTGTCCGGCTCGATCTCGATGCGGGGCAGGGCGTCGTTGCACGGCAGGTCCACCTTGGTCAGCGAGCGGGTGTCCGCCACCGGCAGCATCCGGCGGCTGACCGGCAGCCGGTCGCCGAGCAGCGCGTCGATCGCGGCCGGCGCGACGAACGCCACGCTGGTCTGGGCCGGCACCACGCCGTACGCGCCGAACATCGGTCTTGGCAGCACCGGCTGCGGTGTCGGGATCGACGCGTTGGCGTCACCGAGCTGCGCCCAGGCGATCATGCCGCCCTTGATGACGAGGAGCGGACGCACGCCGAAGAACGCCGGGTCCCAGAGCACCAGGTCGGCGAGCTTGCCGGGCTCGACCGAGCCGACCTCGCCGGCGATGCCGTGCGTGACGGCGGGGCAGATGGTGTATTTCGCGACGTACCGCCGGGCCCGCAGGTTGTCGGCGGGGCCGTCGCCGGGCAGCGCGCCCCGCCGGCGCTTCATCACGTGCGCGGTCTGCCACGTGCGGAGCACGACCTCGCCGGCCCGGCCCATCGCCTGCGAGTCCGAGCCGATGATCGAGATCGCTCCGAGGTCGTGCAGCACGTCCTCGGCCGCCATCGTGCTCGGCCGGATCCGGCTCTCCGCGAACGCCAGGTCCTCGGGCACCGTCGGGTTGAGGTGGTGGCAGACCATCAGCATGTCGAGGTGCTCGTCGAGCGTGTTCCGGGTGTACGGGCGGGTCGGGTTGGTCGAGCTCGGCAGCACGTTGGGCTGCCCGGCGACCGTGATGATGTCGGGCGCGTGCCCGCCACCCGCGCCTTCGGTGTGGTACGCGTGGATCGACCGCCCGGCGATCGCGCGCAGCGTGTCCTCGACGTACCCGGCCTCATTGAGGGTGTCGGTGTGGATCGCGACCTGCACGCCGCTCGCGTCGGCGACCCGCAGGCAGGCGTCGATCGCCGCGGGCGTCGTGCCCCAGTCCTCGTGGAGCTTGAAGCCGCCCGCGCCGCCGCGCAGCTGCTCCCACAACGCCTGCGCGCTGGTCGTGTTGCCCTTGCCGAGCAGCAGGACGTTGACCGGCCAGGCGTCGACGGCCTCCAGCATCCGGGCGAGGTACCAGGCGTTCGGCGTCACGGTCGTCGCCTTCGTGCCCTCGGCGGGGCCGGTGCCGCCGCCGATCACCGTGGTCACGCCGCTGGCGAGCGCGGTCGAGAGGACCTGCGGACAGATCAGGTGTACGTGGCTGTCGACCGCGCCGGCCGTCAGGATCCGGCCGTTCCCGGCGATCACCTCGGTGCCCGGGCCGATGACCAGGTCGGGGTGGACACCGTCCATCGTGTCGGGGTTGCCGGCCTTGCCGAGCGCGACGATCCGCCCGTCCCGGATGCCGACGTCGGCCTTGACCACGCCCCAGTGGTCGAGCACGACCGCGCCGGTGATGACCGTGTCGACGGTGCCCCTGCCCCGGCTGACCGCGGACTGGCCCATCGACTCGCGAATCACCTTGCCACCGCCGAAGACCGCTTCGTCACCGTACGCGCAGCGGTCCTCCTCGACCTCGACGAACAGGTCGGTGTCGGCGAGCCGGATCCGGTCGCCGGTGGTCGGGCCGTAGAGGACGGCGTAGCGGGGGCGGTCGATCGCGGTCATGCCGTCGCCGCGTCCAGCGGCCCGGCACACTCGCCGCGCAGGCCGGGCACGTGGCGGCGACCGGCGATCGGGACGAGGTCGACCTCGCGGTCGATGCCGGGCTCGAAGCGTACGGCGGTGCCGGCGGGCACGGCGAGCCGCTGTCCCCAGGCGGCGCGGCGGTCGAACTCGAGCGCGGGGTTCGCCTCGGCGAAGTGGTAGTGCGAGCCGACCTGCACCGGCCGGTCGCCCGTGTTCCGGACGGTCAGCGTCAGCACGGGCCGACCCTCGTTGATCTCGACCGGGCCGTCGCCGTACACGATCTCGCCGGGAATCATCATGGGATGGGGTCGTGGACGGTGACCAGCTTGGTGCCGTCCGGGAACGTCGCCTCGACCTGCACCTCGGGGAGCATCTCCGGCACGCCGTCCATGACGTCGGCGCGACCGAGCACGCTCCGGCCCGCCGACATGAGATCCGCCACGGTGCGGCCGTCGCGAGCGCCCTCGAGCAGGAACGCGGTGATGAGGGCCGTCGCCTCTGGATAGTTGAGCCGCAGGCCGCGCTCGCGCCGCTTGCGCGCCACGTCCGCGGCGACGTGGATGAGCAGGCGTTCCTGCTCGTGCTGACTGAGGAACATGGCTCACCTCTGTGGTGCTGACTGCCGGGCCCTCTTCGGGGCCGGCGACCGTGCGTCACGATGCTGCCATCAGAACGTTACGCACCCATTACGCCCCTTGTTGGTAGGGCGCGCGGCGGCCGTCGTACGCTTACGGAAATGGACCGTCACCACCCGATCTGCCGCACCTGCGGGGTTCAGCGTGCCCGCGACGCTGACCGCACCCTCTGCCCGATCTGTGCCGACGAGCGGCAATATGTCGGCTGGGGCGGGCAGCGGTGGGTGTCGATCACCGAGTTGCACGCCGAGGGCCATCGCGGTGTCGTCCGCGAGGAGGCGCCGGGGCTGTGGGGCGTCGGCGTCGAGCCGAGCGTCGGCATCGGTCAGCGGGCGCTGGTGGTGCCCGGGCCCGACGGCAACGTGCTGTTCGACTGTGTGCCCTATGTGGACGAGTCCACGGTCGACGCTGTGCGTCAGGTGGGCGGGCTGGCGGCGATCGCCGTGTCACACCCGCATTTCTACGGGTCCATGGTGGAGTGGAGCCGGGCGTTCGGTGATATTCCCGTTTACGTGCACGCGTCCGACGCCGAGTGGGTGCCGCGGTCCGGCAACATCGTGCTCTGGGAAGGCGACCGGCGGGAGATCCTGCCGGGGCGGACGCTGGTCAACTGCGGCATCCACTTCCCGGGGGGCACCGTGCTGCACTGGCCGGGACTCGACGGCAAGGGCGCGCTGTGCACCGGTGACATCTTCACCGTCGTGATGGACCGGCGCTGGGTGAGCTTCATGTACAGCTATCCCAACCTGATCCCCGAGCACCCCGACACCATCGTGCGGGCGGTGTCGCTTGTGGACTCGATGCCCTACGACACGGTGTACGGGGGTTGGTGGGGTCGGGTCGTCGCCGGCGGGGCGAAGGAGCGGGTGCGGCGGTCGGCGGATCGCTATCTGGCACACGTGGGGCGTTAGGTCGCGTCCTTCTCGGCGTGCGCGTCGGTGCCCGCGCCCCGCGGCGCCCGCGCCCCGCGTCGGCGCCGGCTCCCCGCCCGCGCCCGCTCGCGTCTGCGCCCGCGCCCCGCGTCCGCGCCGGCCTCCGCGCCCGCGTCGGTCTCGGCGTTGGTTTCCGCTTGGGCTTTGGCCTTGACTTGGGCCCGGCCTTGGCTTCCGCTTCTGCTTCCGCTTCGGCTTTCGTCTTCACTCGGGCTTGGCTTTGGCTTTGGCTTGGGCCTTGGCTTTGGCGCGGCGGCGTTTCGGGTCGCGGAGCTTCCATGCGACGAAGAACCAGATGCCGGCGATCAGGCCGGCCGCCGTGGCCGGGGCGAGTACCCACCGCTCGAAGACCTCCGCGGCGCCGAAGCCGATGGAGACGGCGAGGAACGCGGCCGACCCGATGCCGACCGCGGCCACCACCGCGGCGGGGGTGGGCAGGCGCTGGCGGACCCGGCGGACGTCCGCGCGCTTCGGCTTCGGGTTACCGGTCGGGGTCAAGGCGGCGATCCAACTCCTCGTCTGACATTTTCTCGTCCTGGCCCTCGAAGAGCCGCTTACCCTCGTTGCCCGCCGTGTTGAGGGCCTTGTCGGCGGGACCCATCCAGGTGCGGAAGTCGGTCGCGGACTGGCGCAGCGCCGTCCCGCTGCCGACCCAGCCGCTGGCGAAACGACCGTTGACGCGCAACTGGAACGAGGCCTGCACGCGCCGCATGATCCGCGGGTGCATCCGGTAGAGCACGCCACGCAGGCGAATGATGATCTGGGCGACCTTCTGGATGAAGGTCACCCCGCGGGTCGTGACGATCGCGCCCTGCGCCGTGGTGGCCGCGGCTGCGGCGGCCGTCGAGGCGCCGGCGGTCGGGACCGCGGCGGCCAGCGCGGGAAGCCACGTCATGATCATCCACTCGACGAACGTGGCGATCAGGCCGATCACGAACGCCTGCGCGACGTCCATCAGCAGCTTGGCGGTGTTCAGGATGAACACGAGTTGCTGCACGTCGCCCTGGATGCCGGCGACGCCACCGGCGAACTCCTCCAGGCGGGCCCGGGCCGCGTCGGCGGCCTCGCCCTGCCAGCCGACCAGGCCCTCGCGGGTGGCTTCGAGGATCTCCTTGGCGAGCGGCTCGAGCGCGTTGCCCACACGCTCCCACTTGGCGATCTCGCCTTCCATCCGCTCGGGGTTGCCGGTCACCAGGCCGAGCAGGTCCTCGAGCGGCTGGACCACGTCGATCAGGAACGAGAGGCCGGCCGAGAGCAGCGCGTTGAGCGGGTCGACCGCGTACATGGCGACGTTGATGCCGAGGTCGCCCGCACTGCCGG
Organism: Asanoa siamensis; assembly: GCF_016862555.1. Lineage (GTDB taxonomy): Bacteria > Actinomycetota > Actinomycetes > Mycobacteriales > Micromonosporaceae > Asanoa > Asanoa siamensis. The sequence goes on along the minus strand of NZ_BONE01000005.1, from coordinate 137,181 downwards.
CGATGTTGAACAGCTCGCCCCAGTCGCCGTCGCCGTTGACCATCTTGGCGCCGGCGGACACGGCCTGCGGCAGCCCGGTGACGCCGGCGAAGTCCTTGACAGGGTCGAGGCGCAGCACGTCGTAGCCGCCGACGCTGACTGAGCCCGCGCCGCCGTAGCCGTCCCAGTCGCCGGTGACGTCGACGCCGCCGTCTTTCGTGCCGTAGTCGGTGACGTCGTTGGTGACGTCGCTGTCCTTGAGTCGTTCGTCGGTCATCGCGGGTCAGCCGCCCAGCAGGTCGCGGATCGACTGCAGCGCCTTCTCGATCTCCGCTTCGGACTCGCGGTAGTTCTGTGCCGTGCAGTCGAGCGCGTCGACCCGGTTCTGCAGCGCGTCGCCCATCATCGCGAGGTGCTCGTAGGTGTCGTCGGCGTACCGCCAGTACATGGCGGCGAACGGCGCGCCGATCGCGCCCCAGATGTACCACTCCGGGTTGGCGTCCTCGGCGAGCGTGAGGATGTCGGCCGCCCGCTCACGGATCTCGGCGAGCCGGGCCCGGCACACCATGATCTCGTCGACGTCGGTGCGGAAGCCTTCTCCCACGGGTGTCTCAGCTCCGCCGTCGTCGGTCTTCGGGGGTCTGGTTGGTTTGTGGGCTCTGCTGCTCCTCGACCAGCGTGCGGATGTCGAGGCGGGGGCCGGCCAGGCGCTGGACGCGTTCGGCCATCAGCATCGCCGCCCGCGCGGTCGCGGCCATCACGGTGTTGTGGACGATGCCGGCGAGGGTGGCGGGGTCGTGCCGGAACTGGTCGGTGCCGATATGGATCGCCAGCAGCTCCCCGCCCGGTCGTACCTCCGCCGCCACGCCGCCGTCGTCGGACCGCGCGGACGCCTTCATCGCGGCCAGGTCGGCGCGTAGCTCGGCGTAGCCGGCGAGCTGCTGCGCCGATTCGGCGCTGAGCCGGCGGAGCACCTCGCCCGCGCGGCGGCCCTCGCTGTCGAACGGGCCGTCCTCTTCGGGCAGGTCGTCGAGGTCGGGCTGCTCCGTGCCGGGCACCTCGGGCAGGGTGCCGCCGAGCAGGCCGGGCAGCTCGGTGCGGCCGCGGCCGACGGTGTCGAAGGCCTCGGTCATGGTGCCGGTGGCCTCGGCGGTCGCCTGGCGGGCGGTGTCGACGACGAGCGCGCCGAGCCGCTCCGGGCTGTAGCGGTAGGCCGCCCGCCCGAAGCCCAACCCCACGATCGCGTTGCCGGGACCCGCGGTGACCTCGACGGCACCGTCCGGTGTGGAGACGGTGGCGGTGGCCGCGGCGACCGCCTGACGAAGCGCGTCCACCGTGTCCCGCAACTCGGACTGCGGCATGGGCTTCGGTATCGCGGTCTTCCGTATCGCGTCGAAGGCGCCCATCAGACCCCCAATGCCGAGCGCGCCGGTCGGGCCGCCAAACCCTAGCACCGATCGCGATCGTTGTTCACGATCCGTGTGCCCGCTGTGCCCCCTCCCGTTCCGCGAAGGCTCGCAGGTCGTGCCGCTGAATCGCGGCGGCCATCAGCTCGGGGAAGACGTCGGGCGTACACGCGAACGCCGGAACGCCGAGCGCGGCGAGCGCGGCCGCGTTGTCGTGGTCGTAGCTGGGCGCCCCGTCGTCGGAGAGCGCGAGCAGCACGACCACTTGGACGCCCGCGCCGACGAGATCAGCGACCCGGTGCAGCATCTCGTCGCGTACGCCTCCTTCGTAAAGGTCGCTGACCAGCACGAAGATGGTCTCGCGTGGCCTGGTGACGAGCCGCTGGCTGTACGCGATCGCGCGGTTGATGTCGGTGCCGCCGCCGAGTTGCGTCCCGAAGAGCACCTCGACGGGATCGCTCAGGTGCTCGGTCAGGTCGACGACGGAGGTGTCGAAGACGACGAGTGAGGTGCGAAGCGTGCGCAGTGACGCCAGCACCGACGCGAACACTCCGGAGTAGACGACCGACGAGGCCATCGACCCGGACTGGTCGACACAGAGAATCACATCGCGTTGTACGGCGCTGCCGCGTCGCCCGTACCCGATCAACCGCTCGGGCACGATGGTGTTGTAAGCGGGTTGGTAGTGCCGCAGGTTGGCATGGATGGTGCGGTTCCAGTCGATGTCGCCGTGCCGCGGCCGCTCGATCCGAGTGGCCCGGTTGAGCGCACCGGTGACGGCGGCCCGGGCCCGCTGCGCGACCCGCTTCTCGAGGTCGTCGACGACGCTGCGGACGACCTGTCGGGCCAGCTCACGGGTCTTGTCGGGCATGACGGAGTTGAGCGACAGCAGCGTGCCGACGAGATGCACGTCGGGCTCGACCGCGGAGAGCATCTCGGGTTCGAGCAGGAGACGGGTGAGGTTGAGCCGCTCGATGGCGTCGGTCTGCATGACCCGGACGACGCTCTGCGGGAAGTACTCACGGATGTCGCCGAGCCACCGGGCCACTCTGGGTGCGGAGGCGCCCAGGCCGCCGGAGCGTCGCTTGCCCTCGGCCTCGCCCTGCCCGTCGCCGTCAGGGGCGCGGTCGTAGAGAGCGGCCATCGCGGCATCCATCGCGGCGTCGCGGCCGCCGGGTTGGCCGAGCGATTCGTCGGCGGGCTCACCGAGCGCGAGCCGCCAGCGCCGCCGCCGTTCGTCCTCAGCACTCATCGCGTCCTCCGTCCTGAGGCGGGCGGGAGGGTGTCGCTACGCGGGTTGGAGTCGGTGTGGAGGTGGTCATTCGATCCTCCGTCCGAGGAGCGCGCTCAACGTCGGGAGCGCGAGTCTCGCGGTGTCGTGGTCGAGGACCGCGGTGGCCGTGCGGGTGGTGCCACCGCCGGCCACGCGTTCGCCGATGCCACGGCGTTCGCCGGTCGCGAAGGTGCCGAAGGTGCGGCGGAGCAGGGGTAGCACCTCCGTGAACGCCTCCGGCGGGATCGCGGCCAGCCAGGTGTCGACTAGGCGCAGCAAGGCGTCGTCGTGCATGAGGAGCAGGCCGCCACCCGCGAGGAAGCCCTCCACCCAGGCCGCTCCCGTGGCCGCCGGGACGCCCGCGGTCAGCGCACGGCCGAGCCGGATGCCCGCGTCGTCCGTGGACAGCCGCCCCGCGTCGTGGAGGAGCCGGGTGAGCCGGCCGGCGAGCAGGCCGTGCAGGTCGTCGCGGGTCGTGAGGGCGGTGAGCGTGTCGAGCCAGCGGGTGCGTTCGGCCTCGTCGCCGAGCAGCGCGACCGCGGAGTGCACGGCGTCGATGTGGTCGCGTAGGTCGGTCGCCGCCTCGTCGGAGAGCGCCGAGGCGGCCGGTGGCAGCGCGGCGTAGACCCGGGCCAGCAGGCCCCGCACCACCGCCGCCACCGAGGCGACGTCGGAGCGACGGACGTCGCCGTAGCGGACCGTCCGTGCCAACGCCGGAATCGCCGCCATCAGGTGGGTGACGTCGGCGTCCTCGGCCGCGCGGGCGTCGAGGGCGCGCAGCACCGCCGGTCGCGCGCCGGGTAGGTTGGCCAGCAGGCAGGTCTCCAGCAGGGCGGTCACGTCGGCCAGGGTGGTGGCCTTGGCGGCGGCGTTGGTGACCTGGGCGGTAGCGGCCGCGACGACGGTGGTGCCCAGCCCGCTGACCTCCACGAGCCGGATCGAGAACTCCGGCTGCCAGCGCAAGGACCACTCCTCGCGGAACGTACCCGTGCTGCCCCGCCGTTCCGCCGGCTCACCCCACGGCACGTCGAGGCAGCGAAGCTGGTGCAGCAGGTGGCTGCGGGCCAGGTCGGTGTCCTTACGCAGGTCGAGATCGAGCGCACGGTCCAATGCGGACGGTTTGAGCCGCGCGGCCCGCTGGCGGGCTTCGAGGTCGCGGGCCAATGGCACGGTGGGTACGCCGTCGGGCACCTCGCCGAGCCGTTCGCCGACGACCAGCCGCCGCCCGATAAGCTGCAGGCGCAGGTCGTCACCCTCACACAGCACGGACCCGGCGGCGTCGGTGACCTCGGCCAGCCCGGCCAACGGCCGCCCACGCATGGTCGCGAGCGCCTCGGCGAGCCGGGTCGCCTCGATCACGTGGGCGGACGAGGTGTCCACACCCTCCTCGCGCAGGACATGCGCGGCACTGACGAGCCACCGCGGCACGACCTCGTCGGTGGTGGTGAAGAGATGGTGGTACCAGCCCGGCGAGTCGACCCCGGCGCCGTAACCCTGCCACGACGCGAGTCGCCCGTACGTCCACGGAACCCAGGTGAAGCGCACCTTCCCACGCCGCCGTACCCGCTTGAGCAGCGCCGCGTCATGCGCCGCCGTGACCTTGGCCCGCAACGCCGGCACGTGCCAGGCCCCACAGACCACGGCGATCTCGTCGTGGTTGCGCCGCTCCTGCCGGAGCACGGTCCGCATGTGCGCCTCACGCACGAGGTCGTACGGATCCTCGAGCGCCCCGGCCCGGACCGCGGTCATCGCTTCCTCGATCGCCTCGAAGGCGGGCGCCTGCCGATGCTCGACGACGTCCTCCCACCACCGCTCGGGATCGTCGTAGCCGGCCGCCGCCGCAAGCTCACCGATCGGATCCACAGGCCGCAGCTCCGGCGCCGGCGGCCCCGGCATCGGCCCGTCGTCTTCGGCGCTCTCGCCATCGCCCAAACCCTCGGCATCGGGCGCACCGGGGCTGCGGGCCTCCGCACCGGCTCCGCCTCCATCGGCTCCAGGCAGACTGTCCAATGTGGGTGTTTGCGTGCCGGATTGGTCCGCGCCCGGTTGGGCTTCGGGTTTGTTCGGGTCCGGCTCTGCTGGCTTGTCGCCGCGCGGGTCCGCCTCGGCGTCGGCGGTGGGTTTGCGGGGGATGAAGCGGTAGGCGAACGGTAGGTCGAAGAAGCGGACCGGGACGCCGTTGGCTACCGCCCAGCGGATTGCCTGCCATTCCGGTGAGAAGACCGCGAACGGCCAGAACGCGGCGCGTCGCGGGTTGTCGGCGGCGTAGCCGAGCAGCGCGACCGGCGGCTGCAGGCGGTCGTCGGCCACCCACTCGATCAGCTCGTCGGCCTCCGGCGGGCCTTCGACGAGCAGGATGTCTGGTCGCTGCTCCTCGAGGGCGCGGATCACCGCACGGGCGGATCCGGGCCCGTGGTGGCGGATGCCGTAGTAGCGCTCAGGCATCGCGGGCGGCGCGGTAGAAGTCGGCCCAGCCGGGGCGTTCGCGGACGACGGTCTCCAGGTATTCGCGCCACACCACGCGGTCGGAGATCGGGTCCTTGACGACCGCGCCCAGGATGCCGGCGGCGACGTCGCCGGCCCGAAGGACGCCGTCGCCGAAGTGGGCCGCGAGCGCCATGCCGTTGGTGACGACCGAGATCGCCTCGGCGGTGGACATCGTGCCCGTCGGCGACTTGAGCTTGGTGCGGCCGTCGTCGGTCTGGCCGTCGCGTAGCTCGCGGAAGACCGTGACCACCCGCCGGATCTCCTCGAGCGCGGTCGTCGTCTCCGGTAGCTCCAGCGACCGACCGAGCTGCGCCACCCGCCGGGTGACGATGTCGATCTCCTCGTCGACGGTGGCCGGCACGGGCAGCACCACCGTATTGAAACGCCGCCGGAGCGCACTGGACAGCTCGTTGACGCCACGGTCCCGATCGTTGGCGGTCGCGATCACGTTGAAGCCGCGCTGGGCCTGGACCTCGGTGTTCAGCTCCGGAACCGGCAGCGTCTTCTCGGACAGGATCGTGATCAGCGCGTCCTGGACGTCGGACGGGACCCGGGTGAGCTCCTCGACGCGGGCGATCGTGCCGCTCTGCATCGCCCGCAGCACCGGACTCGGCACCAGCGCGGCGGGCGAGGGACCCTCGGAGAGCAGGCGCGCGTAGTTCCAGCCGTACCGGATCGCCTCTTCCGGCGTGCCGGCCGTGCCCTGCACGAGCAGCGTCGAGTCGCCCGAGATCGCGGCCGCGAGGTGCTCCGACACCCAGGTCTTGGCCGTGCCCGGCACACCCAGCAGCAGCAGTGCGCGGTCGGTCGCGAGTGTGGCGACGGCGACCTCCATCAGCCGCCGGGAGCCGACGTACTTCGGCGTGATCTTGCCCCCGTCGCCCAGCAGGTAGGTGACCACCGCCTGCGGCGACAACCGCCAGCCCGGCGGCCGAGACCGGTCGTCGTCGGCGGCGAGCGCGGCCAGCTCCTCGGCGTAGAACTGTTCCGCGTGCGGGCGCAGGGCGGTCATGCGAACTCCTCGATCATCTCGTGGCGGAAACCGAGCACGGCGGCGAGCTGGGCCAGGTAGCGGGCGGAACGGCGGCCCTCGGGCAGGCCGTCGAGGGAACGGACGAGCGCCTCGACCGGGCCGACGAACGAGGTCGGCATGGCCGGCATCGCCAGCCGGCACAGCTCGGAAAGCTGCCAGGCGTTGTCGGGGGCGAGCACGGCCATCGCCCGCAACGCGGCCGAGGCGAGATCGTCGGACCAGTCGTCGACGCAGAAATGCAGCAGACGAATGCCGGCGGCGGTGTCGCGGCGCAGCGCCTCGGCCACCCGGCGCCCCCGTTCGCCACCCGGTAGGACCTCCAGCAGCGGCCAGGTCAGCCGATCACCGAGTCCGTCGCCGCCTAGCGACGTCGGCATGGTGTCGGCGAGGTCGAGCACCGCGGCGGCCCAGACCGGATCGCGCTGGGCGGCGATGGCCCGGGCCCACCCACGGAGCAGGACCGGCTGCCACCCGTCGCTCACCGGCAGGGTCAGCACCCCCGCCGGGTCACGACCGGTCAAGGTGGTCCAGAACCCCAGCGGCGTAGCGGAGACGATTTCCTCGAGCAGCCAGGCACCGAGGCCCACGCCGCGCGGCGGCGACGGATCGACGTCATCGCGCAGCATCGCGGCGTCGATGCTGGACGGGGCGGTCACCACCAGCGCACCGTCGGCGAAGTGGACGCTCGCCGCGGCCCGGGTCGCCATTCGCTCGCCCAGCGCCGCATCCGGAAGCTTGCGCAGCAACTCCGCCGCGACCTGCCTGATCTCCCGCCGCCGGTCATCGAGCGCGTGCTCGATCAACCCTTGGTCACGCAGCGCCAGGCCGGTTTCGAGCGCGCCGAGCAGCAGCACACGGTCGTGCGGCGGCTCGTTGTCGAACGCCTCGGTGAGCAGCTCGAGACCCTTGGCCGGATCGGTGGCCCGCAACGCCACCAGGTAGGCGAGCCGCTCCCCGGGCGTGCCGGTCAACCAATCCTGCGGATCGGCCGAGGCCGCCTCGCCACCCACGTCGCGGAAGTAGCGCCAGTCGGACTGCCGCTGCGCCAGCCAGCGCCCGCGCCGCCCGGCCACCACGCCCAGGGCAGGGCGCATCGCCGTGTCCCGGCGCCCCAGGTCGAGCAGGACCGGCAACGTCTCCGGCGGGACCAGGAGCTGGCGCCGGCCGGCCTCGACGAGCCACTGACCGAGAATCGACCGCTGAGCGGGGCCGCCCCAGCCGGTCGCACCCTCGCTGAGCAGGACGTCGAGTCTCTCCGCGGCCGCCGCAGGCACGACCGGAAGCGCCTCGTCGGGGGCCGGCGCGATCGTCGGCTGCGCGGCCAGTGGCGTCTCCCCGGCCCGTCGGTAGGTCAGCGCGACCGCAACAGCCTCAAGTAACGCGCGAGCCGAACCGCCTGACCCCACCCACTGGGCGTCGCTGTCGCGACGACCAGGATCGACATCGGCGGGATCGTCGAGCAACGGGCCAACCACCGCGGTCGGCTCGGGTGCTGGACCGCCGGCGGGATCACCAGGAGCAGCGCCGCCCTGAGCGGATGCGGATGCCGCGATGTCCCCGGGCGCGGTGTGGCCCGAGGGGGTGCTGCGGTCAGAGGGACCACTCCGACCTCGAGCGGCGTCCCCGGTGGGAGCACCCGCGCCTGCAGCGCTGTGGCCGGTGAGACCGCTGAGGCCTTGAGCGGTGTGCCCACTTGTAGCGCTGTCGCCTTGGGCGGCGGCATGGAGCGTCGCCGGGAGCGAGAGGGTGAGGCGGTGGCCGTCGCCGATGTCGAGGCGCTCGGCCGACCATGGTTTCCGGGCCGTGCCGACCAGTGCGGCCGAGAGCAGGTCGGCCGGTAGTTCCGGCGGCCCGCCGAGTGTCGCGCGCGGCTCGCCCGGCGTCGCCGGGACGTGGCGCCCGTCGGGCCAGGCCGCGAGCGGGCGGAAGCCGGCATGCCCGTATTCTCCCGCGACCACCACCGGGCGCGCGCCCGCCGCGGCGAGCAGCCACCACGGTTGGTCGTCGTCGGGATGGAGGGCGATCGCGTCGCCGGACGGGTCGACGAGGCGGCCCTCGTCGGTCGGGGTGACGTCGGCGAGCAGCATCGGGGTCGACTCGCGCCAAGGCTCCGCAGCGACGGCCTCCGCGTGCTCCGCCACCGCGACGCGGATCGGAACCGCGCCGGTCGGCGGGGTGGCGGTCGGCGCCGGTTCGCCGTAGCGGGCCTTGACCAGCGCGCGGCGGGGGACCGCGGCCGGGTAGAAGCAGAGCCCGGCGTCGACCACGGTGCCGGGCTCAAGGTCGGCCGGGAGCGTCTGCCCGACCGGAGCGAACGTCAGGACCAGTGCGAACCGGCCCGTGCTCGTGCCGTGCAGCCACGTGCGGCGGCTGGTCAGGCGATCGTCGGCGGTGTCGAAGCGGCCGAGCACCGCCCACCGGTCGCGGATCTCGGGCTCGGCCAGCACGTCGTCGGTGGCGACCGGGTAGCCCACCCGCGTGCGGACCGTCGCGGCCAGGGCCGCAGGCAGGGCGGAGAGCCGCCCGTGGGCGACGATCAGCAGGCGGAGCAGCCCGAACTCACCGAGCAGCCGGTCGGCCCAGTTGATGCCGACGCCGACGACCCAGCCCAGCCGGCGGACGGCGCCCGCGATGCCGGGGGCCTGGGCGTCGACCAGGCGGGCGGCCATGGTCTGGAACGGGCGGTAGCCCGCCTGCTCGGTCGCGGCGAGCCCCTGCTCGACCTGGTCGGCCAGCCAGCGGTCGAGCTCGACGAGGCCGGCTTCGACGCGGTCGGCGCGCTGCTGGACCCGGCGGGCGGCGGCGGCGGCCGGGTCGGCGAGGCCTTCGCCGGGCGCGCGGGGTGCCCGGACGGCACGCTCCTCGGCCCGTTGCGCCCGGGCGAGCCGCTCGGCCCGCCACTCGGTCGCCCAGTCGGGTGGCTCGGGGTCGTCGGGCACGCCGCCGTTGGCCCAGCGCAGCAGCAACCCGAGGGTGTGCTTGCAGGGGATCTTGCGGCTCGGGCAGGTGCACCGGTAAGCCGGACCGGTCAGATCGACACTGACCTGATAGGGCCGCGAGCCGGAACCCCGGCACAGGCCCCACAGCATGTCGTCGAAGCGGCCCTGACCGGCCCAATGGGCAGCGGTGATCAGGCCACGGGCGCTCTTGGCCGCGCCCTGGTCGGGCGCGAGCGAGAGCACCTTGTCGGGAGACCAGCGTTCGACGGACACGCGCAAACCTTAGAACTCATGTACGACGAGTTTTGGAGGCCTGTGGATAACTCCAGACACCAAACCTTATCCACAGGCCGGGGGTGCGGGCTTCCGCCACCAACCTGCCCTGCGAGAATCGATCGCGCACAGCCGTACCCCATCGTCGAGGAGAACGACCGCCGTGATCCGTACCCATGATGCCGGAAGCCTGCGTGCCACGGACGCCGGCAACGCGGTGACCCTGGCCGGCTGGGTGGCCCGCCGCCGTGATCATGGTGGGGTCATCTTCGTCGACCTCCGCGACGCGTCCGGTGTGGTGCAGGTCGTCTTCCGTGAGGAAGACGCCCACCACCTGCGCAACGAATACTGCGTCAAGGTCGACGGCGAGGTCGCCCGCCGCCCGGCCGGCAACGAGAACCCGGAGCTGCCGACCGGCGAGGTCGAGGTCAACGCGACCGCGCTCGAGGTGCTGTCCGAGGCCGCGCCGCTGCCGCTGCCGGTCGACGACAACATCGACGCGGGCGACGACATCCGGCTCCGCCACCGCTACCTCGACCTGCGCCGCAGCGGGCCGTCCAACGCGCTCAAGCTGCGCAGCAAGGCCAACCAGATCGCCCGCCGGGTGCTGCACGACCGTGACTTCAACGAGATCGAGACGCCGACCCTGACCCGGTCGACGCCCGAGGGCGCCCGCGACTTCCTGGTCCCGGTGCGGTTGCAACCCGGCAGCTGGTACGCGCTGCCGCAGTCGCCGCAGCTGTTCAAGCAGCTGTTGATGGTGGCCGGGATGGAGCGCTACTACCAGATCGCGCGCTGCTACCGCGACGAGGACTTCCGCGCCGACCGGCAGCCCGAGTTCACCCAGCTCGACATCGAGATGTCGTTCATCACCCAGGACGACGTGATCGACCTCGGCGAGGCGATCGTCGGCGCTCTGTGGGAGGAGCTGGCGGGCCACCGCATCGAGCGGCCGATCCCGCGGATCACCTGGCACGACGCGATGGCGCGGTACGGCTCGGACAAGCCCGACCTACGCTACGGCGTCGAGCTGACGGAGCTGACCGACTACCTGCGCGGCACCGAGTTCCGGGTGTTCGCCGGCGCGATCGAGGGCGGCGGCTACGTCGGCGCCGTGGTCATGCCGGGTGGCGCCGCGCAGAGCCGCAAGGAGCTCGACGGCTGGCAGGACTGGGCCAAGGCGCGCGGCGCCCGCGGCCTGGCCTACGTGGTGCTCGACGCCGAGACCGGCGAGCCGCGCGGCCCGGTCGCCAAGAACCTGAGCGCCGCCCACCTCGACGGCCTGGCCGACGCGGTCGGCGCCAAGCCCGGCGACGCCATCTTCTTCGCGGCGTCGGCCGAGCGGCGCGAGGCGCAGGAGCTGCTCGGCGCAGCCCGCGTCGAGATCGCCCGCCGGACCAACCTGGCCGACCCCGACGCGTGGGCGTTCTGCTGGGTGACCGACGCCCCGATGTTCGAGAAGGACGACGAGGGCGGCTGGACGGCCGTCCACCACCCGTTCACGTCTCCCAACGCGGAGTGGATGGACAACTTCGAGGAGGCGCCGGACCGGGCGCTGGCCTACGCCTACGACATCGTCTGCAACGGCAACGAGATCGGCGGGGGCTCCGTCCGTATCCACCGGGCCAGCGTGCAGCGCCGGGTCTTCAGCCTGCTGGGCATCAGCGACGGGGAGGCGGCCGACAAGTTCGGCTTCCTCCTAGAGGCGTTCAAGTACGGCCCGCCCCCGCACGGCGGCATCGCGTTCGGCTGGGACCGCGTCTGCATGCTGCTGGCCGGTGCCGACTCCATCCGCGAGGTCATCGCGTTCCCCAAGACGCGCGGTGGCTACGACCCGCTGACCAGCGCGCCGACGCCGATCACGCCGCAGCAGCGGCTCGAGGCCGGCATCGACGCCAAGCCGAAGCCGGCCGCGGCGGCGCACGCCGGCACCGCGGGCGTCGCGGCTCCGGTCGAGCACACGCCGTGAGTGGGCCGGCGGCCGCGCGGTGACGATGCTGGTCGTCGGCGGCAGCGGCTACCTCGGCGGTGAGGTGTGCCGGCAGGCGGCCGCGGCCGGGTCGGCGGTGGCGGCGAGCTACCAGCGGGCGCCCGGTGACGCGCCGGGCGTGCGCTGGCGGCGGGTCGACGTGCGCGACCGGGCGGCGGTGGACGCGCTGGTCGACGAGGTGCGGCCGCGGGTGGTGGTCAACGCGGCCTACGCGTACGCCGAGTGGGCGGTGACCGCCGACGGGGCGGCGCACGTCGCGGCCGCGGCGGCCCGGGTGGGTGCGCGGCTGGTGCACGTCTCCAGCGACGCTGTCCACGGTGGACGTCCGGAGCCGTACGGGGACGACGCCGCGCCGAGCCCGTCGTTCGACTACGGCGCGGCCAAGGCGGCGGCGGAGACCGCCGTGCGGCTGGTCGCGCCGGACGCCGCGCTGGTCCGGTGCTCCCTGATCATCGGGCCGGACGCCCGCGCGAACCAGGTGGCCATCTGTCTCGACGCGATGCGGCCCGACTCCGGCGTGCGCCTGTTCCACGACCAGATCCGCACGCCGATCGGGGTCGGCGACCTGGCCGCCGCGGTCCTGGAGTTGGCGGCGGGCGACTACGCGGGGCTGCTCAACGTCGCCGGGCCGGAACCGCTGAGCCGGGTCGAGCTGGGCGAGCTGGTCGCCCGCGCCCACGGCCGGGATACCTCCGTCTTACACACGACGACCATGGCCGAGGTGGGACTTTTACGCCCCGCCACGGTCATCCTCGACACGACCCGCGCCCGCGACCTCCTCAAAACGCGCATCCGCCCGGCCGCCGAGGTCCTGGCCGCGAATTAGGCGCAGCGCCCGGACACCCGCACCGACGCGCGACGGCGGCCGGCCCGGGTGCGGGACCGCGAGGCGGTCGCACCGCGTGCGGGTGGCCGGCTCGGGTGCGGGGCTGCGAGGCGGTCGCACCGACGCGTGCCGGCGTCCGGTCCGGGGTTCGGGACCGCGAGGCGGTCGCGGCCGTCAGGGCGGGTGGGGACCCCCACATGCGTGTGGCAAGGAGTCCAGGCGGGGTGCCGGACCGTCGGGCGCGTGCTTGCTGATGCGCGGGCCACACGACCAGGAGGGACCCCGGCGCTGCCGTCGCTCCACCATGGACGCCAGCCCTGGCGGACCGCCGCCCGAGACGAGACCGGCAACCCCGGCCCGCGAACGGGATTCCGCTACGCCAGGCCGACCGACGTGCGCGGGATCGAGGCCGTGTAGCCGAGCGACTCGTACATCCCGTTCGCCACCGAGTTGTCGCTCATCACGCCCAGGGCCGCGACGCCGAACTCCGCCACCAACTGCCGAGTCAGGGCCGCCGTCAGTGCCGCCCCCAAACCGCGACCGCGTGCGTCCGGGTGCACCGCGATTCCCGCCAGGAAACCCACCCCGCCCCGGCTGCGGTCCGCCGCGCAGGCGACGATCCGCCCGCCGTCCCGGATCGCCCACCACGACCGGATTCGCGGGTCGCCCGGCCGCGTCATCGTGCTGGGAAAGGCCGCGTCCAGCAACGCCGAGATCCCCGCGTCGTCGGAGACCGGGCCGGCGAGATCCTCACCCGTACGGACAGGCGGGGGAGTCGTCGTCCAGCGGAAGTCCCATTCGTCGCGGGTCTGGGCCGCCACCGGGGTGTCGCCGGCCAGGCGGGGCAGGTGCCACCAGCGCACCGCGGGCGACGACGCCGCCACGCGCAGCGCGGTCGCCGCGTCGCCGAGTGCGCAGACCGTCGAACCGCCGCGCGTGACCCAGACCACAGTGGACCCGTCCCGTACGCCGGCACCGTCCTCGCCCGCGGTCAGGCGGGCGTAGGGGTGCGCGCCCGTCGCCGCCAGGACGGCGGCGCGGTCGGCGAGGGGCTCGAGCATGCCCGCAACGTAGCTGATCGATCGTCGAGATTGCCCGCGGACCCGACTGGGTATTGACCCCGCCACCGCTCGAACCCCTCGGGCGGAGCCCCTTTCAGGAGGATAGAGATGCTCGCCATCGCCGCGGCCATCGTCTTCGGTTTCGCCCTGCTCCTCGACCTGTTCAACACCGACCTGGGTGCGCCGGACCTGTTCAATTGGCACACCCTCGTACTCATCGGGCTGCTCCTGACCGCCCTCTACCTCGCCGGCATCGGCAGCGGCCCGCGGGCCGGCACCGGGTCCGGCCGCCGGTTCTACGGTCGCCGCCCGGGTCGCGGCTGAACGGCTGAACGGCCGAACGGCTGAACGGGCCGCGCGACCCCCGTACAAAAATGCGAAGAACCCTCCGCCCGCCGGTCGGGTGCAGGGTTCTTCGCATTTCCGGCACCTGCGGCCCGGCCGGTAGTGTCTTCCTGATGGAGCCCGACGCTCTTTTCTCGTTCACCGACGGTGGCGGAGCGCGCACCGCGCCCGCGCACACCGCCGGCGGTGACGGCTTCGCGGCGCCGGGTGCCGACGCGCCGCTGCCGGTGCGCATGCGGCCCCGGACGATCGACGAGCTGGTCGGCCAGGGCCACCTGCTCGCGCCGGGTGCGCCGCTGCGTCAACTGGTGACGGGAGCGACGCCACTCTCGGTGATCCTGTGGGGGCCGCCGGGCAGCGGGAAGACCACGATCGCGCACCTCGTCGCCCAGGCGAGTGACCGCCGGTTCGTGGCGATGTCGGCGCTCAACGCGGGCGTCAAGGACGTGCGCGCCGTGATCGACACCGCGCGCCGGCAGCGTCGGGCCGGTGGGCCGCCGACCGTCCTGTTCATCGACGAGGTGCACCGGTTCTCCAAGACACAGCAGGACTCGCTGCTCGCGGCCGTCGAGGACCGCACGGTGACGCTGCTGGCGGCGACGACCGAAAACCCGTACTTCTCGGTGATTTCCCCGCTTCTGTCCCGTTGTGTGCTGTTGACCTTGCAGCCGCTCGACGAGGCGGCGGTGCGGGGGCTCGTGCGCCGGGCGGTCGCCGACGAGCGCGGGCTCGACGGGCAGGTCACGCTCAGTACGGAAGCAGAAGATCATCTGGTACGCCTCGCGTCAGGCGACGTCCGCAAGGCGCTGACCGCCCTCGAGGCGGCGGCCGGGTCGGCGCTGGCCCGCGGCGCCACCGAGATCGACCTGGAGACCGCCGAGCAGGCCGTGGACGTCGCGGCGGTGCGGTACGACCGGGACGGCGACGAGCACTACGACGTGATCAGCGCGTTCATCAAGAGCATGCGGGGCTCCGATGTGGACGCCTCGCTGCACTACCTGGCGCGGATGCTGGTGGCCGGCGAGGACGCCCGGTTCATCGCCCGGCGCATCGTCATCTTCGCCAGCGAGGACATCGGCATGGCCGACCCGACCGCGCTGTCGGTGGCGACCGCGACCGCGCACGCCGTGGAATACGTCGGCCTGCCCGAGGTGCAGCTCAACCTCGCCCAGGCCGTGATCCACATGGCCACGGCGCCCAAGTCCAACAGCGCGACGACCGCGATCGGTCAGGCACTCGCGGATGTACGCGCCGGCAAGGGCGGTCGCGTGCCCCAGCACCTGCGGGACGCGCACTACCAGGGCGCCAAGGGGCTCGGCCACGGCAAGGGCTACCGCTATCCGCACGACGACCCGCGCGGTGTGCTCACCCAGCAGTACCCGCCGGACGGGCTCGTCGGCGTCGACTACTACCAGCCCGGCGACCACGGCGACGAGCGCGCGGTGGGCATGCGGCTGCCGACCATCCGGCGGATCGTCCGCGGCGAGCGCGGGCGCAGGGGCGGCGAGAACGGCGGGCCGGCGCGTCCTGGCGATTCGGCGGACGGTGGGCCTGCCCGCGAGGGCGCGGCGCGCGGAGGCGGCGGACCGGCGGCGGAGCCGGACAGCGGGTCCGCGGGTGGCCCCGCTGACGGCGCGCATGATGCGGAAGCCGTCGCGGAGCCGCGTTCCGGTGGGACCGGGGTCGTGGAGGAGCGCCCGGTGGGTGACGCTGTCCCGGCAGGGCGCGGTGGCCGGCGATCGGCCGACGGCGAAGGCGAGGTCGGGTGAAGCGGGATTGCGGACGTTGTCGCGATCTCGATCCCGGCACCACAACGGTGTCCCATTGGCGAGGTATGCGGCGCTGCGCCGCTACGAGCAATGAGGTGAGTGCGTGAGCGACGATCGGCGCGATCCGCCGGCGCGGGGCCGGCGATGGGGCCGGGGTCGCAACGACGGCGCCGACGCCGAGGCGGTCTCCGGCGAGGAGACCGGCTGGCTCGACGACCTGCGCACGGCCAAGGAAGAACGCACCGACATCGGCCCCGGCGGCGACGTGCCACCGGCGCCGCCGTCGAAGCGCGGACTCGGCGCTCCCGGTCCCGATGACGACGACGTGCCGGAACCCTTCGGCGCCGACGGGTCCGGGCGCGGCGGTCCGGGCGGGCCGCCCGCGGAGGGTGGGCCGCGCGGGTTCGGTCGCGGTCGGCGCGGCGATGACGGCCGGGGAGCGGCCGGCGGCCCGGCGCAGGCCGAGCCGCCCGGCGGCTTCGGCGGACCGGCGGGTGGACCGCCTGTCACGCCCGGTGCCGGCGGGATGCCGGCGAACGGACCACGGGGTACGGGCGGGACGCGCGGCGCTCCTCCCGCGGCACCGCGCGGCGGGCCGGGCATGGCCCCGGCGGGGCCGCACGGTGGTGCCGGCGGCGTGCCACCGGCGGGTCCGCGTGGTGGTGCTGGTGTTCCCCCGGCGGGTGCGCATGGTGCTGGCGGGGTGCCGCCGGCGGGTCCGCGTGGTGGTGCTGGTGCGCCTCCGGCGGGCGCGCACGGTGGTCCTGGCGGCGTGCCGCCGGCGGGTCCGCGTGGTGCTGGTGCGCCTCCGGCGGGTGCGCACGGTGCTGGGGGCGTGCCGCCGGCAGGCCCGCGTGGTGGTGCCGGCGTGCCTCCGGCGGGTGCGCATGGTGCTGGCGGGGTGTCGCCGGCGGGTCCGCGTGGTGGTGCTGGTGTGCCTCCGGCGGGTGCGCACGGTGCTGGCGGCGTGCCGCCGGCTGGCCCGCGTGGTGGCGCTGGTGTGCCCCCGGCGGGTGTGCACGGTGGTCCTGGCGGCGTGCCGCCGGCCGGTCCGCGTGGTGCTGGTGCGCCCCCGGCGGGTGCCCACGGTGCTGGCGGGGTGCCGCCGGCAGGCCCGCGCGGTGGTGCCGGCGTGCCGCCGGCGGGGGCCCGTGGTGCTGGAATGCCTCCGGGTGTGCCTCCTGCCGGCCCACATGGCGGGCAGGGAGGTGCGCCTCAGGCAGGGCCGCACGGTGGCGTTCCGCCGGCGGGGACGCGTGGCGGCCCCGCAGGGATGCCTCCGGCGGGACCGCACAGCGGCGGTGGTGCTGGCGCGCCGCATCCAGGTGCTGGAGTGCCGCCGGCTGGCGGCCGTGGTGGTCCGGGCGGGCCACCGGCGGGGCCGTATGGCGGTGCTGGCGAGGTGCCGCCCTCCGGCCCGCGTGGTGGCGCCGGTCCCGTGCCCCCGGCGGGGCCGCACGGCGGCGCACCGGGTGCGCCGCCCGTCGGACCTCGTGGCGCTGGTGCTGTGCCACCCGGCGACGCGGCCGGCGGACGGGCGCGGCGGGGCCGGCCCGAGGAGACTTCAGGGCAGTTCGGCCCGGCGGGCCGCCCCGGCACGCCGCCGGGGCCGGACACCGGGCAGTGGGGCGCGCGCCCGGAGGCGACCGGTGGGTTGCCCGCCGCGCCGGTTTCCGGGCCGCGGGGCCGTGGCGGGTCGGCGCGTAGCCGGTTCTCGGCGCCGCCGGACCAGGGCGCGGCCAGCGTACCGATGTCGGGCAACGCACCGCCCGTTCCTCCGGCATCCGGGGAGCCCGGCTGGCGGGGTGGCCCGGCGGCGGGCGGCCCGTCCGACCGGCGCGACGGCGACCCGGGCACCGGCGCGCTCCGGTCACCGGCCGGCGGCGGCCGGCGGCGCGCGGCCGAGCCTGATGATCCCCAGAGCAGCGGGGCAGTCCCGGGCCAGCCATCGGACTGGACCCGGCGCGACCAACCGGGCCGCCCGTCGGCGCCCGGTGCGCCGGCCTCCGGCGGAGAGCCGACCCGCAACCGCTTCGCGGCCGGCGGGCCGCCCGGCCCGGCCGCGCAACCGCCGGTGGACCGTGAGAACACCGGTGGCTGGGCTACGCGCGGCGCGGCGCGGCCCGGGCAACCGCCCGTGGACCGTGAGGACACCGGTGGCTGGGCTACGCGGGGCGCGTCGCCCGCGCAACCGCCTGTGGACCGTGAGAACACGGGTGGCTGGGCTACGCGCGGCGCGACGCCGCCCGCGCAACCGCCCGTGGACCGTGAGAACACGGGGAGCTGGGCCACGCGCGGCGCGACGCCCCCCGGGCAACCGCCCGTGGACCGTGAGAACACCGGGGGCTGGGCTACGCGGGGCGCTGTGCCGCCCGCGGCGACCGGCGGGATGCCGCCGGTGATCGCGCCGCCGGTGGTACCCGGGCGTGATGCCGGCCCCACCCGGTCTGGTCGTCGCGCGGCCGGCGAGCCGCCGGCTGACGGCCCCGACACCTTCGGCGGTCGTGGGCGGCGGGGTGCGCCCGGCGCCGAGGTGCCGGGTGACGGCGTGGCAGGGCGGCCAGAGACCACGGGCGGTCGTGGCCGGCGCGGCGTGCCTGGTCCTGAGCAGCCGGGTGACGCAGCGGTGGGGCGGCCCGAGAACATCGGCGGTCGCGGCCGCCCGGGCCGCGGCGGCCCGGACGCGCCCGGCAGCGCCGGGCCGGGTCGCGCCGACGGGTTCGGCGGGCAGGTCGGTGCGCCGCCGGCGGGCGCCGTGCCCGGCGGAGCGGCGATGCCCGGACGGCCTGACGGCTTCGACGGTCGAGGTCGCTCCGGCGCCCCTGGCGGCCGCCCGGGTGCGGACCCGGACGATCCCGCCGCGTTCCGCGGACGGCCGGTCGGCCGTGGTGCCCCGGATATGGATCAGCCGCCGGGCGAAGGTCCGGCACCCCAGTTCGGCGGTCGTGGAGCCGCCCGTCGCGGTGCGCCGGGCGGGGAACCGCCCGCCGGTGAGGCGGGCCCTGGCTTCGGCGGGCGTGGACGACCCGGCGGGCCGGACGTTCCGCCGGGAGCGCCGGGCCAGCCGTTCGGCGGCCGCGGTGCCGCGGCGCCGGACGCCCCCGACGGTGGCGTGGCGCCGCCGCGTGGAGGTGGCGCGCGCAGCCGTTTCCGTGGCGATGCCACGGGCGGGCAGCCTGTCGCCGGCCGGCGTGCCGCCGACGACGGCCCCGACATCCCCCGTAGCCGGCACGGCGCGGGCGACGAACTGACCGGCGCTGCCGCCGGCGGCGTACCGGGTGCGGACGCTGCCACGCGTGCGAGCCGGCACGGTGCGGCAGCGGACGACGCGACCGGCGGTACCGGCGACGTGATGTCGCCGACCGGCGGACGCCGGCGCCGGGCTTCCGACACGGACACGGGCACCCTGGGTGGCGCGCGAGGGCGATTCAACGACACCGGTGGCGTCCGCGACGACGCCGTGCCCGGACCGGGTGGCCGGTTCGGTGGCGGCGGTGCGGCTGCCGGTCGAGCAGACGGCGACGCCGCGGCGGCACGTCCGGCCGCTGGTCGCGTGGGCGGCGACACGGGCGCCGGCGCGGCCGCCAATCGTGCCGGTGACGATGCCGCGGCGCCGGGCGCGCGTGGCAGGTTCAACGAGGGCACCGGCGCCAACCCGACCGGTGCGCGTGGACGCTTCAGCGATGGCGAGCGCGGCGGACGGGCGCCCGACGGGCCGCGCGGCCGCCGTGCCGCCCCGGACGACGTGGACGGCTCCGGAACGCGCGGGCGCCGTGCCGCTCCCGATGACGCGGACGGCGCTGCCTCCGGGCCGCCCGATGCGCCGTCTCGGCTCCGGGTGCCCGGCGGGCTCGACCGCCCCGGCGGACCCGGTCGGGACGCGGCCGTCAGCCGAGGCGGGCCGAACCGCCCGGCCGACGCCGACGGCGCGGTGCGGCCACCACGTGCGCCGGAGCAGCCAGGCGGGCCGGCCGGCCGTGGCGGACGCCCCGGCCAGGACCGGAACCCCGGCGCACCCGGCGGCCCCGGCCAGGACCGAGGCCCCGGCGCACCAGGTGGCCCCGGACGTCCCGGCCCCGACCGGAGCCCCGGCGCACCCGCCGGTCCCGGGCAGGACCGAGGCCCCGGCGCACCGGGTGGCCCTGGCGGACGCCCCGGCCAGGACCGGAGCCGCGGCGGCCCCGAGGCGACCGGCACCGTTCGGCCACCGACCGGCACCGTTCGGCCACCGGCCGGCGGGCCAGGCGCACCGTCCGGAATGCCAGCCGGCCCAGGCGTAGCCGCGGGCCCACCCGCGCGTGGCGCGAGCCGCCCCGGCGCACCGGCCGCAGGCACCGCCCGCCCCCCGACGCCGCCCAACCAGCCCGGCCCCAACGGCCCAGGCCCAGGCCCAGGCCCAGGCCCAGGTGCGACCGGCACGGTCGTCCCCGGCCCAGGCCACGGCCCAGGCGCCCCCAACGGCATGCCCGCCCCCGGCGGACCAGGCCAGGGCCCACCGACAGCCCGAGGCGGACCATCCGGCCCGCCCGGCCCCGGCGGACAATCAGGCCAACCAGCCGCCCGCGCCGGCGCGCCCCGCGCCGGCGTACCCGCGGAAAGCGGTCCGCCGCCCGCAGCAGCCGCCGCCGTACCCCCGGTCCGTGCCGCCGCCACACCCCCAGCCGCCGGCACCGCGCGCCCACCGGCCGCACCCGCGACGGCGACCGCATCAGTGGGAATGGGAGCGCCACCCCCACAAACCGACGACGACCACCCCGCCAAACGCGGCCGCGTCACCCCGGCCCAACTCCGCGAGCAGATCCGTGAGCCGCGCAACGTCCGCCTGGGCGTACTCGTGCTCGGCATCCTGCTCGTCCTGGTCGCCCTGCCGATCTACTCCTGGTCGAAGACCGAGTCCCGCGACCCGGTCTTCGTCTCCCTCGACAGCCTCGCCGTCCCCGACTGGGCCAACAACGAGCCGCAGGACCAGATCGACGGCAACCGCTGGTGCCTGGAGGAATGCCGGTTCCGCGAGCGGACGACGCACTCCAGCAACCCTCCGGAGGAGACCGCCAAGGCGTACCACGATGCCTTGATCGCCAGCGGTTGGCAGAGCTGGAAGCCGGCCAAGTGCCCGGAGACGAAGGTGGACGGCAGCTACACCTGCTGGACCCGGGACGAGCTGACGATGGATCTCTGGGTACGCGCCCCGGCCTGCGGCAACGTTCCGATCGGCGTCGAGCCGGAGCCGGGCGTCAGCGCCGCGCCGGGGGTGCCGGGGCTGGATCCCGAGGACTGCAAGGGGTCCGACGTGTCCATCAAGGTCCGCAACGCGATCGCCGACGAGCGCACCGGGCCACTGCCCGGCATCAACCCGTCGCAGGTCGGCGAGACGCCGTACGGGCTGGCCCCCGTGGCCGCACCGTCGTGAGGCCGTGCGGCGTTACGGACGGTAGGGTCTGCACGTTGGCGCACGGGGTACGTCGTGGAGGAGGTTCGGGTGGACGGTGGAGAAGTCGCGTGGCTGGTCGTAGCCGGCGCGTTCCTGATGCTGGTGCTGGTGCTCGCGGTGCCGATCCTGCGGCTCCGTAAGACGATCGACGCGGCCACCAACGCGATCAACGATCTCAACGACCGCACCGGGCCGATCCTGGCCAACGCCAACACGACGATCGAGGGCGTCAACGTGGCGCTGAGCCAGGTGCACACGTCGCTCGACGGCGTCAACATCCAGCTCGCCAAGATCGACACGATGACCGGCCACGCCCAGAACGTGACCGCCAACGTCGCCAACCTCACCACCGTGGTCTCGGCAGCCGCTGCCAACCCGCTGGTCAAGGTCGCCGCCTTCGGGTACGGCGTACGCAAGGCCGCCGCCGCCCGCCGCAACGCGGAGGACGAGCGTGAGGTGCGCGCCACCCTCAAGCAGCAGCGCCGCGCGGCGAAGCGGGCCACCGCCCGCTGACCCGAGGGCCGCGAGGAAGGATAGAGACCATGAAGCGGTTGCTCTGGCTGGGTGTCGGCCTCGCGGTGGGCGCCCTGGTCGTCCGCAAGCTGACCCAGAAGGCCAACGAGTTCACCCCGTCCGGCATCGCCGGCTCGGTGAGCCAGTCCGCCGGCGGCCTGGTCGAGTCCGTCCGGGCCTTCATGGACGACGTACGCGTCAACATGGCCGAACGCGAGCAGCAGATCCACGAGGCGTTCGCCAACGGCGTGCAGTTCGAGGACGAGTTCGAAGACCTGCGCGGCGACGACCTCCCGGTCGAGTTCGACGAGCCGGGCACCAGCACGCACCCACGACAGCGCCACAACTGACAAGCGCCACCACTGAGGAAGGCACCTGATGAAGACGGCGGAGATCAAGCGGCGGTTCCTCGCGCACTTCGAGGCCAACGGCCATGCCGTTGTGCCCAGCGCCCCGCTGCCCGCCATCGACGACCCGAACCTGCTGTTCATCAACGCCGGCATGGTGCAGTTCGTCCCCTACTTCCTGGGCCAGCGCACCCCGCCGTGGGACCGGGCGACCAGCGTGCAGAAGTGCATCCGGACCCCCGACATCGACGAGGTCGGCAAGACCAGCCGGCACGGCACGTTCTTCCAGATGAACGGCAACTTCTCGTTCGGCGACTACTTCAAGGCCGGCGCGATCCCGCTGGCCTTCGACCTGGTCACCAAGCCGGTCAGCGAGGGCGGGTTCGGGCTCGACCCGGAGCGCATCTGGGCCACGGTCTACCTCGACGACGACGAGGCGATCGAGATCTGGAAGCAGACCGGGATCCCGAGCGAGCGGCTGGTGCGCCGGGGCAAGAAGGACAACTACTGGTCGATGGGCATCCCGGGCCCGGCCGGCCCGTGCTCGGAGCTCTACTACGACCGCGGCCCGGCCTACGGCCCCGACGGCGGCCCCGAGGTCGACGAGGACCGCTTCCTCGAGTTCTGGAACCTCGTCTTCATGCAGTACGAGATCACCAACGTGAAGACCAAGGAGGTCTTCGACGTCGTCGGTGAGCTGCCGGCCAAGAACATCGACACCGGCATGGGCCTCGAGCGGATGGCCTCGCTGCTGCAGGGCGTCGACAACCTGTACGAGATCGACGAGGTCAAGCCGATCCTGGACCGGGCGGCGGAGCTGACCGGCAAGCGCTACGGCGCCGGCACCAGCCACGTCGCCGCCGAGTCGCACCCCGACGACGTGCGGCTGCGGGTGATCGCCGACCACGTGCGGACCTCGCTGATGCTGATCGGCGACGGCGTCACCCCCTCCAACGAGGGCCGCGGCTACGTGCTGCGGCGGATCATGCGCCGGGCGATCCGGGCGATGCGGCTGCTCGGCTGGCAGGAGCGCTCGCTGCCCGAGCTGCTGCCGGTCGCCCGCGACTGCATGGCGCCGTCCTACCCCGAGCTGTCCGCCGAGTTCGGCCGGATCGCCGACTACGCGTACGCGGAGGAGGAGGCCTTCCTCTCCACCCTGCGCGCCGGCACGACGATCCTCGACACCGCGGTCGCCGAGACCAAGCAGGCCGGCGGCAGCACGCTCTCGGGCGACAAGGCGTTCCAGCTCCACGACACGTACGGTTTCCCGATCGACCTGACCCTGGAGATCGCGGCCGAGCAGGGGCTGCGGGTCGACGCCGACGGCTTCCGCCGGCTGATGGCCGAGCAGCGCTCGCGGGCCAAGGCCGACGCCCAGGCCCGCAAGACCGGCCACGTCGACCTGTCGGCCTACCGCGCGGTGCTGGACGCCGGCGGTCCGGTCGAGTTCACCGGCTACGCCGAGGTCAACCGCGAGTCGCGGGTCCGCGCGCTGCTCGACGCGGCCGGCGGCGCGGTGGAGGTGGCGGGCGAGGGCGACACGATCGAGCTGGTGCTCGACGCGACGCCGTTCTACGCCGAGGGCGGTGGCCAGCAGCCCGACCTGGGCCTGATCACCCTGGGCAGCGGGCAGGTCGAGGTCTTCGACGTGCAGTCGCCCGTCCCCGGGCTGATCGTGCACCGGGCCAAGGTCGTGCGCGGCGAGGTCCGCGGCGGCGAGGCCGGCTTCGCCGAGATCGACGTCGCCCGGCGCAAGGCCATCTCGCGCTCGCACACCGCGACGCACCTGGTGCACCAGACGATGCGCAACTTCCTGGGCGAGTCGGCGACCCAGGCGGGCTCGCTGAACGCGCCCGGCCGGCTGCGGTTCGACTTCAACACCCCGGCCGCGGTGCCGCCGAGCGTGCTCCAGGACGTCGAGCAGCAGATCAACGAGGTGCTGCTCGGCGACCTCGAGGTGCACGCCTTCATCACGAGCCAGGCCGAGGCCAAGCGGCTCGGCGCGATGGCGCTGTTCGGCGAGAAGTACGGCGACGAGGTGCGGGTCGTCGAGGTCGGCGACTACGCCCGCGAGCTGTGCGGCGGCACCCACGTGGCCCGCTCCGGGCAGCTCGGCCTCGTCAAGATCCTGTCCGAGGCGTCGATCGGCTCGGGCGTACGCCGGGTCGAGGCGCTCGTCGGCATCGACGCGTTCCAGCACCTGGCCCGCGAGCACCTGCTGGTGGCCCGCCTGGCCGAGCTCTACCGCGTGCCGGGCGACCAGGTCGCCGAGCGGGTCGCGCAGACGATCAGCCAGCTCCGCGACGCCGAGAAGGAGCTAGAGAAGCTCCGCGGCCAGCTCGTGCTGGGCGGCGCCGCGGCGTTGGCGGCCGGCGCGGTCGACATCCGCGGCGTCGCGTTCGTGGGCACCGAGGCGCCCGAGGGCGCGGGCGGCAACGACGTGCGTACCCTCGCCCAGGAGATCCGCGGCAAGATCGACCCGGCGCGGGCCGCGGTCGTCGCCGTGGCGGCCCGTTCCGGCGGCAAGGCCTCGCTCGTGGTGGCGGTCAACGCCGCCGCGAAGGGCCGCGGCCTGTCGGCGGGGGATCTGGTCAAGGGCGCGCTCTCCGGGCGGGGCGGCGGCAACGCGGACCTCGCCCAGGGTGGCGGCGTACCGGCTTCGGAGGCCGTTAACCTCCTGGCCGCTGTGGAGAAAGCTATTGACGGAGCGTGACGGACTGAGCGCTTTTCACCGGGGTGTACGACTCGGTGTCGATGTGGGTAACGTGCGTGTCGGGGTCGCGATCTGCGACCCCGACGGCATTCTCGCCACTCCGTTGGTGACGCTACGGCGTGACGCGGATGCCGGAGAAGACGCTATACCTGCAGATATCGCCGAACTTGCGCGACTTGTCGAGGAGCACGCGATCATCGAAGTGGTGGTCGGTCTTCCCGTCACGCTGGGTGGCAAGGACGGACCTGCGGCGACCGGTGCGAGGGCCTATGCTCTCCGGTTGGCGACGGTCATCGATCCGATCCCGGTGCGGCTGGCGGACGAGCGGCTATCGACGGTTGTCGCAACCCGTAGGCTGGCCGAGCGTGGCGTGCGGGGACGGCGCCAACGTGCGGTGGTCGACCAGGCGGCCGCGGTTGAGATACTGCAGGGCTGGCTGGACGCACAGCGGAGGCGAACGTGACGATCGACGATCTTGACCTCGCGTTCGAGGACCGGGCCGACAAGGGCCGACATCGACGCGGCTATCGCAAGGCGGCGGCCACCGGCAAGAAGAAGCGCAAGGGCGGCGGCGGGGGCAAGACCGCGATCGCGTTCTTCATGGCGCTGATCCTGCTGGGCGGCCTGGGTGCCGGAGCCTGGTACGGGTTCGACCGGGTGCAGGGCTACTTCACCACCCCCGACTTCGAGGGCGCCGGCAACGGCGAGAAGGTCAACGTCGAGGTCAAGCCGGCGCAGAGCGCCACCGACATCGCCAACACCCTGGTCAAGGCCGAGGTCGTGAAGAGCGCGAAGGCGTTCATCAACGCCGCCGACGAGGACAGCCGCAGCAAGAACATCCAGCCCGGCGTCTACGGGCTCGCCAAGCAGATGAGCGGCAAGGCGGCACTCGACGTCCTCGTCGACCCGAAGAACAAGATCGTCAACGGCGTACAGGTCCAGGAGGGCCTGACCATGCTGACGACGTTCAAGCGCCTGTCGGAGCAGACGAAGATCCCGGTCAAGGACTTCCAGAACGCGGCCAAGAACGTCGACTCGTTCAACATCCCCGACTACTGGTTCACGCGCAACGACGGCAAGAAGGTGACGAAGTCGCTCGAGGGCTTCCTCTTCCCGGACACCTACGAGATGCCGCCGAACCCGACCGCCAAGCAGGTCCTCGACATCATGATCGACCGGTTCCTGACCGTCACCGGCGACATGAAGTTCGCCGACAACGTGCAGAAGAACCGTGGCGGCATCTCCCCGTACGAGGCGCTGACCGTCGCGTCGCTGGCCCAGACCGAGTCGGGCACCAAGGCCGACCTCGGCAAGATCGCGCGGGTCGCCTACAACCGGGTGTACGTCAAGGACATGCCGCTGCAGTTCGACGTGACGCTCAACTACGGCCTCGAGATCGCCGGCAAGAAGACCAAGGCGTCCAAGGACATGGAGCCCGCGGACTACGCCGACCAGAGCAACAAGTACAACAGCCACTTCTACAAGGGCCTGCCGCCGACGCCGATCGCCAACCCCGGTAAAGAAGCGCTGGAGGGTGCGCTGAACCCGCCGGCGGGCAACTGGCTGTTCTTCGTGGCGATCGACAACAAGGGCAACTCGGCCTTCGCCGAGACCAACGAGCAGCACGAAGCCAACAAGGTCAAGGCACGCGAGGCCGGGATCATCAATTGACGCGTGCGGCAGTCCTGGGCAGGCCCATCGCCCACTCGCTCTCCCCGGTGATCCACAACGCCGGCTACGCGGCGCTGGGCCTGACCGACTGGTCGTACACCGCCGTCGAATGTGACGAGGCCGCCCTGCCCGACCTGGTCGCGGGCCTCGGGCCGGAGTGGGCGGGCCTGTCGCTGACCATGCCGCTCAAAGAGGTGGCCCTGACGGTCGCGACGGAGGTGGCCCCGGTCGCGGCCACGGTCGGCGCGGCCAACACGCTGGTCCGTCGCGGCACCGGCTGGTACGCCACGAACACCGACGTCGAGGGCATGGTCGCCCTGCTGACGGAGGCGGGCGTAGCG
This sequence comes from Asanoa siamensis, assembly GCF_016862555.1. Classification (GTDB taxonomy): domain Bacteria; phylum Actinomycetota; class Actinomycetes; order Mycobacteriales; family Micromonosporaceae; genus Asanoa; species Asanoa siamensis. The sequence goes on along the minus strand of NZ_BONE01000005.1, from coordinate 110,784 downwards.
GCCGGAGCGCGCTTCACGATCCTCGGCGCGGGCGGCACGGCCCGCGCGGCCCTGGCCGCCGCGTCCCGCCTGGCCGCCGAGTCGGTCACGGTGGTAGCCCGCCGCCAGCTGGCGATCGAGGAGCTGGCTGCCGCCGCGGCGGAGCTCAACCTGCCGCTACGCCCGACGCTGTGGCCGGACGCCCTGGCCGCCCTGGCCGCGGACGTGGTCATCTCCACGGTCCCGAAGGGCGTCGCGGACCCACTCGCGATCAACGGGACCTGGCACCCGTCGACGATCCTCTTCGACGCCCTCTACGACCCCTGGCCGACGCCCCTCGCGGACTCCGCCGCCCGCGCGGGCTGCGACATCCTCTCGGGCCTGGACCTCCTCCTGGCCCAGGCCCTCGGCCAGTTCCACCTCTTCACCGGCGCCGAACCCCCGGTCGACGCCATGCGCGAAGCCCTTTCCCGCGCCCGCTCCTGAAGATCGAGAACCGCCGGATCCTTGCTCGGGTCCGCGGTGGTCCGGACCGTCGCTCCCGCCAGACACCGCTCGCTCCGCTTCGCTGCCAGGTCCGCGGTAGGACGAGGAACCACCCCGCGCGTTCCGGCGAGGCGCCTGATCGGCACGGACGCCGGCTCCGCGCCAGGCACGATCGTGACCCACCGACTCCGCCACCGATCCGGGTCGTGTGGGGCGGATCCGCGAGCCCGCCTCCGCGATCAACCCGGGATGACGACGAGCTTGGCTTCGGCGTGGACCGACCCTCCCGGTCGAGACGACGCGCCGGGGTAGGTGTCGTCCGGGGCGCACATGCCAAAGCATGTGGGCACATGACAAAGCATGTGCGGTGCGGCGCGTACCTTCGGCCGGCCCGGGCGGCGAGGCGGTGACCGGGAGGGCCGCGGGCCGGGGATCGGCGCACCGGCGGCAAGCCGACGACCGGAGCCAGGCAGCAGCGCCGGCTCCGGTCGGTCGTGCCTTACGGGACGATGCGGGTGCCCGGGGTGTCGCCGGGGAGGCGTGACGAGTCGTTCTCGAACGGAGGCACCGGCGTGCTGGCCAGGGCCGTTCCGTCCGCGGCATGGGCGGTCACCGTCGCGGGCGCGCCGTCCGGCACCGACGTCCTGCCTGAGCCGGCCGCGTCCAGGGAGACCGGCACCGGCGACCTGCCGTCCACCGTCACCGTCGCGGTGGCCGTGCCGGTCGGAACCGACACGACCACCTCGTCGGTGCGCCCGTCGCCGCCCTCCGCGCGCAGCCGCCAGCCGATCGGCCGCTCGTCGGCTCCCGCGGCGGGCAGCAGCAGCCGCACGTCGGTCCGGGAGCTGGTGGCGTCACCGTGCATCGCGTACGCGATCACCCCGCCGCCGGGCGGCTGTACGCTCAGCAACATCGCCGCCTGCCCGTTGACGGTCCCCGACCAGCGCAGGCGCACAGTCGTCCCGGCCGCCGGCAGGTGGCTGTCCATGAGCGCCAGCTTGACGAAGCTCGCCAGGATCGCGGCGTCCGGTGCGGGGCCCCGCACGAACTTCTTGGCGTCCGCGAGCTGGGCCGCGGTCGGCTGCCACGGGTCGCCGTCCGCCGAGGAGCTCCAACCGCCGGACACGATGCCCTCGTAGATCACCTGGTCGCCACGGCTGACCCGCGCGTCGAGCCCCGGCGGCCCGGCGAGCGGCTCCAGCGCCGCGACCGCGACACCGGTGCCGTCGGAGCTGGCGAGTTGCCGCCGTTCCACCACGCCGGCGGCGGCATACCGGGGGCTGCCGGTGATCGTTACGGTGGTGCCGCTCGGCCCGACCACCAGCGCGTAGCCGCCGCGTTCCGCGTCCGCCCGCATCAGCGTGACGACCGGTTCGCCCGCGTCCTGGTTGCCGGCCATGGTCATGTCGAGGGGAGTGGCGCCGGGCGGGCCCTCGTACCAGACCAGCTCCCAGCTCGTGACGAAGCCGAGCCGCAGCGGGACGAGCACCAGCGCGACCCGGGCTCCCGGCACGTCGCCGGCGTAGAGCACCCGGATCCGGTCGCGCCCCGCGATCGCCCAGAAGCCGTCCGGGTCCGTGACCCCGGAGACCCGTTCCCGCATCGCCGCCAGCCAGGCCTCGTCGGTGGCGAGGGCACCCCGGGCCGGCTCGTCGGCCAGCACCGACCAGGGCGATGCCAGCGCGACGCCGGGCGCCCAGCCGGGCAGCGGCACGACGTTGGTCTGGATCCCGGCTGCCGCGACGACCACCGAGGCGAGCGCCACGCGGCGGACCCGGCGCTTCTTCCGGTGCCGGCGCTCCCGCCGGTCGAAACCCGGCCACGGGTCGTCGGGCACCTCGACCGCGTCCGCCGCATACCGGAGGGCGTCGCGAAGTGGGCTCTGCGTCATGTCGGTTCCTCCTGTAGTCGTACCGATGGATTGCCGGACAGGTCCGTGCGCAGCCGCGCCAGGCCGCGGGAGGCCTGGCTCTTGACCGATCCCACGGAGCAACCCAGGATCCGGGCGGTCTCCGCCTCGCTGAGGTCCTCGAAATACCGGAGCACGAGGACCGCCTGGGTCCGCGGTGGCAACCGGCGCAGCGCAACGAGGAGCTGCTGCCGCTGCTCGATCTGGAGGTACGCGTCGGGCCCGGCCGTGGCGTCCGAGGCCAGCAGCGGCACCTCGATCGGCCGGCGCCGGCGCCACCAGGAGGCGGCGGTGTTGACCATCGCCCGGCGCACGTACACCTCGGGGCTGTCCTTGCGCAGCACCTGGCTCCAGCGCCGGTGTGTCTTCTCCAGCGCCGACTGCACCAGGTCCTCGGCCGTGCCGCGGTCGCCGGTCAGCAGGTACGCCGTCCGGAGCAGCCGAGGCCACTGCTCCCGTACGAACAGCTGGAAGTCGTCGCCCGCCTCCACCGTCACCTCCCCGTCGTGTTTGTCAGACGCGGGGTAGACGCCGGATGGGGTCCGTGAGGTTGAGTCCGGGTTTTGGGACCGGGTGCCCGGATCGCGGGCGGGCCCCGGGCCCGTGTCAGACTTGGGCCGTGTTGCGCTGGTTGACCGCAGGGGAATCGCATGGGCCCGCGCTGGTGGCGGTGCTCGAAGGAGTGCCGGCCGGTGTCGAGGTGACCAGTGCCGAGATCGCGCGCCAGCTCGCGCGGCGGCGGCTCGGCTACGGGCGCGGCGCGCGGATGTCGTTCGAGCAGGACGAGGTCGAGATCCTCGGCGGGGTCCGGCACGGCGTGACGCTGGGCAGCCCGGTGGCCGTCAAGGTCGGCAACTCGGAGTGGCCCAAGTGGGAGACCGTCATGGCGGCCGACCCCGTGGACCCCGATCTGCTGGCCAAGCAGGCGCGCAACGCGCCGCTGACCCGGCCGCGGCCGGGGCACGCCGATCTCGCGGGCATGCAGAAGTACGGTCACACCGACGCGCGGCCGATCCTCGAGCGGGCCAGCGCGCGGGAGACCGCCGCCCGGGTCGCGGTCGGCACCGTCGCCCGGGAGCTGGTGCGGCAGGCGCTCGGCATCGAGATCGTGTCGCACGTCGTCGAGCTCGGCAGTGTCGCGGCCAAGCCCGGCCTGCACGCGCGGCCCGAGGACGCCGAGCGGATCGACGCGGATCCGCTGCGCTGCCTCGACCCCGAAGCCAGCGCGCGGATGGTCGCCGAGGTCGACGCGGCCAAGAAGGACGCCGACACGCTGGGCGGCATCGTCGAGATCCTCGCGTACGGCGTGCCGCCGGGCCTCGGCAGCCACGTCCAGTGGGACCGCAAGCTCGACGCCCGGCTCGCCACCGCGCTGATGTCGATCCAGGCGATCAAGGGCGTGGAGATCGGCGACGCGTGGACGCAGGCCCGGTCCCGCGGCTCGCAGGCGCACGACGAGATCATCCCGACCGCCAACGGCGTCAAGCGGGTCACCGACCGGGCCGGCGGCCTGGAGGGCGGCATCAGCACCGGTGAGCCGCTGCGCGTGAAGGCCGCGATGAAGCCGATTTCCTCGCTGAACCGGGCACTGTCCACGGTGGACGTGGCGACCGGCGAGCCGGCCACCGCGATCAACCAACGGTCCGATGTGGCCGCCGTGCCGGCCGCCGCGATCGTCGCCGAGTCGATGGTGGCGCTGGTGCTGGCCGAGGCGGCGACCGAGAAGTTCGGTGGCGACTCGGTGGCGGAGATCCGCCGCAACCTGACCGGCTACCTCGACAACCTGGTGATCCGATGAGCGCGGGCCAGCCGCGGGCGATCCTCGTGGGCGCGCCGGGTGCCGGCAAGACCAGCACCGGCGAGGCCTTGGCCGCGAAGCTGGGAGTGTCCTTTCGCGACACCGACGCCGACATCGAGGCCACGGCCGGCAAGCCGATCCCGGAGATCTTCCTCGACGAGGGCGAGCAGCACTTCCGTGCCCTCGAGCGGGCCGCCGTCGCCGCCGCGGTGCGCGACTTCGACGGGGTGCTCGCCCTCGGTGGCGGCGCGATCCTCGCCGAGGAGAACCGCGCCGCGCTCGCCGGGCACCAGGTCGTGCACCTGGTCGTGAGCCTCGGCGAGGCGGTCAAGCGGGTCGGGCTCAGCGCCGGGCGGCCGCTGCTGGAGATCAACCCGCGGGCCACGCTGCGGTATCTCCTCGACCAGCGCCTGCCCCTCTACGAGGCGGCCGCCACGATCACGGTCGAGACCGACGGGCGTACGCCGGACGAGGTGGCCGAGGAGATCGCCGCCCTGCTCAAGCCCTGAGCAGGTCGGCCAGCTTCGCCGGCTCCGAGAGCATCGGCCAGTGACCGGTGGGCAGTTCACTGATCCGCACGTCGTCGCCCACGCTCGCGAAGAACGGGTGACCGGCAGCGCGCATCGCGGTGATCTGCTCGAGCGAGAACGTGCAGGCGATCAGGCCGGCGGGCGGGTTGAGTGAGCCGCCGCGGCGCAGTGGCTGCGCGACCGACGCGTAGGGGTGGGTCGTCGCCCGCTTCTCCAGCAGTGCCAACGCCTCCGCGTCGAGGCCCCGCAGCAGGTCCGGGTCGGCCACCGGGTCCCAGTCCCGCGGTGGCACAGGGCCGGTCGACTCCGGCGGCGGCCCCATGTCGAGCTGGCGGGTGCCGTCCGGCAGCGGTCCACTGTCCACATAGATCACCCGACGCACCGGGACGCGCGCGGCGGCCGCGGTCACCGGCAGTCCGGCGTAGCTGTGTCCAACCAGGACGACGTTCTCCTGCCCGCGCGCCGCCGCGATGATGTCGGCGACGTGCTGCTCGAGATCGGCGTCGCCCTCGTCGGCCCGGTCACCGACGCCGGCCAGCGTCACCCCGATCGCGCGGTCGCCGGCGGCCCGCAGCCGCTCCGCCACCGCGTCCCACACCCAACCCCCGAGCCACATGCCCGGCACCAGTACGAACGTCTCAGTCATGGATGGAGCGTAGATTGGCATCCGGACAGTTTCGGTCCGGATAAGGAGAGTGACCGGTGTCACATCCCGCGTCCAGGGTGCTGGGCATGCTGGAACTCCTGCAGAGCCACCACCGGCTGACCGGCGCCGACCTCGGTGCCCGGCTCGGGGTCGACGAGCGCACGGTCCGCCGCTACGCCACGACCCTGGCCGACCTCGGCATCCCGGTGGTCGCGGCGCGGGGTCGCTACGGCGGCTACCGGTTGAGCCCGGGCTACAAGCTGCCTCCGCTGATGCTCACCGACGACGAGGCGGCGGCCGTCGTCCTCGGGCTGATCGCGGCCGAGCACCTCGGCCTGACAACAGAGGCGCCGGCGACCGGGCCGGCGCTGGCGAAGATCCGCCGGGTCCTGCCGAAGAACCTGGCCGAGCGCCTGGCGGGCGTACAGGAGAGCCTCGGTTTCACGGTCGATCGGCGCGCGACGGCGGCGCGGCCGGCGACCACGACGCTGCTGACGCTCGGCGCCGCCGCCCGCGACACCCGCCGGGTGAGCATCACCTACCGGTCGTGGCAGGGTGCGGTCTCGTTGCGCGAGGTCGACCCGTACGGCCTCGTCTTCCACGCCGGCCGCTGGTATCTGACCGGGTTCGACCACAAGCGCGGCGAGATCCGCACGTTCCGGCTCGACCGGATCACCGCGGTCGACCCGGGCGCCGCGACGTTCACCGTTCCGGAGGGGTTCGACGCGGTCGGGCACGTCACCCGTTCGTTGGTCGGTGTGCCCTACACGTGGGAGGTCGAGGTGCTCTTCGAGGCGGAGGTGGGGCTCGTGCGGCGCCGCGTTCCCGCCAGTGTCGCGGAGATCACGGAGACGGGTGACGGCGTTCTCATGCGTACGCGTGCCCAGAGCCTGCCCGGAATGGCGCAGATGTTGGCAGGTCTAGGCTGGCCTTTCCGGATCGTGGGCCCACCGGAGCTACGCGACGCCGTGCGGGAGCACGCGGAGCGACTGGTCGAGCACGCGGCGCGGTGAATCTCCACAGAGGACTACGTTGGCCCGCTTGGGATCGAGCAAACGGGCGATCGTACGACGGTGGGGTGGGTGTTAGGATTTTGTGAGATTGGCGTAAAGCGGGCTAGTCCGACTATTCGGGCAAATCTCTTTGAGGATCGAGGCGCATGGGCAACCAGCGGTCCATCACCGTCAACGGTGACCTGGGAAGTGGCAAGAGCACCGTGTCGGTAGGGCTGTCGGAGCGCCTCAACCTGCGCCGGATCAGCGTCGGTGACCTCTACCGTGAGATGGCGCGCCAGCGGGGCATGACCGCGCTGCAGCTCAACCTGCACGCCGAGCTCGACGACGTGATCGACGGCACGGTCGACACCATGCAGCGCGAGATCGCCGAGTCGGGCCAACGCGTCATCATGGACAGCCGGCTGGCCTGGTTCTTCTTCACCAACGGCTTCAAGGTGCACCTGATCACCGACCCGACCGTGGCGGCCCGCCGGGTGCTCGGGCGGCCGGCCAACGAGGTGGAGAACTACGCCACGCTCGAGGAGGCCAAGGACCAGCTGCGCAGCCGCAGCGAGAGCGAGCGCCAGCGGTTCCTCACCCGCTATCACGCCGACAAGCACGCGCTGCGCAACTACGACCTGGTCCTCGACACCACCCGGGCGCGGCCCGACGAGGTGATCGACGTGGCGGTGGCCGCGATCGAGGGCCGGCTCGGTGGCCAGATCCTGGCCGAGAGCCCGCCGCTGCTGCTGCTCGACCCGGCCCGCATCTACCCGACGGGTGACATCGGCGCGCTGCGCGGGATGCCGGAGTCCGAGGCCCTCGCGGGGCCGGACTCGCTGGAGCCGATCTCGATCGGCTACGCCGACTCGCGGTTCTTCGTGGTCGACGGGCATCGCCGGCTCAGTGCGGCGTTGCGGGCGGGGCTGCGGCTCGTGCCGGGCACGCTGTTGGCGCAGGACAACGACCTCGTGGTCGGCGGGCTGTCCGCCCGCGAGTTCTTCGCGTCGGCCGTGACCATGAGCAAGGTGTACGACTGGCAGGAAGCGCACGGCACCGAGCTGGAGATGCCGGCACACGCGCTGGGCGACCCGGCGCCGGTGCACTCCTGATTTCTGTCGTACCCGGGCCCTAATCTCACTGGCATGACTGAGCGCGCCGATCTGCTGGCCTCCCTCCAGCGACACCGCGGGTTCCTGCTGTTCACCGTGCGCGGGCTGAGCGACGAGCAGGCCCGGCTGACCCCGACGGCCAGCGCGCTGTGCCTGGGCGGGCTGCTACGCCACGTCGCGACGGTCACCCGCGGCTGGAACGCCTTCGCCGCGGGTGGTGCCGGGGCGATGGAGCGGATCGACGTCGACTGGGCCACGGGCTTCGCCATGCCGGCGGGCGCGACGCTGGCCGACATGGTCGCCGACTTCGAGGCGGCCGGCGCCGAGACCGACGCCCTGGTCGACAAGCTCGACCTCGACACGGAGCACGAGCTACCCCGGGCGCCCTGGTTCGAGCCGGGCGCCTCCTGGTCGGTGCGGCGGACGTTCCTGCACGTGATCGCCGAGATCTCGCAGCACTCCGGCCACGCCGACATCATCCGCGAGAGCATCGACGGCCAGAAGACGATGGGGTGACTATGCTCGGCGCCGATGAGTGAGATCACCCGGATTCCGGTCGGCGGTGAGCAGGCCTACGACGTGGTCGTCGGGCGCGGCCTCACCGACCAGGTCGGTCCGCTGCTGCCGGGCGCCGAGCGCGTCGCCGTCCTCGCCTCCGCGCCGCTGTTCGCGCGCGCCGACGCGGTCGAGGCCGCGCTGCGCGCCGAGGGTCGGGCCGTGACGCGTGTCGAGATCCCCGACGCGGAGAGCGGCAAGACCATCGACACGGCCGCGGCCTGCTGGGACCGCCTCGGCGCGGCCGGCTTCACCCGCTCCGACGCGGTCGTCGCGGTGGGCGGTGGCGCGGCCACCGACCTGGGCGGATACGTGGCGGCGGCGTGGCTGCGCGGCGTGCGCTGGGTGCCGGTGCCGACGTCGCTGCTGGGCATGGTCGACGCGGCGGTCGGCGGCAAGACGGGCATCAACACGGCGGCGGGCAAGAACCTGGTCGGCGCGTTCCACCCGCCGGTCGGGGTGCTCTGCGACCTGGACACGCTCGACACGCTGCCGCCCGCAGACCTGACCGCGGGCCTGGCCGAGGTGGTCAAGTGCGGCTTCATCGCCGAGCCGGCGATCCTCGACCTGATCGAGCGGGACCCACGGGCCGCGCTCGACCCGACGGGCCCGGCGGTGCGCGCGCTGATCGAGCACGCCATCCGGGTGAAGGCCGACGTGGTCGGCGGCGACCTGAAGGAGTCGGGGCGCCGCGAGATCCTCAACTACGGCCACACGCTGGCGCACGCGATCGAGAAGGTGGAGCACTACACCTGGCGCCACGGCGACGCGGTCGCGGTGGGCCTGGTCTACGCGGCGGAGCTGAGCCGGTTGTCGGGCCGCCTGGACGAGCCGACGGCCGCGCGCCACCGCGCGATCCTGACGTCGCTGGGCCTGCCGACCAGGTACCTGGCGGAGGCCTGGCCGGAACTCCTCGCGGCGATGCGCGTGGACAAGAAGGCCCGCGGCTCGCGGTTGCGCTTCGTGGTGCTGGACGCGCTGGCGACCACGGACCTCCTCGAAGGCCCGTCGGACGCCCTCCTCACGGAGGCGTTCGCCGCGGTCTCCCGCTGACCCCCCGAACCACACGAGCCCGACCCGGAACGCTCCGACGTCGCGGGTTCGCAGCGCGTCACGCTGGGCGTCGATGCGGGCCGACGTGCCCCACGGGCCCGACCCGGACCGCTCCGACGTCGCGGGTTCGCAGCGCGTCACGCTGGGCGTCGATGCGGGCCGACGTGCCCCACGGGCCCGACCTGGACCGCTCCGACGTCGCGGGTGGGCAGGGCGTCACGCTGGGCGTCGATGCAGCCGACCGCCCCTACGCGTCTCCGATATGGACGGATTCATCGTGCGGCCGCCCGGACCGCACAACCGGCCGTGCACCGGTGCCGACCTGCCGATCCGGCACACCTCCCAGGTCTCCCGCGCCGCCTTCCTGCGGCGGGAGATCACCGACCCGACCTTCGCGCGCCGGGCTCCGCGGGTCGACGGGCGCCGGGGTGATCGGCAGCAACGCCAGCAGGCCCAGGGCGATCCAGACATACAGGTTGGCGCCGAGCACCGCGCCGAGTGACGGGCCGCCGTCCGACCAGAGCCAGACCGCACTGGTGCAGAGCAGGACGTAGGAGGCCACGACCAGCCAGCGGGCGCGGCCGGTGCGCCAGGCCAGGTACAGGGCCGGGAGCAGCCAGACCAGGTGGTGCACCCAGGTCACCGGGCTGATCAGGCAGGTGGCCACGCCCGTCAGGGCGAAGCCTGTCAGGTGGTCGCCCGCGAGCGCCGCGCGGCGCGCCCGGACCGCCCACAGTGCGCAGACCGCCAGCACCGCGACCGCCCACCAGAAGCCCGGCAGGCCCGCCCGAGCCACCACGCCCCGTAGCGACTGGTTGGAGACGTAGGCCAGGTCACCGACCCGACCGGTGTTCCACAGCGCCTCGGTCCAGAAGGTCCGGGACGCCGCCGGTGCCACCGCCGCGGCCAGCAGGATCGCGCCGCAGATCGTACCCACGGACATGAAGAAAGCCTGCCAGCGACGGGCCAGCGCCAGGTAGACGACGAACAGCCCGGGCGTCAGCTTGACCGCGGTCGCCACGCCGATCCCGACGCCGGCACGGGCGGAAGGGCGGCGCAGGTCCCACCAGACCAGCGCCAGCAGCACCAGGTTGACCTGGCCGAAGCTGACCGTGTCCCGGACCGGCGCCAGGAAGACACACAGCAGCGCCACCAACGCCCAGGGACGCCAACCCGGACCGACCAGCCAGCGGATGACCAGGCCGCCGGCCACGACGTTGACCACGATGCTCACCGCGATCGCCGTGTGCCACGTCAGCGGTGCCAGCGGTGTCATCAGCAGCGCCGCGAACGGGGGATAGGTGAAGCCGTACACCGTGTCGGGCCGCAGGTAGTCGTACAACTGGCCGCCCGCCAGCCAGTGCCGCACCGCTCCGTAGTAGACGCCCACGTCGAAGAAGCCGCGCCGCCCCGGCACCACGATGACCCAGAGCACGGCCGAAACGGCCAGGACCGCGAGGGTACGGCGGCGCGTCACCGGGCCATCCCCGCGGCCAGGTCGTCGGCGTCCGGCTGGGTCGCGAACGCCGTCATCACCAGCAGCGACACCGCGAGGCACCCGCCGATCACCGCGAACGCCAGCGTCCCCGGGTCGGGCGCGAAACCGTCCGGCAGCACCACCATCGTCAGCACGGCCGACGCGGCCGCCGCCACCTTGCCCGCCCGGCCGAACGGCGCCGCGGCGGCCAGCGGGACGACCGCCCACAGGAGATACCAGGGCCGCACCGCGGGGCCGAACACCACCACGCCGCCGAGCACGAGGCCGACGCCCCGCACCGGCCCGACGGACTGCCGCCGGTGCCAGACCAGCAGGGCCGCGGCCACCGCCGCGCACATGCCGGCCAGCCGCCACCCGGTCACGGGCGCGGTGCCGAACGACGCGTCCAACGATTCCAGCAGCGCCGTCGTCGCCCGGCCGAGCGCGCTGGTCAGCGACCAACTGTCCGCGGTCACCGGCGTCCGCAACGCGCCGATCCAGCCGAAACCGGTGCCGGCCACCCAGGTCACCCCGATCGCCGTGCCCGCGGCGACCAGGGTCGTGCCACCGAGCGCGCGCACCCGTGGCCACCGGCCGGCCACCTGGTCGGCCCAGATCAGCGCGACGGCCGCGAGCCCGACCGCCACCGGTACCTTGACCAGACCCGCCAGGGTGATCGCCACCGCGCCGAGCACCGGCCGACCGGCGAGCGCCGCGGCGAGACCGGCCGCCAGCAGGCCCATCATCACTGCGTCGTTGTGCGCCCCGCCGACCAGGTGCAGCAGCACCAGCGGGTTGAGCACCGCCAGCCAGAGCGCCGCCGACGGCGCGATGCCGCACCGGCGGGCGAGCGCCGGCAGGGAGACCGCGAGCAGGGCCACACCACCGAGGGCGACGAGGCGCATCAGCAGTACGCCCAGCGTCACGTGCCCGCCGACCAGCGTGGCCACGACGGTGGCCACGAGCAGGAAGGCCGGCCCGTACGGCGTGGCGGTGTGCTGCCAGATCGCCGGCACCTCGGCGCTGAACGGCCCGCCCAGGTCGGCCGGCCCGGACGTGTAGACGTCGAGGCCGGCGCCGACCATCGCGCCCTGCGCCAGGTAGCTGTAGACGTCCCGGCTGAACACCGGCGGCGCGACCACCAGCGGCGCCGCCCACATCAGCAGCGTGGAGACCAGTTCCTCGACCCGCGGCGGCCGGTGCCGCACCAGCTTGCCCAGCCGCCACCAGGCGACCACGAGCAGCACGAGGCCGAAATAGGCGACCGTCACGCCGAGGTTGAAGAGGTCCACGGGAAGATCGGGGCGCGCCAGCGGCCCGGTGGCCGGCCCGGCACCGGCGCCGAGCCCGCCCAGGGCGACGCACATCGTGCCGGCCACCCCCCAGGCGCGGCACCGCCCCAGCAGGCCGGCACCATGGCTGGCGACAACCGGCGCGGACACCCGAGGAAGATGGCATCCGTTGATGGCCGGTAGACTCGCATAGTCTGTCCGCTGAGTGAAGATCAAGGCAGGAAATGGCCACCACCAACGACCTGAAGAACGGCCTGGTTCTCAACCTCGACGGCGAGCTATGGGCTGTTGTTGAGTTCCAGCACGTCAAGCCCGGAAAGGGTGGTGCGTTCGTGCGCACCACGCTCAAGAACGTGCTGTCCGGGAAGGTCGTCGACAAGACCTTCAACGCGGGGACCAAGGTCGATACCGCGACCGTCGACAAGCGCACGATGCAATACCTCTACGCCGACGGCGAAGACTTCGTCTTCATGGACCTCGACACCTACGACCAGATCCACGTCAGTGGTGGCACGGTCGGCGAGGCGTCGAACTACCTCCTCCCCGAGGCCGAGGCGATCGTCGCCACCCACGAGGGCGTCCCGCTCTACATCGAGTTGCCGACCAGCGTCGTGCTCGAGGTCACCTACACCGAGCCGGGCCTGCAGGGCGACCGTTCCACGGGCGGCAACAAGCCGGCCACCGTCGAGACCGGCGCGACCGTCCAGGTCCCGCTGTTCATCACCACCGGTGAGAAGATCAAGGTCGACACCCGAGACGGCCGTTACCTCGGCCGCGGCTGATGGCGGAGGGCCCCAAGACCTCGATGCCCGCGCGCCGCAAGGCGCGTAAGAGGGCCCTCGACGTGCTGTTCGAAGCCGACCTGCGGGACCGGCCGCCGACGGATGTCCTCATCGACTACGTCGCGCGGCTGGAGCGCCCGCTGCCGGGCCATCTGGACTACGCGGAGGGCCTGGTCAAGGGTGTCGCCACGCACCTCGACCGGATCGACGAGCTGATCGCGAGCTACGCCGAGGGGTGGACGATCGACCGCATGCCGGTGGTCGACCGCAACCTGGCCCGGATCGCGGTCTACGAGTTGCTCTACGTCGACGAGATCGACGACGCGGTGGCGATCACCGAGGCGGTCGAACTGGCCCGCCAGATGTCGACCGACGACAGCCCGCGTTTCCTCAACGGGTTGATCGGCCGGATCGCCGAGTACGCACCGCGTTAGCGGGTCGCGACAGCGCGTTAAACGACAAAAGCCAACAAGGGCCCCTTCCCACCGCGAAAGCGGCGGGTGAGGGGCCCTCGGCGTCGAAGCGTCGAACCGACGTCAGCTGGCGAAGAACGCCCGCGGGTCCGCGACGAGGACGCCGTGCTCGTTGAGGCGCTCGATGAGGCCCGACGGCGACGAGTCGTAGACGATGGCCAGCGCGCGCAGGTCGTCCGCGCGGATGGACAGCACCCGGCCGTTGTAGTCGCCGCGCTGCTGCTGGATGGCGCGCGCGTAGCGGGCCACGTAGGCGAGCTCCTCGGAAGCCTCGTCGTACAGGCGCTCGAGGTCTAGGACGATCTTGTTGGTGGGCTCGTGCCGGACGCCACTGCCGTCGGGCAGCAGCTCCGAGACCGGAACCCGGTAGAAGTCGGCGAGCTCGGCGAGGCGGGACACCGTCACGGCCCGGTCACCGCGCTCGTAGGAGCCGACGACGACCGCCTTCCAACGGCCGTTCGACTTCTCCTCCACACCTTGCAGGGACAGGCCCTGCTGTTGGCGGATGGAGCGCAGACGCGCGCCCAACGACTTGGCGTACTCAGAAGCCATTGACGACTCTCCCAGTGCTGGTACCCGGGGTTCTCCCCAGCGATCGCTACGGAGCGTGACGGTACGGGGAATGAGAGAACTGGTCAAGTGCTCATTACCCATCACTTGGGATGACTGTGTTGTGTTGTCCGAATTTTCCTGCACCATGCATCAACGACTGGCGACAGTGTTACGCACGGCACGCTGCGGTTACCCGCAGAGTCCCCGCTGGTAACGTGATCGACGGTTCGCCGAAGACATCCTTTAACGACCCGTCCCGTGAGGCGGGGAAGGAGGTCCGCCGTGGCCTACGCACAGGCCGCTTCATCCTCGACGACGCCGGGTTCACCACCGGCTGTGAAGCTGATCCTCAACGAGACGGATCTGCAGCGCGTCGTCGACCGTATCGCGCACCAGATCCTCGAGAAGACCGACGGCGCCGAAGCGACCGTCCTGCTCGGCATCCCGACCCGCGGTGTCCCACTGGCCCGTCGCCTGGCCGCCCGCATCGCCGCCTTCGAGGGCGTCGAGGTCCCGGTCGGTGTGCTCGACGTCACCCTCTACCGCGACGACCTGCGGCTCAAGGCCACCCGCGCGCTCGGCCCGACCGACCTGCCGCCCGGTGGGATCGACGGCCGGCGGGTGATCCTCGTCGACGACGTCCTGTTCTCCGGTCGCACCGTGCGCGCCGCCCTCGACGCCCTCTCCGACCTCGGCCGGCCCAGCTCCGTGCAGCTCGCCGTGATCGTCGACCGGGGCCACCGGGAGCTGCCGATCCGCGCCGACTACGTCGGCAAGAACATCCCGACCGCGCGTACCGAGGTCGTCAAGGTGACGCTCGCCGAGATCGACGGCACGGACGAGGTCAGGCTCGTCGGCGAGGAGACCAAATGATCAAGCATCTGCTGTCCGCCGCCGACCTCGACGCCGAGCACGCGACCCTGGTCCTGGACACCGCGGCCGAGCTGGCCAACCTGTCCAGTCGCGAGGTGAAGAAGCTGCCCACGCTGCGCGGTCGCACGGTGGTCAACCTCTTCTACGAGGACTCCACCCGGACCCGGATCTCGTTCGAGGCCGCCGCGAAGCGGCTGAGTGCCGACGTCATCAACTTCTCCGCCAAGGGCTCCAGCGTCTCCAAGGGCGAGAGCCTCAAGGACACCGCGCTGACCCTGCAGGCGATGGGCGCCGACGCGGTCGTCGTCCGGCATCCCGCGTCCGGCGCGCCCCACCGGCTGGCCCAGTGGGTCGACGGGTCGGTGGTCAACGCCGGTGACGGTACGCACGAGCACCCGACCCAGGCGCTGCTCGACGCGTACACGATGCGCTCCCGATTGGGCCGGCTCGCCGGCCTGCACGTCGCGATCGTCGGTGACGTGCTGCACAGCCGGGTCGCGCGGTCCAACGTCCTGCTGCTCACCACGCTCGGCGCCAAGGTCACCGTGGTCGGCCCGCCGACCCTGATCCCGGTCGACGTGGGCCCGGCGCTCTCGCCCGACCTGCGCGTCTCCTACGACCTCGACGCCGTGCTGCCCGAGGTCGACGTGGTGATGATGCTGCGGGTCCAGCGCGAGCGGATGAACGACTCCTACTTCCCGTCGACGCGCGAATACGCGCGCCGCTACGGGCTCGACGTGGCCCGCATGCGCCGGCTGCCCGAGCACGCGATCGTCATGCACCCCGGCCCGATGGTCCGGGGCATGGAGATCACTCCGGAGGTGGCCGACTCGGCCCGCTCCACGATCGTCGAACAGGTCACCAACGGCGTCTCCGTCCGGATGGCCGTTCTCTACCTGCTCCTGGGGGGCAAATGAGCAGCACGTACCTGGTCAAGGGGGTCAGCGTCCTCGGCGCCGAGCCGACGGACCTGCTGATCCGCGACGGCATCGTCGCCTCGGTGGGTGGGGCCCGCGACGCGCAGGTCATCGACGCCGCCGGCCTGGTCGCGCTGCCCGGCCTGGTCGACCTGCACACCCACCTGCGCGAGCCCGGCCGCGAGGACGCCGAGACCGTCGAGACCGGCTCGCGGGCCGCGGCGCTCGGCGGCTACACCGCGGTCTGCGCGATGGCCAACACCTCGCCGGTGGCCGACACGGCCGGCGTGGTCGAGCAGGTCTGGCGGCTCGGTCGCGAGGCCGGCCTGGTCGACGTGCAGCCGATCGGCGCCGTCACCGTCGGCCTGGCCGGCGAGCGCCTCGCGGAACTCGGCGCGATGGCCGACTCCGCCGCCAAGGTGCGGATCTTCTCCGACGACGGCCACTGCGTCTCCGACGCGCGGCTGATGCGCCGGGCTCTCGAATACGTCAAGGCGTTCGACGGTGTCATCGCGCAGCACGCCGAGGAGCCCCGGCTGACCGAGGGCGCCCAGATGCACGAGGGCGAGGTCTCCGCGCGGCTCGGGCTCACCGGCTGGCCGGCGGTCGCCGAGGAGGCGATCATCGCCCGCGACGCGCTGCTCGCCGGGCACGTCGGCGCCCGCCTGCACGTCTGCCACGTGAGCACGGCCGGTTCGGTCGACGTGATCCGGCAGGCCAAGGCGGCGGGTGTACGGGTGACCGCCGAGGTCACGCCGCACCACCTGCTGCTGACCGACGAGCGGGCCACCTCGTACGACCCGGTGTTCAAGGTGAACCCGCCCCTGCGCACCCAGGCCGACGTGGCCGCGCTGCGGGCGGGTCTGGCCGAGGGCCTGATCGACATCGTCGCCACCGACCACGCGCCGCACGCGGTGGAGGACAAGGAATGCGAGTGGGCGTACGCGCGCCCGGGCATGCTCGGCCTCGAGACCGCGCTGTCGATCGTGCTCGACGTGCTCGGCCCGCAGTGGGACCTCATCGCCGACCGGATGTCCCGCGCACCCGCCCGGATCGCGGGCCTGAGCGAGCACGGCCACACCCCGGCACCCGGTGCGCCGGCCACCTTCACGCTGGTCGACCCGGCGGCCCGCTGGGAGGTCGACCCGACCGGGTCGGCGTCCCGCTCCCGCAACACCCCGTACGCGGGGATGACCCTGCCCGGCCGAATCGTCGCGACGTTCCTGCGCGGCGAGCCGACGGTGCTGGACGGAAAGGCAACGAAATGAGGCGCCCCGCGCTGCTCGTCCTCGAGGACGGGCGGACGTTCCACGGTGAGTCCTACGGCAGCGTGGGCGAGACCTACGGCGAGGCGGTGTTCACCACCGCGATGACCGGCTACCAGGAGACGCTGACCGACCCGTCGTACCACCGGCAGGTCGTCGTGCAGACCGCTCCCCACATCGGCAACACCGGCGTCAACGACGAGGACGACGAGTCCGCGCGGATCTGGGTCGCCGGCTACGTGGTGCGCGACCCGGCCCGGCTCGCCTCCAACTGGCGCCGCACCGGCGACCTGGAGGACCGGCTCGCCGCGGAGGGTGTCGTCGGCATCTCCGGGGTCGACACCCGGGCGCTGACCCGGCACCTGCGTGACCGCGGCGCGATGCGCGTCGGCGTCTCCAGCGTCACCGACGACCCGGCCGTGCTGCTGCGCAAGGTCCGCGAGGCGCCCGAGATGGTCGGCGCCGACCTGTCCGCCCAGGTGACCACCGCCGCGCCGTACACGGTGAACGCGGTCGGCACCCATGAGTTCACCGTCGCGGCGGTCGACCTCGGCATCAAGCGCAACGTCGCCCGGCGGCTGGCCGCGCGTGGGGTGACCACGCACGTGATGCCGGCGTCGTCCACGATCGACGAGCTGCTGGCCACCGGCGCCGACGCGATCTTTTTCTCGCCCGGGCCGGGCGACCCGGCCACCGCGGACGGTCCGGTGGAACTGGCCCGCGAGGTGATGCGGCGGCAGATCCCGCTGTTCGGCATCTGCTTCGGCTCGCAGATCCTCGGGCGGGCGCTCGGCTTCGGCACCTACAAGCTGGGATTCGGGCACCGCGGCAGCAACCAGCCGGTGCTCGACCGGACGACCGGCAAGGTCGAGGTGACGTCGCACAACCACGGGTTCGCGGTCGACGCGCCGCTCGACGCGACGGTGGCCACCGACTTCGGCGACGTCGCGGTGTCGCACGTCTGCTTGAACGACAACGTTGTCGAGGGTCTGCGGGCGCACGACGTCCCGGCCTTCACGGTCCAGTACCACCCGGAAGCGGCCGCGGGTCCGCACGATGCCGATTACCTCTTCGATCGGTTCCGGGAGCTCATCGCGGGGGAGAAGGCAAGTGCCTAAGCGGAGCGACCTTTCGCACGTGCTCGTCATCGGCTCGGGGCCGATCGTGATCGGGCAGGCGTGCGAGTTCGACTATTCCGGCACGCAGGCGTGCCGCGTGCTGCGGGCCGAGGGCCTGCGGGTCAGCCTGGTCAACTCGAACCCGGCGACCATCATGACCGACCCGGAGTTCGCCGACGCCACCTACGTCGAGCCGATCACGACGGAGTTCCTCGAGCTCGTCATCGCCAAGGAGCGCCCGGACGCGATCCTGCCGACGCTGGGCGGCCAGACCGCGCTCAACGCGGCGGTCGCACTGCACGAGGCCGGGATCCTCGAGAAGTACGGCGTGGAGCTGATCGGCGCCGACATCGAGGCGATCCAGCGCGGCGAGGACCGCCAGAAGTTCAAGGAGATCGTGGCGAAGGCCGGTGCCTCGACGCCCCGCTCGCGCGTCTGCGACTCCATGGAAGCGGTCCGGGACGCCGTCGCCGAGCTGGGCCTGCCGGTCGTGGTGCGGCCGTCGTTCACCATGGGCGGCCTCGGCTCCGGCATGGCGCACACGGCCGAGGATCTCGAGCGGATCGCCGGCGCCGGGCTCACCGAGTCACCGGTGCACGAGGTGCTGATCGAGGAGAGCGTCCTCGGTTGGAAGGAGTACGAGCTCGAGCTGATGCGCGACAAGCACGACAACGTCGTGGTCGTCTGCTCGATCGAGAACCTCGACCCGATGGGCGTGCACACCGGCGACAGCGTCACGGTCGCGCCGGCGATGACGCTGACCGACCGCGAGTACCAGACGCTGCGGGACGTCGGCATCGCCGTGCTCCGCGAGGTGGGCGTCGACACGGGCGGCTGCAACATCCAGTTCGCGATCAACCCGCGCGACGGCCGGCTCGTGGTCATCGAGATGAACCCGCGGGTGTCCCGCTCGTCGGCGCTGGCGTCGAAGGCGACCGGCTTCCCGATCGCGAAGATCGCCGCGAAGCTGGCCATCGGCTACACGCTCGACGAGATCCCCAACGACATCACCCTGGAGACGCCGGCCGCGTTCGAGCCCGCGCTCGACTACGTGGTCGTGAAGATCCCGCGGTTCGCGTTCGAGAAGTTCCCCGGCGCCGACCCGGAGCTGACCACCACGATGAAGTCGGTCGGCGAGGCGATGAGCCTGGGCCGCAACTTCACCGAGGCGCTGAACAAGGCGATGCGCTCGATGGAGACGGGTGCCGCGGGCTTCTGGACCGCGCCCGATCCGGATGGCGCGACCTTGGCGTCCACTCTGGACGACCTGGGTACGCCGCACGACGGCCGCCTCTACACCGTCGAGCGGGCCCTGCGGCTCGGTGCCTCGGTCGCCGAGGTGTCGGCGGCGTCCGGCGGGATCGACCCCTGGTTCCTCGACCAGATCGCGGCGCTTGTCGACCTGCGCGCCGAGATTATCGCGGCGCCGGTGCTCGACCTGCCGCTGCTGCGCCGGGCGAAGCGGGCCGGCCTGTCCGACCGGCAGCTCGCCGCGCTGCGGCCCGAGTTCGCGGGTGAGGACGGGGTGCGCCGGCTGCGGCACCGGCTGGGGCTGCGGCCGGTCTACAAGACGGTCGACACGTGCGCGGCCGAGTTCGCGGCTCGCACCCCGTATCACTACTCCTCGTACGACGAGGAGACCGAGGTGGCGCCGTCGGACCGGCCCAAGGTGCTGATCCTGGGCTCGGGGCCGAACCGGATCGGGCAGGGCATCGAGTTCGACTACTCGTGTGTGCACGCGGTGATGGCGCTGCGGGGCACGGGGTACGAGACCGTGATGGTCAACTGCAACCCGGAGACCGTGTCGACGGACTACGACACGGCGGACCGCCTCTACTTCGAGCCGTTGACGTTCGAGGACGTGCTCGAAGTCGTGGCCGCCGAGGATGCGTCCGGCCGGGAGGCCGGCGGGCCGGGTGTCGTCGGCGTCGTCGTGCAACTCGGCGGGCAGACCCCGCTGGGCCTGGCGCAGCGGCTCAAGGACGCCGGCGTGCCGATCGTCGGCACCACCCCGGAGTCCATCAACCTGGCCGAGGACCGCGGGGCGTTCGGCGCGGTGCTGGCCAAGGCCGGCCTGCGCGCGCCGGCCCACGGCACCGCCACCTCCTACGAGGAGGCCAAGGGGATCGCCGACGAGATCGGCTACCCGGTGCTCGTGCGGCCCTCGTACGTGCTCGGTGGTCGGGGCATGGAGATCGTCTACGACGACCCGACGCTGTCGTCCTACATCCGCCGGGCCACGGAGATCTCGCCGACCCACCCGGTGCTGGTCGACCGGTTCCTCGACGACGCGATCGAGATCGACGTCGACGCGCTCTGCGACGCCGGCGGCGAGGTCTTCCTCGGCGGCGTGATGGAGCACATCGAGGAGGCCGGCATCCACTCCGGCGACTCGGCCTGCGCGCTGCCGCCGATCACGCTGGCCGCCTCGCACCTGGCCGAGGTGCGCCGGTACACCGAGGAGATCGCCCGCGGAGTCGGGGTGCGCGGTCTGCTCAACGTGCAGTACGCGCTCAAGGACGACGTGCTCTACGTGCTCGAGGCCAACCCGCGCGCGTCGCGTACGGTGCCGTTCGTCTCCAAGGCGACCGCGGTGCCGCTGGCCAAGGCGGCCGCCCGGATCATGCTGGGCGCGACCATCGCGGAACTGCGCGCGGAGGGCCTGCTGCCCGCCACCGGCGACGGCGGTGACCTGCCGGCCGACGGGCCGACCGCGGTGAAGGAGGCGGTGCTGCCGTTCAAGCGGTTCCGCACGCCGGCCGGGCGGGGCGTCGACTCGCTGCTGGGCCCGGAGATGAAGTCGACCGGCGAGGTGATGGGCATCGACCCCGCCTTCGGCCACGCGTACGCGAAGTCGCAGGCGGCGGCGTACGGCTCGTTGCCGACCTCGGGGCGGATCTTCGTCTCGGTCGCCAACCGCGACAAGCGCAGCATGATCTTCCCGATCAAGCGGCTGGCCGACCTGGGCTTCCAGATCGTGGCGACGGTCGGCACGGGCGAGGTGCTGCGCCGGCACGGGATCACCTGCGAGATCATCCGGAAGCACTGGGAAGAGGCGGGTTCCGGGCCGGACGCGGTGACGCTGATCCGCAACGGCGAGATCGCGCTGATCGTCAACACGCCGCAGGGCTCGGGGGCGTCGGCGCGGTCGGACGGGTACGAGATCCGCAGCGCCGCGGTGACGGCCGACATCCCGTGCATCACGACGGTGCCGGGCGCGGCGGCCGCGGTGATGGGGATCGAGGCGCTGATCCGCGGGGAGATGACCGTACGCCCGCTGCAGGACCTGCACCGGGCCCTGCGCGCGGGTGGCGGGCGTGCTGTTTGAGCGGGCCGTCCGCCCTGTTCTGTTCCGCCTCGGCTCGGGCGACGCGGAGATCGCGCACGAGTGGACGCTCGCACGGCTGGCGGCGCTCCCGCCGGCCGCGCGGCGGCTGCTGGCGTCGCGGTACGCGGTGCGCGCGCCGCGGACGGTCTTCGGCCTGGAGTTCCCGAACCCGGTCGGCCTGGCGGCGGGCGTCGACAAGAACGGGGTCGCACTGGGCGCGTGGCGCTCGTTGGGATTCGGCTTCGTCGAGGTCGGCACGGTGACGGCATACGCACAGCCGGGCAACCCGAAGCCACGACTGTTCCGGTTGCGCGACAGCGAAGCGATCGTGAACCGGATGGGCTTCAACAACGAGGGCGCAGCGGCCCTCGCGGCCCGCCTCGCCGCCGCCCACGGTCCGGACCGCCACGAGCCCGACGCCGGCCCTGGATCCGGCGCGCCGGGTGGCGGCTCTGGATCCGCGCCCGGCGGCGGGCCGGGTGCCGAGTCCGGCGGCGGCGGGCGTGCCGGCTCCGCGAGCCGGGCAGCCCCCCGCGAGCCCCGGGCCGGCCTGCCGGCCGAGCCCAGCGGTGGCCGGCCGTTCGGGGTGCCGCTCGGCATCTCGCTGGGCAAGTCCAAGATCACGCCGCTGGAAGATGCCGTCGACGACTATCTGGCGTCCTACAAGCTGCTGCGGGATCACGGTGACTACTTCGCGGTCAATGTCTCCTCGCCCAACACGCCCGGGCTGCGGAACCTGCAGGATCGCGACTCGATCGACGCCCTGCTGCGCGAGTTGGTGGGGGAGAAGCCGATCCTCGTGAAGATCGCGCCGGATCTCACCGAGGCGGCCATCGCCGAGCTCCTCGAGGTCTGTCTCGCCCGGGGCGCCGCCGGGGTGATCGCCACCAACACCACCCTGGCCCGGGACGGCCTGGCGGCCGCTGACGTGGCTACGGGGCACGAGGCCGGCGGGTTGTCCGGCGCGCCGCTCACCGCGCGGGCCCGGGACGTCGTGAAGTTCGTGCACGACGAGACCGGCGGGCGCCTGCCGGTGGTCGGCGTCGGCGGGATCATGTCGGCCGACGACGCCGCGCGGATGTTCGACGCGGGCGCGAGCCTGGTCCAGATCTACTCGGGCTTCATCTATCACGGGCCGGCGCTGACCCGGCGGATCGCGACTCTGAAGAAAGGACAATCGTGACGAAATCCTTCGGAGCGCGCCTGCACGAGGCGCTCGGACATCGCGGCCCGCTCTGTGTAGGCATCGATCCTCATCCAAGTCTGTTGACCGCCTGGGGCCTGACCGACGATGCGGACGGGCTGGCCCGGTTCTGCGAGATCGTTATCGAAGCGCTCGGCGACCGCGTCGCCGTGATGAAACCGCAGTCCGCTTTCTTCGAGCGCCACGGCTCCCGAGGGGTCGCCGTGCTTGAGTCGGCTATCCGACAGTTGCGCGATGCGGGTTCGCTCGTGCTGCTCGACGTGAAGCGTGGCGACATCGGTTCGACGGTCGCCGCGTACGCCGCCGCATATCTCGATCCGGCGAGTCCGCTGCGTGCCGACGCGATCACGGCGAGCCCCTTCCTCGGCGTCGGATCGCTGCGCCCGATGTTCGACGCGGCGACGGCGCACGACGGCGGCGTGTTCGTCCTGGCGCTGACCTCGAACCCCGAGGGCGCCGCCGTGCAACGCGCCGTCGGTCCCGGCGGCCGGACCGTGGCGCAGACCGTCATCGACGAGATTTCCCAGCTCAACGAGGGTGCGACGCCGCTCGGGAGCTTCGGCCTCGTGGTCGGCGCGACCGTCGGCGATACCGGCCATGATCTTTCTCGGGTCAACGGCCCGATCCTCGCCCCGGGCCTCGGCGCGCAGGGTGGGAACGCTTCCGACCTGCGTACCGTCTTCGGTAATGATCTTGATTGGGTCGTTCCGTCCTACTCGCGGGAGATCCTCGCCCGCGGGCCCTCGGTGACCGATTTGCGCAGTGCGACGGGCGACGTGCTGGCCCAGTGCCGGGCCGTTCTGAGCCCCCGATCGAGGTGACACGGGGGATCAAGATTTCGTGATCAAGGCGCGCCGACGTTGCCGAAAACCAATCGGGCCGCTAGTTTTCCCGGCGCTGGGAACCACATGCCCCTTTGGTTCACGGCCACCCCACGTTTCACGACCGCGGCGGATTTTCCCGATCGCGGTAGGACCTGAGGAGAACTGGTGCCGCTCCCGTCACTGAGCCCCGAACAGCGCGCGGCAGCGCTGGAAAAGGCAGCGGAGATCCGCAAAGCCCGTGCTGCGCTGAAGGAGCAGCTCAAGCAGGGCAAGACCACCCTCGCCGCCGTGCTCGACCGGGCCGAGTCCGATGACGTCGTCGGCAAGCTGAAGGTTTCGGCCGTGCTGCAGGCGATGCCGGGCATCGGCAAGATCCGCGCTACCCAGATCATGGAGAAGCTGAAGATCGCCGACAGCCGCCGGCTGCGCGGTCTCGGCGACCAGCAGCGCAAGGCGCTCCTTGGAGAGTTCGCCGGCAGCTGACCCGCCGCGCGGGTAGAACGAAGTTGTGACCATGCATGACGAGGCGCGCCCGGCGGCTCGGCTCACGGTCCTGACCGGCCCTTCGGAGGCCGGTCGGGCAGCCGTGATCCGGCTGGTCCGGGCGCGCTCGCCATGGGTGCGGATGCCCGTCCTGGTCACGACGCGCCGCCGCCGCGACCACGAGGTCGACGGCGTGCACTACAGGTTCGTCGACGAGGCCGCGTACGACCGGCTGGTCGAGGAGCAGGGCCTGCTTGAGTCCGCCTCGATCCGGCACCACCGGTACGGCACCCCCCGCCGTCCCGTGGAGACCTGGCTCGCCGCCGGTGAGCCGGTCCTGCTCTCGATCGACCCGCGGGGCGCGGAGCTCGTCACCCTGGCCCACCCGGACGCCCGGGTCGTCCTCCTGCTGGCCCCCTCCGACGCGGTCACGGCCGGCGACGGGATCGCCGCGGCGATCATCAACCACGCCGCCGGGCGCGCCGCCGATGAGCTGGTAGGATTGCTCGGTTCGCCATTCCTGACCCCGGCCCGACCGCCGCGTGGCGGTTGAGAACTCAGAGGTTTGTTTTCCGTGGGATCCATCGCCACCAACCCTGAAGGCATCACCAACCCGCCGATCGACGAGCTGCTCGAGAAGACCACCTCGAAGTACGCGCTGGTCATCTTCGCCGCCAAGCGCGCGCGCCAGGTCAACGCCTACTACAGCCAGCTCGGCGAGGGCCTCCTCGAATACGTCGGCCCCCTGGTGGAGACCACGCCGCAGGAGAAGCCGCTCTCGATCGCGATGCGCGAGATCAACGCCGGCCTGCTGACGGCCGAGCCGACCGACAACCCGTAGGGCAATGACGACCCGGGTCGTGCTCGGTGTCGGTGGCGGGATCGCCGCCTACAAGGCCGCCGAGCTGCTCCGTCTGTTCACCGAGTCGGGGCACCGGGTCCGGGTCATTCCGACCGCGTCCGCCCTGCGCTTCGTCGGCGCACCGACCTGGGCCGCGCTGTCCCGCGAGCCGGTCGCCGACGACGTGTGGGCCGACGCGCACGAGGTGCCGCACGTGCGCCTCGGCAAAGAGGCCGATCTGGTGGTGGTGGCGCCGGCCACCGCCGACCTGATCGCCAAGGCCGCCCACGGCCTCGCCGACGACCTGCTCACCAACACGCTGCTCACCGCCCGCTGCCCGGTCGTCCTGGCGCCGGCGATGCACACCGAGATGTGGGAGCACCCGGCGACGCAGGCCAACGTGGCGCTGCTGCGCTCCCGCGGCACGCTGGTCATCGAGCCCGCCAGCGGCCGGCTCACCGGCGCCGACACGGGCAAGGGCCGACTGCCGGACCCGACCGAGATCTTCGCGTACGCCCGGCGGGTCCTGGATCGTCGTCTTTCCGCTGATCTGGCCGGGCGGCACGTCGTGGTCACGGCCGGCGGCACCCGCGAGCCGATCGACCCGGTGCGTTTCATCGGCAACCGCTCCTCGGGCAAGCAGGGCTACGCGTTCGCCCGCACGGCCGCCGCCCGCGGCGCCCGGGTCACCCTGGTCAGCGCCAACCCCGGCCTCCCTCCGCCCGCCGGTGTCGACGTCATCGTCGTGGGCACCACCGAGGAGCTGCGCAAGGCGACCGTCGAGGCCGCCGCCGACGCCGACGCCGTGGTGATGGCCGCCGCCCCCGCCGACTTCCGTCCCGCGTCGTTCGCGGTCGACAAGATCAAGAAGGTGCCCGGCGTCGAGCCCGCGCCGATCGCGTTGACGCTCAACCCCGACATCGCGGCCGAGCTGGGCGAACGCAAGCCCGCCGGCCAGGTGCTGGTGGTCTTCGCCGCCGAGACGGTGACGAGCGCGGAGGCGTTGGCCAACGCACGCAGGAAGTTGGCCGCCAAGCGCGCCGACCTGATCGTTGTGAACGAGGTCGGAACCGATAAGGTCTTCGGATCCGACGCCAACACAGCGACGGTGCTGGGTGCTGACGGCTCGGAGACAGTTTTCCCGCAGCAACATAAGGAAGACCTGGCCGACGCTGTCTGGGATCTGGTAACAACACGCTTGACGAGTACGTCTTAACCAGGGTCCTGCCGCTGGGGGCATGGCGGCGCGGCGCACCCTGGGGCCGGACCCGAGATTTTGTGAGGAGCACCGTGGCACGTCGCCTGTTCACGTCCGAGTCGGTTACGGAGGGCCACCCGGACAAGATCGCTGACCAGATCAGCGATGGCATCCTCGACGCGCTGCTGGCGCAGGACCCGCGCAGCCGGGTCGCGGTCGAGACCCTGATCACGACCGGCCAGGTCCACGTCGCCGGCGAGGTGACCACCCAGGCCTACGCCGACATCCCGACCATCGTCCGCGAGACCATCCTGGGCATCGGGTACGACTCGTCGAAGAAGGGCTTCGACGGCGCGTCCTGCGGCGTCAGCATCTCGATCGGCTCGCAGTCGCCCGACATCGCGCAGGGCGTCGACACCGCGATCGAGCTCCGCGACGGCGAGAGCGCCGGCGACGCGCTCGACCGCCAGGGCGCCGGCGACCAGGGCATGATGTTCGGCTTCGCCTGCTCCGAGACGCCCGAGCTCATGCCGCTGCCGATCGCGCTGGCCCACCGCCTGGCCCGCCGCCTGTCCGCGGTGCGCAAGGACGGCACGGTGCCCTACCTGCGTCCCGACGGCAAGACCCAGGTCACGATCGAATATGACGGCCTGCGCCCGATCCGCCTCGACACCGTCGTGGTCTCGTCGCAGCACGCCGCCGACATCTCGCTCGAGTCGCTGCTCACGCCCGACGTCCGCGAGCACGTGATCGGGCCCGAGCTGGAGGGCCTCGGCCTCGACACCGAGGGCTACCGCCTGCTGGTCAACCCGACCGGCCGCTTCGAGATCGGCGGCCCGATGGGCGACGCCGGCCTGACCGGCCGCAAGATCATCGTCGACACCTACGGCGGCTACGCCCGCCACGGCGGCGGCGCCTTCTCGGGCAAGGACCCGTCCAAGGTGGACCGCTCCGCCGCGTACGCGATGCGCTGGGTCGCCAAGAACGTCGTCGCCGCCGGCCTGGCCGAGCGGTGCGAGGCCCAGGTCGCCTACGCGATCGGCAAGGCCCACCCGGTGAGCCTGTTCGTCGAGACCTTCGGCACCGAGAACGTGCCGGTCGACCGCATCGAGAAGGCGATCGGTGAGGTCTTCGACCTCCGCCCGGCCGCCATCATCCGCGACCTCGACCTGCTGCGCCCGATCTACCAGCAGACGGCGGCCTACGGCCACTTCGGCCGCGAACTGCCGGACCTGACCTGGGAGAACACCGACCGCGCGGCCGACCTGAAGAACGCCGCCGGCCTCTGAGCCCGGTTTTACGAAGCGGGCCCGCACGACGTGCGGGCCCGCTTTCGCGTTTGCGGCGGTCGCCGCGCCGGGTATGCCTGGGCGATGCGACGCGCCCTGCTCCTCACGGCGGCGTTGGTCCCCGGGTGGCTGGCCGGCGCGCTCGTGCTGATGCTGCTGACGGACGAGTCGTTCGGCGGGGCGCTCGGCTCGATGCTCCCGGTCGTCGTCGCGATGGCGGTGCTCTACCCGGCTATCGCCCGGCGTAGCCGCGACAAGAGACGGCGGACCACCGAATGACGGGCTCGGCGTTTGTCGATGCCCGCCCGCCGGGTATCCGACCGCATGTGGCGGACCGTGCTTCTCCTCGCGCAGGTGGCTCTGCTGGTCCTCGTCTCCGGGGCGGTCGCGATGATCGTCGCGGCGGTGACCGGTGCGGTCGACGCCCGTCCTGAGACCTACGTCTTCCTCGGCGGCGCGATCGTCGTCTTCACCGCGGCGTTCGTCGGCATCCTCCGCCGCCTGCGGGCCGGCGCGCCACCGTTGCCGCGGAGCGGGCCGGAACACGCGGCGGCCGTGCGCCGGGCACGGCGGTTGCAGATCTTCTCGCTCGTCTGCGCGTTCGTCGCGGCGGCGGTCTCGCTGGGTCACCCGCTCTGGGACGAGGACGTGGACTGGTTCCGCATCGTCCAGGGCGTGTTCTGCGCGCTGCTGGGCGCCTTCCTGGCCTGGTTCGTCCATCGCACGCGAGGGGCGGGCTCCAGCGACGCGACCTGAAGTGGCCGGCCACGGCGTGCCCTTGCCTTTCTGGTGGTCGATGTCGGGTGGCCGAGCCCGTGTCCTGACCGGCGAGGCAGTCCGGGCTCGATGCGGCGGTGGGCTACGCGGGCGTCGCCCCCTCGACCCGGGTTGCGGCGACCCGGGGTTCATGCGTGGGTGGGCGACGCGGGCGTCGCCCCTCGACCCGGGTTGTGGCGGCCCGGGCGTCATGCGTGGGTGGGCGACGCGGGCGTCGCCCCTCGACCCGGCTTGCGGCGGCCCGGGGTTCATGCGTGGGCGGGCGCCACCCCTCGACCCGGGTTGCGGTGGCCTGCCCGACAGGTCGACGACGGGGCTGACGCCCGCCGCGCCCCGTGGGACGATGCGCCCGTCGGCGACGGAAGCGGGTGCGGATGCGGGGATCCGGGGGAGGCACGCGCGGCGACTCGTGGCCGTGGCTGGCCGTCTACGCGCTGCTGTTGGTGGCGGGCCCGACCCTGGCCGTGACCAGCGCCGTCCACATGCACCGTGAGGGCGCGAAACAGGACCGACTGCCGCTCGCCGGCGTTCCGGTCACCGCGACGGTGACCGACCGCGACAAGGGCAGCAGCACGAGCCGCGACACGACGACGGTGAGCTACCAGGTCGACGGCCGGGCTTACACGCGCACCATCCGGGGCCTGGCGAGCGGTCCCACGATGACGCTCTGGGTGGATCCCACCGACCCGACCGCGTTCGTGGCCGACAACGGCAGCACCGACGGCTCCGCCAGCGGCCCGAACGGCTGGGCGAGCGTGGCGTGGGGCGTGATCTTCGTCGCGCTGGGGGTAGCCGGCTTCGTCACCCACCGCCGCGCCAAGACCAGGCCCGGCCCGCCCGCCAAGCGTCCTCCGTCTGGGTCCGACCGCCCCGCCAAGGACAGGCCCACCGCACCACCCAAGCGCAGCCTGTCGAGAACCCGCCGCCGCGCGCCGTGAACGGTGCACCCGCGGCGGGCGGGTCGGGCACACGGCGGTGGAAGATGGTCCGATGGCCAACCGGAGCACCCGTGCGGAGCGGCAGCCCGCTCCCGAGCTGCCCGTGGCCCGCGTCTGTGTCGACGTGCCCCTCCCGCACCTCGACCGCCTGTTCGACTACCTGGTGCCGGCCGAACTGCACGAGCCCGCCCAACCCGGCACCCGGGTCAAGGTGCGCTTCGCCGGCCAGCTCGTGGACGGCTGGCTGATCGAGCGCGCCGCCGAGTCCGCGGTGGCCAAGCTGGCCTACCTGGAGAAGGTCGTCTCGCCCGAGCCGGTGCTGACCGCCGAGGTCGCGGGCCTGGCCCGGGCGGTCGCCGACCGGTACGCGGGCAGCCTCGCCGACGTCCTCCGCCTCGCCGTCCCACCCCGGCACGCCCGCGCCGAACAGCACCCGGCCCGCGACGAGACGCAGCCGGCCGAAACCGCCCGCCAGCCGGCTGTCGCGGCCGAGCCGCCGTCCCACGACACTCCCGCCTCCGATGATCAGACGCCCCGCCCGCCGCTGCCGGGTGAGCCGGGGGCCGAGGACCACACCGGCTGGGCCGAATACCACGCGGGCGAAGGCTTTCTGCGCGCCCTGCGCGACGGCAAGGCCCCCCGCGCCGTCTGGTCCGTCCTGCCCGGCGAGGACTGGCCGGCCCGCATCGCCGAGGCGGCCGCCGTCACCCTGGCGGCGGGCCGGGGCGTCGTCGCCGTCGTACCCGATGCCCGTGATCTCGACCGGCTCGACGCCGCGCTCGCCGTCAACCTCGGCAAGGGCCGGCACGTCACCCTGGCCGCCGGGCTCGGTCCCGCCAAGCGCTACCGCTCCTTCCTCGCCGCCAGTCGCGGTCAGGTCAAGGTCGTCGCCGGTACGCGGGCCGCCGCCTTCGCGCCTGTCGCCGACGTGGGCCTCGTGGTGATCTGGGACGACGGGGACGACCTGCACGCCGAGCCGCGGGCCCCGTACCCCCATGCCCGCGAGGTCCTGCTCACCCGCGCCCAGCGGGCCGGCGCCGCCGCTCTCGTCGCCGGGCACGCCCGGACCGCCGAGGCGCAGCTCCTGCTCGAGACCGGCTGGGCGCGCGAGGTGGCCGCCGACCGGGCGACCCTGCGGCGGCGTACCCCCGTCATCACGCCGACCGGCGACGACCCGCAGCTGGCCCGCGACCCCGGCGCCGCCACCGCGCGGCTGCCCAGCCTGGCCTGGGACGCCGCCAGAGCCGCCCTGAAGGCCGACGCGCCCGTCCTGGTGCAGGTGCCACGGCGCGGCTATCTGCCGTCCGTTTCGTGCGCCACGTGCCGCGCGCCGGCCCGCTGCTCCGCCTGCCAGGGGCCGCTCGCCCTGCGCTCGTCGCACGCCGTGCCCGCCTGCCGCTGGTGCGGGCGGGTCGCCGGTGATCACGTCTGCTCGCAGTGCGGCGGGCGCGGGCTGCGGGCCGCGGTCACCGGCGCGCGCCGGACGGCGGAGGAGCTCGGCCGGGCGTTCCCGGAGATCCCGGTCCGCACGTCCGGCCGTGACGAGGTGCTCACCGAGGTGCCGGCCGCGGCCGCCGTCGTGGTCGCCACGCCGGGCGCGGAGCCGGTCGCCGAGGGTGGCTACGGCGCCGTCCTGCTGCTCGACAGCTGGGCGCTGCTCACGCGGGCCGACCTGCGGGCCGGCGAGGAGGCGCTGCGCCGCTGGATGACCGCGGCCGCGTTGGCGCGGCCCGGCGTCTCCGGCGGTCGGGTGATCGTCGTCGCGGACGGTGGCGTACCCGTGGTGCAGGCGCTGTTGCGCTGGGATCCTGGCTGGCACGCCGCCCGCGAGCTGGCCGAGCGGCGCGAGCTGCGGTTCCCGCCGGCGGCGCGGATGGCGAGCCTCACCGGCACCGCCGAGGCCGTGGCGGACCTGCTCACCGCCGTGAACCTCCCGCCTGACGCGGAGCTGCTCGGTCCGGTGCCGGCTGACCAGGACCAGGAGCGCTATCTCGTACGCGCGCCGCGCGGTCGGGCCGCCGAGGTCGCGGCCGCGTTGCACCTCGCGTCCGGCGTACGCAGTGCCCGCAAGGCCCCTGACCCCGTGCGCGTCCAGGTGGATGCCACAGACCTGTTCTGACGCCACACGAGCATCGCTGACCAGCACCGTAGACTTGTCCAGATTGCGCCCGCGTGCCCCGCGCGGACGACCAGAACGAGGAGTTCCACGTGACCGTCCAGCCCATCCGTCTGTTCGGCGACCCGGTGCTGCGTACACCCGCGGATCCGGTCGTCGATTTTGACGCTGAGCTGCGCAAGCTGGTCGCCGACCTGGTCGAGACCATGCAGGAGCAGTCCGGGGCCGGGCTCGCCGCGCCGCAGCTCGGTGTCGGCCTGCGGGTGTTCACCTTCGACGTCGACGACGTCGTCGGCCACGTCATCAACCCGATGATCAGCTTCCCCGACGAGGAGGAGCAGGACGGCCCCGAGGGCTGCCTGTCGATCCCGGGCGTCTACGTCGACACGAAGCGCCGCATGAACGTCGTCGCGACCGGTTTCAACCAGTGGGGCGACCCGATCAAGCTCGTCGGCTCCGGCCTGATGGCGCGCTGCGTGCAGCACGAGACCGACCACCTCGACGGGGTGCTCTTCCTCGACCGGCTCGACGCCGCGGCCCGCAAGGAAGCGATGAAGGAGATCCGACAGGCCGAGTGGTACGACGCCGGCGCGCCGCCGGTGATCAAAACCAACCCGCACAGCGGTGCGGTGTTCGGCCTGGGCGGGGCGCGCTGATGCGGCTGGTCTTCGCGGGTACGCCGGTCGTCGCGCTGCCGGCCCTCGACGCGCTGGCCGCGTCGTCGCACGAGCTCGTCGCGGTGGTCACGCGGCCCGACGCGCCGGCCGGTCGCGGCCGGGGTCTGGTCCGGTCGTCCGTCGGCGCGTGGGCCGACGAGCACGGGGTCGAGGTGCTGACGCCGGCCAAGCCGCGCGAGCCGGAGTTCCAGTCGCGGCTGCAGTCGCTGGAGCCCGACTGTGTGCCGGTGGTCGCCTACGGCGCCCTGGTGCCGCCGTCGGCCCTGTCCATCCCTCGGCACGGCTGGGTCAACCTGCACTTCTCGCTGCTGCCCGCGTGGCGCGGTGCGGCGCCGGTGCAGCATGCCGTGTTGCACGGCGACGAGATCACCGGGGCGAGCGTGTTCCAGCTCGAGGCCGGTCTCGACACGGGCCCGGTCTTCGGGACGCTGACCGACGAGATCCGGGCCACCGACACGTCGGGTGACCTGCTGTCGCGGCTGGCGACGTCCGGGGCGGGCCTGCTGGTCGCGGTGCTGGACGCGATCGAGGCCGGCACCGCCCGGGCCGAGCCGCAGCCGGCCGACGGGGTGTCGCTGGCGCCGAAGCTGACGGTCGAGGACGCGATGGTCCGCTGGGACGAGCCGGCGTTCGCGGTGGACCGGCGGGTGCGGGCGTGCACGCCGGCGCCCGGGGCGTGGACGACGTTCCGGGAGGACCGGGTGAAGCTCGGCCCTGTGCGGCCGGTGGCGAATGGGCCTGCTTTGAAGCCGGGTGATCTGCTGGTCGATCGGACAGGGGTGCTGGTGGGCACGGCTACGACGCCGGTGGCGCTGGGCGAGGTACGGGCGGCGGGCAAGCGGGCGATGCCGGCGGCGGACTGGGCGCGCGGCGCCCGGGTCGAGTCGAACGAGCGTTTCGCATGACGGCCGACGTACGCGACGACGGCTTTCGCGGTCCGGACCCGGTTCGCGGAGGCCGCGACGACGGCTTTCGCGGTCCGGACCCGGTTCGCGGAGGCGACGGCGGGCGCGAGGCCGGTCGCGGTGATGGCTTCTCTGGCCGGGACGGCTTTCGTGGCGAGGGCCGCGGGAGTGGTGCGGTGTTCCGTGGGCAACGTGAGACCGGCGACGCGAGGGCTGATCGCGGTGAAGGCTTCCGCGGACGGGACGGCGACCGCGGGCGTAGCGGCGGTGGTGACGGCTTCCGTGGTCGTGACGCGGGCCGGGGCGGTGACGGTCGTGGCGGCGGGTTCCGTGGTCGCGACGGTGGCCGGGGCGGTGCCCGCCGTGGGGGCGATGGCGGGCGTGGCCGGGGCCCGGCCGGCGGCCGGGGTGGTCGCCCGACGGTCGACCCGGCGCGGTTCGCCGCGTACGAGGCGGTCGCCGCCGTCCACCGCGACGACGCGTACGCCAACCTGGTTCTGCCCAACATCCTTCGTGACCGCGACGTCCGCGGTCGGGACGCGGCGTTCGCGACGGAGCTGACCTACGGGGCGCTGCGCTCGCTCGGCACGCTCGACGCGGTGATCGCGGTCGCGGCCGGCCGCGAGGTCGACCGGATCGACCCGCCGGCCCGCGACGCGCTGCGGCTGGGCGCCTACCAGATCCTCTACATGCGGGTCCCGGCGCACGCCGCGGTCTCGTCCACTGTGGACCTCGTGCGGATCGTCGCGCCGGGCGCCACCGGCTTCGCCAACGCGGTGCTGCGCGAGATCACGACCCGCGACGCGGACGCCTGGGTGGAGCAGCTGGCGCCGTCGTACGAGAAGGACCCGGTCGGCAACCTGTCGCTTTCATACAGTCATCCACAGTGGATCGTGCGGGCCTTCCAGGAGGCGCTCGGCGGCTCGCTCGACGACACCGCCCGCCTGCTGATCGAGGACAACCAGGCGCCCGCGGTGCACCTCTGCGTCCGCCCGGGCCGCGCCGACGCGGTGGACCTGGCCGAAGAGGTCGGCGGCACACCGGGCGCGTTCTCGCCGTACGCGGTGTACCTCGCGGGCGGCGCCCCCGGCGACCTGGCCGCGATCCGCGACGGCCGGGCACACGTGCAGGACGAGGGCTCCCAACTGGTGGCGACGGCTCTGGCCGACGCCCCGATCGAGGGCGACGACGCGCGCTGGCTGGACCTGTGCGCGGGCCCGGGCGGCAAGGCAGGCCTGCTGGCTGCCCTGGCGGCGCAACGCGGCGCCCACCTGACGGCGGTCGAGGTGACCCCCCACCGCGCCGAACTGGTCACCCGCGCGGTAGCCGGCTTCCCGGCCACGGTCCTGAACACCGACGGCCGCACGGTCGGCCGCGACCCGGACCTACCGGAACAAGGCTTCGACCGCGTGCTGGTAGACGCCCCCTGCACAGGCCTGGGCGCCCTGCGCCGCCGCCCGGAGTCCCGCTGGCGCCGCCAGCCCAGCGACCTACCGCCGCTGACCCGCCTGCAACGCGAACTCCTGACGGCGGCCCTGCGAGCTGTCCGGCCGGGCGGGGTGGTCGGCTACGTGACGTGCTCCCCGCACATGGTGGAGACCCACGTCTCGGTCACCGAAGGCACCCGCCGAGCCGACATCCCGGTCGACTTCGTCGACGCCCGCCCCCTGCTGCCTGCGGGGATGCCGGGCTTGGGCACAGGCCCGACGGTGCAACTGTGGCCGCACCGCCACGGCACGGACGCGATGTTCCTGGCGGTCCTCCGCCGCACGGCCTGAACGCCGCCGGGGGCTTGACCTGCGGACGAACGCTCTGGGCGGGTTGAGCGCCTCGGGCGGCTCGAACGCCTTGGGGGGGCTGAACGCCGCCGGGCGGACGAACGCCGCCGGGCGGAACGTCTGCGGGCGGCTACCGCCGCCCGGCTATTGCGGGCGTGCCCTGGGACACGAACTGGCGACCACGGTCGGGTCATGTTCGTGCTTGTGGCGGCTACATGCCGAGCACCCGTTCTCGGACGTCGGCGCGGTCGCGGAGGTCGGCGGTCGGGCCCGCCGCCGCGATGCGGCCCTCGATGAGCAGGTAGCCGCGGCTCGCCGCCGACAGCGCGCGTTCGACGTCCTGCTCCACCAGCAGGACGCCGACGCCTGTGGCGGTGACCGCGGCGATCGCGTCGAAGACCTCGTCGACGATCACCGGCGCCAGGCCCAGCGACGGCTCGTCGAGCAGAAGCAGCCGGGGGAGCGCCATCAGGGCGCGGCCCAGCGCGAGCATCTGTTGCTCGCCGCCCGACAGGCTGCCCGCGTGTTGTCGTGCGCGTTCCTTCAGGCGGGGGAACAGGTCGTAGACCTGCGCCTCCGTCTCCCGGTGCGCGGCGCGCGCCTTCGGGCGGTAGGCGCCCAGCAGCAGGTTGTCGCGGACCGTCATGTGGCCGAAGACCCGGCGGCCCTCCGGGACCGTGGCCACGCCGTGGTCGCAGACCCGGTGCCCGGGCAGCGCCGCGATGTCGACGCCGTCGACGGTGATCGTGCCGGCGGCGGCCCGGTGCAGGCCCGCGATGGTCTGGACCAGCGTGGTCTTGCCCGCGCCGTTCGGGCCCACGATGCAGACCGTCTCCGCCGGCGCGACCTCCAGGTCCACGCCCCACAGCGCCTGGGCGTCGCCGTAGCGGGCGTCGACCCCGCGGACCTCAAGCACGTTGCCTCCCCAGGTAGGCCCGGACCACGGCCGGGTCGCGCAGGACCGTGGCCGGCTCGCCGTCGGCGATCAGGACGCCGCGGTCGAGGACGACGATCCGGGTGGCCAGCTGGTTGAGCACCCGGAGCAGGTGTTCGACGATGATGATCGAGATGCCGGCGGCGTGGATGCGGCGGATCACCGCTACCGCGTCGTCGATCTCGGCCGGGTTGAGGCCGGCCAGCGCCTCGTCGAGCAGCAGCACCACCGGCTCGGCCGCGATCGCGCGGGCCATCTCCAGCAGTTGGCGCTGGTGCAGGTTGAGGGCGTCCGGCAGCGCGTCGGCCAGGTGCTCCAGGCGGACCGTGGCGAGGTGCCGCACCGCGGCCTCCCGGGCCGACGCCAACGACGCGCCCGTGCGGCCGAACATCACGGCCATCGCGACGTTGTCCCGCACGGTCATCGAGGCGAACGGCTTCGGGATCTGGTAGGTCCGTGCCACGCCCGTGTGGGCCACCCGGTGCGGCGCGAGGCCTGTGGTTGTCCGGCCGCCGATGGCGATCGTGCCCCGGGTCGGCGGCATGGCGCCGGAAAGCAGATTGACCAGCGTGGTCTTGCCTGACCCGTTGGGGCCCACGAGCCCGACGATCTCACCGCTGGACACCGACAGGGAGACGTCGTCCAGCGCCCGAACACCACCGAAGTCACGGGTGACGCCGGCGACCGAAACCAATTCGCCAGGCGGCGACTGCGCCACGGGCGGCACGGGCGGCGGGGCGGGTTGCGGAAGGTCGGCGAGCGGTGCGGCGCCTGCGGGCCTGGTCGCTGGCGGCTCCGTGGGCCGGGCGCCCTCCGTCGGCGCTGCCGAAGGCTCTAAATGCCCCGCCGGCGAAGACACCGCGCCCGGCGCCGGCCGGAGGCGGTCGACCACCAGGGCGGCGACGATGGCCGCCACCATCGCGTACAGGATGGCGTCCAGCTCCGTGTACTGACCGCTGAGCAGCAGCCCGACAAGGACCGGGACGAAGACGCCGACCGTGAGCCACGGCCGGACGCGCAGCCGGCCGAACAGACCGTCGGGCGCGGCGACCACGAACAGCACCAGGACGGCGCCGAGGATGATGTTGCCCCACTGGTCGAGCTCCTGCGCCGCCAGCTCGTCCTGCAGGACGGTGACGAACGCGGCGCCGACCACCGGGCCGGCCCAGTGTCGCCGGCCGCCGAGCACGCTCATCACGATGACGAACAACGGCACGGTGAGGGTGAACACCAGCTCCGGCTGCACGGCCCCGTTGCGCACCGCGAGCAGCGCGCCGCCGAGGCCGCCGAGCGCGCCGCTGAGCACGATGGCGAGCATCTTGTAGCGGAACGTCGGCACGCCGAGCGCCTCCGCCGCGTCCTCGTTGTCGTGGATCGCGTTGAGCCCACGACCGAGGCGGGAACCCTGCACCCAGAGCGCGGTGCCGACCGCGAGGGTGGCGACCAGCAGCATGAGCAGGAAGATCAGGTGTTGGAAGTCGCCGACCCAGCCGGGGAAGTCCGGCAGGGGCAGGGTCGTACCGAGCCCGCCGTCGATGTCGCGGTTGATCCGCACGAACGCGGCCAGGATGAACGGCACGGCCAGGGTCAGCAGCGCGAAGATCTCGCCGCGCAGCGCCCCGAGCCGGAACGCGACCGCGCCCGTGACGGCCGCGAGCAGCGCGCCGAGCAGCCCGCCGACCAGGATCGAGACGGGATAGCCGACGTCGTGGCGACCGGTCAGCACGGCCACCGAATAGGCGCCGACCCCGACGTAGGCCGCCTGCCCGAAGCTGAAGTAGCCGGCGTAGCCGGACAGGATGTTCCAGCTCGTCGCCTGGATGACCCAGAACAGCACGGACGTGGCGAGCACCAGCAGATAGGGCGCGATGCCGAGCGACGTGTTGAAGTGGGCGAGTACCGCCAGCACGAGGGCCACCCCGGCCAGGATGCTCAGTCCCTTTCGGACACTCATGCGGCGGCCCTCCGGGTGAACAGGCCCTTCGGCCGCAGGACCAGTGCGAGGATGATGGCCAGGAACAGCACGAACGGCTCGTAGCTCGGGTCCCAGAGCACCGCGACCACGGCCGAGAACGCGCCCACGCCGAGGCCGGCGAAGAGCGAGCCCAGCAGGTTGCCGATGCCGCCGAGGATGACGACGGCGAAGACCGTGCCGAACCACTCGTACGCGTGCGCCGGCGCGATCGTGTTGCCCAGCGCGAACACCATCCCGGCGACGGCGGCGCTGACCCC
Organism: Asanoa siamensis; assembly: GCF_016862555.1. Lineage (GTDB taxonomy): Bacteria > Actinomycetota > Actinomycetes > Mycobacteriales > Micromonosporaceae > Asanoa > Asanoa siamensis. The sequence goes on along the minus strand of NZ_BONE01000005.1, from coordinate 73,448 downwards.
GGCCAGCCCACCCACGACCATCCCTAGTCGGCGGTGATCGATGCCGAAAGAGGCGGCGACCGTGCGGTCCTGGGCGAACGCCCGCAGGCCCCGGCCGGCGAAGGTGCGCTCCAGCACGAGGTGCCCGCCGCCGATCAGCAGCACGGCGAAGCCGAGCGCGACCAGCCGCGAGATCGGCAGCGCGATCGACCCGAGGTGTACGGCGCTGGTGCCGTAAGGATTCTCGCCCGCGTCGATGTGCCGGAAGTCCGCGGTCCACACCTGTGTGGTCAGCTCGATCGTGATCATCAGGAGGCCGAAGCTGACCAGCAGCGAGTTGAACTCGACGATGTTCAGCCGGTCGTACGCCCATTGCAGCGCGGCACCGGCGACGAACAGGACAGGCGCGGAGACGAGCAGGGTGAGCACCGGGTCGATGCCCCAGGCGGTGGTCAGTTGGTAGGTGAGGTAGGCGCCCACGAGGATCAGCCCGAAGTGCGCCAGGTTGATGACCCGCAGGGCGCCCCAGGTGACCGACAGGCCGGCCGCCATCAGGGCGTACAGCCCACCGATCAGGGCCCCACTGAGCGCCGCCTGGACGGCAGTCATGCCGGTGCCTCCCTCATGTGTCCTCCTCGAGCCGACGCGTCGCCCGTGCCGGGAGACCGGCACGGGCGGACGCGAACCGTTAGCTGGTCGGTGCCTTGATGGGCGCGGCGGCGCGGTCCTGCGGCCAGACCATCACCCACTCGCCGTTCTGGATCTGCTTGATGCCGAGCGTCGTCGGCCAGAAGTTGTTGACCTTCTGGTCGAACGCGAGGTGGCCGCTGAACGTGGTGTCGGCGCCCTTGCTGTGCAGCGCGTCGCAGACCGCCTTGTTGTCGACGCTGTTCGCCGCCTTGACGCCCGACGCGAGGATCTCCCACGCGTTCCAGCTCGCCGCCGCCTGCGTCTCGAACACGGGGAACGCGACGCTCGCGGCCGTGGCCTTGGTCTTGAACTCGTCGACGATCGCCTGGGCGTCGCCGCCGACCTTGTCGACCAGGGCCTTGTTGGGCTCGAAGATGGACACCGACAGCGCGCCCTCGCTCGCCGGGCCGAGGCCCAGCAACGGCCCGGGGGCGGGGAACAGGCTGAACACCAGCGGCGGCGTGTAGCCGAGTTGCTTCATCGCGTTGAGCGCGTTGACGGTGTCGACGCCGAGGCTGTTGCTGATCACCAGGTCGGGCTTGGCGTCGCGGACCTCGGCCGCCATGCCGGCCCAGTCGGAGGTGGTCGGCGGGTAGTGCCGGTCGACCACGACGTCGAGCCCGCGCTCCTTGGCGACGGTGAGCACACCGGTCTTGTCGTCGCCTAGGCCGTCGGTGACGAACGCCGCCGACCCGCTCTGGCTGGTCAGCACCGCGACCTTCTTCGGCGGCGTGGGCAGCGTCGCCACCGCGTCGAAGAGCAGGTTGGGGATGAACTGGTTGGGCGTGGGCCCGATCGACCAGGCGGGGAACTGGCAGGGGTAGGTGAGCTGCGGTGCCAGCACGGCGGTGTGCTGGGGCAGGACGTAACCGTGGCGCTCGGCCACCGCCATCGCGGCGAGGATGTTCGGGGTCGCGTACGGCCCCATGATGAGGTCGACCTTGTTCTGCGTGATGAGCTGCTCGTAGAGCGGCCCCACCTTGGCGGTGTCGGACTGGTCGTCGAGGATGGTCCACTCGACCTTGCGGCCGAGCAGGCCGCCGGCGGCGTTGAGCCGCTCGACGAACTGCTCGCCGGCGATCTTGTGGATGAGACCGGTGGCCGCGAAGGCACCGGTGAGGGACAGCGTCGAGCCGACCACGATGGGGCTCTGGTCGGTGGCGCCGCCGCCTCCGGACTCCTGTTTGCTGCTGCATGCCGCGCCCGAGGCGACCATGACGATCGCCGCGAACGCCGCGAGCACGCGCCTGCGCACGGTTGCTCCTCCCTAGCGGGCGTCGTGGACGACGACCCCGCCGAGCACGGTCAACACGGAATTGATCTTCTTGAGATCGGCGTCGCCGACGCGCCGCCGGTCGAAGTAATCGCGGTTGAGCACGGCGACGTCGCCCAGGCGGCCGGGCGCGAGCACGCCGAGCCGGTCTTCGTCGACGCCGCCCAGGAACCAGCCGTTGGCCCGGGTGTAGAGCTCGACAGCTTCCTGTCGGGTCAGCAGTTGGTTGCCGTTGATGGCCACGCCGAGCGCGTTGACGCCCGTCGTGGCGTAGTAGGCGTGCACCCATGGATTCATCGGCGCGATCTGCATGCCGTCGGAGCTCATGCCGAGCGGGATGCCGTTGTCGGCGAGCATTCTGTAAGGCGGGCCCGCCGCGGTGGGGGTGCCCGCGAAGTAGCGGAAGCCGGTCACGTTGATGCCGCCGCCGAGCGCCTTGAGCTTGTCGACGTAGTCCTCGGTGATCGACGGCACGTGCCCGACCACCCACCGCAGGTCGGTGATCGGGAACTCCGCGTTGATCAGCGCGAACCCGTCGATCTCGGCCTTGAAGTCGGTTGTGGACAGTGAGTGCACCTCGGCCCGCCAGCGGGCCTGCGCCACCTTGCGCGCGGCCTCCAGCCAGCGCAGGTTGCCGGGGGAGCCGCTGGTGATCGGGTCGCTCGGCACGGGCGCGACGAACTCGCCGATGCCGCCGGTGCGGACCAGGTCGTTGCCGAAGAACGGGAACGCGTTGCGCAACCGCTCGCCCAACGCCACGCTCGCCGGGTCGGCGTCCATGTGGAGGAAGTTGATCCGCAGGCGGACGATGCCGTCACCGTCGCCGAACACCGACAGGAACGGCAGGTGCATGCGGTAGTTGTCCTCGTGGGCAGCTCCGTCGGACGGCGCGTCGGCCGCCTGGAAGGCGCCCTGGTCGAGGTGGGTGGTCACGCCGAGGCTCACCGCGTAGCGCATGGCGTCGCGGGCGCCGCGCCTGCGGTCCTCGAACGTGAGCTGGCGGCGCAGGGCGAGGGTGGCCCGCCCGGTCTGCTGCCCGGCCGCGATCGCACCGTCGGCACCCACCGTCACCGGACCGTCGGGCCCGGGCACGCTCTCGAAGAACGCCTTTCCGAGGCTGTTGGTCACCGACGGCCCGGTGAAACCGATCGAGAGGTAGACCGGGTGGTGCGGCGCCGCGGCGTCGAGTTCAGCCAGCGACGGTAGGCGACGCTCTTCGAATTGATTGAAGTGAAAGCCCCCGATGGTGGTGACGAACGCGCCGGCCGGCGCGACCCGCGTCCGCGCACGGATCGTCGACTGGACGTCGGCGACGGAGTACGCGTTTTCCAAAGGCGTGTGGTAGCCGGGCCGGTTGCCCATCAGCACGATGTGGTTGTGGCAGTCGATGATGCCCGGGACCGCCGTCTTCCCGCGCAGGTCGATCGCCCGCGGCGGGTCGGTGAACTCCTTGCGGGCGTGGCTCTCCTTGTCGCCGGTGTAGACGATCTCGCCGTCCCGGATCGCGACGACGGAGACGACCGGGTCGCGCCGGTCCATGGTGTGGATCTCGCCGTTGGTCAGGATCAGGTCGCCCGCGGGTGCCGTGCCGCCGCCGTGTGCCGCGGCCGCGCCGGCGCCCGCCATGGGTGCGGCGGCCGCCGCGGCGCCCGCGAGCGCGCCGGAGCGCAGCAGATCGCGTCGTGTCGGACCCCGCCGAGGTGTCTCGCTCATCGAACGAAACCGCCTTCCAGAGAACAGGTCTGTAGGGCTACCGGTCGCGCGGACCGGCAGGGATGGGCATCAGCCGTGGGTCAGTGGCCGTGCCGCGTGAGTTCGCCGGAGTCGTGGACGACCTGGCCGCCGACCGCGGTGAGGACGGGCCGGATGCGCTTGAGGTCCTCGTCGCTGACGGTGCGGTAGTCGCGGTCGAGCACGACGAGGTCGCCCAGCTTGCCGGTCTCGATCGTGCCGAGCTTGTCTTCCATGTTGAGGAACCAGGCGTTCTCGCGTGTCCAGAGGCGGACGGCCTCGTCCCGCGTGATCTGCTGGCCGACGTTGATCTCGACCCCCAGCGCGTTGCGGCCGGTGACCGCGTAGTAGACGCCGAACCAGGGGTTGAGCGGCGCGATGTGCACGCCGTCGAGGTGGATGCCGGCCTTGATGCCGTGGTCGAGGATCGTGCGGAACGGCGCGCCCGCCGCGGTGCCGCTGCCCGACATGAACGCGAACGTGCCGCCGTTGACCGCGCCGCCGAGCGCCTGGAGCCGGTCGAGCAGCGCCGTCGTGACGACCGGCACGTGGTCGATGCGCCAGCGCAGCCGGGTGATGTCGTGCTGCGCGTTGACCGCCTCGTAGCCGGCGATCTGCGCCTCCAGGGCGGCGAGGCTCAACGCCCGGTTGTTGTTGCGCCAGCCGGCTGCCGCGATCAGTTGCTGTGCCCGCGCCCAGACCGGGCCCGTGCCGTCGCCCGGGGCGCCCCACTCGCCGATCCCGCCGGTCATCAGCAGGTCGTCGCCGAAGAGCTGGAACTGGTTGGCCAGCCGCTGGGTCAGCTCGGGCAGGTTGATGTCGTTCTGGTTGTGCAGGAAGTTGGTCTGCAGCCGGATGAACGTGCGGCCCTCGGCGTGCAGCGCGCGCCACGCGTCGTACATCCGGTAATGGTCGAAGTTGGACAGTGCGTGGTTGGGTTGCGGCGGGCCGACGACGGGGAAGCCGACCTCGTCGAGCACGGCGGTGATGCCGACGCTCGCCGCGTAGCGCATCGCGTCGAGCGTGCTGCGCTTGCGGTCGTCGAAGGTCTGCGTGAGCCGCACGTTGTAGAGGGCGGCCTCGGCGTTGGCGACGCCGGTGATCGAACCGTCCGCGCCGACCACCGACGGCACTGCTGCCGCCTCGAAATAGGCCTTGCCGAGGGAGTTGGTCCAGGCCGGGCCGGTGAAGCCCTGGAAGAGCAGGATCGGGCGATCGGGGACGGCGGCGTCGAGCTCGGCCAGCGTCGGCAGCCGGCGCTCGGCGAACAGGTTGGGATGGAAGCCGCCCATCGCCGTGATGAACTGGCCGGGCGGCACGTCGCGGCGGCGCGCGGCGAGCATCCGCTGGATGCCGGCGATGTCGCGGGCGTTCTCGATGACCACGTGGTAGCCGGGCCGGATCGCCAGGCTGACGAAGTGCACGTGTGGCTCGATCATGCCGGGCACGACCGTGTGGCCGCGCAGGTCGACGACCGTGGGCCGGCCGGGCACGAGCCGTTTGAGCTGGCCCAGGCTGCCGCCGACACCGACGATGCGGCCTTCGGATATGGCCACGCCGGCGACCGTACGACCGCGGTCGTCGAACGTGCGGATCTTGCCGTTGTGGAGCACCAGGTCGCCGCGTGGCGTGGTGCGGTCGACGACCGATGCGGGCGCCGACCCGGACGCGGCCGCGCCGCCGGCGAGGCCGGTCGCGCCGAGCGCGCCGCCGGCCGCCGCCGCTGCGCCGGCACCGAGGACGCGGCGCCGAGGGAGGGATGGGGGTGGGGTCATTCGGGGCTGCACCGCCCTTCGCGGTCTTATCCACCGAGGCACCCGGGTGTTCAGCGTCCGTGACGGACGTGTTGCGGGGGTGGTGCCCGGAGGTGATATGAACCACTACTGAGGCGAGAGTGTATGGCCCTGGTGGACAGTGTGCAATAGCACTGTGCAGAGGTGTGCGTGCCAGTTGAACAGATCTAGCTGAAGCGCTCCGCGACGAACCAGACCCCGATCGCGGGCTCCACGCCGTGGTTGGCATAGGAATGCGGCGTCGAGCAGTCGAACGAGACCGAGTCACCGGGGTTGAGCACATAGGTGTCGAAGCCCAGGGTCAGCGTGAGCTGGCCGGTCAGCACGTGGCCCCACTCGGTGCCGGAATGCCGCATCAGCACACCGATGCCGGAGGAACTGCCACCCGGCGCGTACGTGATGCGCAGGAAGTCGACGTGCGTGTCGGGGAGTTGGCCGAGCAGCTCCCAGGTGACGCCGGAGTCGAGCTGCAGCGACTCGCGCTCCTCGGCGGTGACCACCGGGCCGACGCGGCGTTTCTGCGCGAGCATCCGCAGGCCCTGCGCCGCGGCGGAGGTCGCGGGCGCGTCCACCGGGGACGGCGGCGCGACGGTGACGCTGCCCGGCGCGGGCCACGCCACGTCGAGCGCCGGCGACGCGGGCACGCGGGGGCCGCCGTCGCTGAAGATGTCCTCGACGGAGATGCCCAGGGCCGCGGTGATGGCGTAGAGCGTGCTGACGGACGGGTTGCTCTTGCCGGTCTCGATCTGCGAGATCAGGCTGGCCGAGGTGTCGACCAGACGGGCCAGGCCGCGCACGGTCATGCCGCGGTCAAGTCGCGCCTGGCGCAGTCGGTCGCCGATCGGAGGCATCCCCGCCTGTGCCGTCACGTGCCCGCCCTTCGTACCGTCGCTCGCTTTGTGTGGTGATGCTTGACGCCAATGTGAACGGACCGCTAGCGTCGATAAGCATCACTTAACATGTGTGGAATATAGCAGAGGGGTGCTGAGGTGGCGATCGGCACGTACGGCATGAACGCCGTCGACTGGGAACAGCGCATCGACCACGACCGCCTGCGCCGCGAGCGGCTGGCGCGCCTGTCCGCCGAGCTCGAGCAGTCCGATCTGGGCGCGGTGCTCGCCTTCGACTTCGCCAACATCCGCTACATGACCGCCACGCACATCGGCACCTGGGCGATCGACAAGTTCATCCGGTTCGCGCTGCTGTGCCGGGGTGCCGAGCCGATCGTCTGGGACTTCGGCTCCGCCGCCCGCCACCACCAGCTCTACAACCCCTGGCTCGACGGCGAGAAACGCGCCCGCGCCGGCATCTCCGTGCTGCGCGGCGCGTTCCATCCCGACGCGGGCATCGCCGACGAGCTGGCGCGCAAGATCGCCGTCGAGCTCGAGGAGCGCGGCCTGTCCGACGCGCCGGTCGGCGTCGACATCGCCGAGATGCCGGTGCTGATGGCGCTGCAGCGCGCCGGCATCGAGGTGGTCGACGGCCAGCAGGTCTTCCTCGAGGCCCGGCGGGTCAAGACGCGCGACGAGATCTCCCTGCTGACCCAGGCGGCGTCCATGGTGGACGCCGCTTACGACGAGCTCTACGGCTTCCTACGGCCGGGCGTCAAGGAGAACGAGTGCGTCGGCCTGGTCAGCAAGGTGCTCTACGACCTGGGCAGCGAGTTCGTCGAGGGCGTCAACGCCATCTCCGGCGAGCGCTGCGCGCCACACCCGCACGTCTACAGCGACCGGGTCATCCGGCCCGGTGACCCGGCGTTCTTCGACATCCTGCACAGCCACGTCGGCTACCGCACCTGCTACTACCGCTGCTTCGCGGTGGGCAGCGCCTCGCGCGGCATGCGCGACGCCTACGTGCGGTGCCGGGAATACATGGACAGGGCGATAGCGGCCGTACGGCCCGGCGCCACCACCGCCGACATCGTCTCGCTCTGGCCACGCGCCGAGGAGTTCGGCTTCCCCGACGAGGAGGCCGCGTTCGCCCTGCAGTACGGGCACGGCGTCGGCCTGTCCATCTGGGAGAAGCCCATCTTCAGCCGCCTGGTCTCGCTGGACCATCCCGAGGTGCTCGAGGAGGGGATGGTCTTCGCGCTCGAGACCTACTGGCCGGCCAAGGACGGTTGGGGAGCCGCACGGATCGAGGAGGAGGTCGTCGTGACCGCCGACGGTTGCGAGGTCATCACGAAGTTCCCGGCCGAGGAGCTGCTCGTCGCCGGCCGCCGCTACTGGACGGTCGGCGGCCCGCTGACCACCGAGCGCGAGCCGCAGTCCCACCTCAACACGAGGGCGGGTCGCGGTGAGTGACACGGCGGAGCTGCTCGACCTCTACGAGCGGATGGCGGTCATCCGCCGCACCGAGAAGGCCGCCTACGACATGTTCCTCGCGGGCCTGGTGAAGGGCACCACGCATCTCGCGTCCGGGCACGAGGCGATCGCCGTCGGCGCGAGCGCGGCGCTGCACCCCGACGACTACGTGTTCGCCACCTACCGCGGTCACCACCACGCGATGGCCCGCGGCGCGACCCCCGAGGCGTGCCTGGCCGAGCTGATGCAGAAGTCGACCGGGCTGTGCAAGGCCAAGGGCGGCTCGATGCACCTCACCCACGCGCCCGGCAACATGCTGGGCTCCTACGCCATCGTCGGCGCCCACCTGCCGATGGCGGTCGGTGCCGCCTGGTCGGCCCGGCTGCGCGGCACCGACCAGGTGGCGGTCGCGTTCTTCGGCGACGGCGCGACCAACATCGGCGCGTTCCACGAGGCGCTCAACCTGGCCGCGATCTGGAAGCTGCCGGTCGTCTTCATCTGCGAGAACAACCTCTACATGGAATACACGCCGATCGGCGCGGTGACGGCGGCCGACCGGCCCGCCGCCGACCGGGCGCCGGCCTACCGGATGCCGGCCGACGTCATCGACGGCAACGACGTCGTGGTCGTGCGCGAGGCGGTCGCGGCCGCGGCGGCCCGGGCCCGGGCGGGCGACGGGCCGACCATGATCGAGGCCGAGACCTACCGGCACTACGGGCACAGCCGCACCGACCCGGCCACCTACCGCCCGGCGGAAGAGGTCGAGCGCTGGCTCAAGCACGACCCCATCGACGTCGCGCGGGCGCGGCTGGAAGCGCTCGGCGTCGAACCCGACCAGATCACGGGCGTCGACGAGCGGGCCGCCGCCACCGTGGCCGCCGCGGTCGCCGGCGCCAAGGCGGCACCGGGCGCCGACGTCGCCGAGGCGTTCACCGACGTATGGGCTGACGGAGGTGCGGCATGGCGGGTGTGAAGACCGACCAGGACGTGATCACCTATCGCGCCGCGGTCGCGGAGGGCATCGCCCGCGAGATGCGGCGTGACCCGAGCGTGGTCTGCCTCGGCGAGGACATCGGCGGCGCCGGCGGGGTCTTCAAGACGACCGCGGGCCTGTTCGAGGAGTTCGGCCCCGGCCGGATCTGGGACACCCCGATCTCCGAGCAGGCGATCGTCGGCGCGGCGATGGGTGCGGCGATGACCGGCGTCCGGCCCGTCGCGGAGATCATGTTCTCCGACTTCCTCGCCTGCTGCTGGGACTACCTGGCCAACGAGATCCCGAAGGTGCGCTACATGACCGGCGGGCAGGTCACCGTGCCCCTGGTGATCCGCACCGCCAACGGCGGCGGGCTCGGCTTCGGCGCGCAACACTCGCAGGCCGTCGAGAACTGGGCGCTCACCATCCCCGGCCTCAAGATCGCCGCGCCGGCCACCCCCGCCGACGTCATCGGGCTGATGGCCTCCGCGATCCGCAGCGACGACCCGGTGGTGTTCTTCGAGCACAAAGGCCTGTTCGCCAGCAAGGGTCCGCTGCCACCCGACGACCACGTCGTCGAGCTCGGCAAGGCCGCCGTCGTCCGCGAGGGCACCGACGTGACCCTCGTCGCGCTGGCGTCCACCGTGCACACCGCGCTCGCGGCGGCCGACACGCTCGCCGACGACGGCGTCTCGGCCGAGGTGGTCGACCTGCGCTGCCTGATCCCGATGGACCTCACCACCGTGCTCGCCTCGGTCGGCAAGACCTCGCGGCTGGTGACCGTCGAGGAGAACCCGCACCAGGCCGGGTGGGGCGCGACCCTGGTCTCGGTCGTGGTCGACGAGGGGTTCGAGCTGCTCGACGCCCCGGTCCGCCGGGTGGCGTCGGCCAACGTGCCGCTGCCGTTCGCCGACGCGCTCGAAGACGAGGTCATCCCGACCGCCGACAAGGTGGTCGCCGCCGTTCGCTCGGTCGTCAACTACTAGGGGGCTTCGTCCGGTGAGCACCGAAAGCACCGTCCGGCACGTGGTCATGCGTGCGGACGAAGCCGTCTACCAGCCACCCGCGGACGCCCGCGGCAGCACGGGTCTGACCCGTTGGACGATCGTCGGCGAGGGCTCGCCGGGTGCGCTGCACACCGAGTTCAGCGTCTGCGCCCTGGAGCCCGGTGCCAGCGTCGCGGCGGCCGTGCAGTCCTACGAGGAGTGCTTCTACGTCCTCGAGGGCGAGCCGGTGCTGCAGACCGCCGACGGTGCGACCCGGTTGGTCCCGGGCGACTACGGCCTACTGTCGGTGGGTGTCGCGCACGAGTGGCGCACCGAGCCCGGTGGGGCGCCGGCCCGGTTCGCGCAGATGCGGGCCACCCAGCCACGGGCCGCGTACGGCCATGACGTCTACGACGTCGCGCCGCTGCCGCGCACCGATCCGGCGCTGGTCGACGTGCGCGACCCGCGTACGCGCTCCTTCGGCCACATCGAGCCGGTCAACATGGAGGTCGACAAGCAGCGCCAGGAACTGCTCGCCCTCTCGGCCAGCATGCGCACCGCGTTGCTCGTCTACAGCGGCATCACGGTGAAGATGATGGTCGACAGCGACCTCGGCGCCGACCTGACGACGATGTTCATGGTGCAGTACGAGCCGGCCGGCGTCGCCGGGCCGCACGACCACCCGTTCGAGGAGACCTACCTCTTCCTCGAAGGGGAGGCGGAGGCGGTGTTCGACGGCCGGACCTACCGGCTGCGGGCCGGTGACGCGGCGTTCGCGGGTGTCGGCTGCGTCCACGGCTTCCGCAACGTCGGCGACGGGCCCGTGCGGTGGCTGGAGACCCAGGCACCACAGCCGCCGGGCCGCCACTCCTATCGGTTCGTCCGTGACTGGGACTACCTGCGCTCGGCGACCGGGCACGCGCACGAGGAAGGACACTGAGATGGCCGGCACGGTGCTCATCGTCGGCGGCACCGCCGGCATCGGACGGGAGATCGCCACGAGCTACGCCCGCCGCGGCCGCGACGTGGTCCTCACCGGCCGCGACGCGACCCGGGCGGCGAAGGTGGCCGCCGAGATCGGCGGGCCGGTGTCGGGCATCGCGCTCGACCTGTCCAGGCCGCGGGAGGTCGCCGAGGCGCTGGCCGGCGTCGGCTCGGTCGACCACGTGGTGCTGGCCGCGATCGACCGCGACGCCAACACCGTCGTGGCGTACGACGTCGAGGCCGCCCTGCACCTGGTCACCCTCAAGCTGGTCGGCTACACCGAGGTGGTGCACACCCTGGCCGACCGCCTCACGGGCGAAGGCTCGGTGCTGCTCTTCGGGGGCATGGCCCGGGTCCGGCCCTACCCGGGTTCGACGACGGTCAGCGCGATCAACGCCGGCGTCGTCGGCATGGTCCGCACGCTCTCCTGCGAGCTGGCCCCGACCCGGGTCAACTCGATCCACCCGGGCATCGTCGGCGACAGCCCGTTCTGGACGGGCAAGTCCCTCGACGCGGTGGTCACGAACACCCTGACGGGCCGCCTGGCCACGATGGCGGAGGTGGTGGACGCGTCGGTCTTCCTGCTCGAAAACGGCTCGGTCAACGGCGTCGACCTGGTGATAGACGGAGGCTGGCGATGACGGAGCCGGCGGTGGACGGTCACACCGGGGCCGGGGCCGGGGCCGGGGTCGGGGCCGGGGCCAGGGCCGGGGCCGGGGGCGCCGGCCGGAAGACCGAGTCGGACGGCGCGGAGGCGGAAGCGGGCGGCCGCGCCGGGGCCGCCGACGCCGGCCGGAAGGCCGAGGCTGTCGCAGTTGTCGGCACCGGCCGCATGGGCGCCGCGATGGCCGGCCGCCTGGTCGGCGCCGGGCACCCGCTCACGGTCTACAACCGCACGCCCGACCGTGCCGAGGGTCTGGGCGGCAGGGTCGCAGCCACCCCCGGGGACGCGGTGGCCGACGCGGCCTACGTCGTGGTGTCGCTGGCTGATGACGATGCCGTGCGGGCGGTCTACGCCGACCTGGTCGACGGGCTCGCGCCGGGCACCATCGTGTTGGAGACCAGCACCATCCACCCGGCGACGGTCCGCGATCTCGCGGCCCGGGTGTCGGCCCGCGGCGCCACCCTGCTGGACACGCCGGTCTCCGGCAGCGTCCCGCTCGTGCAACGGGGCGAACTGACCGCGCTGGTCGGCGGCGACCCGCCGGCCCTCGACCGCGCGCGCCCCGTGCTGGGCACGTTCGCGAGCCGCATCTTCCACCTGGGGCCGGCGGGCGGGGGCGCGACGATGAAGCTCGTCGTCAACTCCGTCATCCACGGCCTCAACCTGGCCCTGGCCGAGGCCCTGGTCCTGGCCGAACGCGCGGGCGTCGACCGCGCCACGGCCTACGACGTACTGGCGGGCAGCGCGGTGGGCGCGCCGTTCGTGCACTACAAGCGGGACGCCTACCTCGCACCCGACACGGCCGCGGTGGCGTTCGCCCTGGACCTGGTGGCGAAGGACCTACGCCTGATCGACGAGCTGGCCACCGCGGCGGGCGCCCGCATGCCCCAGTCGGCGGCGACCGCCGCGGCGGTCAACGAGGCGGTCGCGGAGGGCTACGGCCCTCGCGACATGAGCGCCCTGGCGGCGCTCCTACGGGAGCAAAAGCCGTAGGCGAGACGACAGCAAGCCGGGCCGAGCAGGCGGCGGGCCGGGCAGTCGGCGCAGGCACGCGGCGGGGCCGGCGGCGCGCGTGCACGAGCGGCGCGTGCAGGCGGCGGCCGGGTAGGCGGTTGCGCGGCCGGCGGGCCGGGTGGGGGGTGGCGAGGGCGCGCCGGCCGGGTGGGCGGTGACGCGCCCGCGTGGGCCGGGTTCGCGCCGGCGCGGGTTCGCTGCAGCGCAGGCGGACGGCGGCCGGGTAACAGCGTTCGGGGCCGCCCGGGCCGGGCGCTCAGCAGGGTGGGCTGGCGGCGGGCCTGGCAGCGGCGGCGCGGGTTCGCTGCAGTGCGGGCAGGAGGCTGCCGGGAACCGGCCTTCAGGGCCGCCCGGGCCGGGCACTCAGCAGCGTGGGCTTGCGGCGGGCCTCGCAGCGGCAGCGCTTGGGCCGCGCAGGCGGCGGCGCGGGCAGGCCGACCGGGCGGGCCGCGCCGCGGGTTCGCGCCGGTGCCGGCAGGCGGTGGGACGGGCGCCGGCACGGCGCGCTCCCCGCCCGCAGCGGCTAGTTGATCGGGAGCAGTGCGGTGCCGCCGCCCTTGATCGAGCGGCTGAACGTCCGATTGCTGTCCCAGGAGAAGCACTTCACCCCGCGGTTCCCCTGGTCCCATTCCGCGGCCGTCGGGTAGTAGTAGATCGTGCCCGTGCGGAAGGACAGGTTTCCGTCCTTCGGCAGCCCCGCATACGCCGCCACGGTGTTCAGGCACGCCTTGTGGATCGAGTCGTTGTCCTGGATGAAGGTCTTGTAGGGCTTGTCCGGCGCCGTGTAAATGCCGACGAACTCGCTGCGGTGGGTCTTGTTGCAGGGGAGTGCCTCCATCTCCTGCACCACCTCCTTCGAGATCTTCGGGGTGAAGCAGCCGTAGTCCAGCGGCGAAGCCTTCGCCAGCGCGCCCTTCAGCGAGCCCTCCCGCGACGCCATGCTCGTGTCGTCCAGCGACCGCGTCTCCGCCACGTCGCAGCGGAACCAGCGTGAACCCCCCTGCCACGCCTCCGGGGCGGGCAGCACCAGCGCGAGGGTCAGCCGGGCCGTCCGCCAGTCGCCGCCGAGATAGGCGTCGGCCGACGTCGCGCACGACGCGTACGCGGTGCGGTACGGCTTCTCGCCGGGGACCGGCGGCTTGCCGCCCGCGTTCTTGATCTCTCCGACGTGGACCGTCTCCACGACGTGGGTGGCGGCGCAGTCCACCGGCGCGTACGCGGCCAGGTACCCGGACTCCACCGCGGAGGGATGGCAGACCGCGGCCTCGGGCACGAACGGCTTGGGCTCGCTGATCGCCCGCCAGTCGTCGGACAGGTCGCCGTCCACGCCCGCCGGAGGGCCGCCGCAGGCCGTGAGCGCGAGGCTTGCCAGGAGGCCCGCCAAGCCCATGGTCCACCGCAGTCGCATCCGCGCATCCCTCCCCAGGGCCGGGTTGAGGGCAACCCTACGGGGATCGGCCCCGGCTTCGTACACTGGCCCGGTGACCCGACCGTCGCCGATCGTCGCTCCCAGTATCCTCGCGGCCGACTTCGCCCATCTCGCCGATGAGGTACGCCTTGTCGAGCATGACGCGGACTGGTTGCACATCGACGTCATGGACAACCATTTCGTCCCCAACCTGACGATCGGGTTGCCGGTGGTGCAGAGCCTGCGGCCGGTCACCAACCTGCCGTTCGACGTGCACCTGATGATCGACGAGCCGCGGCGGTGGGCGCCCGCCTACGCCGACGCGGGCGCGCACAACGTCACCTTCCACGTCGAGGCGTCCGACAACCCGGTCGCGCTCGCCAAGGACCTGCGGTCCGCGGGTGCCAAGGCGGGGCTGGCGATCGACCGCGACACGCCGATCGAGCCCTACCTCGAGATCCTGCCCAGCTTCGACACGCTGCTGGTGATGACCATCAAGGCCGGCTTCGGCGGCCAGCGCTTCCTGCCCGACCTGCTGGAAAAGGTCCGGAAGGTACGCGACGCGCGCGAGAGCGGGCACCTCGAGTTGCGCATCGAGGTCGACGGCGGGATCGCCGACGACACGATCGAGCAGGCCGCGGCGGCCGGCGCCGACGCGTTCGTGGCCGGGACCGCGGTCTACGGTGCCGACGACCCGGCCGCGGCGATCCGGCGGCTACGCGCGCTCGCCGCCGCCTCGGCGGGGCGTGCATGAGCGAACGGACCGAGGTCGCGCTCGAGACCGTCAACAGGTTCGGTCTCATCCTGATCGTCGACGACGACGAGGACATCGCCCGGTTCGTCGGCATCAGCCTCAAGCTGCACGGCTTCGACGTCATGCACGCCCGTGACGGCCAGGAGGCCCTCGACGTCATCGCCCAGGTCAAGCCCGACCTCTGCGTCGTCGACCTGATGATGCCGCGGATCGACGGCGTCGAGCTGACCCGCCGGCTGCGCGCCGACCCGATGACCGCCGCCCTGCCGATCATCATGCTGACCGCCAAGGGCCTCACCGTCGACAAGGTGCACGGCCTGACCGCGGGCGCCGACGACTACATGGTCAAACCGTTCGACACCTCCGAGCTCGTCGCGCGGGTCGTCTCCACGCTGCGCCGCAACCGCGAATACCGCGAGGTCTCGCCGCTGACCGGCCTGCCCGGCAACACCCGGATCGGCCGGGAGATCACCGACCGGGTGCGCAGCGGCGCCGACTACGCGGTCGCCTACGTCGACATCGACCGGTTCAAGAGCGTCAACGACGTGTACGGCTTCGGCCGCGGCGACGAGTTCATCAGCGCGCTCGCCCGCAGCCTGCACCGGGCCGTGACCGCGGCCGGCCTGCCCCCCGCGTTCCTCGGCCACATCGGCGGCGACGACTTCGTGATCGTCTGCGCGCCGTCGCAGGTCCGCCCGCTCTCGGAGCTCGCCGTCCTCGACTTCGAGAAGACCACCGACGGCCTCTACGACGAGCGGGACGGCTCCCGCGGCTACGTCGAGGTCCGCGACCGCCGCAACAACGTCCAGCGGGCCGCCCTCGTGACGCTCTCCATCGGGGTGGCGCTGTCCAGCGGCGCGAAGCGCTTCACCGACCCCCGCGAGATCATCGCCCTGGCCAACGAGATGAAGTCGGTGGCCAAGAGCCAACCCGGCTCGTACGTGGCCGTCGACCGCCGCCTCTCCCAGAGCTAGACCGCGCCCGAAATGTCCAAATCACGCCGATAACAGCCAGTGGGCTGCGCCGCATGTGAGGTAGGTCGCCTGTCGATCGCCGTTCCGGGTATTGCGTGTAAGACTTAACCAACCCACCACGCGCTGGCGGGACTCGGTGAAATTCCGAACCGGCGGTGATCCGGGGGCCCGGCCCCTGGTAAGCCCGCGACCCGGTCGAAGAGCACCATCTTCGAGCGGTGGACCTGGTGAGAACCCAGGGCCGACGGTTGGGCAGCCCGCAACAGGCAGCCCAGACAGTCCGGATGGGAGACAGCGCGAGGGCGGATGGCCGCGCCGTTCTCTGACGGCGTGTCCGTCGGGCGGCTTCTGCCATGCCGTCCCGAGCCGCGCCTTGCCAAGAATCCCGACCCGCCGCGCCGCGTGACCACGGCGAACGGGAAGGAAACGGGCATGGCGAGCGGCGGCGTCTCGATAGACGAGGCGATGCGACGCGCGATAGAGCTCGGCGCGCGCGGTCTCGGCACCACCAGTCCCAACCCGGTTGTGGGATGCGTCCTGCTCGACGCCGCGGGCGAGGTGGTCGGCGAGGGCTTCCACGCGTACGCCGGCGGACCGCACGCCGAGATCGTCGCGTTGGCCCAGGCCGGCGAACGGGCCCGGGGCGGCACCGCGATCGTCACCCTGGAACCCTGCAACCACACCGGCCGCACCGGCCCCTGCACCCGCGCCCTGATCAACGCGGGCGTGTCGAAGGTCGTCGTCGGCGTCGCCGACCCCGACCCGGTCGCCCGCGGCGGCGCCGAGACCCTGCGCGCCGCCGGCGTCGACGTCGTGATGGGCGTCCGCGAGCCCGAGGCCGAGGCCGGCAACATCGCCTGGCTGACCAGCGTGCGCCGGGGCTGGCCGTACCTCACCTGGAAGTACGCCTCCACCCTCGACGGCCGGTCCGCCGCCGCCGACGGCACCAGCATGTGGATCACCTCCGAGGCCGCGCGGATGGACGTGCACGCGCTGCGCTGCGCCAGCGACGCGGTCATGGTCGGCGTGGGCACCGTGCTCGCCGACGACCCCCGGCTCACGGCCCGCAACCTGCGCGACGGCTCGCTGGCCATCCGCCAGCCGCTCCGCGTCGTCGTCGACAGCAAGGGCCGTACCCCCGAAGGTGCCAAGGTCCGCGACAGTGCCGCGCCCACCTGGGTGGCCACCGCCGCGGCGGTCGGCGCCGGTCCCGACGGCCGCGTCGATTTGCAGGCCCTGCTCGCCGCGCTGCACACCCGCGGCGTCCGCTCGGTGCTGCTCGAGGGCGGCCCCCAACTGGCGGGCGCGTTCCTCGCCGCCGGGCTGGTCGACAAGGTGGTCGGTTACCTCGCGCCGAAGCTGCTCGGCGCCGGCCCCACCGCGCTCGCCGACGCGGGCGTCTCCACCATCGCCGAGGTCATCGACCTCGACCTCACCGATGTCACGCGGGTCGGCCCTGACCTGCGGTTCACCGCTGTGCCACGCAAGAAGGAGGGCTGACCCGCATGTTCACCGGCATCATCGAGGAGCTCGGCGAAATGGTCGGCTGGACGGCGACCGGCGACGACTCCGGCCTGATCGCCATCCGCGGCAAGACCGTCGTCGACGATCTGAAGCACGGCGACTCGATCTCGGTCAACGGCGTCTGCCTGACCGCGGTCGAGATCTCCGCGGACGGTTTCACCGCCGACGTGATGGGCGAGACGCTGCGCCGCTCGTCGCTCGGCGAGCTGCACCCCGGCGACCCGGTCAACCTGGAGCGGGCCGCGCGGCTCGACACCCGGCTCGGCGGCCACCTCGTGCAGGGGCACGTCGACGGCGTCGCCCGGATCGTCGGCCGGGAGCCCGCCGAGCAGTGGACGACCGTCCGGTTCGAGCTGCCCAAGTCCATCCGGCGCTACGTCGTGGAGAAGGGCTCGATCACCGTCGACGGCGTCTCGCTGACGGTGATGGAGGCGGGTGACGACACGTTCTCGGTCGGGCTGATCCCCACCACGCTGTCGCTCACCACGCTCGGACACAAGCAGATCGGCGACCTCGTCAACCTCGAGGTCGACGTCATCGCCAAGTACGTCGAACGGCTACTGGGGGAGAGGTCATGACGCTGTCCACTGTCGAGGAGGCCGTCGCCGCGATCGCCGCGGGCCGGCCGGTCGTGGTCGTCGACGACGAGGACCGGGAGAACGAGGGCGACCTCATCTTCGCCGCCGAGCTGGCGACCCCGGAGCTGCTCGCGTTCACGGTCCGCTACACGTCCGGCTACATCTGCGCGCCGGTGAGGGAGGAGGACGCCGACCGTCTCGAGCTGCCGCCGATGTACCACACCAACCAGGACCGCCGTGGCACCGCGTACACGGTGACGGTCGACGCCCGGGAGGGTGTCGACACCGGCATCTCGGCCGCGGACCGGGCGCACACGATCCGGCTGCTGGCCTCGCTCGACACCACCGCGGGCGACCTGTCGCGCCCCGGCCACGTCGTGCCGCTACGGGCCAAGGCCGGCGGGGTGCTGCGCCGCCCGGGCCACACCGAGGCCGCGATCGACCTGGCGGTGCTCGCGGGCCTGCGCCCGGCCGGCGTGCTCTGCGAGCTCGTCAACGACGACGGCACCATGATGCGGATGCCCGACCTGGAGAAGTTCGCGGCCGAGCACGACCTGCCGCTGATCTCCATCGCCGACCTGATCGCCTACCGGCGGCACCACGAGAAGCAGGTCGAGCGGGTCGTCGAGACGCGCATCCCGACCGAGCACGGCGTGTTCACCGCGTTCGGCTACCGCGCCACCCACGACGCCGCCGAGCACGTGGCCATGGTCTACGGCGAGATCGGCGACGGCGACGACGTGCTCGTCCGGGTGCACTCCGAGTGCCTGACCGGCGACGTGTTCGGCTCGCTGCGCTGCGACTGCGGCCCGCAGCTCGAGGCGGCGCTGGCCCGCGTCGCGGCCGAGGGCCGGGGCGTGGTGCTCTACATGCGCGGCCACGAGGGCCGGGGCATCGGCCTGCTGCACAAGCTGCAGGCGTACCAGCTCCAGGACCTGGGCCGGGACACCGTCGACGCCAACCTCGACCTGGGCCTGCCCGCCGACGCCCGCGACTACGGCACCGGCGCGCAGATCCTCTACGACCTGGGCGTGCGCTCGATGCGCCTGCTGACCAACAACCCGGCCAAGCGGGCCGGCCTGGAGGGCTACGGGCTGACCATCGTCGGCCGCGAGGGCCTGCCGGTGCGCCCGCACCCGGAGAACGTCCGGTACCTGCGCACCAAGCGCGACCGAATGGGACACCTGCTCGACGCCCTCGACGACGTCGACACCGCGGAGGGATTCTGATGGCTGGATTCGGCGAACCTGAGGTGGCCGCCGTCAACGCGGAAGGCCTGACGGTGGGCATCGTCGCCGCCCGCTGGCACGCGGAGCTGACCGACCACATGGTCGACCGCGCGGTGGCCGCGGCCAAGGCGTCGGCGGTCGCGGACGTCGCGGTCGCCCGGGTGGCGGGCTCGGTGGAGATCCCGGTGGTGGCGCAGGCGATGGCGAAGAAGTACGACGTGGTCGTGGCGCTGGGCGTGGTCATCAAGGGCGCGACCGCGCACTTCGACTTCGTCTGCCGCTCGGTGACCGACGGCCTGACGCGGATCGCGCTCGACACGGGCAAGCCGGTCGCGCACGGCGTGCTGACCGTCAACACCCTGGACCAGGCCAAGGATCGTGCGGGCCTGCCCGGGTCGGCCGAGGACAAGGGGTGGGCGGCGACCGTCGCCGCACTCGACGCCGCCCTCGCGATCAGGGCGATCTGATCAGAAGAAGGCTCCTTGCTCGGGCCCGTCGTGGTCCGGACCGTTCCTCCCGCGAGGGACCGCTCCGCTTCGCTCCGCGGCGAGGTCCGTCGTGGGTGACGGTCAGGGCTAAAGGTCAAGAACGACCTCGCCGCGGGGGCGGGCACAGCAGATCAGCGTGTTGCCCGGCCCCGCCGGCTCCAGCGGCTCCGGGTCGAAGTCGACCTCGCCCGAGAGCAGCGCCGTCTCGCAGGTGTGGCAGACGCCCGTGCGGCACGACCAGCGGGTCGGCACGTCGCAGCGCTCGGCCAACTCCAGCAGCGACGGGCCGTCGTCGGCGAACGGCACGGTCAGGCCGCTGCGGGCGAACGTCACCGCCGGCCCTGACCCGGGCGCGCCCGACGGCGGGTGCGGCTGGCGGCGGGTCGCGTCCGTGACACCCGGGTTGATCGCCGAGCGGGCCGCGAACAGCTCCGTGCGTACCCGATCGGGTTTCATGCCCTGGTCCACCAACGCCGCGCGGATGTCGTCCATGAAGGACTCCGGCCCGCAGACGTAAGCGTCGGCTCGCTTCGGCATCGCCAGTGACTCCAGCACCGCCCCGGTCAGCCGCTGGTCGACCGCGTAGAAAATGTGCTCCCGGGAGTTGGGCAGCGCGCGCAGCAGATCACGGGCCTCGGCCGCGAAGGCCTGGTGCGCCTGGTCGTGCGCCGCGTGCACCCACCAGATCTCGCGCTGGTCGCGGTCCGCGGCCAGCCGGTGCAGCATGGCGAGCACCGGCGTGACGCCGATGCCGGCCGAGATCAGCAGCACCGGGTCGGCCCCGGCGGCGAGCAGGAACTCACCCCGCGCCGCGGCGACCTCCAGCAGCGAACCCGGGTGCAACGTGCCCTCCTGCAGCAGCCCGCTCACGACGCCGTGCTCCTCGCGCTTCACGCTGATCCGGTAGGTGGCCGGGTCCGACAGCGAGTAGGAGCGCACCGGTGCCGGTGTGCCGGCGGACGGCACCCGCACCGTCAGGTACTGACCCGCGGCCGGCACCGGGAGCGGCTTGCCGTCGGCCGGCGCCAGGTAGATCGAGGTGACCGAGGCTGTCTCGGGCACGACCCGCTCGACCCGCAACGACCGGAAGCCGGTCCACGGCGGCTCCTTGCCGGTCGGGACCGGCGCGAGGCCACCCCCGCCCGCGAGCACGTCCTTGAACGACACCTGCCAACCCGGGCTGAGCGCCGGAACGTCCAACGCGTCGCGGATCCGGCCGTGGTCGGGATTCGGCAGGTAGAGCAGCGCGTCCACCTCGGCGACCGTGACGCGGTGCGGGCCGATCCGGGTGCGGACGATCTCGTCGCCGGCGCCGACCTCGCCCTCGGTGATCACCCGCAGGTAGAAGCCGGGCCGGTGATGGCCGACCAGCAGCGCGGGCAGGCGCGGCTCGCCGAGCCGCATCCCGACGCGGAAACAGGTGACCCGGGGCTGGGTGACCTCGAACTCGGCGTCGCC
The DNA here is from genome assembly GCF_016862555.1 of Asanoa siamensis. Lineage (GTDB taxonomy): Bacteria > Actinomycetota > Actinomycetes > Mycobacteriales > Micromonosporaceae > Asanoa > Asanoa siamensis. Next base: position 52,645 of record NZ_BONE01000005.1, on the reverse strand, counting down.
GATCCGGTAGCGGTCGCCGATGTGCACCTCGTCGTCAGCGAGGCCGTCCACGGTGAAGTTCTCGCCGAACGCGCCGTACCCGCCGAGGTCCTTGGAGAAGAAATCGGACCAGTGTGCGTACGAGTCGGTCTGGTAGACCAGCACCGCCCGCTGCTCCCCACCGTGGCCGGCGAGGTCGCCCTGGCCGTCGCCGTCGACGTTGAGCCTGCGGGCCATCACCCGCCCCGTGACCGGCGCCTTCCACACTCCCGTGTGGACGGTCTTGCCGTGCCAGGCCACGTCCTTGGGCATCCCGACGTTCACCGACAGCAGCGTTGCCATGTCCGTCCCCCCTGTCGCCAACGTAGATCGGTGGCAGCGGACCGACAACGGGCGTCACCGCCGCCGGCCCGGTGACCCGTGCGGCACACATGTCACACCAGCCGCTCTCCGCCGTCGATCCCCAGCGACACCCCCGTCAGGAACGTGCTGGTCAGCGCGAAGACCACCGCCTGGGCGACGTCGCCGGCCGTGCCGATCCGGCGCGCCGGGTTGGTCGATCCGCGCTGCTCGAACAGCGCCGCCTTGCGCCGCGCGCCGAGGGCGTCGTACGCGCCGGTGTCGATCGTGCCCGGCGAGATCGCGTTGACCCGGATCGGCGCGAGCTCCACGGCCAGCGAGCGGACGATCGCGTCGACCGCGCCGTTGGTGGCCGCCACGGCCAGCATCCCGGGCGCGGGCTTGACGGCCGTCGCGCCGGAGAACAGCAGGAACGACCCGTCGGCGGGCATCCGGCCGGCGAAATGCTTGGCCAGCAGGATCGCGCCGACCGCCTTCGTCCGCAGCGACGCCGTCACCACCTCGGGGTCGAGCTCGGCCGCGGTGCCCCGGGCCCGCGCGGACGCGGTCGTGACGACGTGGTCGACGGTGCCGAGGCGCTGGGCGAGACCGGCGACGCTGGACTCGTCGGTCAGGTCGACGGCCTCGGCCCGGATCGCCGGGTCCGCGTACGCGGTGACCAGCGCGTCCCGGTCGCGCCCGGCGACCACCACGGTGCCGCCGGCCTCCCGCACGGCGTCGGTGGTGGCCTGGGCGATCCCGCCGCCGCGACCGATCACCAAGACGGTCCTGTCCTTGAGTGTCATCGTCCTACTCCCTTCGCTGCAGAATCTCGTCGGGATCGAGGCCCCGGTCGATGCCGTGCGGCACCACGGCCTGGCCCGGCTCGGGTGCGAGCCGCTTGCCGTCCAGCGACACGTCGACGAGGTCGGGCTCGAACGAGACCAGGTCGCCGATCGGCCGCACCTCGGGCCACGCCTCCCGGTAGGACCAGGCCGCCCGGCGCCGGTCGCCGACGTCGTAGTAGCTCGCCAGGCCCTTGTAGGGGCAGAACGTCTGCCCGTCGACCGGGGTCAGCGCGGCCGGGTCCACGTCGGCCCGCGGCACGTACCAGCGCGGCGCGAAACCGGACTCGTAGAGCACCAGCGGCCGCGGGGTGTCCGCGACGACCCGCTCACCGTCGCGCACGACGAGGCGGCGCGCGGTGCGGCGGATGTCGATCCGGTGGTACGGGTCGGCGGCGTGGCCGACGATCCGCTCGTCCTCCTCGTAGAAGGCGTCCATCGCCCGCCACCCGAACGCTACCCGGGCGCGCAGGTCGGCGGCGTGCTCCGGCAGGTCCGTGAACCGCCACGCCCCGCGCCGCTCGGCCCGGCCGGCGCCGCCGTGCACCGTGTACCACGCGGTCGGCCCGAGGTCGGGATGCCGGGTCACCACGTCGGTCTGCTCGAGCACCCCGCCCGCGACGGCCGCCGCCGGGAAGTAGGCGACCGGATAGCGGCCGGGTTCGTGCAACAGGACGACCTCCTCGCTGTCGGCGACCCAGCGGCCGCCGAGCCGCACCCGCATCCGCCGGCGCAGTCGCTCGGCGAAGAGCAGGCGCTCGGGCAGCGGATCGGGCACGAGGAACCGGCCCACCGGTGCGGCGGAGAGCGGCCCCTGCTGCCAGGCGAGTCCCATCACGCACCCCCTCCGTTTGAACTAATGCATAACTCGACGCTAGAAGCATTAGTCAGCGACGCGCAAGCGGTTCCGGGAGAAACTCGCGATCGTCTCACCTAATGGATACCCTGGGCGGGTGAGCATAAGCCTGGCGGACGTGCAGCGGGCCGGCTTCCCGATGGGCGGCGAGCCGCTGGTCGCGCTCGACCTGGTCGACACGAAGATGCTGGTCACCGACCCACCGCAGGACCTGATCGCCGACCCGGCCGCGGCCCGGGCCTGGTGGGCGCTGCAGTCGGCGCGGCTGCCCGGCGGCCCGGCGCCCGACCTGGCCGCCACCCGCCGCCTGCGCACCGCGCTGCGCGACCTGTTCGACGCCCACCTCGAGGGCCGCGCCCCGGAGCCGGGCTCGCTCGACGACGTCAACGCCGCGGTCGCCGCGGTCCCGACCAGCCTGCGCCTGGCGCTCGGCGGCGCGGGCTACCGTGAGGAGACCCGCTGGCACACGGAGCAGGGCGGCAACGCGGCGCTGGCGGCCACGGCCCGCGGCGCGATCGAACTCCTCGCCGACCCGCCCCGCCTGGCCCGCCTGCGCCGCTGCGCGAACCCCACCTGCTCGATGCTGTTCCTGGCCGAAACCACGAGACGGCAGTGGTGCACGCCGAACATCTGCGGCAACCGCACGCGGGTGGCCCGCCACTACGCGCGTACGCACCATCACCAGCAGCAGCGCTAGCGTTGAGGGCTGCCCTCCATGAACCGCGAGGAGGTGGCGACATGGACCCGAACCGCCCGGTCACCGAAGTGATGGCTGATACCTGTGACAACCGGCCGGACACGGTCTCCTTCGTCCGGGACCTGTTCGGCCGGCTGGGTGAGAAGTGGCCGATGCGGGCGCTCGACGTGCTGGCCGCCGGGCCCATCCGGTTCACCGCGCTGATGGCGGCGCTCCTGGACATCTCGCACCGGGTGCTCACCGCCACGCTGCGCACGCTCGAGAGCGACGGCATGGTCCGGCGCACCGCCTACGCCGAGACGCCGCCGCGCGTCGAGTACCGGCTGACCGACCTCGGCGAGAGCTTCCTCGTCCACGCCCACACCATGGTCGCCTGGGCCCAGGACCACCAGGCGGAGATCGAGCTCAACCGGGCCGCCATGTCACACCGTCAGGACCAGTGAGCCGGTGCTGCGCCGCGACTCCAGGTCGCGGTGCGCGTCGGCGACGTCCTTCAACGGGTACGTCGTGAGCCGCGGCGCCGGAATGCGGCCTGTGGCGATCAGGCGGAACAGGTCGTCCGCGATGGCCTGCCGGTCCACCGGGTCAGGCACGGTCGACGCCAGGCTCGGCGTGCTCAGCTCGACCCGCTTGGCGGCGACCGCCCGCGGATCGAGGTCGGCGGGGCCGGAGGCGCTGCCGAACAGCACGAGGCGTCCCCCCGGCGCGACCGCTCGCAGCGACAGTTCGGCCGTAGCCGCGCCTACGCCGTCGAAGACCGCGGCCACGCCCCGCCCGCCGGTGTACCGGAGCACCTCGCCGGCGAGGTCCGCGCCGGAGTCGAGCGCCAGCACGAGATCGGCGCCGGCGGCCCGGGCGGCGGCGACCTTGCCGGCAGAGCCCACCGTGCCGACGACGCGGACGTCCCTGGCCCGGGCCCAGCCGGTGACCAGCGAGCCGACCGCACCGGCGGCCGCGTGCACCAAAGCGACGTCCCCGGCCGACAGCCGCGTCACCCGGTCCACCAGCGCGCCCGCGAGCAGGCCCTTGGTGATGACGGCGGCGGCCACGTCGAAGTCGACGTCATCGGGCAGGCGTACCAGCGCGGTCGCCGGCACGATCCGTTCCTCCGCGTAGGCGCCCGGGGCGATCGGGTAGGCCACGCGGTCGCCGGGCGCGACGCCGGTGACGCCCGGGCCGATCGCGACCACCTCGCCGGCGCCCTCCACACCGATGGTGAGAGGGAAGCCACCGCTCGGGATCCGGCCCGACCGGAACGAGAGGTCGACGAAGTTGACGCCGATCGCATGCTGCCGCAGGCGTACCTCCTCGGGGCCTGGCTCGCGGACCGTCTCCTCCTCGGCGGTGAGTGTCTCCGGACCGCCGTACGCGTACTGGCGGATGACGAGGCTCATGATGTCTCTCCTTTTCGGATGGTCGCTCGGAAGCCGAGCAGCGACGCCACCACCGCGGTGGCGCCGGCGGATACGAACAGCGCGGTCAGCCCGGCGGAGTCGAGGACGACGCCACCCAGTCCCGCACCAATCGCGATGGCGAGCTGCAGCACCGAGATGAGCACCGCCGATCCCGCCTCGGGCGCGTTCGGTGTCGCGCTGAGCATGTGGGTCTGCAGCGCGAGTGGCACGAGTCCCCATAGGACACCCCAACCGGCCAGCGCGACTGCCACCCGCGCTGGCAGGCCCGCCAGCGCCGGCAGCAGGGCGAGGACGGCGCCGAACGCCAGCGCGGCCCCGGCGAAGGTCGCCATCTGGTCGCGTTCGACCAGCCGTGGCCCGACCAGGTTGCCGACGATGCCGGCGACGCCGTATCCGATGAAGAACAGGCTGGCGACCCCGGAGCTGAGATCGACCCGCTCCAGCAGGTACGGCGTGACGAACGTCGAGGCGGCGAACTGACCGACCGTGGCGATCGTGCCGGCGACCACGATCACCCGCGCGACCGGGACCCGGAGGACGCCGCGCAGGTGTCCGAACGTCATCCGGCCGGCCGCCGCGATCCGCGGCAGCACCGCGCACTCGGCGGCCACGATCAGCGCGGTCACCGTGGCGGCGGCCGCGAACGTCTCGCGCCAGCCGAGCAGCGCGCCGAAGAACTGGCCGGCGGGCAGGCCGATCACGGTACCGGCGGAGAGGCCCGCCAGGATGATCGCCGTGGCCCGGGTCCCGGCCCGCCGGCCGACGAGCCGGAAACCGAGCGGGGGTACGACGGCCCAGAAGCCGCCGATGGCGATGCCGAGGAACACGCGGGCGATCAGCAGGACGCCGAAGCTGGGCGCCACCGCGGCGAGTGCGTTGGACAGCAGCACCAGCGCGCCCAGGCCGATCACCACGGGCCGCCGGTCCAGGCGTCTCGCGGCCACGATGACCAGCGGTGCGGCGACGGCGGCGCTGAGGCCGGGCACCAGCACCAGCAGGCCCGCGGTGCCCAGCGAGACGTGCAGCTCACCCGCCACGAGCGGCAGGAACCCGACCGGGAGGAACTCGGTCGTCACGATGATCCCGGCCGCGAAGGCGAGCACCAGGACCGCGAACCAGGACCGCCGCGCCGGCTGTCGCTCTGTCGCCGGCGCGGCGGTGCCAGCTGTTCTCGTGGCGGTCATCGTGGATCCCCTGTCGCGCGTGGTACTCCTACCTGGCGACAACGCGCGGCCGGGGACCCCTGATCCCAATCAAGATCACGCACTTATTAGTGCGTCACGAACCTTTTCGTAACGTGCTCAGCTCGGGGCGTTGTAGCAGAGCACGTAGACCGTGGCCCCGCCCTCCGTGGCGCTGGTGTTCGCGAAGGCTCCACGCCACCCCGTCACCGGGCCGGCACCCGTCTGTTCCGGTCGCGTGCCGACCAGGGTCACGTTGGTGGTGTCGGCGAAGGCGCCGCCGCCCGTGGCGACCATGCCCCGCGGACACGACGCGACCCAGGACGCCTGGCTGGTTCCCGCGGGAACCGCCTGCGAGAGGGGCACCGTCTGGCCCGGCCCAGTCAGGCCGTCGTCCCCGGCCGGGCCCTGCGGCCCGCGGGGGCCCTGCGGCCCGCGCGGGCCCGTGAAGCCGCGCGGGCCCTGCTGGCCGCGGATGTTCCACGACACGGGCCGCTCGAACTGGTTGCAGCGCCGGTCGTTCGAGAACGGGTTGGGGATGCGCACGTCGCCGTTGCGGTTGTTGACGCACGCGTTGATGACGCCGCCGGCCGCCTCGGGCTCGTCGGCCTGGGCGAACCCGTTGAAGGCCAGCAGCACCGCGCCGGTCGCGCCGACCACGCCGAGGGCCCGCCAGGTGCGACGCCGGTTGAGTAGCTTCACTCTCACTCCTTGAAGTCAATCCTCCCAAATGGGACTCCAAGGCTGAGATTAGGTCAGTTATGACTGTCGGTATTCAAATCGCTACAAATCGTCAATCAACTCAGGGGGCAGCGGGCGGCGGTGCAGCACCACCAGGCCGGCCACTGCCCGCGTCAGCGCCACGTAGAGCCGGGCGAGCCCGCGCGGCTCCGCGGCCACGATGTCGGCCGGTTCCAGGACGATCACGTGGTCGAACTCGAGACCCTTGACCATGCTGGCCGGCACCACCGTGACGCCGGCCGGCAGGTCGAGCGCCGCGGCCGTGTCGTCGGCGGCGATGACCGCGACCGTCGCGCCGGTCTCCAAGCCGTCGATCGCCGCTCGCGCCGCGGCCGCGACATCGTCGACGCGGCGCACGGTCAGGGTCCCGCCCGGCTGGTAGGAGCGGGTCGGCTCGATGCCCGGAGCCAGCGCCCGGGCCGCGTAGTCCGCGATGAGCTGCGGCACCCGGTAACCGGTCCGCAGCTCCATCGCGCGCACCTCGCGCTTGCCGAGCCGGGCGACCAACTCCGGCCAACCGCCCGCGGCCAGCGGATGCGTCGCCTGCCCGAGATCGCCGACGACGGTCATCGACGCGTACGCGGCCCGCCGCGCGATCATCCGGCACTCCATCGGCGACAGGTCCTGCGCCTCGTCGACGATGACGTGCAGGTACTGGTCCGGGACCGGCGTGTCGTCCGCCTCCGCGACGGGCAGCGGCTCGGCCAGTTCCGGCACGTAGCCCTCCTCGCCGTGCGGGTCGTAGCCGTCGATCCAGCCCACCACCCGGTGGCCCTCGCGCAGGATGATCGCCTCGGCCCAGCGCTGGGCCAGCCCGGTCTGGTCGTTGTCGATGCCGGCGCCGGCGACGGCGATCGGGGTCGCCACACCCGGGGCGTAGAGCTCCCAGCCGTCGCGCAACCCGGTGCTCAGCACGAACGTGTCGACGAGCCGGGGCCCGCTGGTCAGCTCGCGGAGCTGCCACTCGGGCTTCGGTGCCCGGGGCGGTGGGGGCGGGGTGCCGAGCAGCCCCTCGAGCTCGTCGAGGAGCGGCACGTCGTCGACGGCCCAGCCCGCCTGGTCCTGGTAGGACGGAGCCAGCGTCGCGGCGTCGGGCACGATCGTCGGGTCGGCCAACCACCCCAGCACCGCCGCGGGCGTCAGCGCCGGCCACCAGCCGTGCAGGAACCGGTGGAACTCCGGCCGGTCGGCGGCCTCGTCGGTGAACAGCTCCCGGTCGAGGTGCGCGCCGTCCACCCTGGACCACAGCCGCTCGGTCAGCACGGCGACGGCGGTCGGGCGGGCGGAGTTGGGCGGCGTGCCCTCCCGCTCGCAGCGCGCCCGGATCTCACGACGGGCCGCCGTCAGCTCGTCGGCGTCGAGGGTGAGCACCTGGCCCGCGTACACGAGGCGCAGGTTTCGGGGTGCGCTCGGCGGTGTCTGCCAGATCAGGTCGGCCAGCACGCCGAGCATCCGCTCGCTGCCCTTGACCGCGGCCACCTCCGCGCGCTCCCGGCGGGTGGCGGTCACGCCGTCGAACAGCTCGCCGATCGCCCGCAGGTGCACGCTGTCCTCGCCGAGCGAGGGGAGCACCCGGCCGATGTAGTCGGTGAACACGGTGGACGGGCCGACGACCAGGATGCGGTCGCCGGTGAACCGGCCGCGGTCGGTGTAGAGCAGGTACGCGGCCCGGTGCAGGGCGACCTGGGTCTTGCCGGTGCCCGGCCCGCCGGTGATCAGGGTGACGCCGCGGGCGGGTGCCCGGATGGCCTCGTCCTGCTCGCGCTGGATGGTGGTGACGATGTCGCGCATGTGCGGGCCACGCGACCGGCGCAGCGAGGCCAGCAGCGCGCCCTCGCCGAGCACGCGCAGGTCGCCGGCGGCCTCGGGGGTGAGCACGTCGTCGTCGAGGCCGACGACCCGCGGGCCGCGGCAGAAGATGACCCGGCGGCGCACGACGCCGAGCGGGTCGCCCGTGGTGGCGCGGTAGAACGGTGCGGCGGCCGGCGCGCGCCAGTCGACGAGCAGCGGCTGGATGCCGTCGCGGACGCCCAACCGTCCGATGTGGTAGATGTCGCCGTCGTCGAAGTCGAGCCGGCCGAAGACGATGCCCTCCTCCTCCGTGTCGAGCTCGCGCATGCGGGTGGCGGCGCGGTGGACGATCGCGTCGCGCTCGACCAGGCCGGCGGCCGAGTTGCCGGCGGCCCGCCCGTACCCCTCGCCCTCGAGGTCCCTGGCCTGGCCGCGCAACACCTCCAGGCGCGCGTAGACCCGGTCGACGACCTGTTGCTCGGCGGCGATCTCCCGTTCCTCGGTGGCGGTCTCCTGCGTGCTGACGTCGGGCACGATGCTCCCCGGGATCCGTGCGGCAGTGGTCCCGGAAACCATATGGGCAGGTCAGGTGCCGAAAATCAGCACTGGGGCCGATTTGGCAGGGTTGTCTGCCTGATACAGTGAAAAGGGCAGGGGGTCAGCGGGACGGATAACAGACCGCGTAGACGATGGCCGGTTCCGGCAGGCTCGAGGTGCTGCTGAAGTCCGCACGCCACCCCGTCAAGGGTCCTCCGGTGGCCGGCTCGGGTCGGTCGATCAGCACGTCGAGCGCCGGCGTGCTGAGCGCGACACCGCCGCCCGTCGCGACCATCCCCTCCGGACAGTTCGCCACGACCGAGGTGCCCTGCGAGCCGGCCGGCACGCTCACCGCCGCGTCGACCGACAGGCCCGCACCCAGCACACCGGCCGGGCCGCGCGGCCCCCGGATGTTCCAGGCCAGCACGTTCTCGAACGGGCCGCAGCCGCCGTGGGTCGGGACGCGCAGGACGCCGGTGTGCTTGTTGGCGCAGGCCCGGATGGCGCCGGCGCCCTCCGGTTCGGCGCGGGCGAGACCGCCGAAGGCGAGCAGGGCGGCGGCGGCCAGGCCGGACGCGACGAGGGCGCGATGCGTAAAAGGCTTCACGTCCGGATCGTACGCATTTATGCCCTATGCAGTAGGTCGTAACGCCAGTTGTTGCTGCGCATGACGTGACCCGGCGGGTACTCGAAGTCGGTCTCGTCGACGAGCGCGAAGCCGGCCTTGCGGCAGACCGCGTTCGAGGCGGCGTTCGCCACGCGCGGGAAGGCGTGCAGCCACCGGTGCCGGCCGTCGGCCCGGGCGGCCGCGATCACCGCGTGCACGGCCGCGGTCGCGACGCCCCGGCCCTGAAAGGCTGGCAGCACGTTCCAACCGGTCTCGTAGACCGGCACGTCGCCCCAGACCCGGCTCCAGTAGGCGACGCTGCCGGCCGCGGCGTCGTCGACCGCGATGCGGAACATCTGGCCGCCGGTCAGCGCGAGGTAGCGCCGGTGCCGGGCCACGACCTGCTCCTCGGTCTCCGGACCGCCGACGTGCGCGCGCATCTCCGGAGTGTTGATCTTCCGCAGCAGGGGCAGGTCGTCGTCGGACCAGGGCACGAGCTTCACCGCGCCACGGTCCCTCGACGTCCGCCCAGGTCGCAACAGGTTTCAGGTTGAGCGTGCGGGTTTGCCGGGTAGCCCGGTGGGAGCGCCCTTCGGCGTGGAGTAACTTTACAATGAAAACCATTTCCAACAAGATGTGGCCATGAGCAACTCGGATCCGATCACCGCGGCCCGGCGTACGCCGGTCGACAGCCGACCCGCCGTCACCGTGCTCGCGGGCTTCCAGCCGACCGCCACCGCCGCGGTCGCCCGCCTGCTGCAGATCGCGGACCCACGGCTGGTCTCGGTGGGCCACGACCTGAGCCGGGTACGCGACGGCGTCGTGCGCCGCGTCGTCCGCACCGCAGCCGAGGTGCTGGAGGACGAGGCGGTCACCCTCATGCACGGGTGCGTGTCCTGCACGCTGCGCGAGGACGTGCTGCCGACCCTCGTGCGGCTGAGCCGCGCCCGGCCGGGCGCCGACATCGCGCTGCTGCTGCCGCGGGTGGTCGAACCCGAGGCCGTCGCCGGCGCCTGCGCGCACTGCGAGGTCGACGGCCGGCCGGTGACCGACGCCGTCCGCTTCGACTCGTACGTCACGGTCGTCGACGCCGAGCACCTGCTCGCGGACCTGACCAGCGCCGACGACCTGCGCCACCGCGACCTGCACGCGGCCGCCGACGACGACCGGGCGGTCGCGGACGTCGTGACGCGGCAGATCGAGTTCGCGGACACGACCGTGCTCTGGGGTGGTCCGGCGGTCGAGGGCTACGACCTCGCCAGGGCCGGGGTGCTGCTCTCGCGGCTGGCCCCGTGGGCGACGCAGGTGGTCGTCGACGCGAGCCGCCGGGTCGACTGCACCGATCTGGCGGCGCGGCTGCGCCACACCGGCCGGCACAACCCGCGGGTGCCGGGCATGAACGGGCGGGCACTGGAGGGCTACGCGATCGCGGTGCACAGCCCGGAGCCCGACTGCGGCGTGGTGTCGATGCTCTTCGAGGCGCGGCGCCCGTTCCACCCGGGGCGGCTGCACGCGGCGCTGTCGACCCTGGCGGCGGAGACGCTGCGCGGGCGCGGCCAACTCTGGCTCGCGACCCAACCCGACACGGCCATCGCGTACGAGTCGGCGGGCGGTGGCGTGGGCATGGGCAGCCTCGGCCACTGGCTCGCGGCGCTGCCGGCCGCGCACTGGGCCGTGGCCAGCCCCGACCGCCGCGCGACGGCCGACCTCGCCTGGGACGCGGCCTTCGGCGACCGCCGTACCGTGCTGGCCTTCGTGGGTCTGGACTTCGCCGCCGACTCGCTCGCCGCGCTGCTGACCGACTGCCTCGCCACCGACCGTGAACTCGGCCCGGGCGCGCGGCTGCCGGACCCGTTCGCGGACCGTTTCCCGCTCACCGTCATCGACCCGGAGGACTGACCATGAAGCGCGACATCCACCCGAAGTACCGGCAGGTCGTCTACCGCGACCGCTCGGCGGACTTCGCCTTCCTCACCCGCTCGACGGCCGACAGCAACCAGACCGTCGAGTGGACGGACGGCAACACGTACCCGGTGATCGACGTCGAGATCTCGGCGGCGAGCCACCCGTTCTGGACGGGCCGGCAGCGGCTGCTCGACAGCGAGGGCCGCGTGGAGAAGTTCCGCCGCAAGTACGCCCGGAAGCAGCAGTCCTAGGAGGCCTGGCGGATCGGCATGTCGGCGAGCCAGGCGTCGGCCAGGTCCGGCAGGGGCACGTCGAGAGCCTGGCTCAGGCAGACCACGGTGCCGAACGCCGGCGCGGGCAGGCGGCCGGCCTCGATCTTGCGTAGCGTCTCGGGGGAGATGCCGGCCGCCAGGGCCACCTCGACGAGGCCGCGGGCGCCCCGCGCGGCCCGCAGGGCGGTGCCGAGGCGCCGGCCCGCCGCGATCTGGGCGGCGGTGAGTGGTTGGCGAACCATGCGAGCAGGATATCCCTTGTCGTGGCCGGTCCGGTGCGGCGTGGTATAAAAATACCGGCATTAAAATACCGCACCAGGAGGTACGCCGTGATCGAGCTCAAGTCCGCCGACGAGATCGGCCGGATGGCGGTGGCCGGCCAGTTCGTCGGTGGACTGCTCGCCGAGCTCCGGGGTGTGGCCGCGGTCGGCGTCAACCTGCTGGAGATCGAGCAGCACGCCCGCCGCCGCATCAAGGAGCGCGGCGCGGAGTCGTGCTACTGGGACTACGCCCCGTCGTTCGGCCGTGGCCCGTTCCGCAACGTGCTGTGCCTGTCGGTCAACGACGCGGTGCTGCACGGCCTGCCGCACGACTACGTCCTGCGCGACGGTGACCTGCTGAGCATCGACATGGCGGTCGGCATCGACGGCTGGAACGCCGACTCGGCCCTCTCGTTCGTCGTGGGCACCCCCGACCCGGCCGACCTGAAGCTGATCGAGGCGACCGAGGCCGGGCTCGAGGCGGCGATCAAGGCAGCCCAGCCCGGCGGCCGCCTGGGCGACATCTCCGCGGCGATCGGCGAGGTGGCCCACGCGTACGGCTACGGCGTCAACGCGGAGTTCGGCGGCCACGGCATCGGCCGCACGATGCACGAGGCGCCACACGTCTCCAACGACGGCCGGGCGGGCCGGGGCATGCGGCTGGAGCCGGGCCTGACGCTCGCGATCGAGCCCTGGCTCTGCGCCACGACCGACAAGATCCGCTACGACCAGGACGGCTGGACGATCCGCTCGGCCGACGGCTCGCGCACGGCCCACTCGGAACACACGGTCGCGATCACGGAGTCGGGCCCGCAGGTCCTGACGGCCCGCCCCACCACGATCCCGCCCGCGGCCTGACCCGCGCCGGGCCCCGTGCGCCGGTTGTGAAGGTCTGTGGCGGATCGCGTGCAGGCCCGGGTTCGCGGCGTGCGGCGCTCGTACCGTCGCAGCGTGGAGAGCTTCGACGTGCTGGTGGTGGGGGCCGGGCTGGCCGGGTTGCACACCGCGCGCCGGCTGGCCGAAGCCGGGCTGACCGTGCTGGTGGTCGACCGGCGGCGGTCGTTGACCGTCGGGATCCGGACCACCGGGATCTTCGTGCGGCGTACCCTCGACGACTTCGACCTGCCGGCGCGTCTGCTCGGGCCCGGTGTGCGCGACGTCCTGCTCTATCCCCCGTCGCGGCGGGCGCCGGTGCGGCTGCGCAGCGAGCGCGACGAGTACCGGGTGGCCGACATGGCCGCCGTCTACGGCCACGCGCGACGGGCCGCCGAGGCCGCCGGGGCACAGGTCCGGCTGGGCGTCCGGTACGAGGGCCGCGCGGCCGGCGCGGTGCGGCTCGGTGGCGCCGAGCCGGTGGCGGCCCGGTTCGTCGTCGGGGCCGACGGTGCCCGGTCGCGGGTCGCCCGGGACCTCGGCCTGGACGTCAACCGGCGGTTCATCGTCGGCGCCGAGATCGTGCATCCGATCGCGCAGGGGCGCAGCGCGCCGGCGTTCCACTGCGTGATCGACCCGCGGGTGGCGCCCGGCTACCTCGGGTGGGTCATCGCCGACGGGCACAGTGCCCACGTCGGGGTCGCGGGGTATCCGGCCGCCATGCGGGCCGGCGTCCGCCGGCTGCTGGAGACGTTCGCGGCGGACGCGCCGGGTCGCTCGGCGCCGACCGGGCCCGTCGAGCGGCGCGGTGGGCCGATCCCCGTCGGTGGTGTCTTGCGCCGGCTGGCCTGCCCCGACGGCCTGCTGGTCGGCGATGCGGCCGGTGCGGTCTCGCCGCTGACCGCGGGCGGGCTCGACCCGTGCCTGCGGCTGTCCGAGTTGGCGGCGACGGTCACCGCCGACTACCTGCGCACCGGCGACACGGACGTGCTCCGGCGCTACGACGGCGGCGCGCTGCGCGCCCGGTTCCGGGGCCGGCTGTTGCTGCGGCGAGCGTTCAGCGGCCTCCGGTCGACGGTGGTGGCGGAGGCGGCGGTCGCACTGCTCCGCAGCCGCGCGGGGCACGCGGCCGCGGCCCGAATCCTGTTCGGGGACGGTTCCTTCCCGAGCGTGACGCCGGCATTCAGCGGAACCCGAGAGGCGCCCACATACGAGCCGGGAACGTGACGTCGGCGTTCAGTGGAACTCGAGAAGCGCCGACAACGTCGGTCCCGGATCCACGAGCCGGGACACGTGGCCGCCCGGCACCTGGATCAGGCGGGCGCCTGGGATGCCGTCGGCCAGCTCGCGGGACTGCGCCGGTGGGACGAAGCGGTCGCCCGTCGCCGACACGATCAGCGTCGGTACGGCTATGCGGTCCAGGTCCGCGGTGACGTCCAGGCGGAGGCCCAGGTCGATCTGGGCCGCCGTACCCGGTGCCGGGTCCGTCGCCAGCATCGCGATCAGCCGGGCGATCTGGTCCTCCGGCAGGTCCGCGAGGTAGTCGTCCGAGAAGGACAGCGTCACCAGCAGCTTGCCCAGGTCCGGGTCGTTCCGGTCGAGCAGGGCCGCCCACAGTTCCAGGTTCATCCGCAGCAGCGGGCGAGGGCGGGCGAAGCCGACGACCGTGGCCAGGCGCTCCACACGTTCCGGGTGTCGGGTCGCCAGCCGGATCGCGATCGGTGCGCCGAGGGACGCGCCGGCGATGGCGAAGGTTCGCAGGCCCGCATCGGCCGCGGTGGCCGCGACCCGGTCCGCGAGCGTGTCGAGGTCCAACGGGCCGTCTTCCACCGGCGTCGCGCCGGAGCCGGGCAGGTCCAGCAGCACCACCGTGTGCGCCGCGGCGAGCCCGTCCACGAGCGGGCCCCAGCTTCGGCGTCCGGTGCTGCTGGTGCCGTGCAGCAGAACCAGACCGGGACCGTTACCGGCGACCTCGTACGACAGGACATCGCTCATCATTGGACCGTACGAGGCCCACGACCGCGATGTCGCCGAACCGTCAGCGGGGCTGGCGCCGATCGGCCGCCGCGTAGGAGGCGCCCGCCGTCAGGGCCGCGACCGCCAGCACCGACGGCCAGGCGCCGATCCGCTTGGCGAGCGGGTGCGAGAGGCCGAAGGCGCCGACGTACGTCGCCAGGAGCGCGCCGGTCACCGCCGGGCTGGTGCGCCGGGCCCACTCGCGGCCGGCCACGACACCGCCGGCGGCCAGGACCGCGCCGCCGAGCGGACGGATGCCGGTCCGGCGGGCGATCTGCCAGCCGCCGATCAGGGAACCCGCGGTGATCAACGCGGTGGGAACACGCATGCTCCGAAGCTACACCGGGGCCTAGGTGGCGTCGGCCAGCTCGTCGCGGAGCGCGCGGACGGTGGCGGCGGCGGTCGCGACGTCGGCGGACTCCTCCCACAGGCTGCGCCACTCCGAGTCGTCGCCGAGCACCTGGTCCAGGGCCCGGACCGCCAGGTCGGTCAGGTCCGCGGGGAGGGTCAGGGCACCGGGTTGGGCCGACTTGGGCGCGTACGGCGAGTCGAGCGGCGTCGCCCCCGGCAACTGGGCCGCGACGACCGCCGCGGCGGCCACCGCCTCGGCCGCCAGGTCGGCGTCCAGGTAGTCCTCGTCCGGGTCCGCCGCCGTGTCCAGCGCGTCGCGGATCAGGTCGGCCCGGCGCTCCAGCGGTGCGTCGTCGAGGTCCGCGCACCAGTCGGCGGCGGCGTCGTTGTCGAACGGGCCTACGTCCCACGTACCCATCTCGTACCCCCATGTCTGTTGATCTTTCGGAGCGGAAGGGTAACCCAGCGGCTGCCGTGGCAGGATGGGCGGCCTCACAGTGACCGGGAGGGCGGCGCCGGATGAGTGACGAGCTCGACGAGATGGCCCGGCAGGTCATCGACAGCAACAAGTACATGTCGCTCGGCACGGTCGGGCCGGACGGCCGGCCGCGGGTGTCGCCGGTCTATTTCACGCACGTCGGCTACCGCGCGTTCTACTGGGTGTCCGGGCCGGGCGCCCGGCACTCGCGCAATGTGGCCGAGCGGCCCGCGGTGGCCCTGGTGATCTTCGACTCGACGGTGGCGATCGGTCAGGGGCGCGCGGTGTACGTGGACGCCGAGGCGACCCAGGTGCCCGACGACGAGTTGCCGCGCCGGTGCGCGGAGGTGTTCGGCGCGGTGGCGGACGGCGCGGTGCGGTTCGCCCCGGAGGAGCTGTCCGGCGACGCGGACCTGCGGCTGTACGTGGCCCGCGCGACCGACCTCGACGTGCACATCCCGGGCGGCGACCCGCGCTACGGCACGGGCATCGACTCCCGCCGCCGGGTGGAGCCCTAACGCGGCTCGGCCGCCGCGGCGTCCTGGTCCGCGGCCGCGCGCTGCTGCGGCGGGTCGACCTGCCGCGCCAGGTCGACGGCCCCCGCGTCGGCCTCCGGGTCCGCCTGCTGCGCCGGCTCGGCCTCCGCCGGGGGGACCGGCGCGGCCGTCGTCGCCTGGTGGGCGGCCAGCAACTCGCGGAGGGCGCGGACGCCGTCGAGGGCGTACTCGCGGTCGACGATCTGGAGCGCCACGATCGTCACCAGGTCGTCGTCGTGCAGTTCCGCGCTCGCGAACGAGACGCCGCGTTCGAAGCGGATGGCGCGTACGACCTCCCAGGGCAGGTCGTACGAGCCGATCACGTTGCGGATGCGGATGCCCGTCGCGTCGGCGTCGACGCGGGGGCGCAGGAACAGCAGGATGGCGGCGGCGAACGCGATGCCGAGCCCGATCATGGCCGTCTGGTCGCCGCGCTGGAAGACGGCCGGGCCGTCGCCCGTCGCGCCCGTCAGGCCGAAGCTGACCACGGTGAACACGACCACGACCGCGATGGCGGCACCGATCGCGACCTTGCGGGCCCGCTGCGGGCGGAACGTCACCGTTGCACTGCTCACGGCGACTCAGCCTACAGGCGGCAGTTGTGGATGCCGGTCACCAGGATCGCGCGGGCACCCAGGTCGTACAACTCATCCATGATCTTGTGTACGTCCGACCGCAGCACCATGGCCTGGACCGCCACCCAGCCCTCGCGGTGCAGCGGCGAGACGGTCGGCGACTCGATGCCCGGCGTCAACTGGGTCGCCCGCTCGAGCAGGTCGGCCCGCACGTCGTACGCGAGCATCACGTAGCGGCGCGCCACCAGCACGCCCTGCAGCCGCCGGATGAGCTGGGCGACCGGCGCCGACGCCACCGAGTCCCGGCCGATCAGCAACGCCGACGAGGTCAGGATGGGGTCGCCGATCACCGCGAGCCCGGCCTGGCGCAGCGTCGCACCGGTCTGCACGACGTCGGCGACCACGTCGGCCACGCCGAGCCGGATCGCGTTCTCGACCGCGCCGTCGAGGCGGATCACCTCGGCACTCAGACCCCGCTCGTCAAGATAGCGGCCGACCACGCCGGGGAACGACGTCGCCACCCGGCGGCCGGCGATCTCGTCGATCGTGGTGATCGTCGACGGGTGCCCGGCGAACCGGAACTCCGCGCCGGCGAAGTCCAGGTCGAGCAACTCGTCGGCCGGGCTGCCGGCGTCGACCAGCAGGTCCCGGCCGGTGATGCCGAGGTCGAGATCGCCGGAGCCGACGTAGGTGGCGATGTCGCGGGGTCGCAGGTAGAAGAACTCGACGTCGTTGGCGTCGTCGCGGCAGACCAGGTCACGCTCGTCGGTGCGCTGGCGGTAGCCCGCCTCGCGGAGCATCTCGGCGGCCGGACGGGACAGGGTGCCCTTGTTGGGCACGGCGATACGCAGCATTTCGGGGAACTCCTGAGGAAGAGAATGGACCGGTCCGTGAGCGCGGGGCTCACAGATGTCGGTACACGTCCTCCAGCTTCAGGCCGGTGGCCAGCATCAGCACCTGCGTCTGGTAGAGCAGCTGCGAGATCTCCTCGGCGGCCCGGGCGGGGCCCTCGTGCTCGGCGGCCATCCACGACTCGGCCGCCTCCTCGACGACCTTCTTGCCGATCGCGTGCACCCCGCGCTCGAGCGCGGCGACGGTGCCCGAGCCCGGGGTGCCGGCCTCGGCCTTCGCCGACAGCTCGGCGAAGAGCTCCTCGAACGTCTTCACGCGACCATCCAACCAGGCAGCGGCGCCGCTGCCGAACGCCGGCCTATTCGACGACCACGATGTGGTCGTCCGAGGCGCCGCCGGCCACGGTCACCGTCAGGGTGTACCGGCCCGGCGGCACGGTCAGTGTGAGCTGCGCCTCACGCTGGGCCGGGCTGCCGCCGGCGAGGGTCAGGTCGCGGGGATAGCCCGCGACCGCCGGGGTGATGTCGAGCCGGGCGGTCGCGGCGAAGCCGGCGACGTGCACCTCCACCCGGCCGCCGCGGACCACGTCGTCGTGCTGCGGGTTGATCAACCAGACCGGGGCCAGCGTGTCGATCGCCGGCGCGCGCCGCAGCACCGGGCCGCCAGCGCCGATCCGCACCTCAGGGAGCGTGCTCGCGGCGGTCACGGTCCAGACGAGTTGCTGGGTGGCGAGGGCGGACGGCGAGGTCGCACCGCCGAGGTCGACCGTGACCACGTCGCCCGCGACCGTGACGTCCCGCACCGCGGTGCCCGCCGGCCACGCCGAGGTGTAGTCGGGGTCCAGCGGCGCGGTGCCGAACATCAGCGCCAGCGCCGCGCGTACCCGATCGGTCGGGGTGTCCGCGGCGGCCGCCCGGTGGAACTCGCGCACCAACCGGTCGTCGTGCGACCAGTACACGGCGACCAGCGGACCGGCCGCGACCGTCGGCGAGGCGCCGGCGCTCGCGGTCGGGGTCGAGGTCGGGGACCCGGGCAGCGGGGCGGGTCCCGGCCGGTCGACGGCGAAGATCAAGGCGACGGCGGCCGCCACGGCCATGCCGGCACCGAGCCAGACCCGGACGGCGGCGCGGGTACGGCGCCGCCGGGTACGCGCGCGGATGGTGGACAGCGCGTCGGGGCGGACGTCCACGGTGGACGCCTCGGACTCCAGCGCGCGCCGGATCGTCTCTTCGGGGGTCATGCCAGGCGCTCCAGGATCGGGCGCAGGGCGGCGACCGCCCGTGCGGCGTGGCTCATGACGGCGCCCCGGCTGACCCCCATCGCCTCGGCGATCTCCGCCTCCGACAGGTCGGCGTAGTAGCGCAGCACGATCGCCTCCCGCTGCCGCGCCGGCAGCCGGCGGATCGCGTCGAGCACCGCGGCCTGGGTGAGCAGCGCCAGCGCGCCGGCCTCCGCACTCGGCGCGTCCGGCGGCGGATGGCTGGCCGCGAGGTGGGCGTCGACGACCTTGCGGTGCCGCAACGCGGACCGGCACCCGTTGACCACGGTCACCCGCAGGTAGGCGAGTGCCTTGTCGGGATCGCGCAGCTTGTGCCAGCGGGCGTGCAACCGCACGAAGCCGTCCTGGACGATCTCCTCCGCGATCCCGCGCTCGTGCAGCAGCAGGCTGGCCAGCCGCACCATCGGGCGGTAGTGCGCGCCGAAGAGATGGGTGACCGCCTCGTCGGCGTCCCATCGCGTGTGTGGTCGGTCGGCCATGACCCTCCCGGGACGTGGCGCGGTCAACTCGGCTGGCACGGCAGGATGACGCGCCAGGCGTGCGTCTGGTTTACCGCCGACAGGCGTACGAGCGCCATGGGTTTAATGTCCAAATTCCCGATCAGTGTGATAGGGAACTCGATGGACAGGCGTCGTGACTTCTCTAAGCTGTCCTCCATGTCCAGGCGAGCCACCCCTCTCGCGGTCGTCGCAGCGGCCGCTCTGATCACCACCCTCGCGGCCTGCGCACCCGAGGAGACGCCCGCACCGGTAGGGACGGCCGCGTCGTGCACAAAGGACTCGCTGCAGACCGAGACGGCGGGCAAGCTGACGGTCGCCACCGACGACCCGGCCTACGAGCCGTGGGTCGTCGGCAACAAGCCCGAGTCCGGCGAGGGCTTCGAGGCGGCCGTCGCCTACGCGGTCGCGGAGCAACTCGGTTTCGCGAAGACCGACGTCGCCTGGACCCGGGTGACGTTCAACAACGCGATCGCGCCGGGCCCGAAGGCGTTCGACTTCGACATCAACCAGTTCTCGGTCACGCCCGAGCGCCAGCAGGCGGTCGACTTCTCGTCGCCGTACTATCTGGTCCGCCAGACCGTGATCACGCTGAAGTCCTCGAAGATCGCCAACGCGAAGACCATCGCGGAGCTGCGGTCGGCGAAGCTCGGCGCCCAGGTGGGCACGACCAGCTTCCAGGCGGTCACCGAGCTGATCAAGCCGACCGGCCAGCCGCAGGTCTACAACACCAACGACGACGCCAAGAAGGCGCTGGAGAACGGCCAGATCGACGGCCTGGTCGTCGACCTGCCGACGGCGTTCTACATCACCGGCGCCGAGCTGACCGACGGCACGATCGTGGGGCAGCTACCGCAGGTGGGCACCCCGGAGACGTTCGGCCTGCTGCTCGACAAGGGCTCGCCGCTGACGCGGTGCGTCAGCGAGGCGGTCGACAAGCTGCGCGACGGGGGCCAGCTCAAGGAGCTGGAGCAGAAGTGGCTCGCCGACACGGCGGGCGCGCCCGAACTCTCGTGACCCGGTCCGACACCGCTTTCACGCCTTCGGCCGTCCAGCTCGACCGGGTCGCCTGGCGCCGCCGCCAGACGATCCGGTCGATCCTGGTCGCGGCCCTGTCCACCGCCGTGCTCGGCGCGCTGCTCGTCTTCGCGGTCACCGGCGCGCCCGGCTGGGACCGGGTACGCCAGTCGTTCCTCGACCCGTCGATCGCGGCCGACGCGCTGCCCGACGTGCTGCGCGGGCTGTGGCTCAACATCCGGCTGCTCGTGTTCTGCGCGCTCGGGTCGCTCGGGCTCGGGTTGGTGATCGCGCTGCTGCGTACCCTGCGCGGCCCGGTCTTCTTCCCCGTGCGGGCGCTCGCGGTCAGCTACACGTACACCTTCCGGGGCCTGCCGCTGATCATCGTGATCTACGTGCTGACCCTGGGCGTGCCCGGGCTGCGGCTGCAGGGCATGCCGTCGGTGCTGGTGCTCGGCGGCGCGGCGCTCGTGCTGACCTACTCGGGCTATCTCGCCGAGGTGTTCCGGGCCGGCATCGAGTCGGTGCACCCGAGCCAGGTGGCGGCCGCGCGGTCGCTCGGGCTGACCTATCGCCAGGCGATGCGCCACGTGGTGCTGCCGCAGGCGGTGCGCAGGGTGGCGCCGCCGCTGCTCAACGACACGGTCGCGCTGCAGAAGGACGTCGGCCTCGTGTCCCTGGCCGGACCGATCGACGCGGTACGCGCGGCGCAGATCTCGACGGCCGAGCACTTCAACTACACGCCGTACATCGTCGCGGGGGTGCTGTTCGTGTTGCTCGCCATTCCGCTGATCGCGGTCACCGACTGGGTGACGCTGCGGGCGGCCCGCCGGCAGGCCGGCCGATGACCGCCGTGCTGGCGTGCCAGGGCGTGCGCAAGGTGTTCGGCTCGTCGGTCGTGCTCGACGGCCTGGACCTAGAGGTGGCCGAGCACGAGGTGGTGGCGCTGATCGGGGCGTCGGGCTCGGGCAAGTCGACGCTGCTGCGCTGCGTCAACCTGCTGGAGGAGCTCGACGACGGCACGATCCACCTGGACGGGTCGCACATCACGGATCCGAGGGTCAACCCCGATCTGGTACGCCGGAAGATCGGCATCGTCTTCCAGTCGTACAACCTGTTCCCGCATCTGTCCGTTCTGGACAACATCACGCTGGCGCCGGTACGGGTGCACAAGCGCTCGGTCTCCTCCGCGCGTGCGCAGGCTCTCGAGCTGCTGACCCGCATCGGCCTGGCGGACAAGGCCTCGGCCTATCCCGACCGGCTCTCCGGCGGCCAGCAGCAGCGGGTGGCGATCGTCCGCGCTTTGGTCAACGCGCCGCGGCTGCTGCTGCTGGACGAGGTGACGTCGGCGCTCGACCCGGAGCTCGTCGGCGAGGTGCTCGACCTGATCAGCGACCTCAAGCGCGACGGGATGACGATGGTGCTGGCGACGCACGAGATGAACTTCGCGCGGCAGGTGGCCGACCGGGTGTGCTTTCTGGACGGTGGCCGGATCGTCGAGCAGGGTCCGCCTTCGCAGGTGCTCGACGCACCGGTCGAGCCGCGCACCCAGCAGTTCCTGCGCCGGCTGGCGCCGGCATGAGCCTGCCCGACCTGCTGGCCGCGGCGCGGCCGGGTGTGCTGCTGTTCAGCCTGACGCCACCGCGCAGCAGCGCCACACCCGAACGGGTGAAGGAGATCGCGGCGGTGACGCTGGACCGCCTGGCGGCGCTGGACCTGGACGGCCTGATCCTCTACGACATCGACGACGAGTCGGACCGCAACCCGGCGGAGCGCCCGTTCCCGTATCTGCCCACAATGGACCCGGCGGAGTACTGGTCCTCCTACCTCGGTGGCTTCCCGCTGCCCGTGGTGATCTACCGCTGCGTGGGCAAGTACGCCCCGGACGACCTGCGGTCGTGGCTGCGCGCCGCGGACCCGACGCGGCTCCTGACGGTGCTGGTCGGCGCCTCGTCGGGCGACAAGCCGGCCCGCACGAGTCTGCGCGAGGCCCAGGCCCTCCGTGCGGCGGTGGCCCCTTCGCTGCCGCTGGGCAGTGTGGCCATCTCGGAACGCCGCGACGAACACCTGCGGATGCTGACCAAACAGGACCGCGGCGCGACGTTCTTCGTGTCGCAGGTGGTCTACGACGTGAACGAGACGAAGAACCTGGTCTCGGACTACTACTACGAATGCGCGGCCCGCGGCGTGACCCGCCGCACGGTGATCTTCACGCTGTCGCTCTGTGGGTCCCTGAAGACCCTGGAGTTCCTGGGTTGGCTCGGGGTCGAGGTGCCGCGGTGGCTGCGGACGTCGATCCGGCAGTCGCCGGACCCGCTGTCGGAGTCCTACCGGCAGACGATGGCGATCGCCCGGGACCTGGCGACGTTCTGCGACCACCTGGGCATGCCGTACGGCTTCAACGTCGAAAGCGTCTCGATCCGCCGCGCGGAGATCGAAGCCACCACGGACCTGGCCGCCGACGTCGCGGCCCTCCTCCCACGGCGCTGATCGACGACAACCGTCTACAGTGTCCGCATGCGCGGAGCGTGGTCGGCTGGTAACCCGGGTGGGCATGGGTGAGTGCACGTCAGTCCTGGGCCGCGCCGGCGCTACCGGCCGGGCCGCGGTCCGCGCTGATCATCGCGACCACCGGGTACGACGACGAGTCGTTGCGTCAGCTTCGGTCGCCGGGCCGGGATGCCGGCGAGTTGGCCGCGGTGCTGGGGGACGCGGCCGTCGGCGGCTTCGCGGTGACGCCGGTGCTGAACCGGACCGGCGCCGAGATCCGGTTGGCGATCGAGGACTTCACGACCGGGTGCAAGCCGGCGGATCAGGTGCTCGTCTACCTTTCGTGTCACGGGTTGCTCGACGCGCGCGGGCGGCTCTGCTTCGGCGGGACCGACGTGCGGCGGGACCGGGTCTCGGCCACCGGCGTGGGGGCGACCTGGCTGTTCGAGCGCCTCGACGAGTGCCGGGCCACCCGCCAGATCGTCATCCTCGACTGCTGCTTCAGCGGCGCGTTCGCCACGGACCGGAAGAGCGCCGACGACGTGGGCCTCGATCATTTCCAGGGCCGGGGCAGGGTTGTCCTGACGGCTTCGCGGGCCACCGAGTACGCCTTCGAGGGCACGACCGCCCACGACACCCTGCCCGGCGGATCGGTCTTCACCGAGGCGCTGGTCCACGGCCTCCGCAGTGGTGCCGCCGACACCGACGAGGACGGCCTCGTCACGGTGACGGAGGCGTACGGGTTCGCCTACGCCCGGGTCCGCGCGGCCGGCGCGGGCCAGACCCCGCAACTCTGGTCCTTCGGCACCGAAGGAAACATCGTCCTGGCCCGCAACCCGGCGGGGATGACCGTGACCCCGGCCCTCCTGCCCGACAACGTCCGCGTCGCCCTGGTCGACCCACACCCGTCGATCCGCATCGGCGCGGTGGAAGCCCTGGGGGAGTGGCTGTCACACGACGCACCGTCGGAGGTGGTGGCGGCCCGGCAGGCGTTGCAGCGCGTGGTCCAGCACGACATCCCCCGCGTGGGCGACGTCGCGCACGCGCTCCTCGACCCCGCTGACTCGACCCCGTCGGACGTGGACGCGGCGCGCCGCGCGGCCGAGGCGATCGTGGCCGAGGCCGAAGCGACGCGGCGCCTGGCCGTCGAGGACGCGGCAGGCATCCGCGAGCAGGCCCGGAAGGATGCTTTCGGCATCCAGGAGCATGCGGTCGGGGACGCCATGGCCATCATCGACGACGCCGAGTCCCGCGCGGCGTCAACCCGACGCGCGGCCGTCGAGGAAGCACGGCGGGAAGCGGAGGCGATCCGCGAGGCGGCCCGGGCGGACGCGTCCGGGATCCGCGACGAGGCGGCGGGAAAAGCCGCGACCGTCGTCGAGACGACGGTCGCGGACGCGCGGCGGGAGGCGGAGGCGATCCGCGGGGCGGCGCGGGCGGAGGCTTACGCGATCAACCAGAACGCGGCGGCGGAAGCCGCGGCCATCATCGCCGGGGCGCGGGACGCGGCGGCACGGACCCAGCGGCGGACCGGCGTCGGGCGGGCGCCTACAGCGGGAGTTCGCGCTGACGAGGGCCCGACCTGGTTCGCGCGGGTACGTGCCACGCTGGCCAAACTGGGTGAGACCGACTCCCCTCCGCCGGTCGCGGCCCGGGCGCCGAAAGTCGGCGCGAAGCCGGTCCGGAAAGCGGCCAAACGGCCAACCTAGGCCGCGCAGGCGGCCTCCAGCCGGCCGGCCAGGCGTTCGACGGTGGTGCGGGCCTCGGCGGGGGCCGTGAGGTCGTTCGGGTCGTTGAGCTTGTCGATGTCGTGGGCGCCGTCCAGGAGGGCCGCCCGGATCCGGGGGTCCACGTCCTGGGCGGCCAGGGCCGACAGCGTGCGGGACCAGGTCGACATCGCCGCCCGTAGCGCCTGCTCCGCCTCGTCGGTCTTCGCGTCGATCGTCTTCTGGTCCATGTCCTGGACCGCCAGGATCTTCAGGGTGTCGACCGTACCCGTGAAGGCGGTCGCGCCCGAGCGGCTGACCTTGATCGCCTCAGCGCAGGCGCCGAGGGTCGCCGGGTGGAAGCGGGCCGGCGCCGACGGGGCAGGGGGCGACGGCGCCGGTGTCGGGGGCTCCGACGAGCAGGCTGCGGCGAGGGCCAACGGCAGCACCACCAGCGCGGCCAGCGCGCGCCTGATCATTTCGCCACCACCTCGGCCGGGACGAGGACCTGGTCGACGCCGTCCACGAGCAGCGCGGCGGATAGGGTCACGACGAGCAGAATCATCGGGCACGCACGCACGGCGTACACGGTAGGCAATGATCACCAGTCCCGGTGGCCCCAGGAGGGTGCCCGTTTCGCGGGTGAGCGTCCCACCTGGTAGTCTTGTTGCCGTCGACCATGTCGTTCGTGTGCGTGAGCACCCGTGCGGCGGTGAAGCGGAGCGCCTGCTCCCACCCGCGCCTCCTCGAGAGAGCCGGGTCCGGTCAGCCGATCGGCGAGCCTTGACGGGCTCCCGGGCGGCGAGTGCACGCGTTCGCGCGTGCCGACCGGTCGAGCGGGCCCTGGCATGCGCCGGGGCCTTCTGCTTCTCCTCGGTTGGCGAAGAAGCTGCGACCGCAGCGACTAACAAGGCAACGAGGAGGCCTCATCAGCGTCGAACCACGCGTCAACGAGCAGATCCGGGCACGAGAGGTCCGACTGGTCGGTCCTGAAGGCGAGCAGGTGGGCATCGTCCCGCTCGAGCGCGCGCTTCAGCTGGCGGCGGATGTAGACCTGGACCTGGTCGAGGTTGCGCCCATGGCGCGCCCGCCGGTGTGCAAGCTCATGGACTTCGGCAAGTTCAAGTACGAGAGCGCACTGAAGGCTCGCGAAGCACGGCGTAACCAGCAACAGACGGTCATCAAGGAAATGAAGCTCCGTCCGAAGATCGACCCGCACGACTACGAGACCAAGAAGGGTCACGTGGTGCGGTTCCTCAAGGCCGGAGACAAGGTCAAAGTAACGATCATGTTCCGTGGTCGCGAGCAGAGCCGTCCGGAGCTTGGCTACCGACTGCTGCGCCGGCTCGAGTCCGAGATCTCGGAGCTGGGATATGTCGAGGCCGCGCCGAAGCAGGACGGCCGCAACATGATCATGGTGTTGGCTCCGCACCGGGCAACCAAGGCCGCAGCCGTCGCTGCGAACACCAAGGGCGCTCCGCGCGAGCAACGGAGCGAGGACGCCGCCGAGGCGTCGCCGGCCACCGCGGCCGGGCCCGCCGGAAATCCCGGCGAGTGACAGGGGAGAAGACGTAACAAGATGCCGAAGATGAAGAGCCACACCGGCACGGGCAAGCGCGTCCGCGTCACCGGCGGCGGCAAGATCGTTCACGAGCCCGCCGGCAAGCGCCACAAGCTCGAGGGCAAGTCCTCGACCCGTACCCGTCGGCTGTCCGGCACCGAAGAGATTTCGAAGGCCGACACCAAGCGCATCAAGAAGCTGCTCGGCCGCTGACGCGCGCCACCGATCTAAGGAGAACACTCGATGGCACGCGTCAAGCGGGCGATTAACGCCCAGAAGAAGCGCCGCACATTGCTCGAGACCGCGAGCGGTTACCGCGGTCAGCGCTCCCGCCTGTACCGCAAGGCCAAGGAGCAGGTGCTGCACTCGATGCAGTACGCCTACCGTGACCGGCGCGACCGCAAGGGTGACTTCCGCCAGCTGTGGATCACCCGGATCAACGCGGCCGCCCGCGCCAACGGCATGACCTACAACCGGCTGATCCAGGGCCTCAAGCTGTCCGGGATCGAGGTCGACCGCAAGATCCTGGCCGACCTGGCCGTGCACGACGAGGCCGCCTTCGCGGCGATCGTCGAGGTCGCCAAGGCCGCCGTCGCGGCCGAGGGCACGGGTGCGCAGAAGGCCGCCTGAATGACCGCAAGGCGCCTTGCCGCGAAGCGGCAAGACGGCTGAGGACGGGTTGGTTGATCAGGTTGGCCCAGCACCACCAGCGACCCGGGGTAGCTCCGTTCACCGAACGGACGCCCCGGGTCATTGCTGCCCGGCGCCTGCAGCGGCGGCGCGAGCGGGACGAGACGGGCCTGTTCCTGGCCGAGGGCCCGCAGGCGGTCCGCGAGGCGATCGCAGCGGACGCGATGAAGGAACTCTTCGCCACCGCCGAGGCCCAGGACCGTCACCCCGACCTCACCGAGACGGCCACCCTGGTCACGGACAGCGCCATCGCCGCGCTGGCCGAGACCGTCGCGCCGCAGGGGCTCGTCGCGGTCTGCCACCAGAATGGGGTACGGCTCCACGACGCGCTCGCCAAACAGCCGCGCCTCGTCGCCGTGCTCGCCGAGATCCGTGACCCCGGCAACGCCGGCACGATCCTGCGCACCGCCGACGCCGCCGGCGCCCAGACGGTGGTCTTCGCCGGTGACGCCGTCGACCCGTACAACGGGAAATGTGTCCGGGCCAGCGCGGGCAGCGTCTTCCACACGGATCTGGTCCGCGCCGCGGACGCCGCCGCGACGGTGGAGGAGCTGAAGAGCGGCGGCCTGACGGTCCTCGCCGCCACCGGCTACGGCGACACCGACCTCGACGACCTCGCCGACAACGGCGGCCTCGGGGAACCCACGGCCTGGCTGTTCGGCTCCGAGGCGCACGGCCTCCCGGACGCCCTGCTGGCCGCCGCCGACCGCCGCGTCCGGGTGCCGCTGCACGGCCGCGCCGAGAGCCTCAACCTGGCCGCCGCGGCCGCCGTCTGCCTCTACGCGAGCGCCCGAGCCCTGCGCCGGGCGGCGTCCGCCCGACCGTAGACTTGTCAGGTTGCCCGCCGAGGGAGAGTCATGTCCTACCGCAACGACCCGTACGACCCGAAGCAGGTCGCCTATCTGGACCCGGCCGCGCTCGACGCCGCGATCGCCGAGGCCGACAAGGCGTTCGCCGGCGCGGCCGACCCGGACGCGCTGACCCAGCTACGCCACCTGCACCTCGGCGACAAGGCGCCGGTGTCACTGGCCCGCCGGGAGATCGGCGCGCTGCCGCCGGCCGCCAAGTCCGACGCCGGCAAGCGGGTCAACGAGGCCCGGCGGCAGATCCAGGACCTGTTCGACGCCCGGTCCGTGGCCCTCGCGGCCGAGCAGGAGCAGCGGGTGCTGGCCGAGGAGCGGGTCGACGTCACCCTGCCGTGGGACCGCCGGCCGCGCGGCGCCCGGCATCCACTGAGCACGCTGATGGAGCGCATCGGCGACCTGTTCGTCGGCATGGGTTACGAGATCGCCGAAGGCCCCGAGGCCGAGCTCGAGTGGACCAACTTCGACGCGCTGAACATCCCGCCGGACCACCCGGCGCGCGGGCTGATGGACACGTTCCACATCGCCCCCGAGGGCAGCGGTCTGGTGCTGCGCACCCACACGAGTCCGGTGCAGGCGCGGGCGATGCTGACCCGTACCCCGCCGATCTATGTCATCGCGCCCGGTCGCGTCTACCGCACCGACGAGCTCGACGCCACCCACACCCCGGTGTTCCACCAGGTCGAGGGCCTGGTCGTCGACCGCGGCATCACGATGGCCCACCTGCGCGGCACGCTCGACCACTTCGCGCGGGCGATGTTCGGCCCGGACGCGCGCACCCGGTTCCGGCCCCACTACTTCCCCTTCACCGAGCCGTCGGCCGAGTTCGACATCTGGTTCCCGCAGCACCGCGACGGTCCACAGTGGGTCGAGTGGGGCGGCTGCGGCATGGTCAACCCGCGGGTGCTGCGCGCCTGCGGCATCGACCCGGACGAGTTCAGCGGTTTCGCGTTCGGGATGGGCATCGAGCGGTCACTGATGTTCCGCCACGGGATCAGCGACATGCGCGACATGGTCGAGGGTGACGTGCGCTTCACACGTGCGTTCGGGATGGAGCTGTAGATGCGGGTCGCACTGTCCTGGCTGCGCGAGCACGT
The DNA here is from genome assembly GCF_016862555.1 of Asanoa siamensis. GTDB lineage: Bacteria > Actinomycetota > Actinomycetes > Mycobacteriales > Micromonosporaceae > Asanoa > Asanoa siamensis. The sequence goes on along the minus strand of NZ_BONE01000005.1, from coordinate 24,339 downwards.
CGACCTGTCGGCCGACCTCTCCGCCGACGCCCTCGAGGCCGCCCTGGTGGGCCTGGGCATCGAGGTCGACTCCATCGTGGACCTCCGCACGACCGTCCAGGGTCCGTTGGTCGTCGGCCGCGTGCTGACCGTCGAGGAGCTGACCGGCTTCAAGAAGCCGATCCGGTTCTGCACGGTCGACGTCGGCGACGCCAACGGCACCGGCGCGCCGCAGGAGATCGTCTGCGGCGCCAGCAACTTCGCGCCCGGCGACCTGGTCGTGGCGATCCTGCCCGGCGGCGTGCTGCCCGGCGGGTTCGAGATCGGCGCCCGCAAGACCTACGGCCACATGTCGGCGGGCATGATCACCTCCGCCCGCGAGCTGGGGCTCGGCGACGACCACGACGGCATCGTCGTGCTCCCGCCGGACACCGCCGCGGCGCCCGGCCAGGACGCGCGGCCCGTCGTCGGGCTCGACGACGTCGTGGTCGAGGTCGAGATCACCCCCGACCGCGGGTACGCGATGTCGGTGCGCGGCATCGCCCGCGAGCTGGGGCTGGCGCTGGGCGTGCCGTTCCACGACCCGGCCCTCGCGTCCGCGCCCGGCGCCACGGCCGAGCCGGCGTACCCGGTCGACGTGCGCGACCCGATCGGCTGCGACCGGTTCGCGGCCCGGGCCGTCCGCGGCGTCGACCCCGCCGCCGTCACGCCCGGGTTCATCGCCCGCCGGCTCACCCAGGCCGGCATCCGGACGATCTCGCTGCCGGTCGACATCACCAACTACCTGATGCTCGAGCTCGGCCAGCCGATGCACGCGTTCGACCTCGAGCGGCTGCGCGGCCCGCTGGTCGTCCGCCGGGCCACGGCGGGGGAGAAGCTGACCACGCTCGACGGGGCGGCCCGCACGCTCGACGCCGAGGACATGGTCATCTGCGACGACACCGGGCCGATCTCGCTGGCCGCCGTGATGGGCGGCGAGACCAGCGAGGTGCACCCGGGCACGGTCGACGTGCTCTTCGAGGCGGCGCACTGGGACCCGGTGATGGTCGGTCGCACCGCCCGCCGGCACAAGCTGTTCAGCGAGGCCGCCAAGCGCTGGGAGCGCGGCGTCGACCCGGCGCTGCCGCTGGTCGCGCTGGCGCGGGCGGTCGAGCTGATGACGACGTACGGCGGCGGCACCGTCGGCGCGGAGATCCTCGACTTCGACGCCGTGGTCGCGCGTACGCCCGTCGACATGGCCGTCGACCTGCCCACCCGGCGGGTCGGCGTGACCTACGAGCCCGCCCGGGTGGTCGCCCTGCTCGAAGCGGTCGGCTGCACCGTCACCGTCGACGGCCAGCGGGTCAGCGCCGTGCCGCCGACCTGGCGCCCCGACCTGACCGACCCGGCCGACCTGGTCGAAGAGGTCGTCCGCCTCGACGGCTACGACAACGTGCCGGGGCGGCTGCCGCTGGCCCCGGCGGGCCGGGGGCTGACCGACGCGCAGCGCCGCCGCCGCTCGGTGGCCCGCGCGCTGGCCGAGACCGGGCACGTCGAGGTGCTGTCGTACCCGTTCGTCGGCACGCCGGCCCTGGACGCGCTCGGCATCCCCGACGACGATCCGCGCCGGGCGCTGGTCAGGCTGGCCAACCCGCTCTCCGACGAAGAGCCCTACCTGCGCACGACGCTGCTGCCGCCGCTGCTGGCCACGCTGCGCCGCAACGTCGGCCGGGGCGCCCGCGACCTCGCGCTCTACGAGGTCGGCGTGGTGTTCCAGGCCCGCCCCGACGCCGGCGCGCCGCCAGTGATGGGCGTCGACGACCGGCCGGCCGAGTCGGTCTTCGCCGCGGCCGACGCGGTGGTGCCGGCGCAGCCCTGGCACGTCGCCGTCGTGCTGGCCGGCGAGGCCGAGCCGGCCGGCTGGTGGGGCGGCGGGCGCCAGGCGAGCTGGGCCGACGCGGTCGAGGCGGCCCGGACCGTGCTGGACACCGCGGGCATCCCGGACGAGCGGGTGACCGTGCGGTCGGCGGCGATGGCCCCCTGGCACCCCGGCCGGTGCGCGGAGATCGCGGTCGACGGCGTGGTCGTCGGCTGGGCCGGCGAGCTGCACCCGAGCGTGCTCGGCGCGCTGGACCTGCCCAAGCGCACCGCCGCGGTCGAGTTCGACCTGGACGCGCTGCCGGCGGCCCCGGTGACCCCGGCGCCCCGGGTGTCCGGTTTCCCGCCGGCCCTGATCGACGTCGCGCTGGTGGTCGGCGAGGGCGTGCCCGCGGCCGACGTCCAGGCGGCGATCGTGGCCGGCGCCGGTGAGCTGCTCGAGTCGGTGCGGCTGTTCGACGTGTACGCGTCGGAGCAGCTCGGCGCGGGGCGCAAGTCGCTCGCCTACAAGCTGACCTTCCGGGCGCCGGACCGCACGCTGACCGTCGAGGAGGCGGTGGCGGCCCGCGACGCCGCGGTTGCGGAGGCGGCCGACAGGTTCGGGGCGACGCTGCGCGGCGCATAGGGGATCCACCACGGAGGCCGCCCGGGCGCACGCCCGGGCGGCCTCTTCCGTTAGCCTGCGGAGGTTGTCGACCGAACGATGTTCGCGTTCCCGTCCGGATCAGCTGAACGACCGAAGGTCGGTGGCCTCGCGCCACGTTAGGCTGCGGGCGGCTGCGCCCCGCACGAGCAGGAGTCGAACTCTTGGATGGCAACATCACGGCCGTGATCCCGGCCGTTCCGGCGGCCGGTCAGGAAACGGTCGACGACCGGCCGGCGCCGCGCCGCGGCCGGTGGCGCCGGATCCTGCTCGAAGCGCTCGCGCCGCTCGCCCTGGTCGTCATCACCTTCGTCATCCACGACGTGCCGACCGCGATCCGGCTTCCCTACTGGCTGGACGAGGCCTGGGTCGCCGCCTCCACCCGCCTGCCGTTGCACGATCTGCCGACCACCACCAGCTCGACCCCGATCGGCTGGAGCGCCCTGCTGCGGCTCATCCCCGACCTCGACTGGCTGCGCCTCCTGCCGATCGCCTTCCTGGTGCTCTCGGTGCTCGGCGGCTACGCCCTCGCCGCGGTGCTGCCCTGGCCGTCGACCGTGCACCGCGTGGTCGCCGGCCTGGTGACCGGCGTCGCCGTGGCCCTCGTCCCGGCCCAGCACCTGCGGCACGACCTCAAGCAATACACGGCGGACGCCGCGGTCACCCTGGCCCTGCTGGCCCTGGCCGGGTTCGTCGAGGCGAAGTGGTCGCGCAAGCGGCTCGGCCTGCTGCTCGGCGCGGCCTGCGTGGGCGTGCTGATCAGCCACACCACGACCCTGGTCGGCGGCTGCGTGGCGGGCGGGCTCGTGCTCGCCGCCCTGGCCAAGCGGCAGTGGCGCCAGGCCCTCGAGGCGACGGTCACCGGCGCGGTGATGCTGGTCGTGTTCGGCCTGTCCTACTTCGGCCTGGCCAAGGGCGGCGACAACGCCGCGATGGCCAACTACTGGGACGACTACTTCCCGAAGGTCGGCGAGCTGCCGGGCTACATCGACGGCCGGGCCACCTCGCTGCAGCCTTATCTGGGCACCAACTGGATGTTGCTGCTGGTGCTCGCGCTGGCGGGCATCGTCACCGTGGGCCTGCTCGGCCGGCCGGCGATGGCGGGCGCCGCGCTGCTGCTCCTGCCCGCGGCGGTCGTGGCGGGCGTCGTCCGCATGTACCCGCTGCTCGACCTGCGCACCTCGCACTTCCTGCTGGTCTGGCTGGTCGCCTTCGCGGCGATCGGCGTGGCCGGCATCGGGACCCTCGTCGGCCGGCTGCTGCTGGCGCGGCGGTCACCCGCCGGCGCCTCGGTCGTCGCCGCCGCGCTGGCGGTCGCCCTGCTCGGCGGCTACGCCTACCGGACCTCCGACTGGTTCCGCTTCGACGGCTGGGAGTTCGGCGTCCGCAGCCCGGCGACCTCGGAGAACACCCGCCAGCCGGTCGCGTTCGTCTGGGCCAACCGCAAGCCGGGCGACATCGTGCTGGTCAGCGGCTCGGCCTCGTACGGGTTCGCGACGTACTGGCCCGCCCAGCCCGGCTACCGGCTCGACCAGGGCGTGGCCGTGGGCTGGCAGCCGACGTACCCGGACGCCTCGATCGTGATGTCGACCGGGCGCGACGCGGCGGCGATCCACGGCGCGATCGTGACGGCGACCGGAATGGCCGCGAAGGCCGGGCCCGACGCGGTGGTCTGGGTGATCCGCTCGCACATGAACAAGACCGAGAAGACCGTCTGGAAGACCGAGCTCGAGAAGCTGACGTACGACACGACGCCGACCGGCGGCGAGGCGGCGCTGCGGCTCACGGATTGGTGACCCACTAACGGGTACGAGTCGGGACCCGTCCGGGTTTCGGGCGGTTTGACGGCGCCTGCGGGGATAACGTGGCCGGGTCTTCCGCCGCTCCCCACGGGCAGGTACCTACTCCATGCGACCGGCGTACGCCGGCGAAGACCGTGATCTCGACAGCCCGGCACCGGTGGACCGCGCCCGGCCGGCGCGGCTCGCCGACCGGGTGGCCCTGGCCGCCGTGGTGCTGTTCGCGCTGGTCGGCATCGGCTCGCCGCTGCTCGGGGTGACCGTCCTCGCCAACACCGACCTGCTGGTGGCCAAGCATCCGTACGCCGCCGCCGGGCTGTCCACCGGCCACGTCGAGAACCGGATCGCCAACGACATCGTCGCGTCGGGGCTGCCCAACACCGCGCTGTTCGGCGAGGAGCTCAAGGCGGGCCGGCTGACGGCGTGGAACCCGTACGTCGGCGGGGGCAGCGCGCTCGGCGCCGTGCCCAACTGGGCGGTGCTGTCGCCGCTGACGCTGCCCTGGTACGTGCTGCCCTCCGCTGTCGCGCCCGCGTACGTGAAGCTGCTGGAGATCGTCGTCGCGGTCGGCGGCACCTATCTGTTCCTACGCCGCCTGGGCCTGGGCCGCGCCGCGGGGTGGCTGGGCGGGCTCGCGTTCGCGAGCAGCGGCTTCATGATCAGTTGGACCAACTGGCCGCAGACCCGGGTCGCGGCGTTCATCCCGGTGGTGTTCTGGGCCGCGGAGCGCGTCGCCACGCAGCGCCGGATCCGCGACGGGGCGCTGCTGGCCGCGGCGCTGGCGGCGATGCTGTTCGGGGGCTTCCCGGCGCTGACGGGCTACACGGTGCTCACCGCGGGCGGCTATCTGCTGGTACGGGCGGTCGCCCGCGGCCGGGCGGTCGGGCCGATCCTGGCCGGTGCGGGGGCGCTGGTCGGCGCGGTCGCGCTCTCGGCGATCCAGCTCGTGCCGTTCGCGGCCGCGATGGGGCACGTGAAGCTGAGCTACCGCGGCCAGGGCGGCGAGGACCACCTCGCCCCGACCGGCCTGCTCACGTCGTGGGCGCCGTGGTCGCTGGGCGACGCCAACCACTTCGCGCTGGGCGGCCGGGACAACGTGGTCGAGTCGCTCGCGTATGTGGGGGCCGCCGGGCTGGTGCTGTTCCTCCTCGCCGTGGCGCTGCCCGGGCCGGCGCGGGCGTTCCTGCCGCGCGGCGTCTGGACCTACCTCGTCGCGGCGACGGCCGGGTGGGCGCTGCTCGTCTACGCCGGCGGGCCGCCGTTGGCCCTGCTGCAGAAGCTGCCGGTGCTGTTCGCGGACAACTTCGTCGGGCGGGCGCGCGGCGTGCTCGGCTTCCTGGTCGCGGTCCTGGTGGCGGTCGGCTTCGAGATCGTCCTGCGCGCGCGGGGCGCGGGCCGGCCCGTAGTTGGGCGGGCCCGGCACTGGGCCGCGGCGGTCGGGGCGACCGGGTTGGTCGGTCTGGGGTTGACGGTGGTCGCCGGTTGGCGCGTGGTGGCGGAGCCGGACAGCCCGGCGAGCGCGCGGGGCTTCGTTGTCCAGGTGGCGCTCGGCCTGCTGGTCCTGGGCGGCACCGCTGTTGCCGTGGTCGTGCTGCTGCGTCCGGACCTCGCCGGCGGGCGGGCCGGCCCACGGGCGGATGATGCCGGTCAGCGGCGGCGCGTGCTGCTCTCGGTGGCCGCCGTGGTCGTGCCCATGCTGGTGCTCGCGCAGGCGTTGGTCACGGTGCACTCCTACTGGCCGCGGGTCGACCGGGACAGCTGGTTCCCGCGTACCGACGTGCACCGGTTCCTGGCCGCCAACCTCGGACACGAGCGGTTCGCGGCCTCGGACGACGGCATGTACGCGGGTGCCGACAGCGCCGCCAAACTGCGCTCGCTGACGGGTGAGACGTTCTTCGAGCAGCGGTTCGCGGAGACGGTGCGCGGGGTGCCCGGTGAGCTCTTCGCGACGACGCTGCTGCGGTTGCCGCCGACGCCGGACCTGGTGGGGAGCCCGGTGCTCGACCGCCTCGCGGTGCGCTACTTCGTCACCGCGCCCTGGGACCAGCCCTTCGGCGCGGAACGGGTCGCGACCGGGGACGGCTCCTCGGTTCTGCTGCGCCCGGGGGACCGGGTCACCATCCCGCTGGGGGTCCGCGGCCCGATCCGCGCGGTCGCCGTCACGACGCGGGCCTGGGTGCCGGCGGCCACCCGGATCGAGGTCAGCGTCCGCGACGCCCGCGGCACGGAACTGGCCAGGGGCAGTCGCGGCGGCTTGAAGATCAAGGGCGGCATCCCCGCGTACGTGGCGGTGCCCGGCGACCACATCCCCGCCGGCACGCCGCTGACCGCGGTGATCACGGTGACGGGCGACCCGGTGCTGGTGGCCGGCGCCGACGGCCGCCCGGCGCTCTCGACGGTGGCCGCGGCCCCGGACGGTTTGGAAGTGGCGTATGCCGGCAACTCGGTGGTCTGGCGCCGGACGACGGCCTTGCCCCGTTTCCGCTGGGCGAGCGAGGTCTACGTGGCCGGCGACGCGGAATCGCGAATGTCCGCCCTGCGCGACGCCACACCCCGCCCGGATCGGGTGATCCTCGACCGACCGCCGGCGCTGACCCCGGAGGGCCGCCCGGCGACGATCACCGTGACCGAGGACGGCACGGACGACCTGGCGGCCCGGGTGGAGGCCCAGGGCGCCGGTTTCCTGGTGGTAGCCGACGCGCTGCAACACGGCTGGGCCGCCACGATCGACGGCGAACCGGCAGACCTCCTACCGGCCGACCACGGCCTGGTCGCGATCCCGGTCCCACCCGGAACCCACACGATCCGCCTCGAATACCGAATGCCCTTGCACAACGCAGGCGCCTGGATCTCCGGCACGACCCTCACCCTCCTGCTCGGCATCGCCCTCGGCACACTCAGGCGCCGCCGGTCGCCCGCGTCTCCACCACGTCTTGATTCCTGACTTCCGCCACTTGGGTCCCACGCGATGTGGTGTCGCTCGGTCGCGTGATTGGCCATACAGCGGACCGCATGATCTTGCGGCTGGGGAGCGTGGGCTGATACCGTTCAGCGCATAGTCATGCGGAGGTGGTTATGGGTATCCGGGTCGCGGTGGCCGGGGCGAGTGGGTATGCGGGCGGCGAGCTCGTGCGCCTCATCGCCGGGCACCCCGAGCTCGACCTCGTCGCCGCCACCGCGCACAGTCAGGCCGGCGCCGCCCTCTCCGCCGTGCATCCGCAGCTCGCGGGCCTCGACGTCACCCTCACCGCCACCGACCCGGCCGCCCTCGCCGACGCCGATCTGGTCTTCCTGGCCCTTCCGCACGGCGAGTCGGCCGCGCTCGCGGCCCGGCTCCCCGACGCCGTCCGCGTCGTCGACCTCGGTGCCGACCACCGGCTGACCGACCCCGCGGCCTGGGAGAGCTACTACGGCGGCCCGCACGCCGGCGCCTGGACCTACGGGCTGCCCGAGCTGCCCGGCCAGCGCGCCGCGATCGCCGCCGCCGGGCGGGTCGCCAACACCGGCTGCTACGCCGCGACGATCACGTTGGCGCTGGCCCCGCTGATCGCGGCCGGTGCCGTCGAGGCCGACGACGTCGTGGTGGTCGCAGCTTCCGGCACCACCGGCGCCGGCAAGGCCGTCAAGCCGCACCTGCTCGCCAGCGAGGTGATGGGCGACCTGTCGACCTACAAGACCGGTACGCACCAGCACGTCCCCGAGATCAAGCAGGCCACCGGCGCCCGCTCGCTCTCGTTCACGCCCATGCTCGCGCCCATGCCGCGGGGCATCCTGGCCACCGTCACCGCGCGCCCCACGGGCACGGCCGACCCGGCGGCGACGCTGCGCGACGCGTACGCCGGCGAATCGTTTGTCCGGGTCCTGCCGGACGGCACCTTCCCGCGGACCGCGGCCACCCTCGGCTCTAATGCGTGCCACCTGCAGGTGACGGTCGACCGCGACTCCGGCCGCGTCATCGTCGTCAGCGCGCTCGACAACCTCGGCAAGGGCGCCGCCGGCCAGGCCGTGCAGTGCGCCAACCTCATGCTCGGCCTGCCGGAGACCGCCGGCCTGTCCGCCTTCGGAGTCATGCCATGACGGTCACGACACCAAAGGGGTTCCGGGCTTCCGGCGTCGCTGCCGGGCTCAAGCCCAGCGGCAACCCCGACGTCGCCCTCGTCGTCAACGACGGGCCCTCGGCCGCGGTGGCCGGCGTCTTCACCGCCAACCGGGTCAAGGCCGCACCGGTGCTCTGGTCCGAGCAGGTCGTGCGCGGGGGAGAGGTGCGCGCCGTCATCCTCAACTCGGGTGGCGCCAACGCCTGCACGGGCCCGCTCGGCTTCCAGGACACGCACGCCACGGCGGAGCACGTCGCCGCGACACTCGCCACGATCGGCGCCGGCGAGGTCGCCGTCTGCTCCACCGGCCTGATCGGCGAGCGCCTCCCGATGGACAAGCTGCTGCCCGGCGTCACCGCGGCCGCGGAGGCCCTCGCCCAGGACGGCGGCGCCGCGGCGGCCCGCGCCATCATGACCACCGACACCAAGCCGAAGTCCACTGTGGTCACCGGGGCCGGCTGGACCGTCGGCGGCATGGCCAAGGGCGCCGGCATGCTCGCGCCCGGCCTGGCCACCATGCTCTGCGTGCTGACCACCGACGCCGTCGCCGACCCGGCGACGCTCGACGCGGTGCTGCGCGCGGCGACCCGCGTCACCTTCGACCGCGTCGACTCCGACGGCTGCATGTCCACCAACGACACCGTGCTCCTGCTGGCCAGCGGCGCCTCCGGGGTCACGCCGACCCGCGACGAGCTGGCCGCGGCCGTCACCGCCGCCTGCCAGGACCTGTGCGAGCAACTCGTCGACGACGCCGAGGGCGCCACCAAGAAGGTGGCCGTCGAGATCACCGGCGCCGCCTCCGAGGACGACGCCGTCGAGGTCGGCCGGAGCATCGCCCGCAACAACCTGGTCAAGACCGCGCTGTTCGGCAACGACCCCAACTGGGGCCGGATCCTCGCGGCGGTCGGCACCACGGCCGCCGCCTTCGACCCGGACCAGCTCGACGTGGCGGTCAACGGGGTCTGGGTCTGCAAGGGCGGCGCCGCCGCCGAGGACCGCTCCAAGGTGGACCTGAGCGGCCGCGACGTCACCGTCAAGCTCGACCTGCACGCCGGCCCGGCCACAGCCATCATCTGGACCAACGACCTCTCCCACGGGTACGTCCACGAGAACTCGGCCTACTCGACATGACCGCTTCCCTGTCCCGCGACCTGACCGACGCGCAGGTCAAGGCGGCCACCCTGATCGAGGCGCTGCCCTGGCTGGCCCGGTTCCACGGCGCCACGGTCGTGGTCAAGTACGGCGGCAACGCCATGGTCGACCCGGAGCTCCAGCGGGCCTTCGCGGCCGACATGGTGTTCCTCCGTTACGCCGGCCTCAAGCCGGTCGTCGTGCACGGCGGCGGCCCGCAGATCTCGAAGATGCTGGAACGGCTCGGCATCGTCACCGAGTTCCGCGGCGGCCTGCGGGTCACCACCCCCGAGGCGATGGACGTCGTGCGGATGGTGCTGGTCGGCCAGGTCGGCCGCGAGCTGGTCAACCTGATCAACGAGCACGGCCCGTTCGCGGTCGGGCTCTCCGGCGAGGACGCCCGGCTGTTCACGGCCGTGCGCCGGCCCGCGTTCGTCGACGGGCAGCCGGTCGACGTCGGCCAGGTCGGCGACGTCGCCAGCGTGCACACCTCGGCGGTCGACGACCTGATCGCGGCCGGCCGGATCCCGGTCATCTCGACGGTCGCGCCGGACGCCGAGGGCGTGCTGCACAACCTCAACGCCGACACGGCCGCGGCCGCGCTGGCCGTCGCGCTGGAGGCCCGCAAGCTGGTCGTGCTCACCGACGTGCCCGGCCTCTACGCCGACTGGCCCGACACCGACAGCCTGATCTCCCAGATCACCGCCACCGACCTCGAACACCTGCTCCCGAGCCTCGCCGCGGGCATGGTGCCGAAGATGGAGGCGTGCCTGCGCGCGGTGCGTGGCGGGGTGCCCGCCGCGCACGTGGTCGACGGTCGCGTCGCCCACTCCACTCTGCTCGAAGTGTTCACGTCGGAGGGTTTCGGAACCATGGTGGTGAACGCGTCATGACGCTGGTCGACCGCTGGCAGCGGTCCATGATGGACAACTACGGCACGCCGCCCCTGGCGTTGGTCCGCGGGGCCGGCGCGGTGCTCACCGACGAGGCCGGCAGGTCCTATGTCGACATGCTCGGCGGCATCGCGGTCAACGCGCTCGGCCACGCCCACCCGGCCGTGGTCGAGGCCGTCAGCCGCCAGATCGGCACGCTCGGCCACGTCTCCAACCTCTATGTCGCCGAGCCGCCGGTCGCGCTGGCCGAGCTGCTGCTGGCGCTGGCCGGCCGGCCGGGCCGGGTGTTCTTCAGCAACTCCGGCGCCGAGGCCAACGAGGCCGCGTTCAAGCTGTCCCGGCTGACGGGCCGCGGCCACGTGGTCGCGACGCACGGTGGGTTCCACGGCCGGACGATGGGCGCGCTCGCGCTGACCGGTCAGCCCGCCAAGGTCGACCCGTTCCGCCCGCTGCCCGGCGAGGTGACCCACGTCGACTACGGCGACGCCGCCGCATTGGAGCGGGTCGTCACGAGCGAGACCGCGATGGTCATCCTCGAGCCGATCCAGGGCGAGAACGGCGTCGTCGTGCCGCCGCCCGGCTACCTCGCCGCGGCCCGCGAGATCACCGCGAAGCACGGCGCCCTGCTCGTCCTCGACGAGGTGCAGACCGGCATCGGCCGCACCGGCCACTGGTTCGCGCACCAGGCCGACGGCGTCGAGCCCGACGTCATCACCCTGGCCAAGGGGCTCGGCGGCGGTCTGCCGATCGGCGCCTGCGTCGCGTTCGGGCAGGCCGGCGAGCTGCTCGGGCCCGGGCTGCACGGCACCACCTTCGGCGGCAACCCGGTCGCCTGCGCGGCCGCGCTCGCGGTGATCGGCACGATCGCCAACGAGGGCCTGCTCGACTCGGTCAAGCGGGTCGGCGAGCGGCTGCGGCGCGGCATCGAGGCGATCGGCCACCCGCTGGTCGGCGAGGTGCGCGGTGCCGGCCTGCTGCTCGGCATCGTGTTCACCGAGCCGGTCTCCGCCGACGTCGCCAGCAAACTGCGGGACGCCGGATTCCTGGTCAACCCCGTCCAGCCGGGCGTGATCCGGCTGGCACCACCCCTGATCCTCTCCGCCGACCAGGCCGACGCGTTCGTGACGGCCCTAGCCGAGGTACTCCCGTGACCGTCAGACACTTCCTCCGCGACGACGACCTGAACCCGGCCGAGCAGTCGGCCGTGCTCGACCTGGCCGCCGCGATGAAGGCCGACCGGTTCAAGTACCGCACCCTGGAGGGGCCGCGCTCGGTCGCGGTGCTGTTCGACAAGCAGAGCCTGCGTACGCGCGTGTCGTTCGCGGCCGGCATCGCCGAGCTCGGCGGCAACCCGATCGTGATCGACGGCGGCGGCACCCACTCCGGCCGGGGCGAGACCCCGCAGGACGCGGGCCGCGTGCTGTCCCGCTACGTCTCCGCGATCGTCGTGCGGACGTTCGCCGACAGCCACCTCGCCGAGATCGCGTCCGGCGCCACCGTTCCCGTGGTCAACGCGCTCACCGACGGTTTCCACCCGTGCCAGCTCCTGGCCGACCTGCTGACGGTGCGGGAGCGGTGCGGCGGCACCCAAGGCCGGGTCCTCACCTACGTGGGCGACGCGAGCAACAACATGGCGCACTCCTACCTGCTGGCCGGCGCCACGGCCGGCATGCACGTGCGGATCTCCGGCCCCGAGGCGCACGCGCCGGACCCGGCGATCCTGGAGCGGGCGACCGAGATCGCGGCCACCACCGGCGGTTCGGTGCGCACCATAAGCGATCCGAACGTCGCGGTCCGCGGCACCGACGTGATCGCCACCGACACCTGGACCTCGATGGGCCAGGAGTCCGACGGGTACGACCGGATCACGCCGTTCCTGCCGTACCGGATCGACGCCGAGCTGGTCGCGCAGGCCGCGCCGCACGCGGTGGTGCTGCACTGCCTGCCGGCGCACCGCGGCCACGAGATCACCGACGACGTGCTCGACGGCACCCAGAGCGCCGTGCTGGACCAGGCGGAGAACCGCCTGCACGCCCAGAAGGCGCTGCTCGCGTTCCTGGTGGGTGAGCAGCAGTGACGTCGCCTGTCACGCGCGCGGCGCGGCATGCCCGGATCGTCGAGCTGATCCGGGCCAAGGAGATCCGGTCGCAGACCGAGCTGGCCGAGCTGCTCGCCGGCGACGGCCTCGTGGTCACCCAGGCGACGCTGTCGCGCGACCTCGAGGAGCTGCGCGCCGTCAAGGTGCGCGGCGCCGACGGGCCGGCCGCGTACGTGATCCCGGAGGACGGGCACCGCCCGCTGCGGGACGCCGAGACCGCCTCGGCCAAGCTCGTCCGGCTGCTCCGCGAGCTGCTCACCGGGGTCGACGCGAGCGGCAACATCGCCGTGCTGCGCACCCCGCCGGGCGCCGCGCAGTTCCTGGCCAGCGCGCTGGACCGCACAGGCCTGCCGGAGGTCGTCGGCACCATCGCCGGCGACGACACCATCCTCGTCGTGTCACGGGACGCCATGGGCGGCGCCGCCCTGGCCGACAAGCTTTCCGGCTGGGCCGGAGAACCACTCGAAGGGAGCAATTGATGACTGAGCGTGTCGTCCTCGCATATTCCGGAGGTCTCGACACCTCCGTCGCGATTCCGTACCTCGCCGAGAAGACCGGCGCCGAGGTGATCGCGGTGGCGGTCGACGTCGGCCAGGGCGGCGAGGACATGGGCGTGATCCGCCAGCGGGCGATCGACTGCGGCGCCGTGGAGTCGGAGGTCGTCGACGCCCGCGACGAGTTCGCGGCCGACTACTGCCTGCCCGCGATCCGCGCCAACGCCCTCTACATGGACCGCTACCCGCTGGTCTCGGCGCTGTCCCGGCCGCTGATCGTCAAGCACCTGGTGGCCGCGGCGCGCAAGCACGGCGGCACGATCGTCTCGCACGGCTGCACCGGCAAGGGCAACGACCAGGTGCGGTTCGAGGTCGGCCTCGGCGCGCTCGCGCCCGACCTCCAGGTGGTCGCCCCGGCCCGCGACTTCGCCTGGACCCGGGACAAGGCCATCGCGTACGCGGAGGAGAAGGGCCTGCCGATCGACGTGTCGGCGAAGTCGCCGTACTCGATCGACCAGAACCTGTGGGGTCGCGCCGTCGAGACGGGCTTCCTGGAGGACATCTGGAACGGCCCGATCGAGGACGTCTACTCCTACACCAGCAACCCGGCCGAGCCGCGCGACGCCGACGAGGTCGTCATCACCTTCGACGCCGGCATCCCGGTCGCGATCGACGGTGAGACCGTGACGCCGTTCCAGGCCGTGGCGGAGCTCAACCGGCGCGCCGGTGCCCAGGGCGTCGGCCGCCTCGACATGGTCGAGGACCGGCTGGTCGGGATCAAGAGCCGCGAGGTGTACGAGGCTCCGGGCGCGATCGCGCTGATCACCGCCCACCAGGAGCTGGAGGCCGTCACCGTCGAGCGCGACGTGGCCCGGTTCAAGAAGGGCGTCGACCAGCGCTGGGCGGAGCTCGCGTACGACGGGCTCTGGTTCTCGCCGCTCAAGGCCTCGCTGGACGCGTTCATCGCCGAGACCCAGCGGCACGTCTCCGGCGAGGTGCGGCTGACCCTGCACGGCGGCCGCGCGACGGTCACCGGCCGCCGCTCGGAGTCCTCGCTGTACGACTTCGGCCTGGCCACCTACGACACCGGCGACACCTTCGACCAGTCGCTGGCCAAAGGCTTCGTCCAGCTGTGGGGCCTGCCGTCGCGGATGGCGGCCGCCCGGGATGCCCGGTTGGGTGGCCCGTCGGCGTGACCGACAGAATGGTGTCCGTGACCGATCAGTCTGTTTCGCGTACGAGCCTGTGGGGCGGCCGGTTCGCCGGCGGCCCCGCGGAGGCCCTCGCCCGCCTGTCGGTGAGCGTCCAGTTCGACTGGCGCCTCGCCCCCTACGACCTGGCGGGCTCCCGGGCGCACGCCCGCGTGCTCGCGCACGCCGGCCTGCTCGACGCGGAGGAGCTGGGTCGGATGCTGGCCGCGCTCGACGACCTGGAGGCCGCCTGCGCCTCCGGGTCGTTCCGGCCGACGGTCGACGACGAGGACGTGCACACCGCGCTCGAGCGCGGGCTCCTGGAGCGGCTCGGCACGCTCGGCGGCAAGCTGCGCGCCGGCCGGTCCCGGAACGACCAGGTCGCCACCGACCTGCGCCTGTATCTGCGCGACCACGCGCGGGGGGTGGCGGCTCGGCTCGTCGAGCTCGCCGACGCTCTTGTCTCGCAGGCCGCGCAGCACGTCGAGACGCCCGCGCCCGGCATGACCCACGTGCAGCACGCCCAGCCGGTCACCTTCGGGCACTGGCTGCTGGCGCACGTGCAGCCGCTGCTGCGCGACCTCGACCGGCTCCGCGACTGGGACAAGCGCACGGCGATCTCGCCGCTCGGCGCGGGCGCGCTGGCCGGCTCGTCGCTGCCGCTGGACCCGGTGGTGGTGGCCAAGGAGCTGGGCTTCACCACGTCGGCGGCCAACTCGATGGACGCCGTCGCCGACCGCGACTTCGTGGCCGAGTTCCTGTTCATCACGGCGATGGCCGGGGTGCACCTGTCCCGGCTCGGCGAGGAGGTCGTGCTCTGGACCTCGCAGGAGTTCGGCTGGGTCGAGCTCGACGACGCGTTCGCCACGGGCTCGTCGATCATGCCGCAGAAGAAGAACGCGGACATCGCCGAGCTGGCCCGGGGCAAGTCCGGCCGGCTCGTGGGTGGCCTCGTCGCGGTGCTGACGATGCTCAAGGGCCTGCCGCTGACCTACGACCGCGACATGCAGGAGGACAAGGAGCCGGTCTTCGACGCGGTCGACACGCTGGAACTGCTGCTGCCGGCGCTGGCCGGGATGATCTCGACGATGACGGTACGGGCGGACCGCCTGGCCGCCGCCGCTCCGGTGGGCTTCACCCTCGCCACCGAGGTCGCGGACTGGCTGGTCCGGCAGAACGTGCCGTTCCGCGAGGCGCACGAGGTGACCGGCAAGCTGGTCTCGCTGTGCGAGTCCCGCGGCTGCGGTTTCGACGACCTGTCGGACGACGACCTGCGCGGGGTGAGCCCGCTGCTGACCCCCGAAGTGCGGCAGGTGCTGACGGTCGAGTCGGCGCTGGCGTCGCGCACGACGCCGGGCTCGACGGGTCCGGGCCCGGTCGCCGACCAGTTGGCGTCGGTGCAGGACAAGCTGGAGGGCTGGCGGGAGTGGACCGCGCAGCGCGTCGTCCCGCGCTGAGGTCGGTGCTGGCCGGCCCGGTCGACGTCGCGGCGCGCTCGCTGCTCGGCTGCGTGCTGACGGCGGGCGGCGTCTCGGTGCGGTTGACCGAGGTGGAGGCGTACGCGGGGACGGGCGAGGACCCGGCCTCGCACGCCCACCGCGGCCGCACGGAGCGCAACGCCATCATGTTCGGCCCGGCCGGCTTCTCGTACGTCTACTTCACCTACGGCATGCACTGGTGCATGAACGTGGTCACGGGCACGCCGGGCATCGCGTCGGCGGTGTTGCTGCGGGCGGGCGAGGTCGTGTCGGGTCTGGACGCGGCCCGCGCCCGCCGCCCGGCCGTCAAGCGCGACCTCGACCTGGCCCGCGGCCCGGCCCGGTTGTGCTCGGCGTTGGGCATCGACCGCTCCGGTTACGGCCTCGACCTGCTGTCGCCGTCAAGCCCGGTGCGGCTGACCTGGGGCACGACCTCGCCGCCGGCTGATGCGATCTCCGCCGGCCCGCGAGTCGGGGTGACGGGCGCGCACGACCTGGAATGGCGGTTCTGGATCACCGGCGACCCCACGGTCAGCACCTACCGTCGGCATGTGGCGAAACGCAGCTAAGAAGGTCTTGCTTTCACGTTCGCTTGCCTTGAAGATTTCCTTCAGTACGCACCACCTGATGGCTGAAAATCTTCATGGAGGTACGCACGTGGCACGCAGACTCGGCGCGGCGCTCGGTGCCGCGGCGTTGACCCTTTCCCTGTTGGCGGTCGTCGCGCCCGCACCGGCGGCCGCCGGCGCGACGGCCGGCGAGTGTGTGACCGACCCGGCCGCGCCCAAGCGGCAGTTCCGGGCGATGTGGATCTCGTCGGTGGTGAACATCGACTGGCCGACCAAGGCCTCCCAGACCGCGTCCGACGTCGTCGCCGCGCAGAAGGCCGAATATCTCGGCTGGCTCGACCTCGCCGAGCGGCTCAACCACACCGCCGTGATCGTGCAGGTCCGGCCGACCGCCGATGCGTTCTGGCCCTCGCCGCACGAGCCGTGGTCGGAGTTCCTCACCGGCGTGCGCGGCCAGGACCCGGGCTGGGACCCGCTGGCCTTCGTGATCGCCGAGGCACACAAGCGCAACCTCGAGTTCCACGCCTGGATGAACCCGTACCGCGTCTCGATGCCCGACGGTGCCGGCGTCGACATCAACAAGCTCGCGCCGAACCACCCGGTGCGCAGCCACCCCGACTGGGTCGTGCCCTACCCGATCAACGCGGCCGGCGCGCGGCTCTACTACAACCCGGGCATTCCCGAGGTACGGGCGTTCGTGCAGACCGCGATGCTCGACGCCGTGAAGCGGTACGACGTCGACGCCGTGCACTTCGACGACTACTTCTACCCCTACCCGGCGGCCAACCAGGACTTCGCCGACGACGCGACGTTCGCGGCGTACAACCGTGGTTTCACCGACAAGGCCGACTGGCGCCGCGACAATATCAACCTGCTGGTACGCGAGTTCGGCACGGCGGTCAAGGCGGCCAAGCCGTGGGTGAAGTTCGGGATCAGCCCGTTCGGCATCTGGCGCAACAAGACGGCTGACCCGCTCGGCTCCGACACGGCCGGATCGCAGTCGTACGACATCATCTCCGCCGACACCCGCAAGTGGGTCAAGGAGGAGTGGATCGACTACATCGTGCCCCAGATCTACTGGAGCATCGGGTTCACCGTGGCCGACTACGGCAAGCTGATCCCGTGGTGGTCCGATGTGGTCAGTGGCACGCGGGTGCAGCTCTACATCGGCGAGGCCGACTACAAGATCGCGGCCAACGCCGACACCAACTGGAACGACCCGCGCGAGATGACCGACCACCTGGCGTTCGCCCGCGACTACAACGTCTCCGGGCACGTGCACTTCAGCGCCGTGCAGGTGCGGTCCAACAAGCTGGGCGCGACCGACATCTACGCGGCCGAGCACTACGCGCACCCGGCGATCGTGCCCGCGATGCCGCACCTGCCGCGCAAGCCGCTGCTGCCGCCGGTGGTCACGTCGGCCACGCGGGACGGCGCCGGTGCGGTGACGCTGAAGTGGCGGCAGCCGCTCGACAAGGTCGGGCCGTTCGGGCAGGCGACGTCGTACGCCGTGTACCGGCTGGACGGCACGCGCCTGCCGCGGGCGTGTGACCTGGCCGATGCCGGCCAACTCGTCGACACGGTGCGGGCGGTCGGCGCCGTCGGGTCGACGCAGACGTTCGTGGACCGGACCGCGCAGGCGGGGCAGCGCTACACCTACGTGGTGACGTCGCTCGACCGCGTGTGGAACGAGAGCCCCATGGGGCTTCCGCGCCCGGTGCGCTGACGCCTCAGGTGACCGCCCACCGCCCCTCGGGGTGGTGGGCGGTCAGTGCTTCTGGTGGTGGTCGAAGCTCTCGACCATCTGGATCATCCACGGCTCCTGCTCGACCGGGTCGGGGCCGATGACCCGCATCGAGGCGAGCACGGTGAGCAGCATGCCGGTGGCGATGAAGTCCCGCGCCTCCTCCGCCGACGCGCCGGTCAGCTCCCGTACCAACTCGTAGATCCGGCCGTAGCAGGCGCGGGCCGTCCGGCCGATCTCCTCATCGGCGTTGGCGGCGGCGAACCCGTGCAGCAGCACCGGCAGCAGGTGGCGCTCGGCCAGCAACCGGTCGAACCCGTCGGCGAGATCGGTGAGCTGGGCGCCCTCGGCCGGCGCGGCCTCGCGGAAGACCTGCTGGATGCGCGTGCTCACGTGGTCGATCACGGTGATGAACAGCGCCTGCTTCGAGCGGAACAGCCGGATCACGTACGGCTGGGAGACGCCGGCCAGCCGCGCCACGTCGTCGGTGGTCGTGCCCGCGTAGCCGCCCTTGGCGAACGCGGTGACCGCGGCGTCGACGAGTTGCTCGCTGCGCTCGGCGGCGGTGAGCCGGGTGCGTGTCACGGGGTCTCCTCCCTCTGCCTGTTGACAGGTTATCAGTCGATAACTACCGTCGTAGTTATCAGTCGATAACAACAAGGGGGACCCTGTCATGACCACTTCCGTGATGGCCGCGCCGCCGGGCGTGTCGCCGGTCCGGTCCCGGTCGCTGGCCGCGGTGCTGATCGCGGTCGGCGTGCCGATGTTCATGGTCACGCTGGACAACCTGGTCGTGACCACGGCGCTGCCGGTGATCCGCGAGTCGCTGGGCGCCTCGCTGGCCGACCTGTCCTGGTTCGTCAACGCGTACACGCTGCCGTTCGCGGCC
This sequence comes from Asanoa siamensis, assembly GCF_016862555.1. Lineage (GTDB taxonomy): Bacteria > Actinomycetota > Actinomycetes > Mycobacteriales > Micromonosporaceae > Asanoa > Asanoa siamensis. Next base: position 5,478 of record NZ_BONE01000005.1, on the reverse strand, counting down.
CTGCTGCTCACCGCGGCCGCGATCGGCGACCGGATCGGCCGGCGCCGGCTCTTCGTGGCGGGCATCGCGCTGTTCACGCTGGCCTCGGCGGCGTGCGCGCTGGCCACGGAGCCGTGGATGCTGACCGCCGCCCGGGCGGTGCAGGGCGTCGGCGGGGCGATGGTCATGCCGCTGTCGCTGACGCTGCTGGCGGCCGCCGTGCCCGAGCGCATGCGCAACGCGGCGATCGGCATCTGGGGCGGGATCAGCGGTCTCGGGGTGGCGGTCGGCCCGGTCGTCGGCGGCGCGGTCGCCGAGGGCCTGGACTGGACCTGGATCTTCTGGCTCAACGTGCCGATCGGGCTGCTGGCCATCGTGCTGGTCCGGGCGGTGCTCACCGAGTCGCACGGCGGCCGCGGCCGGCTCGACCCGCTGGGCCTGGTGCTGATCTCGACCGGCATGTTCGCGCTGATCTGGGGCGTCGTGCACGGCGAGGACGGCGGCTGGACCTCCCTGTCGGTGCTCGGCACGCTGATCGCCGGCGGCGTCCTGATCGCCGCGTTCGTCGCCTGGGAGCGGCGGGCGCCCGCGCCGATGCTCCCGCTGCGGCTGTTCCGGTCGCGGGCCTTCTCGGCCGTCAACGTGGTGGCGTTCCTGTTCTCCGTGGGTGTCTTCGGCTCCGTGTTCCTGCTGGCACAGTTCTTCCAGGTCGTGCAGGGGCTGGGGCCGTTCGGCTCGGGGATCCGCACGCTGCCGTGGACGGCGGCGCCGATGGTCGTCGCGCCGATCGCGGGTCTGCTGGTCGGCCGGGTGGGCAGCCGCTTCCTGATCGTGCTCGGGCAGGTGCTGCTCGGGGCCGGCCTGCTCTGGGTCGCGCTGGGCACCGCCGTCGACGTCGGCTTCGGCTCCCTGGCACCGGCGTTCGTCCTCGCCGGGATCGGGATGGGCCTGACCTTCGCGCCGCTGAGCACCGTCGCGCTCGCCAGTGTCGACCGGGACTCCCAGGGTGTGGCCTCCGGGACGATGAACATGGTCCGCGAGTTCGGGGTGGCGGTCGGCGTGGCCGTGCTGGCGTCCATCTTCGCGGCGCACGGCAGCTACGCGACCCCGTCGTCCTATGTCGACGGTCTGGTCCCGGCCGTCCTCGTCGGTGCCGCGGTGGTCGGCGGTGCGGCGCTGGCCGGTCTGCTGCTGCCCGGCCGCCGCCACTATTTGACGACACCTAATAGCTCTTACTAGTATGTCTCGCATGACACCTGTCGAGGGCGGCGAGCGGCACACCCAGTTGCTGCGCGGCGCCCTCGACATGTGCATGTTGGCGCTGCTGGCCAAGGAGCCGGCGCACGGCTACGAGCTCGTCCGCCGCCTCGACGAGGCCGGCCTGGACGCCGGGGGCTACGGCACGGTCTATCCGCTGCTGACCCGCATGCGCCGGCAGGGCCTGGTCGTCGACGAGACACAGGCGAGCCCGAGCGGGCCCCGCCGCAAGGTCTACGCGGTCACCCCCGCCGGTCACCAGCGGCTCGCGACCTGGCGGCAGCAGTGGCGGCGGTTCGTCACCACAGTCGACGCGACTCTTGCTGACTCGCCGGGAGGCGGCCATGAATGAATACCAGCGCTGGAACCTCGAGCAGACGGTCATGGCGGCCGAACGCGAGTGGCGGCGCCTGCATGTCTGCCGGCGCGACGCGGCCCGGCTGAGCGGCGACCTCCGCGAGCCGGCCAGCCGGACTTCGCGACGGTCCTGGGCACCTACGCGACGCTGTCGGCCCTGGTGCTCGCCTCGTCGCTGCTCACGGTCTGGTTCCGCCTGCGCCACCGCCTGCCGGCGATGGCCCGCACGGTGCTGGCGATGGCCCTGCTGCTCCCGCTCGCGGGAGTGATCGCCACCCCGATCACGATGGCCTTCGCGGCGACGGTCAACTACAGCACCGCCCTCCCGGTCGTGGCCGTCGAGTTCGCCCTGTTCGGTGGCATCCTGGCGGGGGCTGTCGTCCTGGCCCGCCGTTGGGCCCTGCGCCCCTGGATCGCGGGCCTGTCCACGGCCGCCCCGGCCTGATCCGCGCCGCGCTCAGGCCACCGTGACGACGAGCTTCCCGAGGGCCCGGCCGTCGCCGAGGTGGCGCAGGGCGGCCGGGACCTCGTCGAGGCGGTAGTGGCGCTCGATGTGCGTCGTCAGGGTGCCCGACGCGCACAGGTCGGCCATCGTGAGCAGGTCCGCGGTGTTGGGCCGGACGACCAGGATCCGCTGCCGGCCCAGCAGCGCGCCGCCGACCAGCACCTGGAGCATCGTGTTCATCGAGCCGCCGACCCAGCGGTAGCGGCCCTTCGGTGTCAGCGCGCGGCGGTGCGCCAGCGCGCCGTGGTGGCCGGACAGGTCGAGCACCAGGTCCCAGCGCTCGCCCAGCCGGGTGAAGTCCGTGCGGGTGTAGTCGATGACGTGGTCCGCGCCGGCCGTACGCATGAACTCCTGTTTGGCGGTGTTGTCCACGCCGGTGACCTCGGCGCCGTCGAGCTTCGCGAGTTGGATCGCGAGCGCGCCCGTGCCGCCGCCGGCGCCGTTGACCAGCACCCGGTGACCCGGGCCGACCGGGTGCGGGCCGCGGATGCCCTGCAGCGCGATGACCCCGGACTGGGGGAGGGCGGCGGCCTGCGCGAACGACAGGCCGGGATGCTTGGGCGCGAGGACCTTCTCGCGCGCGACGACGTATTCCGCGAAACCGCCCATCCGCTCGAGGTTGTCGCCGAAGACCTCCTCGCCGACGCGGACGCGGGTCACGGCCGGGCCGATCGCCTCGACCACGCCCGCGATGTCGGAGCCCAGGGTGCGGTGCCGCGGCCGGCGGAGGCCGCCGATGCGCGCGTAGAGCGGCGTGCCGACCTGCGTCTCCCAGTCGGACGCGTTGACACCGACCGCGTGCACCTTGACGAGCACCTCGTCGCCGCGGGGCACCGGCCGCGCGACCTCCTCGACCCGCAGCGTCTCCGGGGGCCCGTACGCGTCGTACACCACCGCTCTCATGTCTTGGCAGTATCGACGGTCGTGTCCACTGGGGCGGGTGGGATTTCGGCGTTCCGAAGGTCAGCTACCCCGGGTAGCGTGTCCGAAGCGGTCCGGGCCGGCCGGACACCACCCGTGAGGACGACAACACCGTGAGCAACCGCGTGGTCGAGACGAAGAACGACCGGAAGGCCGCCGCCAAGGCCGCGCGCAAGGCCGCCGCCGAGCGGGCCGCGAAGGCCAAGCGCCGCCGCCAGCAGCTCGCGATCGTGCTCGGGGCGCTCGCGGTCGTCGCCATCGTGGTGGCGGTCGTGCTGCTGGTGCGCGGCGGTGGTGACGACACCACCGGTCAGGCCACCGGCTCGGCGCCCAGTGCCTCGGCGGCCGCACCGCCCGCGAACGGGATCCCGGCCGACGCCGACCCGAAGCTCAAGACCAAGCCCGTGGTCACGGCCGGCGAGGGCGACGTCACCGCGCTGAAGGTGACGCCGCTCATCGAGGGCACCGGGCCCGCCGCGCAGAACGGGCAGACGGTGACGGTCAACTACGTCGGCGTGACCTACAAGGACGGCAAGGAGTTCGACGCCTCCTGGAACAGCGGGCAGCCGTTCCCGGTGCAGCTCGGCTCCAACAGCGTCATCCAGGGCTGGGAGAAGGGCCTGGTCGGCGCCAAGCAGGGCAGCCGGCTGCAGCTCGACATCCCGGCCGACCTCGGGTACGGCGAGACCCCGCCGGCCGGCTACCCGGCGGGCGATCTGCGGTTCGTGGTGGACGTCCTCTCGGTGCAGTAAACCGGGTGCGATCACCACTGGCCGGTGGGAGACAATCCAGGCGTGAGCGAATTCATCGACGACCTGCTGTGGCGGGGTCTGCTGCAGGACTCCACCGACCTCGACGAGCTGCGTAAGCATCTGGACTCGGGGCAGGTGACGTTCTATGTCGGCTTCGACCCGACCGCGGCGAGCCTGCACGTCGGTCACCTGATGCAGGTGCTCACCGCGCGGCGGCTCCAGCGCGCCGGCCACAGGCCGCTGCTGCTCGTCGGCGGCGCCACCGGGCAGATCGGTGACCCACGGGAGAGCAGCGAGCGCTCGCTCAACCCGCCCGAGGTGGTCGCCGGCTGGGTCGACACGATCCGCGAGCAGGTCCGGCCGTTCGTCACCTACGAAGGTGACAACGCGGCCACGCTCGTCAACAACCTCGACTGGACCGGCTCGATGTCGGCGATCAGCTTCCTGCGCGACGTGGGCAAGCACTTCCCGGTCAACAAGATGCTGGCGCGCGAGGTGGTCAAGGCGCGGCTGGAGAGCGGCATCAGCTTCACCGAGTTCAGCTACCAGCTCCTCCAGTCGCACGACTACTACGAGCTGCACCAGCGACACGGGTGCACGCTGCAGTTCGGTGGCTCCGACCAGTGGGGCAACATCACCGCCGGCGTCGACTACATCCGGCGGCGGGGCGGTGGGCCGGTGCACGCCTTCGTGACGCCACTGGTGACGCGGGCCGACGGCACCAAGTTCGGCAAGACGGAGGGCGCCTCGGTCTGGCTCGACCCCTCGTTGACGAGCCCGTACGCGTTCTACCAGTTCTGGCTCAACACCGACGACCGCGACGTCGTGCGCTACCTGCGCTACTTCAGCTTCCGGCCGCACGCCGAGATCGAGGAGCTCGAACGGGCGACCGCCGAGCGGCCGGGTGCCCGGGAGGGGCAGCGGGCGTTGGCGGAGGAGCTGACGACGCTCGTGCACGGGGCGGAGGAGACCGCCCAGGTGCTCGCGGCGAGCCAGGCGCTGTTCGGGCGGGGTTCGCTGGGCGACCTCGCCGCGGGCACGTTGCGGGCCGCGCTCTCCGAGGCAGGGCTGCTCGAGGTACGCGGTGAGGTGCCGCCCGTGGCGGCGCTGTTCCGTGACGCCGGGCTGGTCTCCAGCCTCAACGAAGCACGGCGGGCGATCACCGAGGGCGGGGCGTACGTGAACAACGAGCGGGTGTCCGACGTGGACGCCACCGTGCCCGCGGATGCCTTGCTGCACGGGCGTTTCCTCGTGCTGCGCAGGGGGAAGCGCACGTTCGCCGGCGTCGAGCGCGTCTCTCTTTGATCATGTGACCCGGAACGCAGCCCCCCGATTTGACGATCAACTCGGGGGCTGCGTATCTTTCTTTCTGCACGGCGGGAGCAACACGGAACGATCCGGACAACGGGTCGATTTGGTGAGGCGAAACCGACGTAGTAAGCTTTGCGAGCCGGTAGGGCACCGGGCGCGCGGCGACGAGAGTCGCAGCGGCCGGCCTACCAAATCCCCTGAAGCGGAAGTTCGGCAGGTTGGCTGCTGCGCGCCCGCGGACGGGGAACCCGCCCAAGGCATGACAAACCGGGAAACACCGGGTTGACAACGCCGAAAGGACCGGGTAACGTAGTAAAAGTGCCCAGCGCGGAAGCGCCGGACACGGGAAACAAAACAAAGCCCCAGGCGTAGGGCTCGGAAACGGGCCGGATGTTT
>NZ_BONE01000004.1 GCF_016862555.1 Asanoa siamensis | reverse complement strand
CTCTTGCCCAATGTGGACTTGCCGCAGCCCGACTCGCCGACGACGCCCATGATCTCGCCGTCGGCGACCGAGAACGAGACACCGTCGAGGGCCCGGACGTCGCCCCGGAGCGTGCGGTAGTGGACCCGGAGGTCGTCGACCTGGAGTGTCACCTCACATCTCCCGCAGCTTGGGGTTGAAGACCTCGTCGAGCCCGACGTTCATCACGTAGAGCGCCCCGACGATCGCGGTGATCGCCGCGCCGGGCGGCACGAACCACCACCACAGTCCTAGATGGAGCGCGCTCCAGTGCACGGCGCTGTTCATCATCAGGCCGAGCGAGACCACGTCGGTCGGGCCGAGGCCGATGAAGTCCAGCGTCGCCGCCATCAGCACCGCGCCGCCGAAGAGCAGAATGAACGTCATGAACAGGTAGGAGCTCATGTTCGGCGCGATCTCCCGGCGGATCACCGCGATGGGGCGCATGCCGCTCAACCGGGCCAGGTCGACGAACTCCCGCGACCGGAGCGAGAACGTCTGCGCCCGGACGGCCCGCGCCACCCACGGCCAGGAGAACAGCCCGATGAACAGCGCCTGCATCGGCACGGACGTGATGCCGACGTACGCGTGCAGGATGATCAGGACGGCCAGCGCCGGCAGCACCAGGACGATGTTGGTCAGCATGTTGAGCAGCTCGTCGACCAGCCCACCCCGGTAGCCGGCCACGAAGCCGATGGTCATGCCGATCAGGCCGGCGAGCACGCCGCCGAGCACGCCGACCACGAACGTCGCGCGGATCCCGTTGGCGAACTGGAGGAACACGTCCTGCCCGAATGTGGTCGTGCCGAACCAGTAGTCGGCCGACGGCGGCGCGGCCGGCGGGCCCACGTACTCGTTCGGGCCGTGGTCGGTGAAGAGCGGCGCGATCAGACCCAACAGCAGGAAGGCCAGGATCACCACCGCCCCGCCGACGACCTTCCGGTTGCGCAGCGCGAAGTGCAACGCCTCGCGCCGCTTGCCCACCAGGGGCGCAACCGGTTCAGCGAGCGCGGGCACCCCCGGCGCCTCCACCACGTGCTCGGTGTCGGTCATGCCGCCGCCTCCCTCCGGCCGGCGGCACCTGACCGGCGTCCGCCGAGTTGTCCGCTCACGTCGCTCCCTGCATGCCGGTCCTGGTGCGCGGGTCGACCAGGACGTACACGATGTCGATCAGGAAATTGGCGGCCAGCACGCCGATCACGATGAACAGGAAGATCCCCTGCAGCAGGAAGAAGTCCTGGTTCTGGATGGCCTGCAGGATCAGGTGGCCGAGCCCCGGATAGGCGAAGACGATCTCCGTGACCAGCGCGCCGGACACCAGCACGCCGAGTTGCAGCGCTAAACCGGTTAACTGCGGCAGCAACGCGTTGCGGAACGCGTAGCGGCGGATCAGCCGGCGCGGCGCACCGAGCGCCGCCAGATAGCTCGCGTAGTCGGCTTCCAACTCGTAGATGATCAGGTTTCGCATGCCGATGGCCCACCCGCCGAACGCCACCATGAACAGCGACAGGAACGGCAGGAACCAGTGCTGGGCAAGGCTTCCGACGAACGTCCACGACCATTGCGGGCGCAGCTCGAAGCTGTAGCCGCCGGCGACCGGGAACACACCGGCCACGATGCCGAGGCCCCAGGCGAGCAGGATGCCCAGCCACATGTACGGCGTGGCGGTCAGCGCGTAGGACACCGGCAGCGCCGTGTTGTCGAGCCACTTGCGGCGGGCCGCCAACGCGCCGACCTTGTTGCCGGCCCACCAGCTCAACAGGATCGACGGCAGCAGCAGCGCCAGCGTGTAGGGCACCGCCCGGACGATGACGTCGGCCACCGGCGCCGGGAACAGCCACACGCTGACGCCGAGGTTGCCCTGGAACAGCTCGACCCAGTAGTTCAGGTACTGCCTCCACAATGGAACATCGAGACCGAAGACGCTCTCGTAGTACGTCCGCATCGGCGCGATCGCCTCGGGGTTCGAGACCGAGGTGCGGGTCAGCATGCGCAGGACCGGGTCCCCCGGCATGAACCGGGGGATGATCCAGTTGAGGGTGACCGCGACGACGAAGGTGAGCGCGTAGATCCCGAGCTTGCGGCCGAAGTACCGGCTCATCCGGCGGCCGGCTTCAGCTGGGTCAGCATCTTGATGCTGCCCATCTCCCACAGGTTGTTCCAGGTGGTCGGCAGGTCCTTGGGAGTGTCAGCGGCCGACGACGGCCAGTTGGTCCAATGTGTTGTGTTGTACTGGGACCAGAGCCCGTTGTACCAGAGCGGAATCATCGGCAGCTCGGTGAGGTGGATGCGCTCCAGCTCGGCCATCGTCGCCTTGAACTCGGGCGCGTCCTGCGGGGTGCGGGCCAGCTTCTGCACCAGCTCCCAGGCCGGCTTGCTCTCGTACCGCGCGAAGTTGGCGCTGAACTGCTGAGCCTGGATCGGCAGCTGGAACACGTAGTTGAAGTAGTGCCACGGCGTGTTCGACAGTCCCGCCCAGTTGTTGATCAGCAGATCGAACGTGCCGGCGGTGCGGGCGTCGTCGAGCGCACCGGCGTCGGGGAACTCGGGCACGACGTTGATCCCGGCGGCCTGCGCGCCGGCGCTGATCACCCGCGCGGCCTCCATCCAGTCGGTCCACCCGGCCGGCACGATCAGCGACAGCTTGACCGCTTTACCGTCCTTGCCCTCCACGAAACCGTCGCGGTTCGTGTCCTTGTAGCCGGCGTCCGCGAGCGCCTTCTTCGCCTTGGCGGTGTCGAAGGCGAACCCGTTCTGGCTCACCACGGACTGGTCGACGAACTGGTCCCAGACCGGCAGCAGGCCCGTCGGGTTGGCGGCGCGGACGATGTTGCCGTACACGCCTTCCACGATCTTCTTCGTGTCGATCGAACTGGCCAGCGCCCGCCGGAACGCGACGTCGTTCATCGGCGCCTTGGTGGTGTTGGGAATCAGCATCGCGGTGTTGGCGGAAAGCATGTAGGGCGGATCGGGGTAGTAGGTCTTGATGTTGAAGTTTCCCTTGACCAGGTTGGCGATCCCGGGCAGGAAGTTGTTGGACAGGTCCATGTTTCCCTGCAGCAGCAGGCCGAGCGCGACCTCGTTGCTGGAGTTGACGATGTCCACGATGTAGTTCGGCTTGACGTCCAGGTTGAGCGCCTTGGTCGCCCACCAGTCCGCCTTCTTCTTCCACACCATGCGGTCCTGGTCATGCGTCAGGTACTCGTACGGTCCCGTGCCGACGGGCTTGTCGTTGGCGGTCGTCGTGATGTCGGCCTCGGAGCGCGACTCCCAGATGTGCTTGGGCACGATCGCGTTCTCGTAGAGCCAGTTCTCCCACTCCTGGATCCGCGGGTCGGAGAAGGTGAACTTCACGGTGCGCGGGTCGACGACGTCGACGGCGGAGAGCCAGGTCCAGAGATTGCTGTACGGAACGGCTTTGATCTTGCCGAGCTCGGCCGTGTATTTCACGTCGTCCGCGGTCAGCGGCTTGCCGTCGCCCCAGGTGATGCCCTCGCGCAGCGTCAGCGTGTAGGTCTTGTCGGCCCACTCCCCCTTCTCCGCCAGCCAGGGGGTGATCTCGGTCTTCTCGGGGTCGAAGAGGAACAGCGTCTCGTACGCGAGTCCCACCGTTCCCATCGCGTACCCGGGAATGATGGGGTTCCAGCTGTTCGGCGGTCCCCACTGGGTGCCACTGGTGTAGAGCGTCTCGTTGCGCGGGTAGGCCCCGCCCCCGCCGCCGGCCGGCCCGGGCAGCCCGCCGGCGCCCGACGTCGCGGCGCCGTCGTCTCCGCCGGTGCACCCGGCTACTCCCAAGGTGAGCGCGAGCACGCCCGCCACCAGCCACCTCGACCGCCTGTGCATTGCCGTCCTCCTTGCTGCTGGGAACCTCCGACGCGGGCTGTAAGCTAGATCACTTAACCGGATAAGTAGAGACACTGAAACACGGGTTTCGCCAATGGTCAAGAGCGCTCTCATGCGCGCAACGGCGTTCGTCCAGGCCCGAATGGGAGCGCGACCACTTAACCGGTTGCTTCAGCAGTCTTCGATGGCTTCGCGCCGTCACCCACGACGACCGGCGGCTCGGCTAGCATTTCGGGGTACTCGCGACTGGCGCAGCGAGGTGGAACTGACCACCGGGGAGCGATCGCAGGCAACGCCGCACCGCGCGCCTGGGTGTGGTGTTCGTCAGATGCCTCAGGAGACGCCGTGCACGTGCCACCGATCCCCCACCTGACCGCCGAAGACCCCGAGCTCGCCACCCTCGTCGAGGCGGAGGCGACCCGCCAGCACGACAAGCTGCGGATGATCGCATCCGAGAACTACGTGTCCGAGGCGGTGCTCGAGGCCAGCTCCACGGTGCTGACCAACAAGTACAGCGAGGGCTACGCCGGCAAGCGCTACTACGAGGGCCAGCAGCTCATCGACCCGATCGAGACGCTGGCGATCGAGCGGGCGAAGAGCCTGTTCGGCGTGGAGCACGCCAACGTCCAGCCGTACTCGGGCTCCCCCGCCAACCTCGCCGTCTACCTGGCGTTCCTGCAGCCGGGCGACACAGTGATGGGGATGTCGCTGCCGATGGGCGGCCACCTCACGCACGGCTGGTCGGTGTCGGCGACCGGCAAGTGGTTCAACCCGGTGCGCTACGCGGTGAACCGGGAAAGCGGCCGGATCGACCTCGACGAGGTACGCGACCTGGCGCGGGCGGAACGGCCCAAGGTGATCTTCTGTGGCGGCACCGCCGTACCCCGGACCATCGATTTCCCGGGTTTCGCGGAGATCGCCCGCGAGGTCGGCGCCGTCCTGGTCGCCGACATCGCCCACATCGCCGGCCTGATCGCGGGCGGCGCGCACCCGTCGCCGGTGGGCCACGCCGACGTGATCACGACGACGACGCACAAGACCCTCCGCGGCCCGCGCGGCGCCATGATCATGACGACCGCCGCGCACGCGTCGGCGATCGACAAGGCCGTCTTCCCGGGCCTGCAGGGTGGCCCGCACAACCACACGACCGCGGCGATCGCGGTGGCGCTGCGGGAGGCGTCGACCGAGGAGTTCGGCCGGTACGCGCACCAGATCGTCGCCAACGCGGCGGCGCTCGCGGCGGCCATGACGGAGCGCGGCTTCACGCTGATCTCCGGCGGCACCGACAACCACCTGATCCTGGCTGATTTGACCGGCAAGGGCATCGCCGGCAAGCCGGCCGCGCAGGCGCTCGACCGGGCGGGCATCGAGCTGAACTACAACACGGTGCCGTACGACGTTCGGAAGCCGTTCGACCCGTCCGGCATCCGCCTGGGCACGGCGGCGCTGACCACGCGCGGCCTGACGGAGCAGCACATGCCCCAGGTCGCGGCCTGGATGGACGAGGCGGTCACGGCCGCGCTCAAGGACGACGAGGCGACGATCGACCGCATCGCCGGCGAGGTGCAGGATCTGCTGGCGGGTTTCCCGATGCCGGGCTACCGCGCAGCCTGACCGGTTAAGCAACTCTCGGACGGGCGGCGGCCATCGACCGCCGCCCGTGGTCGGTCAGTCGCCCGGTGGGGCCGTCGTACCCGTCGGCGTGGGGGTTGGGGTTCGGGTTGGCGGCGGACTCGGCGTGATGGGTTTGCCCGGCTGCGGCCTGTCGATCACCGTGCGGTTCAGCGTTACCTGGGCCTGGCCCGTGCCGCCGAGCTGGATGTCGTCGTACGCCTGCAGGGTCTTGGTGTCGTCGAAGTAGAGCACCGACATCTGCAGCGGCGTCGGCTGCTCACCCTCCAGGCCGCGCAGGCCCGCGCCGCCTGTCGAACCCTGGACCAGTACGCGGCTCGGGGTCGTGATGCCCGGCAGCTTCGGTAGCGTGCGGACCTCGCGGTGGTGCAGGTGGCCGGAGAGGATCGTGGGACACACGCCGTTGAGCGCGGGCGCCGACTCCGGATCGTGGACCAGGCAGAGGTTAGCCGGCTTGCCGCTCGCCCGGATCGTCGCCGCGAGTTGCGCGCCCGCGTTGTAGACCTGCTCGATGACCTGGCGCGAGCGCCCGGAGCCTGACGGGGAGGTCTCCTTGTCGGGGGTGAAGCGGGGGTCGCCGATGCCCGCGATGCGCAGGCCGGCCACGTCGACGACCTGGTTCTCCAGGACGACGGCGCCGCGCTGGCGGCCGACCGCACCCGCGGTCACGGCCGAGTCGTGGTTGCCGCGGATATAGACGTACGGGACGCCGAGCAGGGAGATCGATCCGACGTACGTCGCCTCCGGCTCGGAGCCCCAGTCGGTGATGTCGCCCGTGTCGATCACGGCGTCGATGTCGAACTGGTCGACGACCGTGCGGATCGTCGGCCAGGCCGACGGGTTCAGGTGCAGGTCGGAAACGTGCAGGACGCGGATGCCGCCGTCGATCTGGTCGTAGATCGGCAGCTTGTTGACCGTCGTGTAGATCCGGCTGACGTTGGCGACGATGGTCTTGAGCTGCTCGGCGTACTTGCCGTAGTCCTGGGCGATCCGCCGCGCGTCACCGACGATCGCGGGGGCGTTGACGAGCAGGCCCTCGTACCGCGGCTGTTCGATCGAATCGGGCCGCAGCGTGCCGGCGGCCAGGCCGAGGCTACCGACGGTGACCGCCAGCGCGACGCCGCCGCACCAGGCCGCGCGGCGGGTGCTGCGGAAGACGAGCAGGCCGATGATGACGGCGCCGAGGACCGAGACCGAGACGGTACGGAAGCCCAGGCGCAGGATGCCCTCCTGGAGGTCGTCGACCACGGTCTGGCTGGCCCGGGTGATGCCGGACGGGTCGCTGATCAGCGCCTGGGTGCGGCCCTGGTCGAGGGCGCCGAGCTGGACCGTCAGCCGCAACGGCCCGTCGTGGCTGTCGATGTGCAGCGCGCCGAGCGGCGGGATGAGGACCTCGGTCTCGCCGCTGGTCGCGGGGCGTACGGACATCTCCGCCTGGAACGGGCCGATGTCGGTCTGCGCGCGGGCGCCGAGGAGCACGCCGACGACGACGCCGATCACGGCGACGCCGAGGATCGCGGAGGAGACGCCGGCGCGGCGGGTGAGCCGGGACCACGGGACTCGCCGGACGGCCGACCGTACCCTGGTCAGCCGCCGCGGCTTCGTCTCGCCGTCGTCGGTCACGGGATCAATCATTACCCGCCGCCGTCGTGGTCAACTCTTTCCCGCGCCGCCGCCGGAGAACACGAGGCGCAGGATGCGGTCGTCGTCCGGCTTGGGGTCGCCGCGCCCGTCCTTGTTGGAGGTGCTGACCCAGACCGAGCCGTCGGGGGCGACGACCGCGGTGCGTAGTCGACCGTACTCACCCTGCAGTAATGATCGTGGCGCGCCGAGGATCGTGCCGGAGTCGGTCAACTCCATCGCCCATAGTCGCTCGCCGCGCAGGCAGGCGGCGACGAGTACGCGCTCGACGATCGCGGCGCCCGAGCACGACGATTCGCTGGTGGGCCAGGTGACCAGCGGATCGACGAACTTGCCCTGGTTGGCGCCCTCGGCCTTGCCCTCGACGGTCGGCCAGCCGTAGTTCTTGCCGGGTTGGATCTGGTTGATCTCGTCCCACGTGCTCTGGCCGAACTCGGTGGCCCACAGCCGCTTGCCGGCGTCCCAGGCGATGCCCTGCACGTTGCGGTGGCCCATCGAGTAGACGAGCGAGTTGGGGAACGGGTTGCCGGGGGCGGGCTTGCCGTCGGGGGTCATCCGCAGGATCTTGCCGCCGAGGCTGGCCTTGTCCTGGGCGAGGCCGCGCTCGGACGCGTCGCCGGTGGTGACGTAGAGGAAGCCGTCGGGCCCGAACTCGATGCGCCCGCCGTTGTGGATGCCGGAGAGCGGGATGCCGGTGACGATGGGCTGCGGGGCCTGCCCGAGCACCATCTTGCCGACGCGGTTGTCCTCGGTGGTGGAGTAGTAGACGAAAACGGATTTGTCCGACTCGTACTTGGGTGACACCGCGATGCCGAGCAGCCCGCCCTCGCCCTGGGCGTCGACCCCGTCGAGCGTCGCTACGGTGCTGACCCGCAGGCCATTGGTGTCGGAATCGGGACCGACCTTGAGGATCCGCGAGGTGTCGCGCTCGGTGACGAGCGCCCCGCCGTCGGGCAGGAACGCGATGCCCCACGGCACCTCGAGGCCCTTGGCGATCACGGAGACGGCCACGGACTGCTCGAGCCCGCCGCCACTGGCACTGGACGGGTCGGCGGAGGGCGTGGGCAGGTTGGGCGGCTTGCCGGCGGCGTCGGGCTCGGGCTGGCCGAAGGCGCAACCACCCACCGCGAACAACAACGCGGCCATGACGGCACCACCTTTGAGGCGGCGGCGGAACGATGGATGCCCGGTCACCCGGCACAGCCTAGCGGGGCTGTCTGACAAGTCGGTGCGCATGCATCAACGGAGCCGCGCCGTGGCCGGGCGGTTCCGCCACCAGGCTGGGCGCCGGATCGGAGCCGGCGCCGCGGGCCGCCGCCGGGCCAGGCAAGGCCGGGCGGGGCCGCCGCAGGGCAAGGCCGCCGCAGGGCAAGGCCGCCGCAGGCAAGGCCGCCGCAGGGCAAGGCCGCCGCAGGCAAGGCCGCCGCGGGGCAAGGCCGGGCGGTGCCGCCGCGCGGGGCCGGGCCGCCGCCTCGCCCGCCAAACCTGGGCAGCGCCGGCCTAACGCCCGAGCCACCCGCGGCAAAGGCGTCCCTAGGCAGTGCCGGGCAGGCCCAGGCCCGCCGATCCGCAGAACCCGACCTAGCCCTCGACAACCGGCTCCGACACGATCCACAGGTGCCCGAACGGATCGGCGAGCCGTCCGTCCTTCGACCCGTACCCCCTTTCCGCGACCGGAAAAACAACCGTCGCCCCGGCCTCCACCAAGGCCCGCGCGGCCGCGTCAGCGTCGGTGACGCCGAGGTGGAAGAGCACTGGCGTCCCACCCAGCGACGTCGGCGCCGGGTCGCCGTCGCCTTCGTCCTTGAGGTGGATCCGCGAACTGCCGACGGTGAGCTCGGTATGAACGATCCGGCCGGCGTCGTCCGTGTGCCGCTCGCCCTCGGTCGCCCCGAGGGCGCGCTCGTAGAACGCCACGGCCTTGGGCCCGTCCGCCACGACGATGCGGGGGATCAGTTCGGTCACGAGTTCCATGCACCCATCGTCACCCCAGGGGCCGGTGGCGCCGCGCAGGAATCGCGCACGGACAGGGACGGCCCGTCGTGGGCACGACCGCCGCACACCACACCAATGACAGGTCCGCGCCGCTCACCCCCTTCAGGAACCACGAAACGAAGCCAACTAGCCCCCGGCGACCGACGGCAGCACCTGGATCTCGGCGCCCGCCGGGACCGGGGTGTCCAGGCCGCCGGACCGCCGGCAGTCGTCACCGTCGACGTAGATGTTGACGTAGCGGCGCAGGTCGCCCCGCTCGTCGCGCAGCCGCCGCTCCAGCCGCGGCCACTCCGCCGCCACGGCGTCGAGCACCGCCCGTAGCGACCCCGCGGCCGAAACCGTCAACCGACTCTGCCCGGACGCCTCCGCCCGCAACACCCCAGGCAGCAGAATCGTCACCGCCTCGCCGCTCACCGCTCCGCCGCCCGCACCGACAGCCCAATCGCGAGGCCCGCCGCGCCGGTCGTCATAGCTCGACCGCCCGCACGGACAGCACATCCGGCAGATGCGCCGCCACCGGCACCCACGACTCGCCCTCGTCTGGGCTCGACCAGACCGCACCCGACCGGGTCCCGAAATAGACCCCCGCCGGAGTCGCATCATCCACGCACATCGCGTCGCGTAGGACCGTCGGATAGAACGGCGCCGTCGGTAGGCCCGCTGACAGTGCCTCCCACGTCGAACCCGCGTCGGTCGAGCGGAAGACCCGGCAGCGGTGGTCGGGCGGGAAGCGCTCGCTGTCGGCCGCCAGCGGGAAGGTCCAGATCGTCGACGGCCGCTCCGGGTGGGCGACGATCGGGAAGCCGAAGTCGCTCGGTAGGCCCTCCGCGATCGACGACCAGGTCGCGCCCTCGTCGTCGGAGCGGTAGACGCCGCCGTGGTTCTGGGCGTAGAAGCGGGTCGGGTCGCCGGCGTCGCGGGCCACCTTGTGCACGCACTGGCCGAACTCGGGGAACGGGTCGGGGAAGAAGCCCGCCCGGATGCCCGCATTGCCGGGCGACCAGGTCGCGCCGCCGTCGTCGGTGCGGTAGACGCCGCCCGTCGACATCGCGACCAGCACCCGCGCCGGGTCGGACGGATGGGGCAGGATCGTGTGGATCGCCTGGCCGCCGAAGCCGGCGCCCCAGTCGGGCCGGTGCGGGTGGTCCCATAGGGCGCGGACCAGGGAGAACGTGCGCCCGCCGTCGTCGGAGCGGAACAGCGCCGAGGGCTGCGTGCCCGCGTAGACCACGTCGGGCTCGCTCGCCGGGCCCGGCGCCAACTGCCAGACCCGGACCAGCGACGTGTCGGTGCCGGCCGGGAAGGCGACGGGGGCCTCGTCGGGCTCGGACCAGGTCTTGCCCAGGTCGTCGCTGGTCGAGACGCTCGGCCCGAAATGCGAGCTGTCGACCCCGGCCAGCAGCCGGGGCGTGGCCCGCCGGCGGTCGATGCCGACCGCGTAGATCGACGTCATCGGAAAGTGCGGCCCGCTGACCTCCCAGTCGACCCTGTTGCCGCTGGTCGCCAGGAACAGGCCCTTGCTCGTGCCGATCGCGAGGAGGACGGTCATGGCGAGGAGTATGCCCTCGACCACCGACAGAAAAGGTCCGAAGGGAAGGTGGGAGGATGGCCGACATGAACAGGGTACGTTTCCGTCCGCATCAGTCGATCTTGATCGCCGCGTTCATCGCTTTCGTCGGCGTACTCCCGATCGCGTTCGGCCCCAGCATCCCCGGCGACAACGCGCTGACGGACGACGGCTCCAACGTGCGCTGGATCTTCGTACCCCTGCTGCTCATCCCGATCGCGGTTTTTGTCTGGGTTCTTCGGTCAGGAACAGACGCCGACGCCAGCGGCCTACGGGTCCGCGGCCTGCTCGGCACCAAGCGAATCCCCTGGTCACAGATCCGCGAGCTGGCGACCGACGACCGCGGGCGCGCGGTGGTCCTGCTCCGCGACGGCTACGCGGTCACCCTCTCGTCGGTCCGCCGCGACGACGTCGGCCGCCTCGTCGAGGCCAGCGGCCACGGCATCGTTTGGCAGCAGAACGAGCGATAACCGAAGATCAAGATCCGGCTTTCCCGGGTCCGTCGGGGGCACGACCGTCGCTCCCGCCGGACACCGCTCGCTCCGCTTCGCTGCCAGGTCCGCGGGAGGAAACACCCGATCGGGTGACCCCCGCTTCAGTAGCCGCCGACGACCTCGTTCTCGAGCGGCTCGCCCGCGACGAAGCGGCGTAGCTGCTCGCCGATCAACCGGTACGCCCGCGGATGCAGGCCGCGGACCGACCCCGCCACGTGCGGCGTGATCAACACGTTCGGCATGCCCCAAAGCGGATGCTCGGCCGGCAACGGCTCCGGGTCGGTCACGTCCACCGCCGCCCCGATCCGCCCGGTCGACAACGCCGCGACCAACGCCGAGGTGTCCGCCACGGGGCCGCGGGCGCCGTTGACCAGCAGCGCGCCGTCCTTCATCGCCGCCAGGAACTCGGCCGAGATCAGGCCGCGCGTCTCGGCGGTGAGCGGCACGATCACGATCACCACGTCGGCGGCGGGCAACAGCGTGGGCAGGTCCGACACGGGATGGACGCCGTCCCGCGCGGTGCGCGCCACAGAGGTCACCGACACCTCGAACGGCTCGAGCCGGGCCTTGATCGCCGCACCGATCGAGCCGGCGCCGACGATCAGGACGTGCTTGCCGGCCAACTCGTCCGTCGGCGCGAAGGCCGCGTAGGACCACTCCCGCCGGGCCTGGGCGAGGGCGAAACCCGGGAAGGAACGCAGGTACGACAGGACCGCGGTCAGCACCCACTCCGCTGTCGAGGAGTCGTGCACCCCGCGGGCGTCGTGCAAGGTGACGCCGGCGGGAAGCTGGCCGTACCAGGCGTCGGCGCCCGCCGAGAGCAGTTGCACCACCCGCAGCGCCGGCATCTTGGCCGCCAGCCGCACGGAGTCGGCCTGGGCGAGGAACGGCGGCACCCAGAAGACCAGGTCCGCCGGGTCGGAGGGCAGCTCGTCGGGCCGCTCGGCGATCTCCAGCGTCACCTCGTCGGGCACCGGCCCGAGCAACGCGCGGCCGTGGGGGTGGGGGATCCAGACCTTCACGTCCGTCAACCTAGTCCGGCAGCGGCAGGTCCACCCGGGTGGCCGGCTGGTAGAGGTCATAACCGGAGACCACGATCGACTCGTACGCGATGCGTCTGGTGTCGAGATAGTCCCGTACCGCGCGGCTCTCCGCCGAGTCCGTCGGCAGCGCGAACGTCCTGGTCGGTGCGGCCGCGACCGCCCGCTTGTAGGGCTGGTAGCGGTCGAAGCCCGGCTTCAGGTCGGCGCCGATCACGGCGCAGCGCACCCGCTCGGCGGAGATGTAGGCGATGTAGTTACAGGTCCAGTACTCGGAGTAGACCGTGGTCACGCCGCGCCGGTCGAGTTCGGCGAGCAGGCCCGGCTGGCGGTCGTCGACGGCGGCGATCCGGGGCAGCTCGCGTACGACCATGCCCGTCGCGACCAGCGCGAACGCGCAGATCACGGCCAGCCCGGCCGCGCCCAGCCAGCGGGTGGCCCGGCCGCGCAACGACCACAGCGGCCACAGCACAGCCGGCGTCGAGATCAGCAGGCAGTGCAGGTAGCGGCCGCTCTCCATCGGGGTGGCGCCGGCCGCGTTGCTGCGCGCGTACACCAGCAGGCTGACCAGGGCGGCGGCCACGAGGGCCAGCCGGCCCGCCGCGCGTACCCGATCGGGGTCGTTCCGGAAAGCGCGCCACGCCCCGTAGCCGGCGGCGGCGAGCAGCAGGAGCCAGACGGGCGCCCACCAGAGCTGCCAGGGCTCGCAGCGGCCGGCCGCGCACATGCCGGTGGCGAGGGGGATGCCGGTGAGCACGCCGCCGTGCAGTTGGTCGGCCCACGATGCGTCGGGTCCGCCGCCGTTGAGGCCGAAGAAGGTGGGGATCGCGCTGTGTTTCCAGGAGGAGGTGAGGTCGTGGATCAGGAGGGGCGCGACGCCGACGAGGGCACCGCCGGCCAGCGCGATCCAGCCGCGTCTGTCCGGGCGCTTCAGAAGGAGTACGGCTGTTGCGGCGGCGAGGTATGGGAGGACTAGCCAGTCGACCCAGACCATGAGCCCGGTGAGCAGGCCGAATGCGGCGTAGCCGGCGATCCGGGCGCGGCCGCCCCTCATGCTCGCGTGGCTGCGGGTGGTGCTCGGGTGGCCGCCCGTGGTGCTAACCTGGTCGCCCATGGTGCTCACCTGGTCGCCCATGGTGCTCACCTGGTCGCCCGTGGTGCCCGCCCGACCGCCCGTGGTGCCCGCCCGACCGCCCGTGGTGCCCGCCCGACCGCCCGTGGTGCCCGCCCGACCGCCCGTGGTGCTCGCCTGACCGTTCGTGATGGTCGCCCGACCGCCGACGGTGCCCGCGCGACCGCCCGTGATGGTCGCCGGACCGCCAGCGGTGCCCGCCCATCCGCCGGCGGCGAGCGCGACCGCCAGCAGCATGAGGGCGGCGCCGGCTGGGTTGATCTCGGGGTAACCCCCGCCGGATATGAGCTGATTTTTCAGGATCCGATCGGATCCGAGGGCGAGCAACCCGACGACGAAGGTCGCGAACCAGGGCGAGTAGAGCCGCCTGGTCATCGCCCACATGGCGGCCAGGAACGCGGCGAAGAGGAGCAGGTTGGGCAGCCGCAGGGCAAGCACGGACCCGTTGGCAAGGGCCACGAGAGGCGCGGCCAGGTAGGCCTCGAGCGTCCCCATGTAGTTCTGGCCGTAGAAATAGACCGGCAGCCCGCGCCCCTGCCCGATATGCAGGGCGGCGAGCCCCATCGTGCCCTCGTCGCTGTTGGTCGGCGGGGCACCGGCCAGCAGAACCGCAACCCGGTAACCGAGCGCCGCGACACCGAACGCGACCGCGGTGACGACCGCGGCGCCGGGCCGCCGCCACCACCGATTGGATGGCGACACCACGGGCGTGGTCTGCGCGCCGGTCAGGATCGCCACGCCGGGCAGTCTCTCACGATCCCGCCACCGCCGTCGGCTCCCGGTACACCAACCGATCTTGGCCCCCGGACCGCGACCTCACCACCCGACCGACCCAAGCCCCCGCCCACACAACGCCCGGACCGCGACCTCACCACCCGAGCGATCCGGGCTGCCGTGGTCACAGGTCCTGGTCCGCGCGTAGCCATGCGCGGTGCACCCTCAGGCGGAACCCGACGTGCCGGCCGGCTGAGCGACGCGTGGATCTTCGCGTGCGCGTAGGCGTGGCTGGAGCAGTGCCGTGACCGTGAGGCTGGCTATCGCCGCCACCGTCATCGCGGTCGCCGGGCCCGTTGCCTCGGCGACCAGGCCGACCGTGCCCGCACCGATTGCCTGGAAAGTCATCCGGCCGCTTCCGTCGAGGCCCAGCGCCTGGCCCCGCAGGTCCTCCGGCGTGTGGTCGATCAGCCGCTGTTGCAGGCCGAGCGTTCCGGCGTAGCCGAAGGACGCCACGAACACCGCTACCGCGCCGACGGTCAGGTCGGGGTGCAGGAAAAAGAGGAGATATGGCACCGCAAGCAGCGCCTGCAGTTTGGTGATGAAGCGGTTCAGCGTGGCGGGCGGGACGAAGCGGCCGATCACCAGGTCGCCCGTGAGCATGCCGGCCGCGGCCGCGACGAAGAGGACTGCTGCCCAGTCGCCGGCGTAGGGCACGTACATCGCTTCCGCGCCGACGATCAGGCCGTTCGGGACCCAGGCGGCGAGCAGGACCGCGCGGGTTGACCGGTTCGCGAACAGGGTCCTGTTGCCCTGCCAGGTCGCCGACACTCCGGCCCGGCCGGTGGCCCGGGGCGGCCGGGTACGCAGGCCGAGGAAAGTGATCACGGCCGAGAACGCGATAAAGACGGCTGCGACCGCCAGCGCGCGGTGCGGGCCGAGCGTCGCGATCAGGGTGCCGCCAGTCGCGAAGCCGAGGATCTGCATCGCGCCCACCGAGACGTTCAGTGTCGCCCGGCCTAGCACGAAGCCGCCGGGCAGCACGTCCACCAGGATCGCGTTGCGCACGCCGCCGCTCAGCGCGTCCACGGCACCGAACGCCATGATCAGCAGCAGCATGCCCCAGACGGGCAGCACACCCGAGGCCAGCACCAGCGCCGCGATCGCGCGGGCGACGTCCCACCCGGCGAGGAAACCGCGCGGGCGGACCCGGTCCGCGTACGCCAGCAGGGTCATCGCACCCAACGCCTGCGGCAGCAGCCCGCCGAGGAAGGCCAGCGCGGACAGCAGCGGTGAACCGGTTGAGGCGTAGACGAGCGCGGAGAGCGCCAGCATCTGGATGGTCTTGCCGGCCACGGTGGCGGCGTTGCCGGCGAAGAGCGCCCGGAACTCGCGGTTGGCGAAGATCTCGCGGTAGGTCGTCACGCCCCGCAATATCTGGCGGCGCCGCGCTGAACCGGTAGAGTTTCGGCTGGAGCCGAAAATGACCCTGGTGAAAGTCGACCCGACCGACCTGGCCAACACGCGTTTCGCGCTGTCGCCCATGGTCGAGCTCGTCGGTGCGCTGGCGACAATCGCCGACGCGGGGCACACCCCGGCCTGGCTGGCGCCGTGGGCCGACCGGCACCGTCCGGTCTTCGCGGCGGTAGCCGCCGCTGAGCCCACGCTCGCGGCTCTGCTGACCACGATGCGCGGCGCCCGCTGGACGCCCGACTTCATGGTGCCGCCACCGTCCGGAATGGACACTGAATTCGCCGAGGAGCTCGCCCGGGTACGCGCCACCCCGCCCGACCGGCTGCACCGTGACCTGAGCCTGACCGCGCTCGCCGGCCCCCACAACGCGGGCCAGATCAGAGCCGAGCGACCACCACCCGAGGCTTTTGCCGCTCCGGACGCCCTGGACCGCCTCGCCGACGCGCTTGCGATGCTCTGGGACCACACGCTCGCGCCGGACTGGCCACTGCGCAGGACGTTGCTGGAGCGCGACGTCGTGCAGCGGGCGGGCATGCTCGCCACCTACGGCTGGGCCCGCGCACTGGAAGGCGTCCGCGCCGGCTTCCGCTGGCTCGACGGCGCGATCCAGATCAACGACTGGGACGGGCCTCCGTACGTCGTCGCCGGTGCCCGTCTGGTCCTGGTCCCGAGCGGTTTCGGCCGCGGTTACATCGGCGCGGACCCACCCGAGGGCTACGCGCTGGTCTACCCGGCCCGCGGCATCGCCGCCCCCGCCGACGCGCCGATGGGAGACGGCCTCGACCGCCTGCTCGGCCGGTCGCGCGCCCGACTACTGCGCGCGCTGGCCGAGCCCGCGAGCACCACCCACCTGGTCGGCGCGCTGGGCATGCCCCTCGGCACGGTCGGCGACCACCTCACCGTCCTGCGCGACGCGGGCCTGGTCACCCGCACCCGCAGCGGCCGCTCGGTCCTCTACCGCCACACGCCGCTGGGCGCCGCCCTCGCCACACCGCCGAACGAGCCGTAACGACTCCTGTAGTGGCCCAGCGCAGAACACACACCCGGCGCGAAGACGGCAGGGCGGCGCTGAGGGGCGGGGTGTGGCGGCGGGCTGCGTCGCTGCAGTTCGCCCGGCGGAGGTGTGGTGGCGGTTGGGCTCCGAAGGACCGTTGACGGTGTGGCGAGGGCGGCGCGGGGTGCGGCGGATTGCGGCCCACAAACCGCACCCGCCGGGAACGCGGCGACCACCTCGAGGGCGGCGGGCACGTCCGCGGGCGACAGCGCCGGGCGGACCAGGTTCCGCAGGGTCCGGTCGAGGGCGGCGATCGCCAGGGTCGGCCACCCACACCTCCGCGCCGGCACCGCCGCTCCCCCGCACGCAGCTCGGGCTGTCCACAGGGTCCGCCGGAGCGCGTTGGCAGCCCGTACCCTCGTGTCGTGGGTTTCTCCGTCGAAGACGCGAACGCGGTGCTGGCCGAGAATTTCGCGCCCTGGGTGCGGGATCTCGGTCTGTTGGTCGAGCAGGTCGAGCCCGGCGTCGCCACGCTGCGGCTGCCGTGGTCCGATCGACTAGCCAGGCAGGGCGGCGCGATGAGTGGGCAGGCGCTGATGGCCGCCGCCGACACCGCCACCGTCATCGCGATCTCCGCTGCCCGGGCGGCGTTCGTGCCGATGACCACCGTGCAGTTGTCGACGACGTTCCAGCGGCCGATCGCCGGCGTCGACGTGCTCGTGCTGGCCACGGTGACCAAGCTCGGCCGCACGCTGGCCTTCGCCGACATCGCACTGACCCCCGACGGCGCGTCGGCACCCGCGGCCCAGGCGCACACGGTCTACGCGCTGCTGGGATGACCCTGATCGAATCAGTCGGCGTAACTTTCCACAGGTGCCCTCGTTGAGCGCATGAGGCGCGGTATCTTGTCGCCGCGACTCCCCCGGCCCCTCCACCCAAGGGGATGACCACCGTGTCATCTACGTCCCCACAGCTGCCCCGGTTCGTGCGGATCGTCGCCATCGCCGGGCCGCCCGCGGCGGCCCTCGTGGCGCTGGTCTGCGCGGGCGTCGGGGTCGTGCCGACGCTGCCCGCGCTGGCGGCCGCGACCGCGCTGACGGCCGCGGTCGGCACCACGCGGCTCGTCCGGCTCGCGCTGCGGATCCACGCGCGCGTGCACTCGTTCGGGCCGTGCCGCGGCGCCGGCTACCTCGGCATGGGCACGCTCGCCACCGGCCTCGGCGGGCTGCTTCTTCCCTTCGCGCCGCCGGGCGCCCGGGCACCGGTCGTGACCGTCGGCCTCGCCCTGGCGGCCGTGCTGTTCGTGATCGGGCTGCTGCTGCTACCCGGGGCCGCGACCACCACGCATGCCCGGCTACGCCGGCTCTTCGACGGGGTGAGCCTCGGCATCAGCATCGCGTTCGCGGTCTGGCTGCTACCCCCTCAGGGCGGGATGCCGGCGGCCGCGCTGGCCTCGGCGCTGCTCGGCTCGTTCGGGCTCGCCACCGCCACCGTGATCGTGCTGCGGGTGGTCGCCTATCGACGCGCGGCCTGGCTCTGCGGCGCCGGTGTCGGCATCGCGATGGGCGGCCTCGGCGGGCTGTCGATCATCCTCGCCTACGGCGGCCCGTCCTGGGCGCTGCTGATCGCCGCCGTCCCGGTCGCCGTCAGCCCGGCGCTGATCCTCGCGGGCGCGGCGCTGACCGAGGCCGGCGTGGAACCGGCACCGGTCGGCGAGCCCGAGTCGCACCTGTCCGCGTACCCGTTGCTGACCATCCCCGCCGTCGTCGCCACCCTGGCCGCCGCCTGGCACCTGATCACCGTCGGCGAGTTCGACAAAACCTCGATCGTGCTCGGCCTCTCAGTCATCCCCACGGTCGTGGCGCGCGAGGTGTTCGCGGTCTCCGACGTACGCCGGTACGCGAAGCGGCTGTCGTCGCAGGAGGCGCACTTCCGTTCGCTGGTCTCCGGCGCCGGTGACCTCACCATGGTGGTCGGCGAGGATCTCGTGGTGCGCTGGCAGTCACCGGCCGCCGCCCGCCTCTTCGGACTGTCCGATGCGGATGTCGTCGGTCGCCCGTTCCCGGACCTGATGCACCCCGAGGACGCGGCCGACGTATTGGCGGTCCTCAACCAGACACTGTCCACCGAGGACGAAGGTGCGCGGCCGGCGCTCGTGCCGGCCAGGCTGCGCGACGGGCACGGCGCCTGGCGCGACACCGAGTCGACGGTCAGCGACCAGCGCGACATCCCCGAGGTGGCCGGGCTGGTCGTGCACATCCGCGACGTCGGCGAACGGCGCCGGCTCGAGCGCACGCTGCACAAGCTGGCGTTCACCGACCAGCTGACCGGCCTCGCCAACCGGCGCGAGCTGATGCGCACGATCGCCACCCAGCGCTCCGTCGAAGGCCACACCGGGGCGCTGCTGGTGATCGACCTGCACGGCATCGCCGGTGTCAACGACGCCCGCGGGCGGGAGGTCGGCGACGCCGTGCTGATCGAGGTGGGCCGCCGACTACGCGCGACGGTCGGCACCGACGACGTCGCGGCCCGCCTGGCCGGTGACGAGTTCGCGGTGGTCACGGTCGAGGGCCCGGTCGTCGCGTACGCCCTGGGCACCCGCCTGCTCACCGCGCTGACCGAGCCCTACCTGCTACCCGGCGCGACGGTGCACATCTACGTCAGCGTCGGCCTGGCCGAGCTGTCCGGCGGCGACGGCGTCGACGACGTCCTACGCCGGGCCGACCTGGCCCGCCGCCGCGCGGGGCAGCTCGGCCGGAACCGGATCGAGTGGTACGACGCGTACCTCGAGGAGCAGCTCGTCCGCCGCATGGACCTCGAACGGGAGCTACCCGGCGCCACGACCCGCGGCGAGCTCGACCTGGTCTTCCAACCGATCCTCGGCCTGCACGACGGCCAGCCGGTCGGCGCCGAGGCACTGCTGCGCTGGCGCAGCCCCGCGCTGGGCACGGTGCTGCCAAACGAGCTGCTACCGGTCGCCGAGGACCTGGGCGTCATGGGCGAGATCGGCCAGTGGGTGCTCCAGGAGGCGTGCCGCCGCATCTCCGGCTGGGACCCGCGCCTGTGGCTGTCGATCAACGTTTCCCCCGCCGAGCTGGCGGCACCCGACTTCGTCAGCCAGGTCGCCGCGACCCTCGTCGCCACCCGCCTGTCACCGGAACGCCTGGTCATCGAGATCGCCGAGGGCCGCGTCAGCGCCGACACCCCGACAGTGGTCACCCAGCTCGCGGGATTGCGGGCTCTGGGCGTGCGGACGGCCCTCGACGACTTCGGCGCGGCGCAGGCGAGCCTGGCCCACCTGCGCCGGCTGCCGATCGACATCCTCAAGGTCGACCGCGCGCTCGTCGGCGAGCAGGGCGCGAGCCGCCAGAACGGCGGCATGGCCAAGCCTTTGATCGACGTTGTCGTCAGCGTCGGGCGGCGGCTGGGCATGGAGATCATCGCCGAGGGCCTCGAATCGGGCGTCCAGATCGACCAGGCGCGGGCCGCCGGCTGCCAACTCGGGCAGGGCTTCGCCCTCGCCCAACCGGCACCGGCCGAACGTTTCGAGGCCTTCCTCGCCGAACGCCTGACCCAAGGCAGCTGACCAACAACGAATAAAGCCAGATATGGCGCTCCCGGTCGGTCGTGGGCGCCGGTCACCTCGGTCAGCAGGTCACCGCACCACGGCGGCCACCGGATCACCGCAGCCACCGGATCACATTCGATCGTCTCGGGGGTCTCCGGGCGGTCGGGGCGGCTTCGGCGCGGTCGTTTTCCCGGCCGGGATCACAGGCAAAACGGATCAAGCCGGCTCCGCACGACCCCGGCCGGGCGAAATGTGGTTGTCGGGCCCCTTGGGTTTCCAAGCGCGGGCCTGGCAGGGACGGGCCCCCTGGGGCCCGGCCCGGTGTCCGGCGGGAGCGACGGTCCGGACCACCGCGGACCCGGGCAATCCCGATTGTGATCTGGATCCCCCAGGCCCCACCCCGCACCGAGTAGAAATGAATGGTTCCGGGCCGCCGGATCGGCGGAGGGGCCGCAGACACCGCCCCCTGCCCGGACAAATAGACTCGCTCGGGTCGCTGGCGGCGTGCCACGCTCGCCCGCGGACCGCATACGAATCGCCCACACGACGCAAGGGGGCACCGATGGCTGCCATTTCCCGCGATGAGGTCGCGCATCTCGCGCGGCTCTCGCGGCTCGCCGTGACCGAGCAGGAGCTCGACACGTTCGCCGGTCAGCTGGACGTGATTCTCCAGGCCGTGGCACGGGTGGGTGAGGTCGCCGCCGCGGAGATTCCGCCGACCTCGCATTCCGTGCCGCTCACCAACGTGTTGCGCGAAGACGTCGTGATCAACTGCCTGACCCGGGAAGAGGCCCTCGCGGGCGCACCGGACGTCGAGGCGGACCGGTTCCGGGTGCCGCGCATCCTGGACGAGGAGGCGTGACCAACGTGTCAGATCTGACCAGGTTGACCGCCGTCGACATCGCCAAGCGGATCAGCGACGGTGACGTCTCCGCCGAGGAGGTGACCCGGGCGCACCTCGACCGGATCGCCGCCGTCGACGGCAAGGTGCACGCCTTCCTGCATGTCGACGCCGACGGGGCCATCGCCGCCGCCCAGGCCGTCGACGCCAGGCGCGCCCGGGGAGACGAGCTCGGCCCGCTGGCCGGCGTGCCCGTCGCCGTCAAGGACGTCCTCACCACCAAGAACGTCCCCACCACCGCCGGCTCCAAGATCCTCGAAGGCTGGCGACCCCCCTACGACTCGACCGTCGTCGAGCGGCTGCGGGACGCCGGCACCGTGATCCTCGGCAAGACCAACATGGACGAGTTCGCGATGGGCTCGTCGACGGAATACTCGGCCTACGGCCCGACCAACAACCCGTGGGACCTCGGCCGGATCCCCGGCGGTTCCGGTGGCGGCAGCGCCGCGGCGATCGCCGCCTACGAGGCTCCGCTGGCCATCGGCACCGACACCGGCGGCTCGATCCGCCAGCCCGGCGCGGTCACCGGCACGGTCGGGTCGAAGCCCACCTACGGCGGCACCTCCCGGTACGGCCTGATCGCCTTCTCGTCGAGCCTCGACACCCCGGGCCCGTGCGCCCGCACCGTCCTCGACGCCGCCCTGCTGCACGAGGTCATGGCCGGCCACGACTGGCGCGACTCCACCTCGATCCCGCAGCCCGTGCCGCCGGTCGTCGAGGCCGCGAAGCGCGGCATGACCGGCGACCTGACCGGCGTCAAGCTGGGCCTGGTCACGGAGTTCGGCACGGGCGAGGGCGCGGAACCCGGCGTGCTGGCCGCGTTCAACGACGCACTCGCCGCGCTCACCAAGCTGGGCGCCGAGATCGTCGAGGTGTCCGCGCCGCACTTCCAGTACGCGCTGCCCGCCTACTACCTGATCGCGCCGAGCGAGTGCTCGTCGAACCTGGCCCGGTTCGACGGTGTCCGCTACGGCCTGCGGGTCGGCGACGACGGCAACCGCTCGCTGGAGGAGGTCATGTCGCTGACCCGCGAGGCCGGCTTCGGCCCCGAGGTGAAGCGCCGGATCATGCTCGGCACGTACGCGCTGTCCAGCGGCTACTACGACGCCTACTACGGTCAGGCGCAGAAGGTCCGCACGCTGATCACGCAGGACTTCAACCAGGCCTTCGAGCAGGTCGACGTGCTGGTCTCGCCGACGACCCCGTTCGTGGCGTTCCCGTTCGGGTCGCGCACCTCCGACCCCTACCAGATGTACCTCGCCGACCTCTTCACGATCCCGACCAACCTGTACGGCGGCCCGGGCATCTCGGTGCCGTGCGGGCTCTCCGACGGGCTCCCGGTCGGCTTCCAGATCATGGCCCCGACGATGGCCGACGACCGCATGTACCGGGTCGCCGCCGCGCTCGAGTCCGCCGTCGGCACGCTGACCCCGCCGTCCCTGGAGGGCTGATGACCACCACGACGCTGCCCGACTACGACGCCGCGGTCGCCGCCTTCGAGCCGGTCATCGGCCTGGAGACGCACGTCGAGCTCGGCACCAACACGAAGATGTTCTGCGGCTGCCCGACCGACTTCGGCGGCGAGCCCAACACCCGGGTCTGCCCGGTCTGCCTCGGCCTGCCCGGCGCGCTGCCGGTGGCCAACAAGGCGGCCATCGAGGCGACGATCCGGATCGGCCTCGCGCTGAACTGCTCGATCGCGACCTGGTGCCGGTTCGCCCGGAAGAACTACTTCTACCCGGACATGCCGAAGAACTTCCAGATCAGCCAGTACGACGAGCCGCTCTGCGTCGACGGCTACCTCGACGTGGAGGTCGACGGCCGCACCGTCCGGATCGGCATCGAGCGGGTGCACCTCGAGGAGGACACCGGCAAGACGCTGCACGTCGGCGGCGCCACCGGCCGGATCCACGGCGCGACCGAGTCGCTGGTCGACTACAACCGCGCCGGCATCCCGCTCGTCGAGATCGTCACCAAGCCGGTGCCGGGCGCCGGTGCGCTCGCGCCCGAGATCGCCCGCGCGTACGTGACCGAGCTCCGCGACATCCTCCGCGGCCTGGGCGTCTCCGACGTCCGGATGGAGGAGGGCTCGCTGCGCTGCGACGTCAACACGTCGCTGAACCGCCCTGGCGAGGAGTGGGGCACGCGCACCGAGACCAAGAACGTCAACTCGCTCCGCTCGGTCGAGCGCGCGGTCCGCTCGGAGATCATCCGGCAGGCGGCGGTGCTCGAGTCCGGCGGCCGGATCATTCAGGAGACGCGGCACTTCTCCGAGGAGACCGGCGACACCCGCCCGGGCCGGTCCAAAGAGGAGGCTACCGACTACCGGTACTTCCCGGAGCCGGACCTGGTGCCGCTCGCCCCGGACCCGCAGTGGGTCGAGGAGCTGCGCGCCGCCCTTCCGGAGGCGCCACGGGTGCACCGCAAGCGCCTCCAGGAGGCCTGGGGTCTGTCCGATCTGGACATGCGGTCGGTGGTCAACGCGGGCGCGGTCGAGCTGATCGAGCAGACGGTCGCGGCGGGCGCGACGGCCGCGGCGGCCCGCAAGTGGTGGCTGGGCGAGCTGGCCCGCCGCGCCAACGAGGACGGCATCGAGCTGTCCGCGGTCGGCGCCACGCCCGCGCAGGTCGCGGAGCTGCAGACGCTGGTCGACGGCGGCAAGCTCAACGACAAGCTGGCGCGGGTCGTGCTCGAGGGCGTCATCGCGGGCGAGGGATCCCCGACGGCGGTGATGGAGGCGCGCGGGCTCGCGGTGGTCTCCGACACGGGCGCGCTGACGGCGGCGGTCGACGAGGCCATCGCCGCGAACCCGGACGTGGCCGCGAAGGTCCGCGACGGCAAGGTGGCGGCGGCGGGCGCGCTCGTCGGCGCGGTCATGAAGACCACGAAGGGCCAGGCCGACGCGAAGACGGTCCGCGAGCTGATCCTGGAGCGTCTCGGCGCCAACTGATCGAACGAGCGGTGCCCGGGTCCGCGGTGGTCACGACCGTCGCTCCCGCCGGGCACCGCTCGCTTCGCTTCGCTGCCAGGTCCGCGTGTGGTCGAGGGACCCATCTGACGGGTCACGCGGTCGGGTGAAAGCTCCGCCGGCCCGGTGATGGCGCGCCGTGCGGCTACTAGGCTGGCGCGACCGTCCACAGTCGGAGGACACCCGTCATGCCCGGTCCCGGGGCAGCGCGCGAGCAGAGCTGGCTGAAGAGCAACCTGACCAACGTCGCGTCCGTGGCGACGGTTCTCGGTCTCGTGGTCGCCGTCCTGTCCCTGGCGAACGATGTGGACAGCCGGATCCGTGACGGCGCCGCCAAGGCGTCCGCGTCACCCACCCCGCGCGCCACGACCACGGCGCCGTCGCCGGCGCCGGCGCCGGCGACGACCCGACCGCCGGCGTCGCCGCGGCCCAGCCCCAGCGCGGACAGCCTCGAACAATTGCTGCCCGGTCTGTTCCCGGAGGATCCGGGCGAGCAGGCCACCCAGTGGCGGCTGCCCAGGCCCGGATGCGGGACGACCACGAACCTCCGGCTGAGCGGCGGAGTGGTCGAGGACGCGAGCTGGCACCTCCAGTTCACGGCGTGCGACGGGCGCTGGCGCCTGGTCGCCTACCCGTCGCGGACGTCGTCGGCCGTCAGTTCGGGCGCGCGGCACGCCGACTGTGTGAACGCGATAGCCGCGTCACCGCTCACCGCGAAGCTCACCCTGGAACGCGGCACGGTCTTCTGTGTGGCGACCGACTCGGTCGGCGGGCGGCGTCAGGACTACCGGATGCACGTGGACGACATCACCGCGGAAGGCGAGTTGGTCATCACGGCCTGGCACTGGTTGGGCTGACGCGAAGCGGTCACGCGTGGGAGCCCGCCCGTAGGGCCTGGGCCGCCGGGGTGGCCCTCGGGTTGCGGGCCGCGGCCGGGCCGCCGTCCGGGCGGAGCAACCAGAGCCAGTACATCGCCCACAGGCGACGGGCCGCGCGCAGCCGGTCGCGGTCGACGTCGAAGTGCGACAACAGCGCGTCGAGGTCGAAAGCCCGGTTCGACAGGTGTTCGCAGAGCAGGGCCAGTTCCGTCGCCGGATCGGACGTGCGGGCGTCCTCGAGGTCGACGATGCGGACCCGCGAGCCGTCCCACAGGTAGTTCGCCCTGTTCGGGTCGCGGTGCCCCAGCACCAGCAGCCGCGGCCGCTCCGCCAGCAGCGCGGGATCCGGCCCGCGCCACCAGTCGACGGCCGCGGCGAGGGCGGCGGCGATCTCGCCCGCGGCGCCCGGCCAGTCAAACCCCAAGAGCGGGCGGCCGAACGACAGGTCGTCATGCCACCCGTCGACCGCCGGCTCACCGTCGACCGGCACCATCCACAATGTCCGGAGCGCCGCGGCCAGTGCGCCGAGCACCGCCGCACCCGGCCGCTCAGGCAACGGAGCACCCGGCACGACGCTCATGGCGACGACGGGCGGCACCGCGTCAAGCCTCGCCGCGAGCGGTGCCGGGCCCAGACCCGGCGCGTGGCGGTGCAACCGCAGCAGCACCGACCACTCGCGGATGTGCTCTCCGCGGTCCCACGAGGTGTAACGCTTCGTTACCGACCCGCCGGCGACGTGCACCTCATGCGTCGTGGCCACGCCTCAGCGTGGCACGTTGCCGCGCGTCGCCACCGACCCGGCGGCAACCCGCACCTCGTGCGCCGCGGCCTAGCGTGGCAGGTTGTCGCGTGTCGGGGCCGCGAAGAAGGTCGCGAACGGCTCGACGAAGTGCGGTTGCGCGCGGTTGATGCCGTCGTGGCCCGCGCGCGGGATCACGATCGCCCGGGCGTGCGGCAGGGCCGCCGCCAGGGCCTCGTTGCCGGGCACGTAGTAGCGCGGGCCGTTCGCCCCGCAGGCGAGCAGGACCTCGGCCGTGACGCCGGACCACTGGCTGGCCGGCCCGTCGTGGGCGTGGATCAGCGCCGTCTCGTCCAGGGTGATGCCGACCAGGTCACCCATCGTGCGGCCGATCGGTGTGCGCAGGAACAGCCGGGTCATGGCGACCTGCAGGCCCAACGGCAGCCTGGAAGTGGCCTGGTGGGTGTTGATCCCCGCCGCGGTGATCGCCAGCGCGCGGGCCGCGTCGCCCGCGTCGGCCGCCGCTCGGGCCGCCGGGAGCCAGGCCGAGGGGGTGTTGCCGTCGATCGAGACGGCCGCGTCGTAGAGGGCCAGCCGGGTGATCGGCAGCCGCTGCGCCGCCTTCAGCGCGATGAAGCCACCGGCGCTGTGCCCGATCACGTAGCCCGCCCCCGTGTGGGAGAGCACCGTCGCCAGGTCGTCGACGTCCTGCTCGCCCGTGTAGGGCACCTCGCGCGGCCCCGCGTCGGCCCGGCCGCGCCGGTTGTAGAGGTGCACCGTGAACCGCTCGGCCAGCGCCGTCGCAAGCCGCCGGTAGACGTCGATCGTGACCCCGCCGCCGTGCACCACGACGATGCCGGGACCCTGTCCCATGGAATGCAGCACGATGGTCGCGCCGTCACCCGCCGAAATCCGCCGCATCTTGACCCTCCCGTAAAACCGTGAACGTGGTTCGCAGTTTACAGTAGTGAGGTGGCCGACGCACAACCCATCTGGAACCGACCCGCCCGCGGCGCCCGCGGACCCGCGCCCTCGCACAGCCGGGCGGAGATCGTGGCGGCGGCGATCGCCATCGCCGACGCCGACGGCCTGCCGGCGGTCTCGATGCGCGCGGTCGCGGCCAAGCTGGGCACGGCGGCGGGCGGCCTCTACCGCTACCTCTCGTCCCGCGACGACCTGCTCGACCTGATGACCGACCGCGCGGTCGGCGAACTCGAGCCCTATCACGACACGAGCGGGGACTGGCTCGACCACCTGGTCGCCCTCGGCCGCGCCCAACTCGACCTGCACCGCCGGCACCCGTGGCTGGCCGACGTCATCCAGCGCCCGTCCGCGGTCGGCCCGCACGCCCTGTCGTTCTTCGACCGCTGCCTGGGCGTGCTCGCGCCGCTCGACGCCCCGACCAGCGCCAAGTTCGAGGCCATCGCCCTGATGACAGGCACTGTCGTGCTGTTCAGCCGGAGCGCGGCAACCGGGCCGAACCCCTTCGCCGGCCTCGACCCCACCGCCCACCCACACCTGGCCGCGGCGCTGGCCAACCCCAGCGACCCCGGGCGCCAGGACCTCTTCGACCACGCCCTCCGCGGCCTCCTGCGCGGCCTGCTGACGCCGTGAACGACCTCAGGGAGTCGCGAACGCCGCCAGGAACCGGTCGCGGAAGGCGTCCATCCGCCAGACCGGCCCGTCGGCGACGGGCGCCAGGCCCGGCGACCAACCCCAACTCGAGATCCGCGGCAACACCTTCGGATCCTTGGCGATCACGGTGATCGGCACGTCACGGTTGGGATCCGGCCCCGTGATGATCGGCGACGGCTGGTGGTCGCCCAGCATCACCATCACCGTGTTCTCGTCGCCGTACTTCTCCATGTAGGACACGAGGCTGTCGATCGAGTACTCGACCGTACGCCGGTAGTTGTCCTTGACCTTCGACGCGTCCTCGTTGTCGATCTCGCCGGGATTGCCGCCGCGCCCGCCGTTGCCGGGATAGGTCGAGCCGTCGCCCAGCGTGTCCCAGTCCATCATCGGCGGCACCGGGTCCCACGGCGCGTGGCTCGACAGCAGGTCGATCTCGGCCATCACCGGCTGCCGCTGCGACAACGGGCGGGAAAGCTCGAAGTTGCGGAACGCGTGCATCGTGAACTGGTCCGGGATCGACGAGAACGCGAAGCCCTGGCCCTTGTAGCCGAGCGTACGGTCGTCGTACTCCTTGTCCCAGCCGTAGATCTTCCCCTCGGGCCAGTCGCGCCGGTTGGCCGGCATGACCGCCACCGTCCGCCAGCCCGCCTTCGCGAACGCGGTCGTCAGCGTGTAGCGCGAACCCTCCGTGAACTTCCCGTACCGCCGCTGGCTGTCGATCCACAGCCCCGACTGGAACGTCGAGTGCGCCAGCCACGAGCCGCCGCCGATCGTCGACGACGTCAGCCACCCGCTGCCGGTCTGGAAACCCGCCGCCGACAGCGCCGCCGAGCGCGACGCGAGCAGGGAGGCCGTCTGCGGATAGTTCACGGCGTCGCGGCCGTAGCTCTCGACGAACGCGAAGATGACGTCCTTGCCCCGCAGGCCCTGCAACAACCGCTCAGGCGGCACGTCCCGGTACGCGTCGGTCGCCTCCTCCCGGTCGTACGCGGCCTGGTCGCCGAGGTCCTCGCGCAACTGCGCCGCGTGCCCGTAGGCGGCCGCCGCCGTCGACCGCCCCGCGACCGGCACCCCGGGCACCACGTGGACGCCCAGCACGGCCAGCGCCACCCAGGCCACGCCGAGCACCGCGACCACCCGCAGCGCCAGCGACCGCCGGACGGCGACGACCCGGGAGAGCCGCAGGATCGACAGGGTCGCCAGCACCGGCACCGCGACCGCCAGCACGATCGCGAGGATCACCGCCACGACGGCGCCGGTCTTCCCGTACGACTCCGAGACCCACTCCGAGGCCGCCCGGAACAGCGACCAGTCCGAGAGCGGATCGAACTGCCGCGAGAGCGTGACGCCGAAGCCCAGGTCGAGCATCTTGAGGATCGTCAGCGCCCCGAGCAGCACGCCGGCGACGATGCCGGCCACGGTGCGGGCGCGGCCCGGCAGCAGCACCACGACCGCGACGCCGACCAGGGCCTCCAGCGGGATCACCACGATCGCCCACGGGCTCAGCGCGGCGAAGTCGTCCGGCAGGAGCAGGAGCAGCAGGACGAAGAAGGCGGCCAGGCCCGTCAGGATCCTGCCTTTCACGATGCGAGCCAGTCCGGTTCGACGGTACGGCGGGCGTGCCGCGCCTTGGCGGCGAGGTAACCCGCGTTGGCCGGGGACAGGTGCAGCCGGGTCGCCACCCGCTTGGTGACCGTCACCCCGAGCGAGGTGAGCTGCTCCTCCTTGTCGGGGTTGTTGCTGAGCAGGGCGATCCGCCGCACGCCGAGGGCGGCCAGCATCTGCGCCGCGACCGTGTAGTCACGCTCGTCCTCGCC
Organism: Asanoa siamensis; assembly: GCF_016862555.1. Taxonomy (GTDB): domain Bacteria; phylum Actinomycetota; class Actinomycetes; order Mycobacteriales; family Micromonosporaceae; genus Asanoa; species Asanoa siamensis. The sequence continues at coordinate 155,117 of NZ_BONE01000004.1, read as the reverse complement.
GTGCCCGAGCGCGAGGTTGGCCTCGTACGTGTCCATTCCGGTGTCCTGCAACGCGTACGCGTCGAGCTTCGCGTAGAGGCCGATGCCGCGCCCCTCCTGGCGGAGGTAGAGCACGAGCCCGCCGGCACCGCTGATCCGCTCGACCGCCTCGCGCAACTGCGGGCCGCAGTCGCAGCGCTCGCTGCCGAAGACGTCGCCCGTCAGGCACTCGCTGTGCGGCCGCACCAGCAGCGCCTCGTCGCGGGCGAGCCGGCCACGCCAGTCGCCCAGACCGAGCGCGATGTGCTCGCGGCCGTCGGCGAGGCCGTGGAAGGAGAAGACCTCCGCCGTCGTCGCGTAGCCGTCGGGGAACCGAAGGGGGACCGATACCTGCGTGCGTATCGTCGCGTCGTCCATCAATCTCCTCATCAGACGGTGCCGAACCGGGGCGAGAGCGCGTATCGCAGCAACACGACGTCGCCGACCTGGCGGACCTCGGCCAGGGTCGCCCGGCGCTCCTGGCTCCAGGGGAACTCCCCGTCGCCCACGAAGCGGGGTGCCTTGGAGTCACCGACGAAGAAGGGCGCCACCACCAGGTGCAGCTCGTCGGCGAGCTGCGAGGTCAGGAACTGGGTGTGGATGCTGCCGCCGCCCTCGACCATCAGCCGGGTGACTCCGCGTGTGTAGAGGTCTTCGGCGACCAGCCGCAGGTCGACCGGCTGCCCGCCGTCGACGATGGTGGCGTGCTCGCCCAGGCGCCGCCGGGCCTGGTCCACAGTGGAACTCGCGCAGTAGACGAGCTTCTCGCAGTCGCCCTCGCTGAAGAACGCCGCGTCCGACTCGAGGCCGGCACCTTCCGTGACGGTCACCTTGCGCGGCGTCGGGTGCTGGCCGCGGGCCACCCGCTGGGCCCGGTGCTCCGCCGACTTCACGATGAGCCGCGGGTTGTCGCGGCGGACCGTCTCGGCGCCGACCAGGATCGCGTCGCAGCCGGCCCGGACGTGGTCGACCCGGTCGAAGTCGGCCGCGTTGGAGAGCAGCAGCCGCTCGTCGGCGGTGTCGTTGACGTATCCGTCGATCGACATCGCGCAGCTCAGCAGGATGTAAGGTCGCTCAGCCATGGCCGTGTCCCATTCGCCGGTGGACGCCGCTGTCCAGTAGCTCATGTTCCAGCATGACCGGTTTCCGCGCAGCGCGGCGCCGGTCGGCCCAGCGCAGCACCAGCACCACGGCCCCCGGCAGACTCGCCACCAGCGCCAGCACGCCGAACACGACGGCCGTCGCGACGCCCTGGCCCGAGGTCAGCCCGGCCGCGCCGAACGCCCAGGCGGCGACGCCCTCGCGGGGCCCCCAGCCGGCGATGTTGCAGGGCAGCGCCATGGCCAGCAGGGCCAGCAGCGTGAGCGGCGCGAGCAGGTGCAGCGGGGCGGTCGCCCCGGCGGTCCGGGCCGCCACCAGGAAGGTGATCAGGTGCCCGGCCAGCACGACGGCGGTCGTGAGCAGCACGCCGAGGCCGGTACGGGCGTCGGAGATCCCGGTGCGCCCGAGCAGCCGGTGCATCCGGCCCTTCACGAGCCAGACGAGCAGCGCCCCGACGGCCAGTGCGCCGACCGCGAGCGGCATGTGCGCGCGCACCGGGGACGGGAACACGGCCAGCGTCACCACGGACAGCACGATCGTGATCACGAAGCCGGCCGTCCGCTCGACCACGACCGCGCGTACGCCCAGCGCGACGTCGCCGATGTCCTTGCCGTGCCGGACCGCCCGGTGCACGTCGCCGACCACGCCGCCGGGCAGCGTGGTGTTGAGGAACTGGGCCCGGTAGTAGGCGCCGACCGCCTCCCGCAACGGGATCGCGACGCCGAGCCCGCGGGCCACCAGCGCCCAGCGGTACGCACAGGCCACGGTGGTCAGCACGCCGATCCCGAAGGCGAGGGCGATCGCCGTGGCGTCGACGCCGCGCAGGCCGTCGAGGAACGGTCCGCTGCCCAGCCGCCAGACGAGCACGGCCAGCACGCCCACGCCGGCGGCGAGCCGGACCCAGCCCCAGACGCGGGACCGCAGCGCGGACCTGGCGGGCTCGGCGGGCGCAACAGCGACAGCGACCGGCGCGGCCTGCTGGACGATCCGGACCGGTGGTGCGGCGGTCGTCGTCACGGCATCGCCAGCAGGTCGACGTGGTGGACGGTCACGGCGAGCCGGCCCTCGGCGATCTCCGCCAGCCGCCGCCGCGCGTACCCGTCGGCGGGTTTGCCCAATGCCGGCACGTGCTCGACCGCCGCGGCCAACCAGTCCCGGAACCACGGCGTGACCAGGTCCTTGTCGTCGGCGCCGAGCTCCCACGGGCTGGGCCGCAGCGTCGTCGTCATGCCGTGCCGGCCGAACGCGTCGTCCAGGGCGGCGACGGCGTCCGGGCCGAGCAGCGCGCGCCCGCCGACGATCCGCCGCTGGTGCGCATTGAACGCGGCCGCGACCTCGGCGTCGAACGGGTCGGCCGGGGACAGCTCCACCCGCCCGACGACGGAGAGCGTGATCAGGGCGGGTACGCCGGCCCCGGCGCAGGCGGCCGCCATCGCGTCGATCTCGGCGACCGTCAGGATGTCGATCAACGCGGACGCGGTGACCAGGTCGGCGCCGGCCAGGTCGGCGGCGCTCAGCGTGCCGATGTCGCGCTGCCGGGTCGCCCCGGTGACGCCGGCGGGCTTGCCGGACATGGCCGCGCCGAGCAGGTCGGCGTCGCGGTCCCACATGATCCAGTGCTGCCGGGCGGGGAGCTGCGGCGCGAGCCAGCGGGCGGCCGCGCCGGTGCCGCAGCCGAGGTCGTGGATCACCAGCCGGTCCGCGCCGGCGAACCGCTCGCGCACCCGCGCGACCAGCTCGGCCGAGCGTGCGGCCGCGTCGGCGGCCTCACGCAGACGCAGCCAGTTGGGACTGACCCTGGGCATCAGGACACTCGTCATCTGCTCGTGCTCTCCCGCATCGCGACCGTGGACAGGACATCGGAGGCCAGCGCCGCGGTGGCCGGCCAGCCCGGCAGCGTCGGACGACGCAGCAGGGCCGACGAGCGCAGCGCGGCGCGGGCGGAGGGTTCGGACAGCCAGCGCCGCAGCGCGGCGGCGAGCGCGGCCGGGTCGCCGGGCGGCACCAGCACGCCGGGCCGGCTGCCGTCGGGCGCGTGGCCGAGCGTGTCGGGCAGCCCCTGGGCGGTGGTGGTGAGCACCGGGATGCCCCGGGCGAGGGCCTCGGTCACCACCATGCCGTACGAATCGGCGCGGGACGGCAGCACCAGCAGGTCGGCGTCGGCGTACGCGGCGTCGAGATCGGCACCGACCAGCGGGCCGGCGAACCGCATCCCCGCCGGGGCCCGGCCCCGCACCTCGCCCGCGTAGCCGGGCTCCCGTTCGAGCGAGCCGACGCACAGGCAGCTCCAGCCGGCGTCCGGCAGCATGGCCAGCGCGTCGGCCAGGACGTCCTGGCCCTTGTGCGGCAGCACGGCGGCCACGCACAGGAGCCGGGACCCGGTCGCGCTGGGCGGCGTGACCGGGGCCGGCTCGACGCCGGGGGGTGCGGCGGTGGCCGCCACGCCGTAACGGCTGGCGACCTCCCGCCGGCACCATTCGCTCGTGGTCAGCACCGCGTCGGCGGCGTGCAGCACCTCGCGCTCGCCGGGAACCCCGAACAGCATGTGCACGAGCACCACGAGCCGGAGGCGGCGGACCCTTTCGACCGGCACGCCGGCCGCCAACAGTCCGTCGACGACGGTGACCGCGCCGTCGGGCAACGCCTCCAGCACCGGGCCCAGCGGCGCACCGACCGGAACCGGGTGCTCACGCACCGTCCAGCCGATCGCCCGCAGACCGTCGAGGACCCTGCGGTCGTACGCGTTCCCACCACTGGGGACCGCGGGGTCGTCGATGTCGTCCGGCACGATGACGTGTACGCCGCCCGGCGGCGAAAGGTTCACAGCGATCGCTCGTAGCTCGCCCACGCGATGTGCGACTCGTGCAGTGTCACGGTGATGCCGGCCAGGTCACGGCCCCCTTCGCCGAGGTCTCCGGCCAGCGCCTTCTCGGCCAGCCGGTCGGCGATCACCTTCGCCAGCACCTCGGTGGTCGTGTTGACGCCCTTCAGCGTCGGGTCGTCGTCGAGGTTCCTGAGATTGAACTGGCCGACGACGGCCTTGAGCTCGTCCGAGGCCTTGGCGATGTCGACGACGATCCCGTCGGCGTCGACGTCGGCCCGGCGGAAGGTGGCGTCGACCAGGAAGGTCGCTCCGTGCAGCTGCTGGGCGGGCCCGAAGACCTCACCGCGGAAGCTGTGGGCGACCATCATGTGATCGCGCACCGTGACGCTGAACATGTGTTTCTCTACTCTCCGTAGGTGATGACGTGGCACAACCCGGCCAGGCTGCCAGACGCGAGTTCCGGTAGCACTTCCGGCAGTCGCTCGAACGGGTGCTCGGCGCTGACCAGCGCGTCGAACGCCGGATCGCGGAGCAGGTCGAGGGCGATCGCCAGCCTGTCCGAATAGGACCGACTGGACCGCCGGGCCGGCGCGACCATGCCGACCTGGCTCGCCCGGATGCGCAGCCGTCCGGAGTGGAACCCGGCGCCGAGCGGGACGGTCACCTCGCGGTCGCCGTACCAGCTCAGCTCCACCACGGTGCCCTCCGGCCGGAGCAGCTCCAAACTTCGACGCAGGCCCGCCTCCGACGCGCTGGCGTGGAACACGAGATCGCGGCCGGTGGCGGCGTCGTCCGGATGGGCGAACCCGACGCCCAGCGCCGCCGCCGTCGCGGCCCGCGCCGGGTCGACGTCGACGAGCTCGACCGCGACGCCCGGGAACCGGGCCAGCAGGCGCGCGACGCCGCAGCCGACCATGCCACCGCCGACCACGGTGACCTTGTCGCCGACCAGCGGCGGGGCGTCCCAGAGCGCGTTGACCGCGGTCTCCACCGTGCCGGCCAGCACCGCGCGGGACGGCGGCACGTCGTCGGGCACCGGCACGACCGCCGACGCGGGCACGACGTACGCGCTCTGATGCGGGTAGAGGCAGAAGACCGTGCGGCCGCGCAGCTCCGCCGGACCCTCCTCGACCACGCCGACGTTGAGGTACCCGTACTTCACCGGGCCGGGGAAGTCACCCTCCTGGTGCGGCGCACGCATGGCCGTATGCTGGCTCGCTGGCACCAGGCCGCGGAACACCAGCGTCTCGGTGCCCCGGCTGACGCCGGAGCGGATCGTGCGCACGCGCACCTCGTCGGGGCGAGGAGCCGGGACAGTGGCCGGTCGGATCTCGCCGGTGCCCGGTGTGACCACCCAGAATGCGCTTTCCGTGGAGGTCATTCGTGGCTCTCCGTCATGTTCATGAACCGAACATTCCCATCTCCCGTACTTCCATGTGCCGCTACACGACACGGAGGAACGATGCGCCTGGTTCGATCCGGCCCCCTGGTCGGCATGTTTGCCCAGTTCAGCGTGCTTGCTGCGGTGGGGGCCGCGGTTGGTCTCGGCACTGCCGGCTGGTTCGCCGGCATCGCGTACGCGCTTGTCACCATGATCCTTCTCCAACACGGACTGTCATCGACCGGACTCAAGAGGTACGGGCCGGCCGACTGGGTGACGGCCGCCCGGACGATCTTGATCGGTGTGGTCGCGGCGCTGGTCGTCGACTCCCTCGACCACGCGCCCGCGGTCGGTGCGATCGTCGGCCTGGTCGTCGTAGCCCTGCTGCTCGACGGCGTGGACGGGCAGGTCGCCCGGCGTACGCGCTCGTGCTCGGCGTTCGGCGCCCGGTTCGACATGGAGGCCGACTCGTTCCTGCTGCTCGTGCTCAGCCTCTACGTCGCCCGGTCGGCCGGGTGGTGGGTGCTGGCGATCGGCGGCATGCGGTACGCGTTCCTGCTCGGCATCTGGTCGACCCGCTGGATGAGCGGCACGCTCCCGCCCCGCTACTGGCGCAAGGTGGTCGCCGCGACCCAGGGCATCGCGCTCGTCACCGCGACCGCGGGCATCCTGCCGTTCCGGGTCAACCTCGTGCTGCTGCTGGTCGCGTTCGCGCTGCTGGTCGAGTCGTTCGGCCGCGACGTCATCTGGCTCTGGAAGGACGGTCACCCCGTCACGCGTACCCGCGTGATCGGTAGGCTCGTTCCTCGTGAGTGATCCTTGGCCGTGGGCGGCCGGCAGCGCGACGGGCGTCGGCTCGATGCCCGGCACCGACATCGCCGAGGCGCAGCGGATCGTCCTCGGCGAGCTGCCCGACCTGCCCCACCTGGCCGAGTTGCCCGACCGGGGGCCGGGCGCCGACATCGTCGGACGCACGGCCGCGTTCCTGGTCGACCTGCCGGTCGAGCTCTACACGGGCCGCTGGCGGGTGGCCGCCCGGCCCGGGCGCGACCTGCGTCGCGCGCTCGACCTGCTGGAGCGCGACCTGGACCAGCTCACCGAGCAGGGTGACGGCTACACGGGCGTCGTCAAGGTGCAGGCGGCCGGGCCGTACACGCTGGTCTCGAACGTGGATCTGGCCGCCGGCGGGCGGCTGCTGCGCGACCCGGGCGCGGTCCGCGACCTGACCGCGTCGCTGGCCGAGGGGCTGCGGGGGCACGTCGACGACGTGCGGCGGCGGTTGCCGGGTGCGACCGTGCTGCTGCAGGTCGACGAGCCGTCGCTGCCGACGGTGCTGGCCGGGCGGGTGCCGACGGAGAGCGGGCTGAGCGCCTATCGGCCCGTCGAGACGTCGGTCGCCACGGACGCGCTGCGGTCGCTGGTCGACCGGGTCGGGGCGCCGGTGGTGTTCCACTGCTGCGCGGCCGACGTACCCGTGTCGCTCCTGGTCGCGGCCGGTGCTTCCGCACTGTCGCTCGACCTCTCGCTGGTCACGGCGCTGGATCCGCTCGGCGAGGCGATCGACGCCGGCGTCGGTCTGCTGGCCGGCGTGGCGCCGACCAGCGGTGCGCGGGCGCCGGACCACAAGGATCTGGTCGATCGGGTACGGGCGGTCTGGGGTCAGCTCGGCTTCGGGCGGGACCTGCTCGGCCGCCAGGTCGTGGTCACGCCGACGTGCGGCCTCGCGGGCGCGTCCGTGTCCTACGCCCGCGACGTGCTGGCGGCCTGCCGCGACGCCGGACATCGGCTGGTCGAGGAGTAGCCGGCGGCGCGGTGGGGAAAGATGTCCCGCATGATCGGCCGCCTCTACAACGTCGTGATCGACTGTCCGGATCCTGCCGCCCTGGCCGGTTTCTACAGTGAGCTGCTCGGCATGCCCGTCACGCACAAGCGCGAGGACTGGGTGGTGGTCTCCGACGACCACGTCCGGATCGCCTTCCAGGCGGCGACCGACCTGCGCGAGCCGCGCTGGCCCGACCCCGAGCGACCGCAGCAGATGCACCTCGACGTGATGGTCGACGACATCGACCGGGCGGAGGCGGCGGCGATCGCGCTGGGCGCCAAGCGGCTGCCGGGCGACGGGGCGGATTTCCGGGTCTTCGAGGACCCGGCGGGACACCCGTTCTGTCTCGTTTTCGAGGTCTGAGCTTTTGTCGTACCGGCGGGCTAGGTTGCTTTGAGAGAGCAGCACTAGTCCGGAGGTGTGACGGCGTGTCCGAGGACGCCCTTTCCCAGTCGGTGACGCCCGCCCAGGCGGCGGCCGCGGGCAAGGAGCCGCCTGCCTCCGCGCGGGAGCGGCACAAGTCGCTGGCCGAGGAGATCGACGGGCACACCTACCGCTACTACGTGCTCGACGCGCCGACGGTCTCCGACGCCGACTTCGACGCGCTGATGCGCGACCTGATCGCGCTCGAGGACGAGTTCCCCGCGCTGCGCACCCCGGAGTCGCCGACCCAGCGGGTGGGCGGGTTCACCACCGAGTTCCGGGCCGTCGAGCACCTGGAGCGGCTGCTCAGTCTCGACAACGTGTTCAGCACCGAGGGGCTGGCGGCCTGGGCCGAGCGCACGGTTCGCGACGCGGGTGGCCCGGTGCGGTTCCTCTGCGAGCTCAAGGTCGACGGCCTGGCGATCAACCTGACCTACGAGCAGGGGCGGCTGGTCCGCGGTGCGACGCGCGGCGACGGGCGCACCGGTGAGGACGTCACCGGCAACGTCCGCACGATCGCGGGCATCCCCGAGCGGCTCACCGGCACGGACGTGCCCGACCTGCTGGAGGTGCGCGGCGAGGTCTACTTCCCGATCTCGGCCTTCGCCGACCTCAACGCCGGCCTGGTCGAGGAGGGCAAGGCCCCGTTCGCCAACCCGCGCAACGCGGCCGCCGGCAGCCTGCGCCAGAAGGACCCGCGGATCACCGCCTCACGACCGTTGCGCATGGTGGTCCACGGCATCGGCGCCCGTCGGGGCTTCCAGCCGAGGTCGCAGTCCCACGCCTACGAGTCGTTGCGCCGGTGGGGCCTGCCGACCAGCGACCGGTGGAAGGTCGTCGACGACCTCGCGGGGGTCGACGACTACATCGCCTACTACGGCGAGCACCGGCACGACGTCGAGCACGAGATCGACGGCGTGGTGGTCAAGGTCGACGAGATCGCGCTGCAGGGCCGGCTCGGCTCGACCAGCAAGGCCCCGCGCTGGGCGATCGCGTTCAAATACCCGCCGGAAGAGGTCAACACCAAGCTGCTCGACATCCAGGTCAACGTGGGCCGCACCGGCCGGGTGACCCCGTTCGCCGTGCTCGAGCCGGTCAAGGTGGCGGGCTCGACCGTCGCGCTGGCCACGCTCCACAATGCCCGCGAGGTCGAGCGCAAGGGCGTGCTGATCGGCGACACCGTCGTGCTGCGCAAGGCCGGCGACGTCATCCCCGAGGTGCTCGGCCCCGTGATCGGGCTGCGCCCCGACGACGCCCGGGCGTTCGAGATGCCCACGCACTGCCCGAGTTGCGGCACGCCGCTCGCCCCGGCCAAGGAGGGCGACGTCGACATCCGCTGCCCCAACGCCCGGTCGTGCCCCGCGCAACTCCGCGAACGGGTCTTCGCCCTGGCCGGGCGGGGTGCCCTCGACATCGAGGTGCTCGGCTACAAGGCGGCGACCGCGCTGCTCGAGTGCGGCGTGATCACCGACGAGGGCGACCTGTTCGACATCGACGCGCTGGCGCTGCGCGACTGCCCGTTCTTCGTCAACAAGGACGGCACGCTCGGCAGCAACGCGGTCAAGCTGCTCGACAACCTCGAAGAGGTCAAGGCGCGCCCGCTCTGGCGGGTGCTGGTCGCGCTCTCCATCCGGCACGTCGGCCCCACCGCGGCCCAGGCGCTGGCCCGCCACTTCGAGTCGGTCGAGCGCATCGACGAGGCGTCGGTCGAGGAACTGTCCGGTGTCGACGGCGTGGGCCCGACGATCGCGGTGAGTCTCAAGGAGTGGTTCGCGGTCGACTGGCACCGCGAGGTGGTGCGCAAGTGGGGCGCGGCCGGCGTCCGGATGGCCGAGGAGCGCACCGACGAGGGTCCGCGGCCGCTCGAGGGCCTGACGGTCGTGGTCACCGGCACGCTCGCCGAGTTCTCCCGCGACCAGGCCGCCGAGGCGATCGGCAGCCGGGGCGGCAAGGTGACCGGTTCAGTATCCAAGAAGACCGACTTTGTCGTCGTAGGCGACAATCCCGGCTCCAAGTACGACAAGGCCGTGTCCCTCAAGGTCCCCATCCTCGACGAGGCTGGCCTGCGCGTTCTTCTCTCCGACGGGCCCGACGCGGCCCGTGCCGCTGCGGTGAGTGACGACTCCTGAGCTGACTGCTATCGGCAGAAAGCTGCCCGCTTGCCGTGTATTCCAACTTAATCACGACTCTGTCCGTTTCGCTCGGTTGGCAAATGGCGCCCATAAAGTGGGATCTTTAGTGGACTTTGGCCGGCGCCGGGGGGCGCGCGCTGTGGGGCGAGCGGGGAGGTGCGATGGACGCTGCCGCGCGGCGTAACACCGTTCCCGCCGAACGGGCCGCGTCGTTCTTCACCTTCGTCGCCGTCGTCGTCGCCCTCGCCGTGCTCGTGTGCGCGGTGCCGATCAGCCGATTGCCGCAGGAGCTACCCGGGCTGCCAGCCGCCTTCTGGGTGATGGCGACGCTGGCCGTCCTTTGTGACTACCGGCCCTTCGCGCCGCCCGGCCGCCGGCAGAGCTCCGCGGTCTTCCCGTCCATCTGCTTCACCTTCGCGATCCTGCTCGCCTGGGGTCTCGGCCCGGCGGTGCTCGTACAGGCCGCCGCGGTCGTCGTGTCCGCCACGCAGTTGCACCACACGACCTGGCGCGCGATCTTCAACATCGCCCAGTACGCGCTGGCGCTGGGCGCGGCCGAGGCGGTCCTGGTCGGCCTGCAGGAGACCGCGTTCGCCGAAGGGTCCGGTCCTGTCTGGATCGACGTGGTCGCGGCGACCGTGGCGGCCGTCGCCTGGTTCGTCGTCAAGTACGGCACGGTGACCGTCGCGGTCCGGCTGCACTCCGGCGGCAACTGGTGGAACACGTTCCGCCAGGGCATCGCGTTCGAGTCGCTCTCCGTCGGCGCGCTGCTGCTGCTCGCGCCGGTCCTGGTCGGCGGGCCGGCGTCGCGGAGCGTCGCGCTGATCCCGCTGATGCTGGTGCCGCTGTTCGCGGTCTACCGCATGTCGCGGCTGTCGTCCGAACAGGAGCATCTGGCCCGGCTCGACCCGCTCACCGGCCTGGCCAACCGTAAGGCGCTGCTCTCCGAGGTGCAGGAGCAGGCGACCCTGCACGCGGCCCGGGCGGCGGCCGGCGCGCCGGACCGGCACTTCGCGCTGCTGCTGCTCGACCTCGACCGGTTCAAGCACGTCAACGACGCCCTCGGGCACGCGGTCGGCGACCAGTTGCTGATCGAGGTGAGCGGCCGGCTGGAACGCCTCGTGGGCCGCAACGACGTGGTCGCCCGCCTCGGTGGCGACGAGTTCGCGATCCTCACGCCCCGGCTGACCGACGCGGCCGAGGCGCGTGCCCTGGCCGACCGCATCGTGGCGACGCTGTCGGAGCCGGTCGCCCTCGACGGCCTGCCGCTGGACGTGGCGGGCTCGATCGGCATCGCGCTCTACCCGGAGCACGGCGAGGACTTCGCGACGCTGATGCGGCACGCGGACGTCGCGATGTACGACGCCAAGCACCGCCGCGACACGGTCGTCGTCTACGCGCCGGAGTCCGACCACAACACGCCCGAGCGGCTCAGCCTGCTCGGCGACCTGCGGCGGGCGCTCGACCCCGACCTGGCGGCCACACCGGCGGCCGGCGAGATCACCATGTACTACCAGCCACAGATCGAGATCCAGACCGGCGCCGTGGTGGGTGTCGAGGCCCTGCTGCGCTGGCGGCACCCGAAACGCGGCATGGTCGACCCCGAAGAGCTGATCAAGGTGGCCGAGCAGAGCGCGGTGATGCGGCTGCTGACCCGCCGCGTGGTCGACGACGTCATCGAGCAGCTCGCGAAGTGGCAGGCGGCGGGCGTCTGCCTACGGGCCGCGGTCAACGTCAGCATCCGCGACCTGCACACGCTGGAGATCGTCGACCAGATCAGGGACCGCCTGGCGCGCTTCGCCGTACCGGCCGACCACCTGCAACTGGAGATCACCGAGGGCGCGCTGATGGCCGACCCGCGCCGGGTGCTGGCCACGATCTCGGAGCTGGCGAAGCTGGGGGTGGCGATCGCCCTCGACGACTTCGGCACGGGCTACTCGTCGATGCAACACCTGCGCCGGCTGCCGCTGACGGAGGTGAAGGTCGACCGCTCGTTCGTCCTGGGCATGGCCACGGACGCCGACGACCACGCGATCGTCCGCACGGTCATCGACCTGGCGGGCGCTCTGGGCCTGCGGGTGGTCGCGGAAGGCGTCGAGGACGAACGCACGTGGCGCCTGCTCCGCTCGGTCGGCTGCCACGTGGCCCAGGGCTGGTTCTACGCCCGCCCGATGCCGGCGGACGAGCTGGCAGAGTGGCTGGGCCGCTACCGCCCGCTCAACCCGGGCGCGTAACGGCAGATCCGCGGCACTCGCGGTCGGCGCCAGCCCACGCCACCGGCTGACCCGCCGCCTCACAGCCACGATCGCCACCGTCGACGCCAGGCCGCGCCGCCGTAAGGCCCGCCCGCCGCTCCGCACTTCCGGTCTGGCCACGTCGGGGTGAGGGCCGTGCGTGGGTGGACATGCCACGGTGGCGGGCGCCAGGCCCGCCACCCTTCGTGGTTCCGCTTTCAGGTCAGGCGGCCCGCAAGGGCTCGCTCTCCTGCGGCGTGTTCTTCACGACCAGCTCGTGCACCACCCGCTCGGTCGTCACCTCGTGGCCGACCAAATCGGCGACAGCCAGCGCCCCGAGCAGGGCCGCGTTGGCGAAGACCAGCCAGGTCTGCGTGGCGCCCGTGAAGGTCAGGGCGGCGACCAGGGTCCAGAGCCCGGCCACCGCGAGGAGGCCGTGCCCGACCCGCCAGGCCGGCTGGGTCGCCCGGGCGGCGCTGAGACCGCCCACCAGCGTCACCGCTGCGCCGACCGCGAAGGCGAGCCACCCCGCCGTGCCGGCGGTGAAGGTCATCGCGGCCACCAGCAGGAAGACGCCACCGAGCAGGAAGAACATGTCCAATGCGAAGCGCGGCGTGAGTTTCATCGTTGACACCCCCTGGCGCCACGCACCCGTGACGCCTGCTGTTGCGAAGGCGGGTCGTGGCGGGAGCGCCCCGGGACGGCTCGTCAGGTCCCGCGCCCATTCCGCGGTTCCTGTTGAGGAAAACCTCGTGACCTGCGGCTTCATGCCCACGGACGCTGTCTCACCGCTCACACCGCGGAGGCACGTTCGCCTACTGCCGCTACAGGTCGATCGACAACGGCCGGCTGACGGACGTCGCGGCGCGCTCCGTCGGAAACCAAGCCGGTCCCGCCAGCTATGCCGACGGACGTCCCGACCGGGAACGCCACCCGATCCGCGCCGGGGCCGGCAACCCGGCGCTCCGCCAACGTCTACTCCACCGGCGGCAGGCCGATCGGCGTCTCGGTCGGCAGCGCCGCGCGGGCGCGGACCGACAGCGGCCGGAGCACCTCGCGCAGGCGGGCCACCCCGCGCTCGCCGAGGTGCTGCCAGGGTGCGGCGGCCAGGCGGTCCGTGATCGACTCGATCTCGTCGCGGGCGTCCAGCGCCTCCTTGGTCGCCGCCCCGGACCCGTCGAGCCAGCCGCGGTCGCGCAGGCGCGCCGCCGCGGCCGACCATTCCTCGTCGGACCAGCCGCGGGCCGGCTGCAGATAGGCCCGGCGCTGGTCGATCGACGATCGCCAGACGCCCGTCTCCGCCCCGTCCAGGCCCGCCACCAGCAGCGCCGCCACGTGGCCGTCGCCGCGGTGTTCGCGCAGGATCGTGGCCGCCTGCCAGAGCACGTCGATCGGGTCCGTCGGCCACGGCAGGGCCGCGTTGGCGGCGCCCAGCGCGCGGCCCGCCGTCGGCACCGCGGACGCCGCCTCGCGCAGCAGCGCCGCGGCCTCGTCGACCGGGCCGGCGTCGGCGAGCAGCGACTCCAGCGACTTGCGGGCGCCCGCCGCGCGGGCCGCCAGCGCCTCCGCGGGCGTCGCCCGCGACCACACGTCGGGCAGCGCCCGAGCCACCATGCCGGGCGCGAAGCCCCAGAACAGCGCGGTCACCGGCGCCGCGTCGACCGCGCCCAGCGGGGCGGCGCGGCCCGCGAAGTAGCCGCGCCAGAAGCCGCGCAGGTTGGCCGCCTCGAACGCCGCCCTCGCCTCCGGCGCGAAGTAGGTGACGTCGTGGATCGGCTCGAACAGCGTCCACATCGTGCGCGGCAACGAGTCCATGCCGTGGACCGTACCGGCGGCCACGGTCAGAGAACCAGACTCACGACGTGCGTAGGCGGGCGTAGACGTCGCCGGAGCGGCCCGTCGGGCGCACCTCGCCGAGCAGCGCGACCAACTCCGCCGCCGTCAGCCACGACGGCCGTGCCCAGCGCATGGTCTCCACCGGCGAGTAGTTGTATTCGTAATCGCCCAGCGACTCGACCTGCCCCAGCACCGCGAGGCCGGCGTCGTGCGCCATCGGGAGATATTCGAAGCTCAGCGCCCGGACCGGCTGCGAGAGCCCGGCCAGCACGTCGGCCTCGAAACCCTCCACATCGATCTTGCAGAACGCCGGTACGCCGTACTCCCTGATCATGTCGTCCAAGGTCGTGACCGGCACCTCGACCGTGCGGTCCCAGCGGACCTTGGCGAAGCTGCTGTCGGTGGCGACCGTGTCACGCCACGCGGTCGAGAGCGTCGAGACCGTGGGCGTCGCCGTCGAGAGCGCGAGTTGCGCCGTCCCCGGCGCCGCGCCGACCGCGACCGGCGCGATCACCACCTGGCCGTCCCGGCCGAAGAAGGTGCGCAGCACCCGCAGGCAGTCGGGCTGCGGCTCGACGGCGATGACCCGGGCACCGAGCTTGCGCCAGGCCCGGACCCGGCTGCCGACGTGCGCGCCGATGTCGAAGGCGACGTCGCCGGGCCCGAGGAACTGCCCGTAGAAGCGGACGAGCCGACGGTGCCGGCCGGGCTGGCCGTGATAGATAACCAACGATCGGGCGATTCCCCACGCGCGGGTGAGCATGCAGCGACCCTAGCTGAACTACTCTCGCCGGAATCCCGTAGTCATATCGAGGAGCACCACCGACAGGAGATTCACTGATGACCGCTGCCGACGCGACCGCCTCGCCGACGGCCCGGGCCGGTCGGGCGGCCACCCCCAACCAGGCCCGGATCGCGCGGATCGCCGTGTGGGCCGGCTTGGCGTTCAACGTGGTGGTCGTCGAGATCCTGTTCTTCACGGGCGCACCGGCGAAGAACGACCTGATCGGCATCGCCAAGTTCTGCGCCCTGCACGCCGCGCTGCTGATGATGCTGCAATTCCTGCTGGTGGCCCGCCTGCCGTGGCTGGACACCTGGATCGGCCCCGACAAGCTCACCGCCTGGCACCGCTGGACCGGGTTCGCCCTGTTCTGGGCGGTGGTGCTGCACGCGAGCTTCATCCTGACGGGGTACGCACGACTCAGCGACATCTCCGTGCTCGACCAGATCGACGTCTTCCTCGGCATCCCGCCGACGCTCTACGGCATGCTCGCGGTCTCGGTCATCGTGGTCGTGGTGGCACTCTCCGTGCGGTTCGCCCGCCGCCGCCTCTCCTACGAGCTCTGGCACACGATCCACATGCTGCTGTACGCGGCCGTCGCGCTCGCCCTGCTGCACCAGCTCTACGAGGGCAGCAGCTTCCGGGCCAACCCGCTGACCACGGCGTACTGGTGGGGGCTCTGGGGCCTGGTGATCGTCTCCCTGCTGCACGGGCGGGTGGTCACGCCGCTGCTCCGCAACGCCCGGCACAAGCTGCGGGTCGCCGCCGTGGTGCCGGAGGCCCACAACGTCACCTCGGTCTACGTCACGGGGCGTGACCTGGCCGGGCTCGAGGCGCGGGCCGGCCAGTTCTTCGTCTGGCGCTTCCTGACCAAGGGCCGCTGGTGGCAGGCCAACCCGTTCTCGATCTCGTCGACGCCGGACGGCCAGGTGCTGCGACTGACCGCCCGGGCGGTCGGGAAGACCAGCGCGGGGCTACGGGACCTGCCGGTCGGTGCGAAGGTCTTCGTCGAGGGCCCGTACGGCGCGTTCACCACGCTGCACCGCACCCGCGAGGCCACGCTGCTCATCGCGGGCGGCGTCGGCATCACCCCGATCCGGTCGCTGCTCGGCGAGCTGGACGGTCCGGTGACGGTGCTCTACCGGGTGCCCCGCGAGGAGGACGCGGTGCTGCTCGCGGAGTTGGAGCACTACGTCACCGAGCAGGGCGTCACACTGCACGTGCTCGCCGGCCGCACGGGCTCGGGCCTGCCGCCGTTCCAGCCCTTCGCGCCCGCGAGCCTGACGGCGCTCGTCCCGGACATCATGGACCGCGACGTGTACGTCTGTGGGCCGCCCGCGATGACGGACGCCGTGCTGCGGTCGCTGAGGGAGATCGGGGTGCCCAAGCGCCAGGTGCACGCGGAACGCTTCGCCCTGGCGGGCGACTAGCGGATCGTGGCCGAGCCGAGGACGATGTCGCCGGCCGCGTCCGGACGGTAGGCCACCACCGCCTGGCCGGGCGCGACCCCACGCGCCGGGCTCCGCAGCGATGCGACCAGCGCGCCGTCCTGAAGCGTGACGACCGCGGGCACCGGGGTGCCATGCGCGCGCAACTGCACCTCGCACTCCACCGGCCCGTCCGGCAGCGCGCCGCCCGTCCACACCGGACGTTCGCCGGACACCGTCGACACCTCGAGCGCCTCGACCGGCCCGACCGTCACCGTGTTGGTCACCGGTGTGATCGACAGGACGTAGCGCGGCTTGCCGTCGGGTGCCGGGACCCCGATGTTGAGGCCGCGGCGCTGACCGACCGTGTAGCCGTAGGCGCCCGCGTGCGAGCCGACCACCGCTCCGGTCAGCGCGTCGACGATGTCGCCGGGCTCCTCCCCCAGCCGGTCGGCCAGGAAGCCGCGGGTGTCGCCGTCGGCGATGAAGCAGATGTCGTGCGAGTCGGGCTTGTCGGCCACCGACAGGCCGCGCGCGGCGGCCTCCTCGCGGACCTGGGCCTTGGTCGTGTCGCCGAGCGGGAACATCGACCTGTCGAGTTGCTCGCGGGTGAGGACGGCCAGCACGTACGACTGGTCCTTGGCGAGGTCGACGCTGCGCCGCAGCAGGCCGTCGGCGCCGAGCCGGGCGTGGTGCCCGGTGACCACGGCGTCGAAGCCGAGCGCGATCGCCCGGTCGAGCACCGCCGCGAACTTGATCTTCTCGTTGCAGCGCAGGCAGGGGTTCGGGGTGCGGCCGGCGGCGTACTCCGCGACGAAGTCGTCGACGACGTCCTCGTGGAAGCGGTCGGCCATGTCCCACACGTAGAACGGGATGCCGATCACGTCGGCGGCCCGCCGGGCGTCCCGGGAGTCTTCCAGCGTGCAGCACCCCCGCGCCCCCGACCGGTAGGTCTGCGGGTTGCGGGACAGCGCCAGGTGCACGCCGGTGACGTCATGCCCGCCCGCCGCGGCGCGCGCGGCGGCCACGGCGGAGTCGACCCCGCCGGACATCGCTGCTAAAACCCTCACGGCCGCAAGGGTACGCGCTGCCTAGCGGGACGACTTGATCATTCCCGCGCGGCGGGCCCGCTCCACCGCCGCCGGCAGGGCGCTGATCAGGGCGTCGACGTCGGCCTGGGTCGAGGTGTGGCCCAGGGTGAAGCGCAGCGAGGAGCGTGCCCGGTCGTCCGCGTTGCCCATCGCGAGCAGCACGTGGCTCGGCTGGGCCACCCCGGCCGAGCAGGCGGAGCCCGTCGAGCAGGCGACGCCCTGGGCGTCCAGGAGGAGCAGCAGCGCGTCGCCCTCGCAGCCCGGGAAGGAGAAGTGCGCGTTGCTGGGCAGCCGGTCGACCGGGTCGCCGTTGTAGATCACGTCGGGGACGACCCCGCGGACGCCGGCGACCAGTGCGTCGCGCAGGGCGGAGACGCGGGCCGCGTACTCCCGCTGGGTCTTGACGCTGGTCTCGACCGCGACCGCGAACGCGACGATGCCGGGCGCGTCGAGGGTGCCGGAGCGCACGTCGCGCTCCTGGCCGCCGCCGTGCGACAGCGGCGTGACAGTGACGTCGCGGCCGAGCAGCAGCGCGCCCACGCCGACCGGGCCGCCGACCTTGTGGCCGGTCACGGTGAGCGCGGCGGCACCGCTCGCGGCGAAGTCGACCGGCACCTGGCCGACCGCCTGCACGGCGTCGGTGTGGAACGGCACCTTGGCGGCCGCGGCCAACGCGGCCAGGTCGGCGACCGGCTGGACCGTGCCCACCTCGTTGTTGGCCCACATGGCGGTGACCAGGGCGACGTCGTCGTCGAGGGCCTCGGCCAGGGTGGCCGGGTCGACCTTGCCGGCCGGGTCGACCGGCAGCCAGGTGGCGACGGCGCCCTCGTGCCGGACCAGCCACTCGACCGAGTCGAGCACGGCGTGGTGCTCCACCGCGCTGGCGATCACCCGGATCCGGCCCGGACTCTCCGCCCGGCGCGCCCAGAAGATGCCTTTGACGGCGAGGTTGTCGGCTTCGGTGCCACCGCCGGTGAAGATCACCTCGGAGGGCCGGGAGCCGAGGGCGGCCGCGATCCGCTCGCGGGACTCTTCGACGTGCCGGCGCGCGCAGCGCCCAGCGGCGTGCAGCGACGAGGGGTTGCCGACCTCCCGGGCCGTGGCGGCGTAGGCCTCGATGGCCTCGTCGAGCATCGGCGTCGTGGCGGCGTGGTCCAGGTATGCCATCACGGTTCAGCGTAGCCCCGTGCGGTCCTTACCACCCGCACCGCCCGGCCACGCTGGCGTGGCCGGGCGGAAGGGCAGGTCACTTGCGCTTGCGGATCTCCTCGGCGGCCTGCGGGACGACCTTGAACAGGTCGCCCACCACGCCGTAGTCGGCCAGCTCGAAGATGGGCGCCTCGGCGTCCTTGTTGACCGCGACGATCGTCTTCGAGGTCTGCATGCCGGCCCGGTGCTGGATCGCGCCGGAGATGCCCAGTGCGATGTAGAGCTGCGGCGAGACGGTCTTGCCGGTCTGCCCGACCTGGAACTGGTGCGGGTAGAAGCCCGAGTCGACCGCCGCGCGGGACGCGCCGACGGCGCCGCCGAGCAGGTCGGCCAGCTCCTCGACCAGCTTGAAGTTGTCGCCGCTGCCGACGCCGCGGCCGCCGGAGACGACGACCGACGCCTCGGTCAGCTCCGGGCGGGAGCCCTTCTGCTCGACGACCCGGTCGACGACCTTGGCCAGCGTGTCGGCCGCGCCCAGGCTGACCTCGAGCGCCTCGACCTGCGGGGTCGCGGCCGCCGGGGTGGGGGCGATCGAGTTGGGCCGGACGGTGGCCAGCGGGATGCCCCGGCTCACCTTCGACTTGACGATGACCTGGCCGGCGAACGCCGGCTGGGTGGCCACACCGTCCGCGGTCAGCTCGACCACGTCGGTGAGCAGGCCGTTGTCGAGCTTGACGGCGAGCCGGCCGGCGATCTCCTTGCCCTCCTGGGTCGAGGGCAGCAGCACCGCCGCGGGCTGCACGCGGGTCACGAGCGAGGCCAGCGCGGTCGCCTTCGGCGAGACCAGGTGACCGTCGATCTCGTCGCCCTCGCCGGTGTAGATCTTCTCCGCGCCGTACTCGCCGAGCTTCTCGCTCATCGCCGCCGCGGCGCCGCTCGCGCCGAACACGACCGCCGCCGGCGACCCGATCTGGCGCGCCAGCGTCAGCAGCTCGAGCGTGACCTTCTTGACCGTGAAGTCGCGGGTGGCCTCGACCAGGACCAGTACCTCAGCCATGTTTGCCTCCCCCTGCTCAGACGAACTTCTCGGACGACAGGAACTCGACCAGCGCGGCGCCGCCGTTGCCGTCGTCGGCGACCTTCTGGCCACCCTGGCGCGGCGGGCGCTTGGCGTGCTCGACCACCTCGGAGGAGGCGCCGGCGAAACCGACCTCGCCCGCCTCGATGCCCAGGTCGGCCAGCGCGAGCGTCTGCACAGGTTTCTTCTTGGCGGCCATGATGCCCTTGAAGGACGGGTACCGCGGCTCGTTGATGGTGTCCCAGACACTGACGACGGCGGGCGTGGCGGCGGTGACGACCTCGTACCCCTCCTCGGTCTGGCGCTCGATGGTCAGCGTGCCGCCGTCGACGGTCAGCTTGCGGGCGCCGGTCAGGGCGGCGATGCCGAGCCGCTCCGCGATCATGTGCGGCATGACCTGCACCCGGCCGTCGGTGGACTCGGCGCCGGCGATGACCAGGTCGGGGTTGAGCGTGCCGAGCGCGGCGGCCAGCACCTTCGACGTGCTCAGCGCGCACGAGCCGTGCAGCGCGTCGTCGATGACGTGGACGGCCTTGTCGGGGCCCATCGACAGCGCCTTGCGGATCGACTCCGCGGCGCGCTCGGGGCCCATCGTGAGGATCGTGACCTCGCCGCCCTCTGCGGCCTGGATCCGCAACGCCTCCTCGATGGCGTACTCGTCCATCTCGTTGATGACGTTGTTGGCCGACTGACGTTCGACCGTGTTGTCGCCAGCGAGGCCGCGCTCCGAGCCGGAGTCAGGCACCTGCTTGACGAGGACGACGATATTCATGCGTTTCGACGACCCTCCTGGTTGGGTTAACGCTCATTCAGGCCGCAGCCTGCCGGGCGGTCGAGCGCCCGGTCAATCGCGGGGCGGTGTGGAGTTGCCCACCTGACACCCAGCGCTAACTTACCCGCCAGTAGGGTCCACTCCGCCGAGCATCAGCGTGACACGGGTCACGCCGGTCAGGCGAGCGCGGCGCGCACCTTGGCCAGGACGGCCGCCTCGGACGCGTTGACACCGTGGCTGGCCTCGGCGGCCCGCTGCGCCGCCGCCAGCACCGCGTCGCGGTAGTTGTCGACCTCGTCGGGCGCCTTCGCCCGCAGGATGCCCAGCGACGCGGTCAGCGCCGGCAGCACCTCGGCCTCCACCCCGCCCGGGTCCTTGCGCGGGAAGCGGGGCAGGCTGCCGCTGGTCAGCACGTCGCGGGCCAGCCCGCGGGCGCCGGTGAACGCACCGGAGGCGGCGACGCTCTCGCGCAGCATCGACAGGAAGCCGGGATCGGCGTTGGAGACGAGGTAGACCACGCCGAAGGCCGCCCGTTTCAGGGTCGCCCGCTCGTGATCGGTCAGCTCAGCCACGATCACGGATGGTAGACGTAGGGCGTGGTGGTGGTGACCGCCACGAAACCCAGGCGTTCGAGGATGGGGCGGCTGTCGGCGGACGCGTCGACCTGGAGCAGCGTGTAGCCGTTGGCCGCGGCCAGCCGGGCCCGGTGCGCGACCAGCGCGCGGTAGATGCCGCGCCGCCGGTAGGCCGGCAGCGTCGAGCCGCCCCAGAGCGTGGCGAACGCGGTGCCGGGCACGAAACGGACCCAGCCGGCACTGACCACCTCGCCGGTCTCGACGTCCTCGGCGACGGTGACGGCGAGGTCGGTCGGGTGGTGGGTGATCTCCTCGTGCAGCATGTCGGCGATCCAGGACCGGTCGTCGGACCAGACCGCCTCCTCCATCCGCACGATGCGGTCGAAGTCGGTGCGGTCGGTGACATCACGCAGGCGTACGCCGGTCGGCAGCACCGGCAAGGCCGCCGCCAGCGGGGCGACCGGGCCGATCACGACGGTCTCCAGCTCCTCGGGCTCGAAGCCGTGGGCGGTGAGCCGCTCCGCGAGGTCGGCCGGCTCGTCGTGCGCGTGCAGCTTCCACTCGACCTGCTCGCTCCGGTCGCGGAAATGGTCACGCTGGCGCGCGATCAGCGCGTCGAGCTCCGGGCCGGCGAGGCCGCCCAGGTCCTGGTAGACGATGTAACCGCCGCCCATCATCCCGGACGCCCGCTTGACCGGGCCGTCGAACTCGACGGTCACGCCGGGCAGCTCGGGATCGAAGGCACGGAGCTGGCTGTCGTAGGCGGCGCGCAGGGCGGGGATGTCCAGTTCGGTCACCGACCCAGGTTATGGGGTCCTGTCGAGGCAATAATCGAACCGTGGTCACGCGGTGGTTCGATCCCCAGGACGAGGGTGAGACGCCGGACTACCGGTTCTCGCTGGCCAACGAGCGTACGTTCCTCGCCTGGATCCGCACCGCGCTCGCGCTGGTCGCCGGCGGGCTGGCGGCGGCACAGTTCCTGCCGGTGCTCGGCATCGCCCACCTCCGCGAGGTGATCGCGGTGGCACTGCTCGTGCTCGGCGGCTTCGTCGCCCTGCGCGCGGTCGACCACTGGGCCCGCGCGGAGCGCGCGATGCGGCTGCGCCGTGACCTGCCGCCCTCGCGCTTCCCGGCCCTGCTGTCCATCCTCGTCGCCGTCGGCGCGCTGCTGCTCGTCGCCGCCGTCCTGGTGCAGGCCGCCCGTGCCTGATCCGGCCCCGCAGGGGTCCGGGCCGACTGACGGTCCGCCTGATTCGGCCCCGCCGGGGCCCGGGTCCTCCAGGCCGACTGTCAGTCCAGGCCTCGGAAGCCACACAGTCGTCGACACGGGGGTCGCCTGGGTGCGCACCCGGCTGGCCTGGGGGCGCACCATGTTGACGCTGTCGGTGACCGCGGTGCTGGCCGCCCGGTTCGCGGTGCGGCACGGCGCGCCGGGCGCGGTGTTCGCCGCCGTCGCGATCGCCGGGTGGGGCGTGGCCGGGCTGTGGGCACTGGGCCGCGTGCGGCAGCTCTCGGGCAGCTCGCGGCCCGTCTCCGGGGCGACGCCACGGATGCTGCTCATCGCCGCGCTGATCGCGCCGGCGTATGCCATTCTCGGCCTGTTGATGCTCTTCCTGCTCTGAAGAGCCCTCCGGGGTGGCCTCGACCGGGGCGGGCGGTCCATCATGTCCGCATGGTGCGCCTCTACGGTCTTCTCTTCGTGGTCCAGCTCGTGCTGGCCGTGGCCGCGCTGATCAGCTGCCTGTCCGCCGACGAGGGCGAGATCCGGGCGCTGCCGCGCCTCGTCTGGGTGCTCATCATCCTGTTCTTCCCGCTGGTCGGCGGCATCGCCTGGTTCCTCGCGGGCCGGCCGCGGCGGCAGGGGCAGGCCGCGGGCGGGCAGTGGCGGGCCGGCGGTGGTTTCCCCGAGAAGGCACGGCCACGCCCGCAGGCGCCCGACGACGACCCCGAGTTCCTCAAGTCGCTCGACCAACGCCCCGCGGACGACAAGGAGATGTTCGACCGCTGGGAGGCCGACCTACGCCGGCGCGAGGAGGACCTGCGCCGCGAGAAGGAAAAGGAAGACCCGCCCCGCGGTTGACCAGGGCGCGAGCAGAGGGAGGACGCGGCCCCCCGTTGGCCGCGTCAACCCCCCTCGGCGGCCGGCTGCGCGCAGGGCGAAGCGGCCGATGCCTACTGTGCAAGGCCGATGTTGGATCTGCGTTGGCTGAACCAGCAAGGGATGGCGCACGTGCGCTAACGTGAGTAACCGTCTTTGCCATGGTAACCAACGGGAGATCCCATGCGGTTCGAGGTGCTGGGCCCGCTGCGCGTGCTGCGCGCGGACGCCGATCCGGTCGTGCTGGCCGCCCGCCAGCATCGGGTGGTGCTCGCCAACCTGCTGGCCGAGTCCGGCCGCGCGATCCCGGTCGAGGTGCTGGCCGAGGCGCTATGGGAGAAGGGCGCCGCCGAGGAGAGCCGGCGCGGTGCCATCCGGGTCCTCATCCACCACCTCCGCCGCGCCCTCGGTGACGAGCTGCTCGACAAGGCGCCGGCCGGCTACGTGCTGACCGTGCCGCCGGGCCGGATCGACGCCGACGCGTTCGAGACCCTGGTCGTCCGGGCCGGTCGACTGCGCGCCGACGGCCTGGCTCCCGACGCGCGGCGGGCACTGCGCAAGGCGCTCGGGCTGTGGCGCGGCACGACCGCCTACGAGGGCGAGGACTACGGCGACCGGGTCCGCGCCGAGGTGGCGCGTCTGCACGAGCTGCGGCTGGCCGCCTACGAGGACTGCTTCGACCTCGAGCTGGAGCTCGGCCGGCACCGCGAGATCGGTGGCGAGGTGGCCGCGCTGGCCGAGCAGCACCCGCTGCGCGAGCGGTTGCAGGGCCAGCTCATGACGTCGCTGGCCCGGGCCGACCGGCGCGGTGAGGCGCTGGCCGCCTTCGAGCGCACCCGCCGGCTGCTCGCGGAGGAGCTCGGCGTCGACCCCGGCGAGAACCTGCGCGAGCTGCACCGGCGGATCCTCCGCGCGGCCGCGCACGAGCGCACCGCACCGGCCCAGCTCCCGCCGCCGGCCCGGACGTTCCTCGGTCGCGACGAGCCGCTGCGCCGGCTCGACAAGCTGGTCTCCGCCGAGGGCGGCAACGGCCCGGTCGTGGTGGTCGTGTCCGGCATGGCCGGCGTCGGCAAGACCACCCTGGCCGTCCACTGGGGACAACGGGCCCGCCGCCGGTTCGTCGACGGGCAGCTCGCGGTCGACCTGCGGGGCTGGGCGCAGAGCCGGTCGCTGCGGCCGCTCGAGGTGATCGGGCGGTTCCTGACCGCGTTCGGCGTGCCCACGGCCAGCACCCCGGCCGACCTCGACGAGGCGGTGCAGCTCTACCGCACCCTCACCGCCGACAAGCGGCTGCTGGTGCTGCTCGACAACGCCGAGCACGCCGACCAGGTGCGGCCGCTGCTGCCCGCCGGCGACGGCAGCGTCACGCTCGTCACCAGCCGCAACCGGCTGGCCGGCCTCGTCGCGGTCGACGGCGCGGTCGCGCTGCCGCTGGACGTGCTGCCGCCGACGACCTCGACCGCGCTGCTGGGCCGCCTGCTCGGCGCCGAGGTCGTGGCCCGCGAACCCACCGCCGCGGCCGACCTCGCCGCGCTGACGGGCCACCTCCCGCTCGCCCTGCGGGTCGCCGCGGCCCAGGTCGAGACCGACCAGCCCGCGCCGATCGCCGCCTACAACCTGCGGCTGCGCGGTGGGGACCGGCTGGCCGGCCTCTCCATCGAGCACGACGCGGCGGCCACGGTCTCGGCGGCGTTCGACCTCAGCTACGCCGCCCTGCCCGCGTCCGCCCAGCGGCTGTTCCGGCTGCTCTCCCTGGTGCCCGGCGCCGAGTTCGGCGCCGACCTCGCGGCCGCCCTGGCCGACCTCACGAACGTCGCGCCGGCCCTCGACGCCCTGGTCACCGCGAGCCTCGTCAACGAGCGCGGTGCGGGCCGGTTCGGCCTGCACGACCTGGTCGCGGAATACGCGCGCGGCCGGCTGGCCGCCGACGAGCCCGACCACGCCGCCGCCCGCGAGCGGCTCTTCGGCTACTACCTCGACCACGTCGAGCACGCGAGCCGCCTGGTCTACCCGGAGTTCTCCCGGCTGCCGACCGCGGCCCGCGCGCCGGCCCGGGCCAGGACCTACGCCGACGGTGCCGAAGCCGTCGCCTGGATCACGGCGGAGTTGCCCAACCTCGTCCCGGCGGTGGCCGCGGCGGAGCGGCACGGCCCGCGCTGGGCGGCCGTGCGGCTCGCCGACGCGTTGCGCCCGTTCCTCTGGTCGGCCGGCAGCCCGACCGAGTGGCAGGCGATCGCCGAGGCGGCGCTGGCGGCCGCGACCGCCGACAAGGACCAGATGGGCACCGCGGCCGCCGAGATGTGCCTCGGTGACCTCTACGCCCAGCGCTCCGACGCGGCCGCCGCGGAACGGCACTACACGCGGGCCCTGGAGCTGGCCCGGTCCAGCGGCTGGCGCACCGGCGAGGGCGGCGTGATGGGCAACCTCGCGCTGCTGCACTGGCGCAGCGGCCGGCTGCTCGACGCGATCGCGCTCTTCGAGGGCAGCATCGAGGTCGCGCAGCACAACGAGAACCGCACCGCCGAGGCGACCGTGCTGGGCAACCTGTCCGGCCTCTACTGGGCGCTGGGCCGGCTCGAGGAGTCGGCCAAGGTGCTCCAGCGCGGCCTGCGGCTGCACCGGGCCGCGGGCTGGCCGCAGGCGTCCGCGATCGCGTTCCTCGGGCTCGGCCTGATCCGGGCCGAGCAGGGCCGCTACAAGCAGGCCCGGCGCACGCTCAACGGTGCGCTGCGGATGGCCGTCAAGCACGCCAACCGGCGCACCGAAGGCGACATCCTCTGCGCGATCTCGCAGGTGCACGCCGCCTGCGGCGAGGGGGCCGAGGCGCTGCGCACGGCCCGGCGGGCGGTCGAGGTCGGCGTCGAGACCGAACGGTCCCGGCTGCTGGCCGACGCGCACAAGGCGCTCGGCGTCGCGCACGTCGCGAACGGTGATCTCGACCTGGCCGCCACCGCGCTCGACGAGGCGATCCGGCTCGCCCGCCGCGCGGCCTACCCGCACACCGAGCTGAGCGCGCTGGTCTCGCTCGCCGACCTGCGCTTCGAGCAGGACCGGCCCACCGAGGCCCGGGAGCTGGCCGACACCGCGCTCGAGCAGGCGCGAGCCTCGGGCTACCGGATCCTCGAAGGACGCGCCCTCTGGGTGCTCGCCAGTTGCGCCCACATCGCCGGCGACCGCCCGGAGGCCATGCGCGGCGTCCGCGAGGCGCTGCGGATCTACCGCGAGACGGGCCACCGGCCCGGCATCGCCGCCGCGCTGCTGCTGCTCGGCGACGTGCTGGTCGAGTGGGGCGATGTCGAGACCGGCACCGAGATGTGGATCAAGGCCCGCAACCTCTACGCCGACCTCGCCTCACCCCGCGTGGTCACCGCCCAGTCCCGCCTGGCCCTGGACCCCCGCCAGCCCAAGCCCTAGGTGTTCTCGACGGCCCGCTGGACCGCGCGGTAGATCTGCCCGAACCGCAATGCGTTGGTGGTGCGCAGCAGCATGCGGTCCTCCCCCACGTACCGCACCCACAGCTCGTTGACCACCGTGCCCTCGTCGTAGGAGCGGTCCAGCCAGCCCAGTGGCAGTTCCGCGAACGGCGCGAGGGCCAGCGCGCCGACCACGCCCACGGCGAGCACGCCGGCCGCGAGACCCCAGGCGGCCCGGTCGCTCGCCGAGTAGACCAGCGAGATCGCGCAGACGATCGCCGCCAGGGGAAGGATGGAGATGATCAGGATGAGGACGCCCCGGCCGACCCGCCGGGACCTCGTGCGGGTCGTTCCGGAGCCACGCCTGTGCCAGACGAGGGCCAGGCCCGAGACCGGATAGCTGACGCCGTCGACCCGCACCACGTCGGACGTCACCTGGACGTCCTTGTCGCGGTAGTAGACGGTCACCTCTTCAGGAAAACCGCCGGCGTCAATACCTGGGTGCCGCTTCGAGCGCCCGCTGCAGCGCCCGGTAGATCTGGCCGAACCGCAGGGCGTCGGCCGTACGCACGAGCAGGGTGGGCCGGCCGCCGACCTCGGCCCAGATCTCCAGGGCGCGGGCACCCTTCGAGTAGGACAGGTCCAGGCGGCCGAGCAGCAGGTCGGCCAGCGGCGCGGCGGCCAGGCCGACCAGCACCGAGCCGCCGACGATCAGCACGGTGGTGGTCGTCGTCGTGTGCAGCCGCAGCGCGAGCGCGATGCCGAGCCCGGCGGCCACCAGCGGCACGAGCAGGGCGACGCCGATCGCGCCGCGACCGGCCACCGTGCCCCACGAGCGCTGGCCGCGGCGGTGCCACACCCGGGACAACGCGGTCAGCGGGTAGCTCCGCCCGGCGACCCTGATCGCCTGGGACGTGACCTGCACCGCGCGGTCGTTGTAGTAAGTAATCATCCCTGCCACCTGTGAGGACCCACGTCAAAGTTACCCAGTCGCGGACCCCGTAATGTGTCTCGAACCTGATAAGCACATGGAGGTGTGACGTGGGCGAGCTTGTCCGCTTGGAGAAGCACGACGGAATCGGCACGATCCGGCTCGACCGGCCGCCGATGAACGCGCTCAACCGCCAGGTGCAGGAGGAGATCCGGGACGCGGCGCTCGCGGCGACGGCCGACGACGAGGTCCGCGCGGTCGTGGTCTACGGCGGCGAGAAGGTCTTCGCCGCGGGCGCCGACATCAAGGAGATGGCCACCATGTCGTACGTGGACATGGCGGGCCGGGCGGCGGGCCTGTCCGCGGCGCTCGGGGCGGTCGCCCACATCCCGAAGCCGGTGGTCGCGGCGATCAACGGGTACGCCCTGGGCGGCGGCTGTGAGCTCGCCCTGGCCTGTGACTGGCGGGTCGTGGCCGACGACGCCAAGCTCGGCCAGCCCGAGATCAAGCTCGGCATCATCCCCGGCGCCGGCGGCACCCAGCGGCTCGCCCGGCTGGTCGGCCCGGCGCGGGCGAAGGACATCGTGCTCTCCGGCCGGATGGTCGACGCCGACGAGGCGCTGCGGATCGGGCTCGCGGACCGGGTGGTGCCCGCCGCCGACGTCTACGCCGAGGCGATCGCGCTGGTCCGCCCGTACGCGAACGGTCCCGCCCAGGCGCTGCGCGCCGCCAAGCAGGCCATCGACGGCGGCCTGGAGATGGACCTGCACTCGGGTCTGGCGTGGGAGAGCCAGCTCTTCGCGGCCCTGTTCGCCACCGACGACCGCGCCGAGGGCATGGCGGCCTTCGTGGAAAAGCGCAAACCGGACTTCACCGGAAGGTGATCAACTGCTCAGCACGGGCCGCTAACGGATGTTGATCAACCCCGCTCGCCGGCGGGCGCGGTCCCGGTAGGCTCGGCGCATGTCACCGGGGGCCGCGCTGGGGGTCGATTTCGGGACCTCGCACACGGTCGCCGTCGTGCGCTGGCCCGACGGTCGGGCGCGCCCGCTGCTGGTCGACGGCTCGCCACTGCTCCCCTCCGCGGTCTACGCCCCGCCCGGCGACGCCCCGCTGGTCGCGGGCCGCGACGCCGTGCACAGCGCCCGCCTCGACCCGGCGCGGTTCGAGCCCAACCCGAAACGCCGGGTCGACGACGGCAGCGTGCTGCTCGGCGAGCGCGACATCCCGGTGGGCGACCTGGTCGGCGCCGTGCTCGGCCGGCTCGCCGAGGAGTGGCGCCGCACCGTCGGCGACCTGACCACCGGCGAGGTCACCGCCGACACCCCGCCCGCGCTGACCCTGACCTGCCCCGCCATCTGGGGCGCGACCCGCCGCGAGCTGCTCTCCCGCGCGGCCGCCGACGCGGGCCTGGGCGAGGGCCGCCTGGTCGCCGAGCCGGTCGCCGCGGCCACCTACTTCGCCGAGGTGCTCGGCCGGGACGTGCCGATCGGCTCGGCCGTCGTGGTGCACGACTTCGGCGCGGGCACCTTCGACGCCAGCGTCGTCGTCCGCCGGGCGACCGGCTTCGAGGTGCTGGCCGTCGACGGCCGCGCCGACCTGGGCGGGCTCGACGTCGACGCGGCGCTGGTCGAGCACCTGGCCACCACCTACGCGCCGGCCCACCCGCAGGCCTGGCAGCGGTTGCGCGAGCCGGTGACGGTCGAGGACCGACGGGCCAAGCGGCAGCTCTGGGACGACGTGCGGGTGGCCAAGGAGCGGCTGTCCCGCAGCCCGTCCGCCGACCTGGTCATCCCGCTCTGCGACGTCGAGGCCCACCTGACCCGCGCCGAGCTGGAAAAGGTGGCGATGCCGATCCTGGCCCAGACGGTGCAGGTGACCAAGGCCGTGATCGAGGCCGCGGCGCTGCCGCCCGGCAACCGCGCGGGCGTCTTCCTGGTCGGTGGGTCGAGCCGGATCCCGCTGCTGGCGACCCTGCTGCACCGGGAGCTGGGCGAGCCGCCGGTCGTGATCGAGCAGCCCGAGCTCGTGGTGGCGGAGGGTGCCGTGCTGGCCGCCACGGCGGTGCTGGCGAGCGCCCCGGCGGCCGTACCCGTGACCGGCGAGTTCCCGAAGATCGTCGAGCCGGCCAACGGCGCGCTGGCGGCGATCGCGCCCGTCTCACCCGCGCCGCCCGCCGGGAGCCAGGCCGCGCCGCCCGACAAGCCCCCCAAGCCCGGCGATCTCGACCAGCCTGGCAAGGCGGACAAGCCCGGTGACGGCGGCTCCGCTCCCGACCCGGACCGCACCCCGGCCCGGCCGGTGATCGCCAGCGCGCCCGTCGCGGTCGCGGCGAACGGCGCCCGCACCGCGACCCCCGCCAAGGCCAAGCCCGAGCCTGTCCCGTCGTTCCCGCCGGGTCGCGCGGCCGTGCCCACCCGGCCGGCCCGGAACGCCAGCCGCCCGTCCCGCTTCGGCCGGGACACCCTGGCCGAGCCCGCGCTGGTCGCCGACCTGCGGGCGCTGTCGGGCCACGACGAGCCACGCGTTTACCCCTACCCCGAGCCGGCACCCGCCCGGGTCCGCCGCGACGACCGGCCGCCGGTCTGGGACGCCCCGAAGCCGGCACCGCGACCCCGCCGCAGCGGCGGCTTCGGCCGGTTCCTGCGGGCCCTGTTCAGCCTCCTGCTGCTGGTGGCGCTGCCCGTCGTCGCGGCCGTGGTGGCCTTCCACTACGCTACCGGCGACTCGTACACCGACATCATCGACGGCATCCGGCGCTGGCTCGGCGAACTGAGGTGAGTCATTCTCACGTTCTTCGCTACCCACCGGTAAGGTGCTCAGAGCGAACCGAGCGACGGGAGTGGCGATGAGCGAGCGGATCGAGGGTCACGGCGGCGAGCTGGCCCTCGCGGCACTGCGCGCGGCCGGCGTCCAGGAGATGTTCACGCTCTCCGGTGGCCACGTGTTCCCGCTCTACGACGCGGCGCACAAGACCGGTTTCCCCATCTACGACGTCCGGCACGAGCAGTCCGCCGTCTTCGCCGCCGAGGCCGTCGCCAAGCTGCGCCGCCGCCCGGGGCTCGCGGTGCTCACCGCCGGCCCGGGTGTCACCAACGGCATCTCCGGCCTGACCAGCGCCCTGTTCAACGCCTCACCGGTGATGGTGATCGGCGGCCGGGCGCCGGCCATGCGCTGGGGTGCCGGCAGCCTCCAGGAGCTCGACCACGTGCCGCTGGTCGCCCCGGTGACCAAGCACGCGGCGACCGTGTTCGCCACCGACGAGATCCCCGGCGCGGTCCGCACGGCGCTGGGCGCGGCGCTGACCCCGCACCGCGGCCCCGTCTTCCTCGACCTGCCCCTCGAGATCGTCTTCTCGCACGGCGAGGCCGACGCGCCCGGTGCGCCCGACGTCCCGGTGGTCGAGCCGGACCCGGCCGACGTCGCCCGGGCCGCGCAGCTCATCGCCGAGGCCCAGCACCCGGTCATCATCGCGGGCTCCGACGTCTACGCGGCCGACGCCGTCGCCGCGCTGCGGGAGGCGGCCGAGACGCTGCGCGTACCCGTGATCGCCAATGGCATGGGTCGTGGCGCTTTGCCGCCGACCCACCCGCTCGCCTTCGCCAAGGCCCGCCGGGCCGCGCTCAAGGGCGCCGACGTGGTCGTGGTGATCGGCACCCCGCTCGACTTCCGCCTGGGCTTCGGCGACTTCGGCTCGGCGCAGGTCGTGCACATCGTCGACGCGCCGAGCCAGCGCGCCACCCACGTGACCCCGACCGTCTCCCCCGCCGGCGACCTGCGGCTGATCCTCTCCGCGCTGGCCGACTACACGGGCACCCGGGCCGACCACGAGGACTGGATCGCCGGCCTGCGCACCGCGGAGGACGCCGGCAAGGCGCGCGACGCCGAGGAGATGGCGGCCGACACCGACCCCATCAAGCCGGCCCGGATCTACGGCGAGCTGCGCCGCGTCCTCGCGCCCGACGCGGTGACCATCGGCGACGGCGGCGACTTCGTCTCGTACGCGGGCCGCTACCTCGAGCCCGCGCAGCCCGGCACCTGGCTCGACCCGGGCCCGTACGGCTGCCTGGGCACCGGGATGGGCTACGCGATGGGTGCCCGGGTGACCTACCCCGACCGGCAGATCTGCGTGCTGATGGGCGACGGCGCCGCCGGTTTCTCCCTGATGGACGCCGAGTCGCTGGTCCGCCAGGGCCTGCCGGTGGTGATGGTCGTCGGCAACAACGGCATCTGGGGCCTGGAGAAGCACCCCATGCAGGCGATGTACGGCTACGACGTGGCCGCCGACCTGCAGCCCGGGCTGCGCTACGACGAGGTCGTCCGGGCGCTCGGCGGCGCGGGCGAGACGGTCAGCAAGGCGGCCGACCTCGGCGGTGCGCTGGAGCGGGCCTTCGCGGCCGGCGTTCCCTACCTGGTCAACGTGCTGACCGACCCGGCCGACGCGTACCCCCGCTCGTCGAACCTGGCCTGACCCGCCGGGCTGGCCCGGCCGGGTGACAATGGTCGGCATGGCGCTGCCCATCCCGACCCCGAGCGACGTGATCGGCCTGACCCGTGCCGCGGTCACCGTCCCGGCCCGTGCCCTGCGCGTGATCGACGACATCGAGGCGCTGGTCAAGCGCGTCGGTGGCATCGCCGACCGGGCGGAGGCGTTCCTCGAACGGCTCGACGCGCTGGCCGACCGGGCCGGTGTGCTGATCGACGGCGTCGACGCCGCCGTGACCGACGCGGAGGCGGTGCTCGAGCGCACCCGCGCGCTCAGCGCCGCCGCGACGACGCAGGTCGAGCAGGTGACCCGGGTGGTCACCGCGACGCGGATCCTGGTCGAGGAGGCCGAGACCGTGACGGTCAAGGCCAACGCCGTCGTCGACAAGGCCGAGACCACCGCCGGTACGGCCGACGAGCTGCTCGGCGTCTACGCCCCCGCGTTGCGCCGGGGCGCGCCGATGGCCCACCGCTTCGTCGAGCAGCTCTCCGACGAGGAGGTCGACGCGGCCATCAAGCTGATCGACGAGCTGCCCCGATTCACGAAGCACATGGACGAGGACATCCTGCCGATCCTGGCGACGCTGGACCGGGTCGGCCCCGACATCCACGAGCTGCTCGAGGTCACCCGTGACCTGCGGCTGGCCGTGAAGGGCATCCCGGGCCTGCGGATGCTCACGAAGCGCGGCCAGGACCTCGGCTGACCGACCACAGCTCGTCGATCTCGGCCCGCCGCGGCAGGGCGGTCGAGGCGCCGAGCGTGCGGGCGCAGGCGGCGCCGGCGGCGCAGGCCCAGCCGACCGCGTCGACGATCTCGCGGCCCTCGGCCCAGGCCACCGCGAGCGCACCGGTGAACGCGTCGCCGGCCGCGGTCGAGTCCACGGTGTCCACCCGCACGCCGGGCACCTGGGCCGACGCGCCGTCGCGGTCGACGTACCAGGCGCCCGCCGGGCCTAACGTGACGACGGCCCGAGGCACCACCGCGAGCAGCGGCTCGGGCCGGCGCTCCCCCGTGATCGCGTCGGCCTCGGTCTCGTTGACGACCAGCAGGTCGACGGCGTCGAGCAGGTCGGCCGGCAGCGAGCGGGCCGGTGCCGCGTTGAGCACCACCCGGGTGCCGGCGGCGCGGGCCGCCCGGGCCGCCGCGGTGACCGTCTCCACCGGGATCTCGAGCTGGGCGACCAGCACGTCGGCGTCGGCGATCGCGGCGCGCTCGGGCTCGGTGAGGTCGGTGAAGGCGGCGTTGGCGCCCGGCGCGACGACGATGGTGTTCTCGCCGGCGTCGTCGACGGTGATCAGGGCGACGCCGGACGCGCCGTAGACCACCCGTACCAGTGCGGTGTCGACGCCGGCAGCGTCGATCCGCGCCTTGAGGGTCACGCCGAACGCGTCGGAGCCGATCGCGCCCAGCAACCGGGTCGCGGCGCCCGCGCGGGCCGCGGCGATCGCCTGGTTGGCGCCCTTGCCGC
Source organism: Asanoa siamensis (assembly GCF_016862555.1). Taxonomy (GTDB): domain Bacteria; phylum Actinomycetota; class Actinomycetes; order Mycobacteriales; family Micromonosporaceae; genus Asanoa; species Asanoa siamensis. The sequence goes on along the minus strand of NZ_BONE01000004.1, from coordinate 122,077 downwards.
CGGGGATCATGGCGAACTCGCCGCCGAGCACGGTCTCACCCGGCTGTGGCAGCACGCCCGACCTGGCGACCAGATCCATGTTGGCGCTTCCGACGACGACCACCCGGGCGCGATCCATAGTCGGCGATTGTAGGGGCCGTCTGGCAGGCTGCTCCCCATGGACAATCCACCGATCGGTGTCATGTTCCGCTGTGACAGCCCGCCGGAGAACCTGCCCGCCTACGCGCAACTGGCCGAGCGGCTCGGCTACGACGAGCTGTGGGTGGTCGAGGACTGCTTCTTCACCGGCGCGATCTCCGCGGCCGCGGTGGCCGCCGCCAGCACCGAGTCGCTGAAGATCGGCATCGGCATCCTTCCGGCCGCGTTCCGCAACCCGGCGCTCGCCGCGATGGAGCTGTCCAACCTGACCCGCCTGTTCCCGGGCCGCATCCTGCCGGGCTTCGGGCACGGCGTGCCCGCCTGGGTCCGCCAGGTCGGCGCGCACCACCCGTCGCCGCTCGCGGTGCTGGAGGAGAGCATCGCCGCCGTCCGCGCGCTGCTGCACGGCGAGACGGTGACCAGGCACGGCCGGCACGTCGACCTCGACGACGTCACGCTGGCCTTCCCACCCGCGGAGCCGCCACTGATCTCGGCCGGCGTGCGCAACGAGAAGTCGCTGCGGCTGGCCGGGCGGGTCGCCGACGGCACGATCCTGGCCGAGGGCGCCGCACCCGCCTACATCGCCTGGGCGCGCGAACGGATCGAGGAGGGGCGGGCCGAGGCCGGCCGCACCGACCCGCACCGGGTGACCGTCTACGCGCACCTCGACTTCGACGACGCGGCCCGCAGCGCCCGCACCGAGTTGGCGGCGCAGTTCAGCGCGCCGGTGCAGCCGTCCGACCCGGCCGACGCGGAGACCCTGGCCGGCCTGGTTTCCGACGCCGGCGGCGACCTCGAGAAGCTCGCGGCCGCGCTTCCCGACGAGATCGTCGACCGGTACGCGATCGTCGGTGACGCGCAGACCTGCGGTGCCGCGCTGCACCGGCTGACGGCGGCCGGCGCCGACGCGGTGGTCTTCGTCCCGCCGCGCGACCCGGACCTCTCGGTCGCGCATCTGACGCTCGCCGCCGAGGCCCTCATCGGCGGGTGACCCCGGTCGCCGGGCCGCGGGGCGCGCCGCGCGGCCCGCGGCCTGCGTGATTTGATGACCGCGTGCCTGCCGACATGATCGACGACGCGGTCCTCTCCTTCGACGGGATCGGTGTCACGCGCAATCGCAACCAGTTGCTGCGCGACGTCGCCTGGACGGTGTACCCGGACGAGCGCTGGGTGATGCTCGGCCCCAACGGCGCCGGCAAGACCACCCTGCTGTCGATCGCCGCCGGGCAGCTCCACCCGACCACCGGCAGCGCCGTCGTGCTCGGGGAGAAGATCGGCCGCACCGACGTCTGGGAGCTGCGTACCCGGATCGGCCTCACCACCGCCAAGGTCGCCGAGCGGATCCCCGGCGAGGAGCGGGTCCTCGACGCCGTGGTCACCGCCGCCTGGTCGGTGGTCGGCCGCTGGCGGGAGCAGTACGACCCGATGGACGAGGCCCGCGCGCGCGGCCTGCTCGACCAGCTCGGTGTCGCCGCGCTGGCCGACCGCACCTACGGCACCCTGTCGGAGGGCGAGCGCAAGCGCGTGCAGATCTCCCGGGCGCTGATGACCGACCCGGAGCTGCTGCTGCTCGACGAGCCGGCCGCCGGCCTCGACCTGGGTGGCCGGGAGGACCTGCTCAAGCGGCTCACCACGCTGGCCGCCGACCCCGACGCCCCGGCGATCGTGCTGGTCACCCACCACGTCGAGGAGATCCCGCCGGGCTTCACGCACGCGATGCTGTTGCGCGATGGGGCGATCGTGGCGCAAGGGCCGGTCGAGCAGACCATCACCGCCGCGCATCTGTCGGAAACGTTCGGCCAGCCGCTGGTCGTCGAGCACAACGCGGGTCGTTACACCGCACGGGCCGCATAGGCCCCACCCGTTCAGGGCTCTCTCAGGGAGCTTTCAGGAAAGCGCGCTATGCCTGAGAGATCCGTCACTGAGGGGGCAGCGATGGTGTTCGTACGAATGGCTCTGCTGGCCTTGTTGGCCAGTGTCGTTGGCAGCTCCGGCCGCGGGTCGGGGCCGGCGCGCGGTTCCGGGCAGGGCCCCCCGCCCGGGGCCGCGCCCCCAGCCGCCCCACCGCCACCACCACCGGCGTTCACCCAGTGGCCGATGCTCACCCCCGGCGCCGCCGGGAAGTCCACTGTGGCCAGCTCGGAGTGGACGATGTGGGACGAGCCCGTCCGGGTCGCGGTGACCGATCCCGCCACCCTCGACCGCGCGGCCGAGCTGGTCGGCGGCGAGCTGGCCGCGATCGACGTGGCCGCGAGCCGGCTGCGCCCCGACTCCGAGCTCGCCGCGGCCGGCGACGGCGGCGAGGTGAGCCCGCTGCTGGCCGAGCTGGTGGCCGTGGCGCTGGCGGCGGCGCGCGAGACCGAGGGGGACGTCGACCCGACGGTCGGCGCGATGCTCAGCAGCCTCGGCAACGACCCGGACTTCGGCGGGCAGGTGGCCAGCGAGCCGACCCGGCACGTCCAGGTCGGACAGTTGGCCGTCTACCGCCCGCCGACCTGGGAAGAGGTGCGCCTCGACGAGCAGCGGCTGACCATCCCCGAGGGCGTGACCCTCGACCTGTCGGTCACCATGCGGGCGCGCGCGGTCGACCGCTGCGCCTCGCTGCTCGCCGCGTCGCTGGACGTCGGCGTGCTGGTCGCGATCGGCGGCGACGTCGCGACGGCCGGCCCGGCCCCGCGCACCGGTTGGCCGCTGGTCGTCCGCGACGGCCCGGTCGACCCCGCCGCGCTGGTGGGCCTGCCGGGTGGCGCGGCGGTGAGCACCGCGAGCAACCACCATCGCCGGCACTGGGACACGTCCGAGGAGCTGTTGCGGCAGATCGTCGACCCCGAGACCGGCCATGCGCCCCGGGAGGTCTGGCGCACCGCGAGCGTGTCCGCGTTCTCCGCGCTACGGGCCGCCGTCGTGGCCAACGCCAGCCTGGCCCGTGGCGTGCTCGCGCCGTCCTGGCTGCAGGCGCTCAGTGCACCGGCCCGGTTGGTCGGCCGCGACCGGTCGTTGCGCTTCTTCGGTACCTGGCCGTCCCAAGCCGAGACCTGAACGGGGTAGCCCGGCACGGGTGTCCCGTGTGACGATCGGCGGCGTGTCTGTCTCCCGACGTTCGGTGATCACGGGCGGCCTCGCGGCCGCCGTCGGCGCGCTCACGGCCTGTGCGGAACCCGCGCGCACGCAGTGGACCCAGACCGGCGGCGCGGGAGGGGTCGGCACGCCGCTCACCGGCACCGGAGGCCGGGCGGGCCTGGGCCAGCCGACCCTCGGCCCGCCGACGTCGCCCAAGCCGGCGCCCGCGACGCGGCTGACCACCGCGCTGAACACCTATCTCCGGCCGACCCCGGAGAACCCCGACCATCCGACCTACGCCGGCGCGGTCGCGCTGGTCAGCATCGACGGCACTGTCCGCACCCAGGTCGCGGTCGGCGACGCGCTGCGCTACAAGGCGGGCCCGGTCGAGCTGCCGGCGGCACAGCGCGTGAAGATGCGCACCGACTCGATCTTCGATCTGGCCTCGCTCACCAAGGTCTACACGTCGATCCTCCTGCTCAGGCAGGTCGACCAGGGCAAGGTGGACCTCGCCGCCCCGGTCGTCTCCTATCTGCCCGAGTTCACCGGCACCGGCAAGGCCGCGGTCACGGTCGAGATGCTGCTGACCCACACCAGCGGCCTGCCCGTGGGCGCCAAGGTGACCGGGCTGTCGTCCGACGCCGCGCGGCGCGCCGCGGTGCTCGCGACACCGCTGGTCAGCGGCGCGGTGCCCGGCAACACGTTCCGCTACTCCAGCGTCGGCCTGATGGTCGCCGCGTTCCTGGTCGAGAAGCTCACCGGGCAGACGCTCGACGCTGCGCTGAAAACCGAGGTGACCGGGCCGCTCGGCCTGCGCGACACCGGTTTCAAGCCGCTGACCTGGCTCAGCCAGGCCGACCAGGCCGCCCGGCTGGTGGCCACCGACGCCCGCACCTCGCGCGGGCTGCTGCGCGGCACCGTGCACGACGACGTCGCCAACATCATGGGCGGCGTCGCCGGCTCCGCGGGGGTGTTCGGCACCGCCGCCGACGTCGCCGCGATCGGCCACCTCCTGCTCAACGGCGGCACCGTCGGCGGCAAGCGGATCCTGTCGCAGGCCATCGTCACGCGGATGCTGACCAACGCCAACAAGGGCAAGCCCGCCGTCGACCCCGAGCGCCCGCAGCGCACCGCCGACCACGGGCTCGGCGTGGTGCTCGACCAGCCGTGGTTCATGGGCCGGCTGTCCGGCCCGCGTACGTTCGGGCACACCGGCTTCACCGGCACCTCGCTGCTGGTCAACCCCGACAAGAAGCTGGTGCTGGTGCTGCTGACCAACCGGGCCCATCCCAACTGGAGTTGGGCCGACCCCGATCCCGCCCGGGTGGCCGTCGCCAACGCCGTATGAGCCCGTGGGCCGGCCCCGCGGTCGTTTTCGCGGTGCTGGCGGCGGCGGTCCTGCACGCGTCGTGGAACGCGCTGGTCAAGGGCACCGACGACCGGATCGGGATTTTCGCCCGGTCCAGCCTGGTGGGCGCGGCCGTCTGCGTGGTGGGGCTCTGGTTCGTCGAGATGCCGGCGGCGGGCTCGTGGGGCTGGCTGATCGCCTCGGCGGTGATCCACGTGGGCTACAACCTGGGCCTGCTGGCGGCGTACCGGCTCGGTGACTTCAACCAGACGTACCCGTTGGCCCGTGGTCCCGGTCCGGTCGTGGTGGCGGTGGTGGCGGCGGTCGCCCTGCACGAGCCGCTGGCGCCGGTGCCGGCGGTCGGCGTCGTCGTCATCGCCGGCGCGATCGGGGTGCTGGGCCTGACACCGTGGCGCCGGGTACGCGCCAACCGCCCGGCGGTGCTGGCGGCGGTCTTCACGGGCCTGACGATCGCGGGCTACACGCTGGTCGACGGGGTGGGCGTGCGGGCGAGCGGCAGCGCGGCCGGCTACACGCTGTGGCTGACGGGTCTGGAGTGCGCGGCGACCGCGGTGCTGGCGTTCGGGTTCCGCCGCGAGACTCCGGTCCTGGCCGCGGGCGGCCGGGCCTGGCTGATCGCGGTCGCTGTCACTGTCATGTCCACATTGGCCTATGGCCTGGTGCTCTGGGCGCAGACGCGGGGGGCACTGGCCGCGGTGGCCGCACTGCGCGAGAGCAGCGTGGTGGTCGCGGCGGTGATCGGGATGTGGGCCTTCAAGGAGCCCATGGGCCGGGTACGCGTGGCGGCCAGCATCGCGGTCGCCCTCGGCGTCGCCCTGCTCGCCCTCCCGACCGCCTGACCGCGCAGGCCGGCCCGCGTGCCGCCCGGCCAGCGCGCTCGGACCGGCCGAGCACGGTCCGCGCGGCCCCACGGGCCGGCTCGGCCTACTCTCCGAACTTCGACAGGCGGCCTGTGCGGCGGGCGTGCCGCAGCGCGTGCGCCAGGAACGCGACCGCGCCGGCCAGCAGGGCCACGTCGAGGGCCGCTGCCGTGGCCAGGCCCGCCCAGTCGATGCCGTGGCCGGCGAGGAGGCCGCGTAGGCCCTCGAACACGTGGCTGGCCGGGACCGCCCAGGCGATCGCCTGCGCGACCGGCGGCAGCACCGCTACCGGGTAGAACACCGCCGCGAACGGCTGGAATGCCGCCGCCAGGACCCAGGCCACCGACTGGGTGCCCTCGCCGAAGCGGATCACGATGCCGATCGCGATGATGCCCAGGCCCCAGCCCATCCCGGTGAGCACGACGAGGAACGGCACGGCCGCCGGGCCGATCGTGGTGACGCCGATGCCGTACAGCAGCAGCGCCAGGGTCGACAGCACCGCCGTGCTCGCCGTGACCAGGCCGGCCACGAAGATGACGTGGCCCGCCAGGAACTCGCCCAGCGAGATCGGGCCCGCGAACACGTTGAGCAGGTTGCGGCTCCAGACGTCCTGCATGAACACCATCGCCAGCTCGGCCTGGGCGCGGGCCACCGCGTGCCACAGCAGCACCGCGCCGAGCAGCATCGACACCGCGATCGGCACGTTGTTGGCCCGCAGGAACGCGGTCACGAAGCCCCAGATCACCAGCTCGAGCACCGGCCAGAAGAAGATGTCCAGCAGCCGCCCGCCGTTGCGGTGCAGCGCGTACACGTCGCGCCGGACGATGCCGGCCACCCGGCGCCGGCGGGCCGCGCCGCTGGCCACGTCGTAGGCCACCGTCATGCCGGACCACCTCCCCTCGCCACTCGCAGGAACACCGCTTCCAGGTCGTCGACCCCGTAGGCCCCGGCCAGCTCGGCCGCACTGCCCGTCGCCACGATCCGGCCGCCGGAGACGAAGTGCACGCGGTCGCACATCCGCTCGACCTCGCGCATGTTGTGCGAGGTGATCAGCATGGCCCGGCCCGACCGGGCCGCCTGCTCGGCCAGCAGCCGCCGGATCCGGTCGGCCGCGTCGGGGTCGAGGTTGGCGGTCGGCTCGTCGAGGATCAGCAGCCCGGGATCGTTGAGCAGGGCCTTGGCCAGCAGCACCCGGGTCTGCTGCCCGGACGAGAGCCGCGCGAACCGCTGCCGGCGCAGGTGCCCGATCTCCAGCAGCTCCAGCATCTCGGCGACCCGCACCGCCGGCCGCCGCAGCGCGTAGAGGTGGGCGTAGACGGTGAGGACCTCCTCGACCCGCAGCACCGCCGGCAGGTGCAGGTAGCTGGCCGCGAAGTTGGCCCGGGCCAGCGCGCGGGCGCGGTCGCGGGTCATGTCGTGGCCGAACATCTCGACCGTGCCCGAGTCGGGCCGGGTCAGGCCCAGCACCATGTGCAGCGTCGTGGTCTTGCCCGCCCCGTTGGGCCCGAGCAGGGCGACCGCCTCACCCGCGCCCACGGTGAAGCTGACCCCGTCGACGGCTTCGACGGGACCGAACCGCTTGCGCAGTGCCGTGACCGTCAAGACGTCCATGCCCTCGATGGTCAGGCCCGAGGACCACGCTCAGCAAAGCATTTATTGACGCAGCGTACGGATGAGGCCCAGCACGTCCCTGGTCACCGGGCGCAGCACCCGCAGCCGGGACAGCCCGATCAGCTTGTCGATCAGCGGGACCACGCCGTCGATCAGCGCGCGCGTCTTCGCCTGGTCGGGTGAGCGGTCGTGCACCCAGTAGAGGACCACGCCGAGGTACGCGAGCCAGAGCAGCTCCGGCAGCTCGTCGCGGAGCTCCGGGTCCACTTTGGCCGTCGAGCCGAACAGCGTCTCGCGGAACAGCGCGATCGACGCCTCCCGGGTCGGCGACGACTCGGCCGAGAACGGGCTCAGCGGTGACGTCGGCTCGGCCGCGGTCTTGAAGAACATCGCCGCGAACTCGTGCGACGGCCCGACCGTGTCGATCCCGGCGTGCAGCACGCCGCGCAGCCGGGGCGCGAGCGCGGTCTCGCGGGCCAGCACGGAGGCGGCGCGGGCGCGGTGCTCGACCCCGGTCTCCGCGTAGAACTCCTGGATCAGGTGCTCTTTGGAGCTGAAGTAGTAGTAGGCGTTGCCGACCGCGACGCCCGCCTCCTTGGCGACGGCCCGCATCGTGGTCTGCGCGTAGCCGCGCTCGCGGAACAGCCGCATGGCGGTGTCGAGGATCAGTTGCCGGGTCTGCTCGCCGCGGGCGGTGGCCGGCTCGGCCCCACCCGGCTCGGTGGGCCGAGCGCCGGCGGCGCCACCGACCCCCGTTTGCTCGGCGGCACCGCCGGAGCCGGCGGGCGGCGGAACGGGTCGGTCGGTCATCGCTCTCACCGTACCGACTCCGCTCCGCGATGTCGAACACGTTCAACTTCGCAGCGCACATCATCGTACGCGAAGCTTGAACGCGTTCAAATCAGTGCAGGCCGAGCACCCCCGCGGCCGCCCGCCCGTTGGCGTGGCTGGCACCGTAGGTCGTCACGAACGCCCGCACGCCGGCCGGTCGCCAGCTCGACGGCCAGCCCATCTCGACCACGGTGACCGGGTGCCGGGCGGCCAGCGCCTCGATCAGCGCGGTCGCGTCGGTCAGCCGGTGCGCGTGCCGCGCGACGACCACGATCGGCCGGTCGCCGGCCCGCGCCAGCAACTCGTCGACGCCCGTGGTGGCGGCCACCGCGCGGATCTGCTCCACACCGTCGATGTGTGGCCCGAGGCCCCACGGCACCCGGCCCTCGGCGATGGTGGACGTGGCGGCCAACTCGACGACCAGCGGTGGGGCGCCGACCAGCGGGTCACCCTCGACGTGGACGGCGCGCCGGGCCGCGTCGTACCCGAGGCTCTCCGACCCGGTCTCGAGCGGGCCTGCCGGCGTGGCGGTCCAGGCGGCCAGGGCGGCGGTCCGCTCGGCCGCCTCCTCGACCCGCGCCGCGTCCAACCGCCCGTCCTGGACGGCCGTGACGATCTCGGCGGCGGTCTCCTCGACGAGCGCGGCGTCCACGTCGGCCCCGATGCAGAGCAGGTCGGCGCCGGCGGCCAGGGCCAGCGGCGCGGCCTGCGCGGTGCCACCGGCGACCACCGCCGCGCCCTTCATCTCCAGCGCGTCCGTGATCAGCGCACCGGCGAAGCCGAGATCGCCGCGGAGCAGCTCGTGCATCGCGGCCCGACTGAACGTCGCGGGCGCGTCGCCGGTCAACTCGGGCACCCGGATGTGCGCCGTCATCACGGCCTGGGCGCCGGCCGCGACCGCCGCGGCGAACGGCGGCAGGTCGCGCTCGCGCAGCACGGCCAGTGACGCGTCCACAGTGGGCAGTTCGAGGTGCGAGTCGGCCACCGTGGCACCGTGGCCCGGGAAGTGCTTGGCACAGGCGGCCACCCGGGTCTCCTGGAGGCCCTCGACCGCGGCCCGGGTGTGCGCGGCGACCCGCGCGGGGTCGGCGCCGAAGGAGCGCGTGCCGATGATCGGGTTGTCGTCGGCGGTGTTGACGTCGACGGTGGGGGCGAGGTCGACGGTCACCCCGACGGCGGCGAGCTCGGCACCGATCGCGCGGTAGACCGCGCGGGTCACCTCGACGTCGTCGAGGGCGCCGAGCGCGGCGTTGCCCGGGTACGGGCTGCCGGTGCGGTGCGCGAGCCGGGTGACGTCGCCACCCTCCTCGTCGATCGCGACGATGACGTGGGGGCTCGCCGCCCGCAGCGCCGCGGTGCTGGCCGCGACCTGCTCGCGGTCGACGATGTTGAAGCCGAACAGCGTGTAACCGGCCAGCCCTTCGGCGGCCAGGTCGACCGCCCAGGGCGGCGGCGTGCTGCCGGGGTATGCCGCGAGCAGCGTGCGCAGGGCAAGCCGGCGCAGAGCGGGATCAATCGCCATCGGTTCTCACCCTCTTGTGACTCGCTCCTGCCAGGTTGTGTGATCGTCGCACCATTCGCTTCCCAGTACGCTACGCCTACTCGTAAGGCGACTAATGTATTAGTAAACATTCCTTATTGCTAGAGGATGTCGCATGGGGTCGACCCGCCTGCCCGGCACACCGCGGCTGTTGCGAGCGCTGAACGACCGCGCCGCGCTGGAGCTGCTGCTCTCGCGTGGCCCGCTGACCCGCGCCCAGCTCGGTGAGCTGACCGGGCTGTCCAAGGTCACGGCGTCGCAGCTGGTCGAGCGGCTGGAGGAGCGCGGCCTGGTCACCCGGGTCGGCGAGCAGGCCGGCGGTCGTGGCCCCAACGCGCAGCTCTACGCGGTGCGGCCGGGCAGCGCGTTCGTGGTCGGCGTCGACATCACCGCCGACCGGGTGGTGGCCGCGTGCGCCGACATCACCGGCCAGGTGACCGGCCGGGTCGAGATGTCCACCAAGGACAATGACGACCCCGTCGGCGTGGTGCACGAGGCCGTGGTGCAGGCGGCCAGCAACGGGCACGCCCCGCTCGACAGCGTGCGCCGGGTGGTGCTGGGCACCCCGGGCCTCGTCGACCCGGGCTCCGGCGACATCACGTTCGCGTTCAATCTGCCGCGCTGGCACCGGGGCCTGCTCGCCGCGCTCCGGGAAGACCTGCACACACCGGTCGTCTTCGAGAACGACGTGAACCTGGCGGCCTGCGCCGAGGCCGAATACGGCGCGGCCGCGGGCGTCGACGACTTCGTGCTCGTCTGGGCCGACATCGGCGTCGGCCTCGCGATCGTGCTCGGCGGCCGCCTGCACCACGGCAGCAGCGGCGCCGCCGGCGAGATCGGCTACCTGCCGATGCCGGGCGTGCCGGTCAACCGCGACCAGTCACGGCGGTCGCAGCCGCCGTTCGGCCAGCTCGCCGGTGCCGCGGCGCTCCGCACGGTGGCCCGCGAGCACGGCTTCCGCGGCGGGTCGGCGGCCGACGCCATCCGGGCCGCGATCGCCGCGGGCACCGAGGGCGGCGCGGCACTCGACGAGATCGCCCGCCGGCTGGCGCTCGGCGTGGCCAGCACCTGCGTGGTCCTCGACCCACCGCTGGTGGTGCTGGCGGGCGAGGTCGGCCAGGCCGGGGGCAGCGCACTCGCCGAGCGGGTCCAGCACGAGGTCGCGGCGATCACGTTGGTCTCGCCGAAGGTCGTGGTCACCCAGGTCGAGGAGGAACCGGTACTACGCGGCGCGCTGCTCGTGGCCCTCGACGCCGTCCGCGACGAGATCTTCGGCTCCACGGTCGGCTGACGCCCAGCCCCACCGACCAACGCGACCTACGACGCCGCCGACTGCCGCCGGGACAGGGCTCAGGGGCCGTCGGGGCCGAAGACGCCGTAGCTGACCCAACCCAGGTCCGGGAAGCCCGCCGCGGCCGCTACCTTCGCGGACGCGATGTTGTCCGGGGCGTGCAGGTAGGTCGGGACGGCGCCCTCGTCGATCACCCGGCGGGCCGCCTGGGCGACCAGCCTCCGGGCCAGACCCTTCCCTCGCGCCGCCGGCTCGGTGCCGACCGAGAGTTCGTTGCCGTAGGTGTCGTGGCGCTTGACGCCGACGCCCGCGAGGTAGCCGCCGGCCTCGTCGCGCGCGATGAGCACCTCGCCCCCGAACGGGTGCAGCCACTCCGGCACCGCCGGGTCGTCGAACGGTACCCACTCCCCCGCGTCGGCCAGCGGTGCCGGGTCGGTCGACCAGCGGAAGATCGCCCGGTACGCGCGCCAACCGTCGTACCCGACCGCTCCGGGCAGTTTGTCGAGCAGGTCGGGCAGTGGCAGGTCGGCCAGCGCCCGGACGGGCTCGACCCGGTGCGGCGGCACCGACAGCAGCGTGCTCTCGGGCGTGCCGACGCCTACCGCCGGGTAGACCGCGCCGTCCCAGCCAGGCCGCAGGCGTCTCTCCGAACCCACGATCTGCAGCGCCGCCTGCGTCGGCCACTGGCCCAGCCAGGTCACCAGGTGGTGGTAGAGGCGCGTGTCGAGCACCCGGCTCCTCCGGTCAGTGGAAGCTGCGCAACCGCAGGCTGTTGGAGACGACGAATATCGACGATAGCGCCATCGTGGCACCGGCGATCATCGGATTGAGCAGCCCGGCCGCGGCGAGCGGGAGCGCGCCGACGTTGTAGGCCAAAGCCCAGAACAGGTTTCCCTTGATAACCCGCAGCGTACGCCGGGAGAGCCGGATCGCGTCGGCGGCGGCGGTCAGGTCGTCGCGGACCAGCGTCAGGTCGGCGGCCTCGATTGCCACGTCGGTGCCCGCGCCCATCGCCAGCCCCAGGTCGGCCTGGGCGAGGGCGGCCGCGTCGTTGACACCGTCGCCGACCATCGCGACCACGCGGCCCTCGTCCTGCAGGCGCTTGACCGTGTCGACCTTGTCGGCGGGCAGGACCTCCGCGATCACCTCGTCGATGCCCGTCGCGTCCGCGACCTGCCGGGCCGCGTCGGCGTTGTCACCCGTCAGCAGGACCGGCCGCAGGCCTAGGCGGCGCAGCGTCGCGATGGCTTCGCGGCTGCTCGGGCGGATGTCGTCGGCGAGCACCAGGCGACCGCGTACGTCCTGGTCGATCGCGACGGTGACCACGGTGTGACCACCGTGCTCAGCCTGCCCCGGGGCGGCGCCGGTGAACTCGGCGCGACCGACGAGCACCTCGCGGCCCTCGACGATGCCGCGGACGCCGCGGCCGGGTGTCGCCCGGAAGTCGGTGACCGCCGGCAACCGCTCACCCCGAGCGGCGGCAGCGGCGGCGACGATGGCCCGGCCGATCGGGTGCTCGGAACCGGCCTCGACCGCGGCCGCGTACCGGAGGATCTCGTCCGGGCCTTCCGTGCTGACCACCGCGAGCCGACCCGTCGTCACGGTGCCGGTCTTGTCGAGCACGATCGTGTCGACGGTGCGGGTCGACTCCAGCACCTCGGGACCCTTGATCAGGATGCCGCGTTGCGCGCCGCGCCCGGTGCCGACCAGCAGGGCGGTCGGCGTGGCGAGCCCGAGCGCGCACGGGCAGGCGATGATCAGCACGGCGATGCCGGCGGTGAACGCGGCGGCGAGCCCACCACCCGTCCCCCACCAGTAGCCGAAGGTGCCGGCGGCCAGGACGAGCACGACGGGTACGAACACCCCGGAGATCCGGTCGGCGAGGCGCTGGACCTCGGCCTTGCCGCTCTGGGCCTGGCTGACCAGCCGGGCGATGTGCGCGAGTTGGGTCTCGGCGCCGACCTTGGTGGCGGTGACGACCAGGCGGCCGTCGGCGTTGACGGTGCCGCCGGTCACCGAGTCGCCCGGGCCGACCTCGATCGGCACGGACTCGCCGGTGAGCAGGCTCTGGTCGATCGCGGAGGCGCCCTCCTCGACGACCCCGTCGGTGGCGATCTTCTCGCCGGGCCGTACGACGAAGCGGTCGCCTTCGCGCAGTTCCGCGATCGGCCTGATGGTCTCGCGGCCGTCCCGCAGGATGGCCACCTGCTTGGCGCCGAGGTCGGCGAGGGCCGCGAGCGCGGCACCGGCGCGGCGCTTGGCGCGGGCCTCGAAGAAGCGCCCGGCGAGCACGAAGACGGTGACGCCGGCGGCGACCTCGAGGTAGATCGCGTCGGTGCCCGCCCCCCGTTGCAGCGTGAGGTCGAACCCGTGCCTGATCCCCGGCTCACCGGCCATGCCGAAGAACAGGGCCCAGACCGACCAGCCGAGCGCGGCGAGCGTGCCGATGGAGATCAGCGTGTCCATGGTCGCGGCGCCGTGCCGCAGGTTGACCCAGGCGGCGCGGTGGAACGCGGCGCCGCCCCAGACCACGACGGGCGCGGCGAGGGTGAGCGAGAGCCACTGCCAGTAGGTGAACTGCCAGGCGGGCACCATGGCGAGCACGATCACCGGGACGGCGAGGGCGGCGGAGACGAGCACCGTGTCCCGCAGGACGCGCGTTTCGTCCCGTTTCGGCTCGGCCGGGGCCTGCTCGGCCTTGCGCTCGGCGGTGTAGCCGGTCTTCCGCACGGTCTCGATCAGGTGGTCGACGGTGACACCGGCGGGCGCGGCGACGGTCGCGACCTCGGTGGCGTAGTTGACGGACGCGACGACCCCGTCGAGCCGGTTGAGCTTCTTCTCGATGCGGCTGGCGCAGGACGCACAGGTCATCCCGCCGATAGCCAACTCGATCCGCTGCTCCACGCCCGCCACCTTACCCCCGGGAGGTATCGTCCTGACGTGCACACGATACCCCTCCGGGGTATGAGGTCAAGCGCGGGCCAGCCACACCGTCCGCGTCGTCCGCACGGTCAGGTCGGATCGGCCTCCCATGCCCGCCGCGATCTTCTCCAGCGCCGCCAGATCGGTCGGGGCCAGCCGCTCCTCCAGGCCGTGCCGCATCCGGAGCAGCGCGACCTCGGCATAGCGAGCGGCGGCCGGGGACAGCGGCGGCCGCAGCGAGATCTCGAAACGCCGCTCCGTCACCGCGCTGAACCCGGCACCGGCGATCAGCCCGGCCCAGTCGGCGCGCATGTGCAGGCCCGCCTCGTGCCGGCGCCTGGCGAGCTCGGCGTGGGCGCGATCCTCCAGTCCTTCGTCCGCGGTCCCGGTCAGGAAACGCGGGAACGACTCGAGCTCGGCGACCACCAGCAGCCCACCCGGCCGCAGGACGCGCAGCGCCGAGGCGAGTGCCCGGCCGGGGTCGGCCATGTGGTGCATCGAGGAGGCGGCCCAGACGACGTCGGCCGGACCGAGCGGCGGCCAGGCGGCGTCGAGGTCGGCCTCGACCGTACGGATCCGGTCGCCCAGCCCCGCCGCGTCGGCCCGGGCCCGCAGGTGGGCGAGCATGTCGGGGTCGACGTCGACCGCGGTGACCTCGGCGCCGGGCAGCTCCCGGGCGAGGGCCAGGGACCCGGTGCCGCTGCCGGCGCCGAGGTCGACGACCCGGGGCCGGTCGGCAGCTGGCCGGCCCTGTGGCCGGTCGGCGGACTCCTGGCCGACCCAGCCGATCAGCTCGCGGTGGTATTCGTGCAGGACCTCGGCGTCCAGGTCGAGCATCTCGACCAGGTGATCGTGTGGCATGCGTCGACGGTAGCCGCGCCTTGCGTCAAAGACATAGCATCTTGCGTATGAAGCAAGACGGAGATCTGGAGGCACTGGTCCGGCAGCGCATCCGCGGCCTGCGGGTGGCCCGCGGCTGGTCACTGGACGAGCTGGCCGCCGCCTGCCTGCTCAGCCCGTCCACCTTGAGCAGGATCGAGACCGGCCACCGCCGGATCGCCCTGGACCAGCTCGCCGTCATCGCCCGGGCGCTCGGCACCACGCTGGACCACCTGGTCGAGTCCGACGCCGACGACGACGTGGTGATCCGCCCGCACCGCGACGACGCCCGGGGCATCACCACCTGGCTGTTGTCCCGCGACAGCGGGCAGACCGTCAGCAAGATGCGCGTCACCCGCAGGGTGCCCGACCAACTGCGCGTGCACCCGGGGCGCGACTGGTTCACCGTGCTCTCGGGCACGATCGTGCTGCGCCTCGGCGAACGGACCATCCTGGTCGGGCCCAACGAGGCGGCCGAGTTCTCCACGACCGTCCCGCACGCGTTCGGCGCGCACGACGGTCCGGCCGAGATCCTCTGCATCCTCGACCACGAAGGCGAACGCAGCCACCTGGGCCCGCACGGCGAGGCCGCACACTGACGCTCCCGGCCCGGCGCCGCGCCCGGTGACCACGGCGGCCGGCGCCGTGCCAGGTGACGCGGCGGCCGGCCGGGTCGGTCAGTTGGCCGACGACGTGCGGACGAGCTGGCGGATCTGGCGCAGCAGCACCGACAGCGCCGCCAGGTCCGCGCTGGACTCCGCGAACTCCGCGATCGCGCGCCGGGCCCGGCCCATCGACGTGGCGTTCGCCTCTTCCCAGGCCTCGACCCGTTCCTCCACCGGCGCACCGTCCGGTGTGGACTGCAGGATGCCCGCCGTCAGGGCCGCCAGCGCGGCGTAGAGGTCGTAGCGCAGCGCCATCCGGGCCAGCGTCTGCCAGCGGTCCGAGCGGGGCAGCAGCGAGATCTTCGACAGCAGCGCGTCGACCCGCAGGCGATCGCTGAGCACGAAGTAGACCTGCGCGACGTCCTCGGGCGCCCGGGCCGTGATCCGGGCGGTCTCGACGACGTCGATCAGGCCGAAGCCGTACATCACCCGGGCCACCTCGGTGGCCAGGCTCGCCGGCATGCCGCGGGCCTCGACCTCCTCCATGTGGGCGAGCAGCGACTCCCGCTCGCTGCCGACGAAGCGCGTGTCGAGCTGGCCCAGCAGGTCGGCCACCGCGGCGAAGCGGGCGATCTCGCCCGTCACGTCGAGCGGCGAGCGCCGGTTGGTGACCAGCCAGCGGACCGCGCGGTCGAGCAGCCGGCGCAACTCCAGGTAGACCTTGGTCTGCGCCACGGTCGGCACCTGGTTGTCCAGCGCCTCCACCGCGGACCACAGCTTGCGCAGGCCGTAGATCTCGCGGGTGACCACGAAGGCCCGGATGACGTCGGCGGCCGACGCGCCGGTCTCCTCCATCGCGCGGTAGACGAAGGACGTGCCGCCGCGGTTGACGACCTCGTTGACCAGCACCGTCGTGACGATCTCCCGGCGCAGGCGGTGACCCGCCATCCGCTGCGCGTACGCGGTCCGCAAGGGCGTCGGGAAGTAGTCGGCGAGCACCTCGAAGGTCCACGGCTCGTCGACGATCGGGTCGGCGAGCACCTGGTTCTCCAGATCGATCTTGACGTACGCCAGCAGCACCGCGAACTCCGGCGCCGTCAGGCCCTCGGGCCGCGCCGCCAGCTCCTCGTCGGTCGGCAGGCCCTCCAGCGCGCGGTCCACCAGGCCCGAGCGCTCCATGTCGACGATCATCCGGCGGTGCACCGGGAGCAGCGACTCCGCCTGGACGATCGCGGTGCCCAGCGCGGTCGCCTGGTCGTAGTTGTCGCGGAGCACGAGCTGGGCGACCTCGTCGGTCATCTCGGCCAGCAGCGCGTCCCGGTCGGGCACCGTCAGCTCCCCGTCGGCGACCGCGCCACCGACCAGGATCTTGATGTTGACCTCGTGGTCGGAGCAGTCGACGCCGGCGGTGTTGTCGATGAAGTCGGTGTAGACGCGGCCGCCGCGCAGCGCGTACTCGATCCGGCCCAACTGGGTCAGGCCCAGGTTGCCGCCCTCACCGACCACGCGGGCCCGGATCTGCTTGCCGTTGACCCGGATCGCGTCGTTGGACTTGTCGCCCACGTCGGCGTGCGTCTCGGCCGACGACTTCACGTAGGTGCCGATGCCGCCGTTCCACAGCAGGTCGACCGGCGCCTGCAGGATCGCCTTCTGCAACTCCGGCGGCGACAGGGACGTCACCTCGTCACCGAGGCCCAGCGCCGCGCGGACCTGGGTGGAGATCGGGATCTTCTTGAGCGTACGGGCGAACACGCCACCGCCGTCCGAGATCAGCGCGGCGTCGTAGTCGGCCCACGACGAGCGCGGCAGATCGAACAGGCGCTTGCGCTCGCCCCAGGAGGACGCGGCGTCGGGCGTCGGGTCCAGGAAGATGTGCCGGTGGTCGAACGCGGCCACGAGCCGGATGTGCGGCGAGAGCAGCATCCCGTTGCCGAACACGTCGCCCGACATGTCGCCGACGCCCACGACGGTGAAGTCGGTGGTCTGGATGTCGGTGCCGAGGTCGCGGAAGTGCCGCTTGACCGACTCCCAGGCGCCGCGCGCCGTGATGCCCATCTTCTTGTGGTCGTAGCCCGCCGACCCGCCGGACGCGAACGCGTCACCGAGCCAGAACCCGTGCGCCACCGAGATCGCGTTGGCGTAGTCGGAGAACGTCGCGGTGCCCTTGTCGGCCGCCACCACGAGGTAGGGGTCGTCCTGGTCGTGCCGCACGACGTCGACCGGGTGCCGGATGTCGCCGCCGACGATGTTGTCGGTGACGTCGAGCAGGGCGGTGATGAACAGCTTGTAGCAGTGCACGGCCTCGTCGCGGTCGCCCGGCTTCTGCTTGAGCACGAAGCCGCCCTTGGCGCCCACCGGCACGATCACGGCGTTCTTCACCATCTGCGCCTTGACGAGGCCCAGGATCTCGGTGCGGAAGTCTTCCCGGCGGTCGGACCAGCGCAACCCACCGCGGGCGACAGGCCCGAACCGCAGGTGTACGCCCTCGAAGCGCGGCGAATAGACGAAGATCTCGAACTTCGGCCGGGGTGCCGGCAGGTCGGGCACCTGCTGCGGGTCGAGCTTGAAGGCCACATAGGACTTCGGACGCCCGTCGGTGCCCCGCTGGAAGAAGCTCGTGCGCAGCGTCGCCTGGATCAACGTCAGGTAGGACCGCAGGATCCGGTCCTGGTCGAGGCTCGTCACGTCGTCGAGGCGCTTGCCGATCTCGTCGACCAGCAGCGCGGCCCGCTCGGCCCGCTCGGACTCGCCCAGCTCGAGGCGCGGCGAGAAGCGCACCTCGAACAGCTCGACGAGCCGGGTGGCGATCTCCGGGTACGCGACGAAGGTCGATTCCATGTAGTCCTGCGAGAAGACGGTGCCGGCCTGCCGCAGGTACTTCGCGTAGGCCCGCAGGATCACCGCCTGCCGCCAGGTCAGCCCGGCGAGCAGCACGAGCTGGTTGAAGCCGTCGACCTCGGCCTCGCCGCGCCAGGTCGCCGCGAACGCGTTCTCGACGTGCGGCCGCACGGCGGTCGGCAGCCGTTGCCCGTCGGGGAGCTCCAGGCCGAAGTCGTAGAGGTAGACGGTGCCGTCGGAGCGCTCGACCTCGTAGGGCCGCTCGTCGGCGACCTGGACACCCAGCGAGTGCAGCACCGGCAGCACGGCCGAGAGGACCATCGGTTCGCCGTACCGGAAGACCTTGAAACGTACGTCCTCGTCGTTCTGGTTCTTCCGGAAGAGGTGCATCTCGAGCTGGCCGGGCTCCTCCAGCAGCTCGAGCTTGGCCAGGTCCTTGAGCGCCTCGTAGGGGGTGTTCTCCTCCTTGTAGCCGTCCGGGAAGGCGTCGGCGTACCGCGCGAACAGCGCCTTGCCCTGCTCGTCGCCGAGCTTGCGGCCGAGCACCAGGTTGAAGTCGTCGTCCCAGAGCCGGGTCGCGTCGGCCAGCTCCTCGGCCAGCGCGTCGACGTCGACCTCGCCGGGCGGGTTCGTCGGGTCGGTCCGCACGACCACGTGCACGCGGGCGAGCAGCGACTCGGTCACCCGGGTGGTGTAGTCGAGCCCGACGCCGTTGAACCGGCGCAGCAGGATCTCCTGCATGCGCAGCCGGTTGTGGGTGGTGAACCGGTCCCGCGGCAGGTAGATCAGGCAGGAGATGAACCGGCCGTACCCGTCGCGCCGGACGAACACCCGAAGCTGCCGCCGGCCGGCCATCCGCAGCACGCCGATCACCGCGCGGTAGAGGTCGTCGGTCTTGATCTGGAAAAGCTCGTCGCGGGGGTACGTCTCGAGGATCTGCAACAGGTCCTTGCCGGAGTGGCTGCGCGGGCTCAGGCCGGACCGGTCGAAGACCTCGGCGACCTTGCGCCGGACGACCGGGAGGTCGCGCACGCTGGTGCGGTAGGCGGCGCTGGAGAACAGGCCCAGGAACCGCCGCTCGCCGACCACCTCGCCGTTCTCGTCGAAGACCTTGAAACCGATGTAGTCGAGGTACGCGGAGCGCTGCACCGTGGCCCGGGAGTTGGCCTTGGTGATGATCAGCAGCCGCTTCTCCAGCACCTTGGCCCGCGCCTCGGGCGGCAGGGCGGTCAGCGCCAGCGGGGTGGTCTGGTCCTGGCGCAGGATGCCGAGCCCGGTGCCCAGCTCGGCGCAGAGCTGCGGCTCGTCGTCGTCGCCGTCGGTCAGCTTGTATTCGCGGTAGCCCAGGAAGGTGAAGTGCTCCCGGGCCATCCAGCGGAGCAGCTCCACCGAGTCGGTGATGTCCTTCTCGGGCACCGGCGGGCGGGCGTCGGTGGTGCGGGCGGCGGCCAGCTCGTCGGAGAGCGACAGGGCCTTCTGGCGCATCTTGGGCCAGTCCTCGACCGCCTCGCGCACGTCGGTCAGGACGCGGACGAGCTCGCGCTCGAGCTGCTCGCGCTCGGCGGCGTCGCGGATGGCGTCGATCTCGATGCGCATCCAGCTCTCGACCAGGTCGCCGTCGATGGCGTCGTCGGGCTCGACCTCGGCGGCCACCTCGATCAGCTTGCCCATCGGCTCGCGGCGGACCACGACGAGCGGGTGCACCAGCAGGTGGATGTCGAGGTGCCGGCCGGTGAGCAGGGCGGTGACCGAGCCGACGAGGAACGGCATGTCGTCGGTGACGATCTGGATCACGGTGTGCGGCAGGTCGGCCACCGGCTCGGTGATCCGCAGCTTGAGCTGACCCGGCATCCGCTGCTCGGCGAGGTCGCTGTGGCTCTGCGCCGCCTCGACCATCTCGCGCGCGGTGTAGCCGACCAGCTCCTCGTCGGGGGCGAACCGCCAGAACCGGGCGACCAGCGCGGCCTCGGTGCTGCCCGGGCCGGCGAGGGCGACCGCCTCGGCGACCAGCCGCTCGGCGTTGGGGACGGGCTCCTCGATCTCGCTCTCGTCACCGTCGTCGGAGGTCGCGGAGGCTACCCCGATCGACTCGACCGTGGTGTCGTCGTCGACGGTCGTGTCGTATTCATCGGAAATGTCCGGTGGCCCGGACCGGCGTGCGACTCCGCGCATGCCGCCTCCCTCAGACGTGTCCTGCGCCGAGCGCCGATCCATTGGTGCCACTCCCCTCGAAACCCACCACGTTGTGGGGCTCAATCCCGTCAGAGTACGGCCTGTCGCGGTAACGGTTCCGCTCCGGTTGGGCCTTCCTGAGCACGAGTGGTCATACCCATTTTGCGCCGCGTACTAGGGTCCTGATGTTCCCCGGGGGAAGGATCTGTTGGCATGCGTCGGTCATACCCGATATCGAAAAATCGACCCGCCGCGGCGCTGGTGAGTCTCGCGCTGTTGGCCGCCGGCCTGGCCGGTTGCTCCAGCGACCCGGGCCCCGACGACGCCACCGACGCGTTCCTCTCCGGCTGGCAGTCCGGCGACCTCAGCAAGGTCCCGTTCGTCGACCCCACGGGCACCAAGATCGCCGCCACCGACGTGGCCGCGGCCCTCAAGGAGATGTCGGGCGACCTGGCCAAGACGCCGCCGACCGCGCGCCGGGAGGGCGACCCCAAGGAGGTCGAGGGCAGCGCCACCGCCGCGGTCACGGTCGACTGGGCGCTGCCGGGCGGCGCGCACTGGACCTACCCGTCGACGGTCCGGCTGAGCCAGGGCAAGGACGACGTCTGGTCCGTCATCTGGGAGCCGGCGATCATCAACGGCAAGCTCAAGACCGGCGACCAACTCGGCCTGCGCCGCCAGCGGCCCGAGCGCGCCGGCGTCCTGGACGGCGCCGGCAAGCCGATCGTCGAGCCGCGCGACGTGATGGTGGTGGGCGTCGAGCCGGCCGCGGTCGACGACCCGGTGGGCATCACCAAGGCGCTCGACTCGGCGTTCAAGTCGATCCGCCCGCCGATCTCGATCGACGTCAGCGACCTGCCCAAGCAGATCGCCGACGCGCAGGACCCGACCCACTTCCTCACGGTCGTCACCCTGCGGGACGACGCGTACCAGCAGATCCGCTCCAAGATCCAGCCCTTGGAAGGCACCCGCTTCCGCGAGGAGAAGCGCGAGTTGGCACCGACCCGGGCCTTCGCCCGCGCGCTGCTCGGCTCGGCCGACCCGGCACTCAAGGAAGACATCGACAAGCGGCCGGACGAGGTCGCCGAGGGCGACCTCGTGGGCCACGGCGGCGTCCAGGGCGCGTTCGACAAGCAGTTGCGTGGTACGCCCGGCGTCTCCGTCGTGATCTCGCAGAAGGCGCCGGACGGCGAGGTCAACGACGGCGAGGAGCTGTTCCGCTCCGAGCCCAAGCCCGGTGAGCCGGTCAAGACCACCCTCGACCCGAAGGTGCAGAACGCCGCCGACACCGCGCTGGCGGGGCTCAAGCAGCGCTCGGCGCTGGTGGCGGTGCGCACGACCGACGGCGCCGTGCTGGCGGCGGCCAACGGCCCCGACGGCGGCACGGGCGAGAACCTGGCCTTCACGGCCCAGGTGCCGCCGGGTTCGACGTTCAAGGTCGTCAGCGCGTACGGGCTGCTGGACTCGGGCAAGGTGCAGGCCTCGACGGTGGTCGACTGCCCGCAGAACTTCGCGGTCGACGGCCGGTCGTTCAAGAACTCGGAGAGCTTCGCCCTGG
The DNA here is from genome assembly GCF_016862555.1 of Asanoa siamensis. GTDB lineage: Bacteria > Actinomycetota > Actinomycetes > Mycobacteriales > Micromonosporaceae > Asanoa > Asanoa siamensis. Next base: position 100,403 of record NZ_BONE01000004.1, on the reverse strand, counting down.
GCAAGGTGCCGTTCCAGGTCGACTTCGCCAAGTCGTGCAACACGGCGTTCGCCCGGCTGGCGCCGGAACTCGGCCCCGACGGCCTGGCCGAGGCGGGCCGCGCACTGGGCCTCGAGGCCAAGTGGGACCTGGGCATCGACGCGTTCAGCGGCAAGGTCTCGACGGGCGGCTCCGACGCGGAGCGAGCGGCGGCGGCCTTCGGCCAGGGCACGACGCTGGTGTCACCCCTGGCGATGGCCGCGGCGACGGCGTCGGTGGCGCGCGGGTCCGCGGTGACACCGTCGGTGCTGGCCGACAAGCCGGCGGCGGCCGGCGCGGCCCTCAAGCCGGAGACCCTGGAGCCGCTGCGGGCGATGATGCGCCAGGTGGTCACGACGGGCACGGCGACCGCGCTCAAGGACGTCCCGGGCGGCGCGGTCTCGGGCAAAACGGGCACGGCCGAGTTCGACAACAACCCGGCACACACCCACGCCTGGTTCGTGGGTTGGCAGGGCGACGTGGCATTCGCGGTCTTCGTGGAGAACGGCGGCGGCAGCGGCGAGACGGCGGTCCCGGCCGCGGAGCGGTTCCTGCGCGCGCTGCGCTGACCGGCCGGTCGCTGCAAGCGCGGGCCGCGCGTGCCGGTCGCTCCACGCGCGGGCCGCGCGTGCCGGTCGCCCCACGTGCGGGCCGGTCGCCCCACGCGCGGGCCGCGCTCGCCGACCGACCCCACGCGGGCCCCGCGGGCCGGTCGCCCCACGCGCGGGCCGCGCCCGCCAACCGACCCCACGCGCAGGCCAAGCGGGCCGGTCGCCCCACGCGCGGGCCGCGCCCGCCGACCGACCCCACGCGGGCCCCGCGGGCCGGTCGCCCCACGCGCGGGCCGTGCCGGCCGGTCGGCCATGCGCGGGGTGGTCCAGCGGGCCGGGCCGGTCAGACCAGGTGTGGCTCGATGGCGATCCAGGCGTGCGTCTCGGCCGCCAGCCGCGGGTCCGCGACGTGCTCCAGGTGCCACCGGGCCGCGCGAACCAGGTTCCGCGCTCTGCGGGACAGCCGCATGGCGTCCGGGCCGAGATCCCCCAACCGCCGGCGATCGGTGATCGTCGCCACGGCGTCGCGGTTGACCGGCATGGCGTCCAGGCAGGACCGCACGATGTCGTCGGGGCGCGGCAGCAGTGCTTCCTCGACGCCCGCGCGGCGCATGGTCAGGACCGCGTAGGCGAGCTTCAGCGCGGTCTCGTCCGCGCTGAACACCGCTCGGGTCCCGGCCTGCCCGAGCAGCCAGAGGTGCAGTGCCACCACGTCCGGTCGGTCGGGCGCGACCCGCCGCTCGACGATCCAGAGCAGCCCCAACCACTCGTTGCCCGCGGGCCGGCGCTGGTCGAGCCACGCCGCGCGGCCGCGCTCGTCGAGGTCGAGCAGCGCGTCGACGGAGGCCTCGAGGTCGCTCACCCGGCAAGCATGCCGGACCCCGCTCAACGGCCGGTGGTCAGCTTGTCCTCGAGCCAGGCCAACATGCGGTCGTCGGTGAGGGTGCGGGCCCTCGGGCGCCGTCGAGGCGGGCCGATCGCACGGGTTGACACCGGCGCCCGAACCACTGCGCGGATCCCGCGGGAAGGCGGCGCGACTGCGGCCGTCGAAATGGGTCTGGTCTTTCCTGGCCGGGCAACGCCCGTATCGCGCTCCTCGGCCAACTGGCCTCCGTCGCGCTGGTGGGGGAACGGAGTTCCATCACCTCTGCCGCCCACGAGCGGATTCGCACGCGGGTCTCGACTATTTCAAACGCGAACAACTGGTCGATCTCGTCGGCCATCAGGAAGTGCTCGCCCGACGCGGACAGCACCTGTTGGCAGTAGTGCCCCCAGATCCCGCAAGGTCGAATTCATGACCGCTCGGCTCCATTGACGACAGCTGCGGCAGCCTACGCGTTCAGTGGCGTCCGCTGATTCGGCGAAATCGGCGCGCGGTCCACGTGCAGTGCGATCAGCGTGAGGACCGCCGCGTTCAGCACGTGCCAGAGCCAGTGCGTGCCCGACGGCAGGTGGGCGCAGAGCGGTTCGTCGAGCGTGCGCAGCGTCAGCGACGCCGCGAACACCGCCGCCGCGGCCGTCAGAAGATGGGAGCGTAGGGCCGCCGCGAAGGCGGCCAGGCCGAGTAGTGCCGGCAGATAGCCGCCGACCGTGAACGACGGGTCCACCGCGGCCAGCGCCCCGTTGACCACCGCCGCGAAGAGCACGAACGCCGGTGCGGCGAGCCACGCGCGGGACGGCCTGATGCCCCAACCACGGCGCACCAGCAGCACCACCCCCACGAGCACGTAGACCAGGATCGACAGCGAGTCGAGCGCCGCCGTCCACGGCGTCGCGAACGTGTGGAACACCAGGCTGCACAACCCGACCACGCCCAGCAGGGCCGGCAACGCCCACGACCCGAGCGATGGCGGCGGCACCGAGGGGCGCCGGGCCAAAAGCGTCAACAGCGCCGCCGAAGCGATCAGGAAGGCCACATTGGACACCGCGTTCAGCGGCTCCGCCCACAGACCCGGACCCAGCCGCTCGCAGTAGCCGTCCACGGCCGCAACCTACCGCGCGTCAGCGACGCCCCGGTTAACGGTCGCCCAGCAGACGGAACGCGGTGTCGGCCGCGGCCACCGCCGTCTCGTACAACCCGTCCGCCGTCTCCCCGCCCGCCAGCCGGCGCCAGTTCTCGCGGGCCAGGACCCGCGTCGCCGCGAGGATCATGGCCGCCCGCAGGCGCGCCGTCAGCGGGTCGTCGGTCTCCGCCAGCGCGGCCGCGAGCGCCTCCTCGTCGCGGGCGATGTAGTCGTTGACCCGCACCGAGAGGCTCGGCGTCGAGAAGACCATGTTGTGGAACGCGAGCACGCGCGGGTGGTCGTTGAGGCCGGTGACCGGGTCGCGGCGGGCCAGGCCGTCGAGGAAATGCGCGTGCAGGGCGGCCGGCGGCGACTGCCCGGCCGGGCGCGCGCGGACGACCCGGGCCGCCTCGCCCCGGTGGTCGGCGATCTGGTGCAGCACCAGGTCTTCCTTGCTGGGGAAGTAGCGGAACAGCGTCGGCTTCGAGATCTCGGCCGCCGCCGCGACGTCCGCGACCGAGACCCCGTCGAAGCCGCGTTCCAGGAACAGCGCGATGGCCGCGGCCGAGACCGCGTCGTGCGTACGCTGCCGCTTCTGTTCCCGCAGACCCATGGCCTCACCCTAGCAGTATTGATACTGAGTTAAAAACGTTACTGAGTTACAGTACGAGCATGAGCCACGAACTCGCGGACGAGCTCGCCTACCTGGCCGAGGCCAGGCGTGCCCTCGCCTGGATGCTCGCGCACGCCCGGATGCGCGTCTCCACCGGCGACCAGGTGGCCGGCGACCGCTACACGGCCGAACGGCTCGGGCGGATGCTCAAGAGCCACGCCAAGGAGCTGGCCGAGGAACCGGACAGCCCGCTCTACTTCGGGCGCCTGCGGTTCGGTGACGGCGACGACGCCGGCGAGCACCGGAACCAGAGCTACTACCTCGGCCGCCGGCGGGTCACCGACGCCGACGGGCGGGCGCTGGTGATCGACTGGCGGGCGCCCGTGTCGGCCCGCTTCTACCGGGCCACCGCCCGCGACCCGCGGGGTGTGACGGGGCGGCGCCGGTTCGGCTGGAGCACCCGCCACCCCGTCCAGCTCACCGGCTACGAGGACGAGCGGCTCGACCACGGCGAGGAGCTCGGCACCGCCAGCCGGCTCCTGGCCGCGGAGATCGAGCGCCCCCGGGTCGGGCCGATGCGCGACATCGTGGCCACGATCCAGCCCGACCAGGACGAGCTCGTCCGCGCCGACCTCGACCGGTCGCTGTGCGTACAGGGCGGTCCGGGCACCGGCAAGACCGCCGTCGGCCTGCACCGCGCGGCGTACCTGCTCTACGCGCACCGCCGCCGGCTAAGCCGCAACGGCGTGCTGGTGGTCGGGCCCAACCCGGCGTTCCTCCACTACATCGCCGCGGTGCTGCCGGCGCTCGGCGAGGTCGACGTGCGGCAGCGCACGCTCGACACGCTGCTGTCGCAGACCCCGCCGACCGCGACGGACACCGCCGACGCCGCCCGGGTGAAGCACGACGTGCGGATGGCGGCGATCCTGCGCCGGGCCCTCTACGCCAACCTGGAACCACCGACCGGCGAGGTCCTGGTGCCCGACGGCTCGTACCGTCTAAGGGTTTCCGTCCATGCCCTGGCCCGTGAGCTCGCCGCCATCGAAGCCGAGGACGTGCCCTACGGCGTCGGCCGCGAACGGCTGCGCGCCCGCATCGTGGCGATGCTCCAGCGTCAGCTCGAGTGGCACGGCGAGACGCCGACGAAGCGCTGGCTCGACCGGATCGGCCGCGGCCGGCCCGTGACGGCGGTCCTCGACCGGATGTGGCCGAAGATCCGCCCCGAGGAGCTGCTGACCGCGCTGCTCACCGATCCGACGACGGCCGCCGACGGGGTGCTGACCGCCGACGAGCAGCGGGCGATCCGCTGGCCGCGACCGCCGCGGAGCTTCCGGAGTGCGAAGTGGACCTCGGCCGACCACGTTCTGCTTGACGAGATCGCGGGCCTGATCGAGCACCCGGCCGGGTTCCGCCACATCGTGGTCGACGAGGCGCAGGACCTGTCGCCGATGCAGTGCCGCGTGCTCGCCCGGCGCAGCGAGCACGGCTCGCTGACCGTGCTCGGCGACCTGGCCCAGGGCACCACCCCGTGGGCCGCGACGACCTGGCCGGAGCAGATGGCGCACCTGGGCCGGCCCGACGCCGTGGTCGAGGCGCTCACCACCGGGTTCCGCGTACCCGCGACGGTGTTGAACCTGGCCAATCGCCTGCTGCCCGGCACGGCACCGCTCACCCGGTCGCTGCGCACGGACGGCGCGCTGCGGATCCGGCACGACGACGACCTGGCCGGGGCGACCGTCGCGGCGGTGCACGCGGCGCTCCAGCACGCGGGCTCCATCGCGGTGATCGCCACCGACGCGCGGCTGGCGACCCTGTCCGAGGCGTTGCGGGCGGCCGGCGTCGAGGTCAACACCGCGGACGACGACCGACACCGGGTGACCGCGCTGCCGGCCACGCTGGCCAAGGGACTCGAGTTCGACCACGTGATCGCCGTCGAACCCGACGAGATCGTGCGCGCCGAACCACGCGGCCTCAACCGGTTGTACGTGGTGCTCACCCGCGCCGTCACCCGGCTCGACGTGCTGCACTCCCGCCCGCTGCCGGCCCTCCTCACCGAACCGGTGAGGGAGGCCCCACCCCGGACCGGCCAGCCCGCGGGATGTTCCTGACCAGGGTGGGTTCACGATGCTCGATGCATGACAACCAACACCCCCGCGGCCGTACGCGCCGCGTTCGTGACGTGGCTCGTGGCGGTCGGCGCCGGAGCGTTCGAGACGGTTCTGGTGGTGGCGAGCGGCGAGGCGGGTGACGGCGCGGCCGTCGGCGTCGCGGTCCGGCTGACGGTGTTCGTGGCCGCCGTCCTGGTGGCCCTGCGGATGCGGGCCGGGCGGCGCTGGGCCCGGCTCGCCCTCACCGTCGGGCTGGGCGTCCTCGGCACCCTGTCGCTGGTGCTCGGCCCGATCGGCTGGCTGCTCGACGGCAACTCGTTGCCCGATCTGGTCAGCTCCGCCAGTGCGCTCGACCTGACCTTCGGTGCCAGCCGGGTGGTGCACGTCTGCGCCGTACTGGCGGGCTGTGTGCTGATGTTCGTGCCGTCGGCCAACGCGTGGTTCCGCTCGCGGGCCCGCGCCCGCGTCGCCGTCGGCTGAAGATCCACCGTTCCGGCCCGGGAGCGCGCACGGCATGTCTAGCGTGGACGTCGTGGCCTCGCACACCGTCTTCTCCAAGGGCTTCTTCCGCGACAAGGGCATGGACTACCGCGCGCGGGTGGTGCTGGGCCGGGCGGCCCACGGCGGCAGCGACGTCGGCGAGGTGCTGGCGACGCTGGACCAGATCTCCGATCAGGAAAGCTGGCGTACGGCCTGGTCCGCGACCGCGGACCGGGTCCGCCGGCTGGGGGACGCCTTCCGCGAGCGGGGCGACGAGCGCAGCGCCGGGTCCGCCTTCCTCCGCGCGGCGAACTACTGGGCCTGCGTGGTCGAATCACTGTCCGAACTGGACGACGACGCCGCGATCCGGCTCGCGTTTCGGGCCCACCGCGACTGCTGGGACGCCTTCGTCGACTGCGCGGGCGGCGCACACGTCCGCGTCGGGGTGCCGTACGAGGACCAGACCCTGCCCGGCTACCTGCTCCGCCCCGACGCCTCCGGCACGCGCCGACCGACGCTGGTCATCACGAACGGCAGCGACGGCGCGATCAGCGGCCTGTGGAGCAGCGCGGCGGCCGGCGCCGTGGCCCGGGGTTGGAACGCCTTCGTCTACGACGGCCCGGGCCAGCAGTCGATGCTCTTCGACCGCCAGACCTCGTTCCGCCCGGACTGGGAGGCCGTGCTCACCCCGGTGATCGACACGCTGGTGGCGCGGGACGACGTCGACCAGGACAAGCTCACCGGGTACGGCATCAGCCAGGGCGGCTACTGGCTCGTCCGGGCCCTGGCGGCGGAGCACCGCCTCGTCGCCGCGGTCGCCGACCCGGGGGTCGTGGACGTCTCGACGTCGTGGACGGCACCGCTGAGCAGCGGGATGCGCAAGGCGCTCGACAAGGGCGACCGCGCGGCCTTCGACCGCGACATGAAGCTGGCCACGATGCTGCCGAGCCTGCGCCGCACACTGGCCTTCCGATCACGCCCGTACGAGGCGGAAGCGGATTGGTTCGGCCTCTACGCGGAGATCCGGGCCTACCAGCTGACCGACGACCTGGCGGCGAAGGTCACGACGCCGGTCTTCGTCACGGACCCGGAGGACGAACAGTTCTGGCCGGGCCAGTCGCGCCGCCTGGCCACGATGCTCGGCGACCGCGCCCACGTGGCGGCGTTTACGGCCGAAGAGGGCGCCAACATGCACTGCCAGCCACTGGCTCGCACCCTCACCGACGACCGCATGTTCGCCTGGCTCAATGAACAACTCGGCACGGTCCACTGACCGCGCCCCGGCGTCGCCGCAACGCGCAGACAAAGGCTCGGTGGCTCCTCTTCAACTACGGCATAGCCAAGATCCACGGGGTTGAAGCCCTCAAAGCGGCGCCGCCAATCGCCGAAGCCTTCGCGGGCGCCGCCTGGGTATCGTCGCATCGGACTGTCGGTCCCTGGATCATGGAGCTTCTCGGCCAAGGCAGCCAACCGCCTCTTTGCCCTCCGGGCGTGCCTCCCGCTCTGCCGCCTCCACCGCAGTAGTTCTTCGGCGGAATCTAGCGTCGCGTGCCGATAGAGGGCCTCCCAACACCGGGTCTGGCTCTTCACACATCGAATCGCGTCGTCGCTGACGGGGATGGGCGCAGGTAACCCTGTGTCCTATCGTCGCGTCCATACATCGGCAAGTGTCGAAGGGAATGCGATGCGTAAGTGGTGGGCGCAACTGTGGGGTCTCGCCGCCATCGCTGGTGGCGTCATGCTCGTGCTGGGTTGGACACACGACACCGCTTGGTTCTGGTGGTCAGCCCACACCCTCGCTCTGTCCGCCGTGATGGGATTGCCACTGATGAAGCTGGAGTAACCCGTTGTGCGGCCCCGATCAGACCGGACCCATATCCGGCGACCACGGTCCGCCTTAGCGCCTTCCCGCTGAATGCGCACAGCGGCTGCAGCGTCTGCGTCGACCCCGCAAGGACGGCCACCCGCCGTGCCAACAGCCGCCCACCAGGTCGAACGGTTGGAACCGGACACCCGCGCCATCATCGGCGTTTCTTGTTGGTTGGGGCCCCCGCGCGTTTGACGTGGGTTCGTCGGGGAAGGCGGGGCGCAGACTGCGATCTACACGGGGGTAGGACATGCGGGTCAGGGGTTCGGTTGCCATGGTGACCGGCGGGAATCGTGGGTTCGGGCTTGCCATCGCCAAGGAGCTTCAGGAGCGCCAGGCCGCCAAGGTCTATGTCGGTGTGCGGAATCCGGCGGCGTTCGAGGAGGATGGGCTGCTTCCCGTCGCGCTCGACGTGACCGATCCCGCGTCCGTTGCGGCGGCGGCCGGGCAGTGTGGCGACGTCACCCTGCTCGTCAACAATGCCGGCACCGGGGCCGCGCATCCCGACGGGTCGCTCGATCCCGATCTCATCCAGACCACCGAGCGTGTCCTCGACGTCAATCTCTACGGCACGATCCGGACCACGCAGGCCCTCGCGCCCGTGATCGTCGACAACGGTGGCGGGGCGATCGTCAACGTCCTGTCCGACGAGGCCTGGTACGCCCTGCCCGTGCTCACCGGCTACGCGATGACCAAGTCCGCCGAGTGGAGCTTCACCAACGCGCTGCGGGTCGACCTGCGGCCCCGGGGCGTGGAGGTGCTCGGGCTGCACGGCGGGTTCATGGACACCGATCTGGTACGCGACCTCGACGTCGCCAAGAGCGATCCGCGGGACGTCGCCGCCGCCGCGCTGGACGGGCTGGAGCAGGGTAAGGAGGAGGTCATGGCCGACGAGCAGGCGCGGCTGGTCAAGCGCTCCCTGTCCACCGACGACGGCTACTACCTCCACCCGTCCGTGCTCGGCTGAGCGCGCTGTCGTTTCCGTACAAGACACGGTCCTGGCGCCTTTCCTAGCATTGCCTCATCGAACACATCGAACACGTGCGGCTTTGAGGAGTGGTTGGCAATGCGGGAATTGGTCTACACCGGTTTCATGTCGCTCGACGGGGTTGTCGACTCGCCCGGTGGTGGCCCCGGCGAAACGCACCGCAGCGGTGGTTGGGTGTTCAAGGACCTCGAGTTCGTACCCGAAGCCTGGTCGATCAAGGGCGAGGAGCTGGCGGAGACCTCGGCGTTGCTGTTCGGGCGGCGCAGCTACGAGTCGTTCTCCGGCACCTGGCCGCAGTCGCAGGACCACGCGGACTACAAGGATCTGCCGAAGTACGTGCTGTCGAGCACGCTGAGCGAGGATGCGCTCGTCGACGGCTGGGGGCCGACGACCATCCTGCGGTCGGCGGAGGACGTCGCCGCGCTCAAGCAGACCGACGGCGGCGCGATCTTCATCCACGGCAGCGCCGAGGTCGCCCGGCGGCTGGCCGACGCCGACCTGATCGACCGCTACCACCTGCTGGTCTTCCCGGTGCTGCTCGGCGCCGGCCGGAGCATCTTCAGCGACACCGACCGCGACAAGCGGATGCTGCGGCTGCGTGACTCCGAGGCCTACAAGAACGGCATCCTCAAGCTGGTCTACGAGGTCGGCTGATCCAGGGCCAGCGCGATCGCGCCGCCGGTGCCCTCGCGGAGCTGGCGGACGCCGCGGCCCACGTAGCGGCGCAGCGCCCGCGTCAGGTGCGGCTCGTCGAAATAGTCGAGCTTGCCGACGACGTCGCCGACCGGCACGCCGCCGGCCAGGAGGGCGGAGGCCTCGCGGGCGCGTTCGATCTGGCGTACCGCGCCCTGGGTCAGACCTGTCGCCGTCCGGAAGCGCCGTTCGACCGTGCGGGTCGAGGCCCGCGGCCGGTAGCCCTGCCGCACGTCGGTGACGATCGGGTCGCGCACCACGGCCCCGGCCCGGACGAGGCGCTCGACCAGCGCCTCGGCGTCGTCGGGGCCCGGTGTCGCCCACTCGACCCCGCCGAGCCGGAAGGTCGTGCGGGTCGCGCCGGGCAGTTCCAGGCCGCTGTCGACCAGGGTCGCGGTGGGCAGGATCGCCAGCGACGTGCCCACCGCGAACTGGATCCCGACGAACGTGGCCTCGGACGGGACGGCCGCCGTGCCCGTCCGCGTCTCGGGCCCGGTGACGCTGGCGAACGCCTGGCCCTCGTGCGCGAAGAACACCAGCCCCCAGTTGACCGCCGCGACGGAGGTCATCCGCTCGACCCGCTCGCTCGTGCAGGTCCACACCTCATCGACCCACGGCGAGTCGGACGCGCGCGTCTCGAACCGCAGTACCGCCACGTGGAGCAGGATAAGTCAGTAGGTCACCACGCCGCGGAACCGTAGCTGCCCGTTGATCAGCCGCTCGTACCCCTCGTTGACCTTCTCCTTCGGGAAAACGTCGATCATCGGCGTGACGTCGCCGCGGGCGACGATCTCCAGGGCCTCCGCAAGGTATTCCGGGCTGTTGTGGGCGGACCCGACGACCTGGTAGCTGTGACTCGTCACGGCCAGGGCCGGCAGCGGGAACGTGTCGTCGGCCGAGATGCCCATCAGCACGAGCTTTCCCCACGGGCGCAGGCCCCCGAGTGCGTCGATCGCCGTCTCGTGCCGCGGCGAGGTGTGCAGCAGCACGTCGGCACCGCCCGCGGCCTTCAGCTCGGCACCGTCGGCGACCACGTCGTCGGCGCCCAGCTCGCGCGCCAGGTCGTGCTTCTCGGGCGAGTGGGTCACCGCGATGGTGTGGTATCCGGCGGCCTTGGCGAACTGCACGCCGAGGTGCCCGACGCCGCCGATACCGCCGACGGCCACGCGCGCGTCCGGCTTCGGGTCGGCGCGCCGCAGCGCGGCCCAGACGGTGTAGCCGGCGCAGACCGTCGGAGCGGCCAACTCGTACGGGATCGCGTCGGGCAGCAGGACCGTCCCGGACTCGTCGGCCGCCACGTACTCCGCCTGGCCGCCGTCGACGTTGACCCCGGTCAGCACGGGGTTCGCGCAGTTGTTGGCGGTGACGAAGCTGTACGGGTGGTGCTCGCGGCAGAACGCGCACCGGCCGCACGGCTTCTGCGTGATCGGCAGGCCGACCCGGTCGCCGACCTGGCGTTCGGTGACGCCCGGCCCGACGGCGACGACCTCGCCCACCCCTTCGTGCCCCAGCACCAGCGGGAACGGGCGGTACGACAGCACGCCCCGGGCCATCAGCGCGTCGGTGTAGCAGAGCCCGCACGCATGGATCCTGACCAGCACCTGGTGGGGCCCGGCCTCCGGCATGGGCACGTCCCGCAGCTCCCAGGGCGCGTTCACCTCGGGCACGACGGCGGCTTTCATCTCCTGCATCTCCGACTCCTCTCCGCGCACCGGGGGTGTCCAACGCAAGCACGGGCCGGCCGCGGCGGGCAGGGTCGGTGCTGCCCTGGGTCGCGCAGACCCACCCAGGACCGCCGTATAATCGGTCTATGCCCGCAAATGAGGCGTTACGCGAATTTCTGCGGGCGCGGCGGGCACGCCTGACGCCGGAAGAGGTCGGGATCCCCGACGGCAACGGGCCGCGCCGCGTCGCCGGACTGCGCCGCGAAGAGGTGGCCCAGATCGTCGCGGTCAGCGTCGACTACTACACGCGGCTGGAGCAGGGCCGCGTGGCGCCGTCGCAGGAGATCCTGCTGCGGGTGGGGCAGGCGCTGCGGTTGAGCGAGGACGAGTGCGCGCACCTGCTGACGCTGGCGCACCCCGCGCGGGCCGACCTCGACGGCGACGGCCACTACGAGTTGCGGCGCGAGATGCGCTGGGTGCTCGACGCCATCCGTACCCCGGCGTTCGTCCTGGGTCGCTGCCTGGCCATCGTGGGTACGAACGAGGCGGCCCGCCGGCTCCTCGTCGACTTCGACGCCCGCCCGGCGCGGGAACGCAACGACGCGCGCTGGGTGTTCCTCGACCCGCTGGCCCGCGAACGGTACCTGGACTGGGACCTGGTGGCCCGCGACAACGTGGCGTCGCTGCGCCGGCAGGCGGGCCGCTTCCCGGACGACCGGCGGCTGGCGGACCTGGTCGCGGAGCTCACGGCCGCGTCGCCGGAGTTCGCGCGCTGGTGGGCGGAGCACGACGTGGTGCAGCACCGCCGCGGCTGCAAGCGCTACCGCCACCCGGTCGTCGGCGACATCACGATCGCGTACGAGGCGTTCCCGGTCTCGGGCACGGACGACCAGATCCTCTACGTGTACGGCACGGAGCCAGGCTCCCCGTCCGATGCGGCGATGGAGCGCCTGCTCCGCTAGACGAGGTGGACCTCGACGGCCTCGCGCAGGCGGTCGGACCCGGTGGGCAAACTCCGTTGCCGAACGGCAAACTGGGCTGATGGACGACGAACGGACGCTCGACGCCGTCGGGCCGCGGCTCAAGCTGTTGCGGCTGCGGCGGGAGCTGACCCTGACCGACCTCGCCGCGCAGACGGGTATCTCCGCCAGCACGTTGTCGCGGCTCGAGGCCGGTCTGCGCCGCCCCACGCTGGAGCAACTGCTGCCGCTCGCCCGCGCGTACGGCGTCACCCTCGACGATCTCGTCGACGTCCCACCGACCGGCGACCCGCGGGTCAACCTGCGGCCGATCGCGATGGGCGGCGGGGCGACCGTCGTGCCGCTGACCCGCCGGCCCGGGGGCATCCAGGCCTACAAGTTCGTGCTGCCCGCCGGGTCCGCCGATCGCGAGCCCGATCCGCGTACACACGAGGGTTTCGACTGGCTCTATGTCCTCAATGGAACGTTGCGCCTGGTGCTCGGCGAGCACGACCTGGTCCTCGATGCGGGCGAGACCGCCGAGTTCGACACGCGCACGCCGCACTGGTTCGGCGCGGCCGGTGCGGGGCCTGTCGAGTTCCTCAGCCTCGTCGGCCGGCAGGGGGAACGCGCGCACGTGCGGGTGGCGGCCAACTGAGCCGGCTGAGACACGAACGGCAGGGGATCTCCCCTGCCATATCTAACATATAGCGCACCCCCGGTCTTGCGGCAAGACCCCCGTCGTGCTGCAGAATCTCCAGCCGATGCGCAGAACACGGCAAAATCAGGGATTCGCGCATCGTGTACGCATTGGGGGGTTCATGTTCGACGTGATCGTGGCCGGTGCCGGACCGACGGGCCTGATGCTGGCCAGCGAGCTGCGGTTGCACGGCATCCGGGTGGTGGTGCTCGACAAGGACGCGGAACCGACGACGGTGGTCCGGTCGATGGGCCTGCACGTGCGCAGCATCGAGCTGCTCGACCAGCGCGGCCTGCTGGAGCGGTTCCGCGAGGTGGCCACGGAGTACCCGGTCGGGCGCTTCTTCGCGGGCATCGAGAAGCCGGCGCCGCGGCTGGACAGCGCGCACGCGTACGTCCTCGGCATTCCGCAGCCCGTCACCGATCGCCTGCTCGAGGAGCACGCGACCGAGGTCGGGGCCGAGATCCGGCGCGGGCGGGAGCTGGTCGGGCTGAGCCAGGACGACGACGGTGTCACCGCCGAGCTCGCCGACGGCACGACCGTGCACGGGCGCTACCTGGTCGGCTGCGACGGCGGGCGCAGCACCGTACGCAAGCTGCTCGGCGTCGGTTTCCCCGGCGAGCCCGCGCGGACCGAGACGCTGCTGGGCGAGATGTCGGTCGACGCTCCGGCCGAGACCGTGACCGACATCGTGACCCGCGTCCGGGAGACCCAGAAACGGTTCGGGCTCGCACCCCTCGGGGACGGCGCGTGGCGCGTCATCGTGCCGGCCGCGTCGGTGGCCGAGGACCGCGCGGTCCCGCCGACGCTCGAGGAGGTCAAGCAACAGCTCCGGGCGTACGCGGGGACCGACTTCGGCGTGCACTCGGCGCGCTGGCTGTCGCGGTTCAGCGACGCGACGCGGCTGGCCGAGCGCTACCGGGTCGGCCGGGTCCTGCTGGCGGGCGACGCCGCGCACATCCACCCGCCGGTCGGTGGGCAGGGCCAGAACCTGGGCATCCAGGACGCGGTCAACCTCGGGTGGAAGCTGGCGTACGTGGTCCAGGGCGCGGTCGCCGCGGATCTGCTGGACAGCTACGAGAGCGAGCGGCGTCCGGTGGCCGCGGCGGTGCTCGACAACACCCGCGCGCAGATGGAGCTCATGTCGACCGAGCCGGGTGCGCAGGCCGTGCGCCGGCTGGTCGCGGAGCTGATGGACATCGAGGAGGTCAACCGCTATCTGACCGAGAAGATCACGGCCACCGCCATCCGGTACGACTTCGGCTCGGACGACGACCTCGTCGGGCGGCGGATGCGGGACCTCGCGCTGAAGCGGGGCCGGCTCTACGAGTTGACCCGCGGCGGGCGCGGCCTGCTGCTCGACCAGACGGGCCGGCTCACGGTGCCGGCGGGTTGGGCGGACCGGGTCGACCTGGTCTCCGACGTGTCGGAGGAGTTGGCCGTGCCGGCCGTTTTGCTGCGCCCGGACGGGCACGTGGCGTGGGTGGGCGACGACCAGCGGGACCTGGAGGCGCACCTGCCGCGCTGGTTCGGGGCCCCCTGAGGGGGATTCCCCCACGGTCGTTTCCGGGGATAGCGCGGGACTCTCCCGGTGCCCGCGGCGGCGGGCGTCGCCGAGGGTGGAGGTCATGGATCTCCTCCAGGTCGTGCACGACGTGATGTCCTCGCCGTGGTTGTACGCGCTCGTCTTCGGGCTCGCGCTGCTCGACGGTTTCTTCCCGATCGTGCCGGCCGAGACCGCGGTCATCACGGCGGGCGTGTTCGCCGCCGGCGGGCAGCCGGACCTGCTGCCGCTGGTGGCGGTCGCGGCCGCGGGCGCGTTCGCGGGAGATCACATCTCGTACGCCCTGGGCCGCGCCGCCGGCGGCCGCTCCACCCGCGGCGGCCGCGCCCTGACCTGGGCGCGGTCTGCCGTCGCGGAACGCGGGGGCCTGATCCTGGTGGTGGCGCGGTACATCCCGGGCGGCCGGACGGCGGTCACGCTCTCGATGGGCGCGCTGCGCTATCCACGGTCGCGGTTCACGGCCTTCGACGCCCTGGCGGCGATCACCTGGGCGCTGTACTCGGCCCTGATCGGCTACTTCGGCGGGGCGGCGTTCGAGGGTGACCCGGTCCGCGGCCTGCTGCTGGGCCTCGGGATGGCGATGTCGGTGACGCTGGTGGTCGAAGCGGTGCGGTTCGCCCGCCGCCGGTCGGCCCGCCGCCGGGCCGCGGTCGTCACGGCGCGGCGGTGACGGCCGGGTTCGCGCCGGGCTGCTGCGCCATGGTGCTCGCCCAGGCGCTCGACTCCCGCGTCGCCACGTCCTGCAGGAAGTGGGCAAGCTGCCCGCGCCGGGTGTCGGCGTTGTCGTAGGGGGACGAGCCGGCCTTGAACAGGAACCCGTGCAGCCGCAGGGATTCGGCGACGCCGCGGTGCGAGAGCCAGTTGGGATGGAACTGGAACACCTGCTGCAGACCTTCGACGAACACGATCCCGGCGGCGACGACGGCGGTCAGCACACCGGGCGCGCCGACCGCGGCCATCACGGTGACGGCGGCGCCGAACGCCAACGTACCGACCTTCAACCCCTGATAAGCCAACCGATTCCGATTGGCGGACCGGTTGTACCAGCGGTACTGGTTCTGCAGCTGCCGCCAGACGAGCGCCTCCTCACCGGACAGCCCGACGGGCGCGACCAGCTCCCACTGTCCATCGTGGTCAGCGGGGTCGGACTCCGCGCGGCCAGGCACTTCCTCGGCAACCATGCGCAGAGACTGGCACACGGGCGGGCGGATCCGAAAGCCTGGGCGGCCCGCCTACTCGTCGGGGTCGGGCGGCCGCCGCCGAAGGCCGCCGGGCCGCACGTCCGTGCGGTCCACATCGTCGTCCGGGCGGCGCCGGAGTCCCCCGGGCCGAACGTCTGTGCCGTCCGCATCGGTGTCGGGGTCCGGGCGACGCCGCAGACCGCCGGGCCGCACGTCCGTGCCGTCCGCATCGGTGTCGGGGTCGCGGCGGAGGCCGCCGGGGCGGACGTCCGTCGTGATGGCGTCGCCGTCGGTGCGGCGGCGTAGGCGGCCCGGGCCAGCCGTGTCGGCGCCCAGGGGTGCCGACAGGATGTCGGCGGCCGAGCGGCGCTTGCGGTTCGGGCCGGCCGCGCCGTCGAGGATGTCGAAGGACGAGCGGCGTTGCCGCCCGATCACGGGCCTCCGCACGTCGGCCGCGACATCCCCGGCCGTCGGCTCGGTGGCGGCCGGCGGCGGGTCGGCCGCGGGCGCGCGTTCGGCGTCCGCCGGTGTCATCGCGGGCGCGGCGACGGGTGCGGCAGCGTCGTCCGGGTCCGCCGTCGTGTCTCCAGCCGCTACGGCTTCGTCCCGGTCCGCCGTCGTCGCGGCGGCCAACACCTCGGCATCATCCCGGTCCGCCGCCACGCCGCCTGCGTCAGCCGCTACGGCTTCGTCGCGGTCCGCGGTGGCCGCGGTGGCCAACACATCGACATCGTCGTGGCTCGCCGCCGCGCCGGTGCCGGCCACTATCGCTTCGTCGCGGTCCACGGTGGTCGCGGTGTCCGACACATCGACATCGTCTCGGACCGCCGCGCCGCCGCCGCCAGCCGCGATGGCTTCGTCCCGGTCCGGCGTGCTCGCGGTGGCATCGTCCCGGGCCGCCGTCGCGCCGGCCGCTACGGCTTCGTTCCGGTCCGCGGTGGGAGCGGCGGCGGGCACCCCGGCATCGTCCCGGTCCGTTGGCGGGGCGAAGGTCGCCTCGATGTCGTCCTGATCCGTCGTGGGTGCGGTCGCGGTCCGGTCCGTCGGGCGCAGCCCTGCCCGTCTCGGCCCGGCCGCCTCGCGCTGGATCGGCGCGGCTTCGTCCCGCGGGGAAACCACCGTCGGTGCCGGCGGCGAGTCGGCCGGCTTGTCCGGGACCGCGGAGATCGGGGGCCGGAAGCGTTCCCCGTCCGGGGCCGGCCGGCGGCGTGGGGTGAAGGCGAGCGGTGACGCCCGCCGCGCCGATGCGGCCGCGCGGATCGGGGCCAGGCCGGCGACCACGGCGCTGGTGATCTCGGCCGCGTACGCGCCGTCGGGGTCGTAGTCCGGGTCGAAGACAGTGAGTTCGATGCCCAGGCAGTGTGGTGTGTCGACCAGGCCGGCGATCAGCAGTTCGAGTTCGGCGAAGGCGATCCCGCCCGGATCGGGGGCGTCGACGGCCGGCATGACCGCCGGGTCGAGCACGTCCACGTCGATGTGCACCCAGTAGCCGGCGCAGTCCGCCAACTGGTCGCGGGCCCATTGGGCCGTGCGGGCCGCGCCCTCCGCGCGCAGCGCCGGCACCGGGCGGGTCAGGATGCCGGCGGCCTGGAGGTCCAGCCGGTACTCGTCCTGGGCCCGGATGCCGAGCACCACCACGTCCACGTCGCGGAAGTAGGGTCTTCGGCCCTCGATCGCGGCCAGGTCGGCCTGGCCCCGGCCCGTCGCCAGGGCCAGGCCCTCGCCGGCGGCCGCGCCCACGTACGACGCGTTGCCGGGGTGGCGGAAGTCCGAGTGACCGTCCACGTAGACCAGCCCGATCCGGCCGCCGACCGCCTCCCCGAGGCGGTGCATGGCGAGCGCCGAACCCAGCAGGATGGAGCAGTCACCGCCGAGGACGACCGGAAACTCATCAGCGTCGATGATGGCGCCGATCCGCCCGGCCAGCGCCACCGAGTAGGCCGCGATCGCCTCGGCGTGGGCGACGCCGTCGCCCGGGCGCCAGTCGCCCGCGTCGTAGCGCGGCGCCGTCAGGCACCCCGCGTCGCGGGCGACCAGCCGACCGAGCAGGCCGCGGTCGCGGAGTGCGCCGGGCGCCTTGGCGCAGCCGGGCGTCGACGTCGGCGTGGGCGGTCGCAGGCCCAGGTTCGACGGCGCGTCCAGGAGCGCTATCCGGCGCACGGCGCTCACCGACTCAGTAGAGGGCGCTGGCCAGGGCCCGGCGGGCCGCGGAGACCGCCGGGTCGTCCGGACCGGCGATCGTGAACAGCGTCACCAGATGCTTGCGGACGATCTCCTTCTCGTCACCGACGCTGCGCCGGACGAGGTCCACCAGGCGCTTGTAGGCCCGCTCGGCCTCGCCACCCAGGACCTCGACGTCGGCCGCGAGCAGTTGGGCCTCGATGTCGGACGGCGCCGCCGACGCGTCGGCCAGTGCCTTGGCGGCGTCGACGCCCTGCACGCGGCGGTAGAGGCCGACCTGAGCGAGCCCGGCCTCGGCGGCCTGGTCGGCCGGCGCCTCGAACAGGATCTTCTTGTAGGCCGCCTCGGCCGCGTCGAGGTCGCCGACCATCAGGGCGTCGTCGGCGGACTCCAGGCGCGGGTCGGCCGGGGTCTCCACCTCGACGCCGCCGGCCTTGAGGACCGCGCCGATCCACTGGCGCAGCTGCGATTCGGGCACGACGCCGGAGAACGCGTCGACGGGCTGGCCGCCGACGACCGCGAAGACCATCGGGATGCCCTGCACGCGGAACATCTGCGCGAGCCGCTGGTTGGCGTCGACGTCGATCTTGGCCAGCACCCACGCGCCGCCGCCCTCGATGGCGAGCTTCTCCAGGACCGGGGAGAGCTGCTTGCACGGCTCGCACCACTCGGCCCAGAAGTCGATCACGACGGGCGTGGTCAGCGAGCGTTCGAGCACCTCGGCCTGGAAGGTCGCCTCGGTCACCTCGATGATGGCCGCGTTGCCGAGACCGGCGGGCGCGGCGCCGGGCGGCAGGCCGGCGGGATCGCCGCCGGCAGGGGCGGCGCCCGCACCCGCACCGGCGGCGGGGGACGGTGATCCGGACGGCCGCAGTGCGCCGAGGTCGACCGCGCCGCGGGTGAAGATCGACGGAGAGGTCCGTGGTTCGCTCATGGTTCCCTAGTCTCGCACGCGCAGCGCGCGACGCAGACCGACCGCCACGGAGGTGAACAGCACCGCCACCGCGACCGCCGGAAGGACGATCGCGAGGGGCCGTGGCCAGGTCGGAGGCGCCAGCGCGAAGTCGTCATCGACGAAATACGGGACATACTGGCCGACCACCGCCCAGGCGATCACGGCCGCCACCAAACCGGTGACCACGGCCGCGACGGCGACCGGCAGATAGGCCCAGAGAACCCAACTCCCACCGGTACGCGCGGCGAGCCCCTGCCGGCGCAGGGCGACCAGGTCGTCGAGGGTGCGCCGGCGGTCGACGGCGGCCATCAGCCACATACCGCACGCGGCGAGAAGCACGGCGACCACGCCGGCCAACAGGTGGAACCAGACGGCGAGGGCGGGGCCGCGCCCGTCGAGCCGGTCGGCGGCGGCCGCCACGGAGTCCCGGCCGGTCACCACCAGGCCCTGGGCCGCCAGCCGCTGCTCGACGTCGGCCGGTGCGGCCGGGCCGAGCCAGACCTCGGCGGTGTCGAGGGCGGTGGCGGCGGTCGCGACGCGCTCGGCGTACCCGATGTCCATCAACAACCCGGTGCCGATGCGGGGCAGCGCCCGGCCCTCGGCCACGGAGCGGATCGCGACGATGTTGCCGTCGACGCCCTCGGCCTCGCCCGACTTCGGCGCCGGCCCGCCGCTGAGCACCGGCACGTCGCCGGGGGTGCTGACCGGCACCAGCACGGTGGGCCGGGGCTGGATGACCGCGCCGGGCACGACCACGTGCACGCCGCCGTCCTCGGCGGTCAACTCCGCGTCGTCGCTGGCCCGCCACCTGTCGACGGCGAAGGCCGGGACGACCTCGGTGAGCGGCGCGCCGGCTTCGGCCCGGACGCCGAGCGAGATGATCGACACCTCGGCCACCTCGCCACCGGCCGCGGAGTAGATCGCTTCGATCCCGGCGAGCCGGCACCCGTCGGCGCAGGCCTGGCTGGCCATCGTCCAGGTGTGGCGGCCCGTCTTGACGTCGGCGCTGCCGGCCCGCACCGGCGGGCCGCCCGCCAGCGGCCTCAGCAACGCGGTGAGCCGCAACTCGGTGCCGGGGGCGGTGCCGTCGGTGGCCGGAGGTGGCGCGTAGTCGACGGTCAACGCCAGTTCGGTGCCCTTGACCACCACCGGCTCGTCGTCCGGCGGCCGCAGCGCGGCGGCGATCTCGGCCGGCGTGCGGTCGCCGTACTCGGGTCGCCAGACCGCCACCGCGGGCAGGGCGGCGGTGTCGGCGAACAGCACCGGTGGTCCGTCGACGCCCGGCCGGACGCCGACGGCCATCGCGTACCGCCCGTCGGGGTCGACGGCCCGCACCGCGGCCCGCAGCGCGCCCGCGTCGGTCGGTGCCACGGTCAGCGTCCGGGTGGCGCCGGTCTCCACGGCGGCCCGGTCGGCGCGGGCGCGGTCGGCGACGTCGACCGTGGTGGTCGCGAATCCCAGCACCGCGACCGCGACGGCGAGCAGGACGAACAGCCGCTGGCTGCCGGGCCGGCGGGCGACCTGCAGCGCGCCGAGGGCGAGCCCGAGCCGGCCCCGCCGCACCGCTCCGCGCCCGAGCCGGGCGGCCAGCGGCACCAGCAGGCGACCGGCGAGCACGGCGACCGCCAGCGCGATCAGTCCGGGCACCAGCAGGCCGAGCCCGAGCAACTGGCCGTCGAACGCGCGGAGTTGCACGGCGGCCAGCACGGCGAGCACGACGGCGGCCGCGTCGATCGCGATCGTCCGCCAGGCGGCGCCGCGCGGCGGCACCCGGCGCAGCAGGTCGACGACCGGGCTGGACAGGTCGCGGCGCAGCGCGAGCAGGCCGACCAGCACGGCACCGGCGACGGCGACGAGGGCGGCGGCCGGCGCGCCCGGCGCCGGCGCGAGGTCGAACACCGGGACCGGGCCGAACCGGGCGTCGGCGATCGCCCGGGTGGCCAGCGTGCCGGCGACGTAGCCGAGCGGCGCGCCGACCGCGATCGCGATCACGCTCTCCCCCGCGGCCAGCCAGAACCGGCCGATCCGGGGCGCGCCGCGCAGCGCGATGAGCGCCTGCTCGTGCCGGCGGGCGGCGGTCGCCCCGGCCACGGCGACGAAGATGACGAGCCAGCACAGGCCGATCAGCGGCAGGCCGGCCAGCGGCACCACCTCGCGGGTGAGGGCGTCGGAGCGGTTCACCCGGTCGAAGAGCTTCGGCAGGTCGTCGGTGAGCGCGGCGAACCGGGCCATCTCCTCGTCGTCGCCGAGTTCCTCGCTCAGCTCGTCCAGGGCGGTCGAGAGCGCCGGGAGGGTGTCCGCGTCGAAGGCGCCCGGGCCGGGGATCGCCTCGACGCTGCGGTTGTCGGCGTCGTGCTCCAGGGCGTCGACCGTGGGCCGCCCGGCGAACACGGGTTCGGCCGCGGCGTCCGGTGCGGTCGGGGAGAAGTAGCCGCTGCGCCCCCAGTACGGCTCGGCCGGGTCGACGGGCTCGTAGACGCCGACGACGGTGGTCGGCGCCGGCCGTCCGGAGAGCACCCAGGCGCGGCTCGCCTCGTCGTAGGTGGCCCAGCCCAGCGACACCGTCCGGCCGGGCGTGAGGCCCAGCCGGCGCGCGGTCGACGCGCCGACGACCGCCTCGCCCGTGGCCATCAGGCACCGCCCGGAGACGATCCGGATGTGCTCGCAGACGCTGTCGCGGAAGGTGAACCACGAGATGTCGCCGGACTCGGGCTCCAGGCCCAGCACCGGCAGCGTCGCCGACAGCACGGTGGTGAACCCGGGCAGGTCGGCGAGATCGCCGGCGAGCGCGTCGAAGCGGTCCCGCTGGGTGCTCTCGAGCGCGGCCCGGACCGCGACCGTCCGGTCGGCCGGCGCGGTGTTGGCCACCTCGGCGGCGACCGCCGCCCGGTCGACGGCGTCGGTGTAGACGGGCCCCGCCACCGCGGCCGCCGTGGCCAGCGCGCTGAGCAGCACGACCAGGGCCGCCTGCAGCCGGCGGGCGGTGAGCATGAGGGTCACCAGCGCGATCACGAGGACTCCCCGTCCACGGCCCGGACGAGCAGCACGGCGGCGGTCGCGCCGGCCGCGCCGACGACCAGCAGGGCGCCGAGCGCGGCCAGGCCCAGCGGGCCGAACTGCGGGCCGACGTCGACCGGCAGCACGCTCCAACCGTCGAGGAAGAGCGGGATCGGCCGCCGGGTGACGGCCTGCGCCAGCGCGCTCGCACCCAGGCCCAGCAGCACGGCCGCGAGCGCGAGCCCGCCGTAGCCACCCCAGGCGACCCGGCGGACCACGCCCGGCCGCAGGCCCTGCG
This sequence comes from Asanoa siamensis, assembly GCF_016862555.1. Classification (GTDB taxonomy): domain Bacteria; phylum Actinomycetota; class Actinomycetes; order Mycobacteriales; family Micromonosporaceae; genus Asanoa; species Asanoa siamensis. The sequence continues at coordinate 78,583 of NZ_BONE01000004.1, read as the reverse complement.
CGCGCAGCGCGGCCAGCTCGCCGGCCCGCTCCGGCCGCTCGACGGCGGCGACCACGATGAAGGCGCCGGCGGTGAGCAGCAGCCCGGCGAGGGCCGCGACGAGTTGGAAGCCCAGGGCGGCCGGCGGCGCCTCGCGGCCCAGGCGGTCGATCACCCCGGTCGCGGTCTCGTCGGCGATCACGGTCAGGCCACCGGCCCGCAGCCTGTCGACGATGTCCGGTGCGGCGTCCGAGGTGAGCCAGACCTGCGGGATGTCGACGGTGCCGGGGCTCTCGGCGACGCGGTCGGCGTACTCCAGGTCCATCAGGTAGCCGAACCGGCCGGCGGTCGGCAGCGTGCGCACCGTGCCGACCGTGCGGACCGGCACGTCCTCACCGCCGAAGACGCCCAGCCGCGCGTCACCGGCGGCCGGCGGCAGCGTGTTGCGGGTGGTGAGCACCGGCAGCGGGGCGGGTGCGTCGATCGCGTGCACCCGGGTCGACTGGTCGGCCTCGCGGGCCGCCCGGACGGCGGTGATGGTCAGCGTGCCGCCGGCCGTGGTCACGTTGGGCCCGACGGTGTTCCGGCCCATCCCTGCCCGCCAGCGCCGCACGTCGCCGAGCACGTCGGCCGGGACGACCGGCCCGGCGGCGCCGGTGAGGCCGAAGACCGTGACGGTCGCGCCGGGGTCGGGCGGCACCGAGCGGCCGGCGAAGTTCTGTGTCACCGACTCGAAGCCGAGCAGCCGGCAGCCCGCGCCGCAGCCGGACAGCGGAGCCGTGTAGCGGGCCCGCGCGCCGGTGACGGGGCCGAACCGGACGACCGTCTGGTCGCCGGCCTCGGTCGCGAGGTGCACGAGCACGTAGAGCGGGGGCGGCGGGGCCGCGCCGCCCGCCACGCCACCGGTGTCGCCGGGCGAGAGCGGCGCCAGCGGGGCGGGCAGCATCGTGCCGTCGACGTCGAGCGTCAGCTCACCGTCGGTTGTGGACAGTGGGGCCGGCGCCGGCGGGTGCAGCAGCGCGGCGTCGGGCGGCGCGCCGTAGACCGGCTGCCAGTCGGCGACCGCGGCGAACCGCGCGGAGTCGACGGCCAGCAGCACCGTGGCCGGGCCGTCGTTCCCGCGTACGACGGCCATCGCCTGCCGGCCCGTCGGGTCGGCGGCCCGCACCGCGGCGATCAGCGCGGCCCGGCTGCGGGTCTGCACGGTGAGGACGCGGTCGGCGCCCAGCTCGTGCCGGGCCCGGTCGACCCGGCTCTCGTCGGCCGCGCTCCAGCCGCCGACCGCGGTGCCGAGCAGCGCGACGGCGATGACCAGGAGCGCGAACACCCGGTGGGTGCCGGGCCGGCGGGCGAGCTGGGTGGCGCCGAGCGCGGCCGGCACCCGGCCGGTCCGCAGCGCGCGGCGGCCGACGCGCCCGGCGAGCGGGGTGAGCAGCCGGGCGGCGGCCAGCGCGATCAGCACCGCGACCAGGGTCGGCGCGAGCAGCGCGAGGCCGCTGGTGTCGTCGTCCTCGACCGCGGTCGCGTAGCTCTGGTAGAGGCCCGCGGCGGCGATCAGCACGATGACCAGGTCGACCACCTCGGCACGCCAGCCGCGCCGGCGCGACGGCACGTGCCGCAGGAGGTCGGTGACCGACGCCCGCATGCCGCCGGCGTCGGCGGCGACCGCGGCCAGCACGGCGCCGAGCAGGGCGGCCAGCGCGGCGACCCCGGAGAAGACGGCGGCCGAGCCGGCGTCGGGCACGTCGCCCGCGACCAGCCGTGCGACGCCGAGCCCGAGCGCGGCACCGCCCAGCGCGCCGAACAGCATCGGCACCGCGCTCTGCGCGATCGCCAGGTGCCAGAGCCGCCAACGGGCCGCGCCGCGCAGCTTCAACAGCCCGAGGTCGGGCCGGCGCTGCTCGGCGGTGTGCCGGACCGCGAAGAACAGGCCGAACCAGCAGAGGACCAGCAGCTGTACGGCGGCGACGCCGACCCCGAGCGCGACGAGCTCCCGTTCGCGGTCGATCCGGTCGGCCAACGTGACCGCGTCGGTCGTGACCCGCCAGGCCCCGCTGTCGCGGCCGACCGCGGCGAGGTCGGCGCGCAGCCCGGCGAGGTCGTCGAGGAAGAGCCGCTCCGGGATCCGCAGGTGGTAGTCGGCCACGATCTCCTTGACCGGCAGCGCGGCCAGGGTGTCGGAGCTGACGAACGCCGGGTCGCCGGGGCCCTCGGTGCCCGGGTCCAGCGCGGTCGTGCCGCCCAGCTCGGTGAGCGCCCAGTAGGTCCCGAGCGGGTCGAGCAACTGGTAGGTCCCGGCGACCGTGAACTCGATGGGCGGCTGCGAGGAGAGCACGAAGTCGACCCGGTCGCCGGGCCGCACCTGGAGCACCTGCGCGGTGCGCCGGCTCAGCAGCACCTCGCCCTTCGATCGCGGGCAGGCACCCTCGACGGCCAGGTGCTCGCACATCTCGTCGCGGTAGCCGACCCGCAGGTTGACCCGGCCCAGCTCGGACGTGAGCGCGCCGCTTTCGCGGAGCGACACCGTGCCGGCCGCGCCGGGCACGTCGACGAGGTCGCCGGCCTGCTCCTCGACCTCGGAGACCACGGTCGCGCCGGGGCGGACGCTGCCCCCGGCCGCGATGGCGCCCTCGACCCGGCCCGCGACCCGCACGACCAGCTCGCCGGACCGGGCGCCCTCGACGTCGGCGACCGCCACCGAGCGCTCGGCGGCCCGGACGTACCAGGGCGCGGCGGCGGCCACGGCGACGGCCAGGCCGGTGAGCACGAGGACGGTGGCGGCCTGTGCGCGGCGGGCTCGCAGCGCACCTCGGACGACTCCGAACATCAGGCCGCGTCGCCGGCGTGTGACTCCGGGATCTGCGCGGCGCCGCCGGGCACCAGGGTGACGGTGCCGTCGGCCTGGTCGACCGTGAACAGGGTGCCGGGCGGGAAGTGGCCGAGCACGTCGGGCGGAAGCTGCACGGTGCCGTCGCCCGCGACCACGGCGAAGTCCTGCCCGCCGCGGCCCTCGGCGCCGACGCGCCCGTCGCGGATGGTCACCGCGCGGCCGAGCCGGGCGCCGACCTCGGCGTCGTGGGTGACCACGACGACGGTGGTGCCGCGCTCGGCGTTGACCGTCTCCAGCGCGTCGAGCACCTCGTCGCGGCCGTGCGAGTCGAGCTGGCTGGTCGGCTCGTCGACGAGCAGCAGGCCCGGCGACGCGGCGATGCCGACCGCGAGCGCGGCCCGCTGGCGCGCGCCGGGGGCGAGGTCGGTGAGCCGCGCGGCGCCCTTGCCGCGCAGGCCCACCAGGTCGAGGATGCGCTCCGGGTCTTCGAGCTCGATGCCCTCGGTGCGGGCGGCGCGGCGCTGGGCCAGCCAGACGTTGCGCTCGAGCGACGCGTAGGGCAGGAGGTTGCGGGCGGCGCCCTGGAGCACCACGCCGATCTGGGTGCCGCGCAGCCGGGAGATCTCGGCGTCGCTGAGCTTGCCGAGGTCGTAGGTGCCGACGTTGACCCGGCCGGCGGACGGGCGCATCAGCCCGGCCAACAGGGCGACCAGGGTGGACTTGCCCGAGCCGGACGGGCCGACCAGGGCGAGCATCTCGCCCGGCCCGATCGACAGGTCGACGCCCGAGAGGGCGACGACGTCGCCCGCCTCGGCGCGGTAGATGTGCACCACCCGGCGGCAAGCGACTGCGAGACCTGACACGGGTACTGCCTATCACCTCGTCGGCGATAGCGCAGCCCCGTGATCACCCGGTTAACTGAGCCGGCTTCAGAATCGTGCGGGTTCCCGGTAAACGCCCCACTCGTCCTTGAGGACGCCGCAGATCTCGCCCAGGGTCGCCTCGACGCGCGCCGCGTCGAGCATGGCCGGGATCATGTTCTCGCTGGTCCGGGAGACCTCGACGAGCCGCTTCAGGGCCGCGTCGACGGCCGCCTGGTCGCGCCCGGCCTTGCGGCGGCCGAGCAGGGCCTTCTGCTCGATCTCGACCTCGTGCGAGATGCGCAGGATCTCCAGCTCCTTGGCCACGGTGCCGGTGTGCGTGTTGACCCCGACGATCCGCTTCTCGCCCTTCTCCAGCGCCCGCTGGTAGGTGAAGGCGGAGTCGGCGATCGCGGCCGTGAACCAGCCGTCCTCGATGCCGCGCAGGATGCCCGCGGTGATCGTGCCGTCGGAGCCCAGCTCACGGATCCGCTCGAAGATCTTCTCGGCCTCGGCCTCGATCTCGTCGGTGAGCGCCTCGACGTACCACGAGCCGCCCAGCGGGTCGGCCACGTTGGTCACGCCGGTCTCCTCCATCAGCACCTGCTGCGTGCGCAGGGCGATCTCGGCCGACTCGTCGGTCGGCAGCGCCAGCGTCTCGTCGAGCGCGTTGGTGTGCAGCGAGTTGGTGCCGCCGAGCACCGCGGCGAGCGCCTCGACCGCCGTGCGGACGACGTTGTTGACCGGCTGCTGCGCGGTCAGCGAGACACCCGCGGTCTGGGTGTGGAAGCGCAGCCAGAGCGCCCGCTCGTCGGTCGCGCCGTAGACGTCGCGCAGCCAGCGGGCCCAGATGCGCCGGGCCGCGCGGAACTTGGCGATCTCCTCGAAGAAGTCGACGTGCGAGTCGAAGAAGAACGACAACCCGGGGGCGAACTGGTTGACGTCGAGGCCGCGGGAGAGCCCGAGCTCCACGTAGCCGAAGCCGTCGGCCAGCGTGTAGGCCAGCTCCTGCGCGGCGGTCGAGCCCGCCTCGCGGATGTGGTAGCCCGAGACCGAGAGCGGCTTGTAGCGCGGGATCTCGTGGGCGCAGTATTCCATCAGGTCGCCGATCAGCCGCAGGTGCGGCTCGGGCTCGAAGAGCCACTCCTTCTGGGCGATGTATTCCTTGAAGATGTCGGTCTGCAGCGTGCCGTCCAGCTTGGACAGGTCGGCGCCCTGCCGCTCGGCGGCCACGAGATACATGCAGAAGACCGGCACGGCCGGGCCGGAGATCGTCATCGAGGTGGTGACCGCGCCGATGTCGATGCCGTCGAACAGCACGTCCATGTCGGCGGCGGAGTCGATCGCGACGCCGCAGTGGCCGACCTCGCCCAGCGACTGCTCCTCGTCGGAGTCGCGGCCCATCAGGGTGGGCATGTCGAACGCGACCGAGAGGCCGCCACCGCCCGCGCCGAGGATCAGCTTGTAGCGCTCGTTGGTCTGCTGGGCGTTGCCGAAGCCGGCGAACTGCCGGATGGTCCAGGTGCGGCCCCGGTAGCCGGTCGGGTAGAGGCCACGGGTGAACGGGAACTCACCCGGCCAACCGATGCGCTCGAACCCGGGCACGGCGGCGCCCGGCGGCGGCCCGTAGACCGGCTCGACCGGCATGCCCGAGAGCGTGGTGAAGTCGGCGTCGCGCTTGCGGGCGGCGTCGTAGCGCGCCTGCCAGCGGGCTCGCCCCGCGGCGATCTCCTCGGCGTCCATTCGGCCAGTCTAGAGGCACAGCCTGAACGATCGCTAAGCCTCCACGTGAACGTCGTCAACCCGGATGTTGACCTCGGTGACCTGCAGGCTCAGCATCTTCTCGACGGCGGCGATCACCTCGTTCCGCACAGCCTCGGTCACCGTGCGTACGACCTGCCCGTACTCGATGACCAGGGTGATCTCGACCGTGGCCTGGTCGCCCTCCAGGCGGACCTTGACCCCGCGGTCGGTGTCGGCGTCGGCGTCACCGAGCCCGACCCGCTCGCGCAGCCCGGCGACCACCCGCGCCACGTCGCCGCCGAGATCGTGCACACCGGGCACGCCGCGGGCCGCGATGCCGGCGATCTTCTCGACGACGTCGTCGGCGATCGTCGTCGAGCCGCGCTCGGCCGTCAGCGACCCCTCGTTGCGCAGCCGCTCGACCACCGCCGAGGCGACCCGCCCGGAGACGGAGATCTTCTCGGCGGCCGCGGTGTCGCTCTCGGGCCGCGGGGCGGGGACCTGGACCTGGGCCTGCGCCGGCTCGGTGGCGGGCGGCGTGCTGGTGTCAGTCATGGCCGGCACGGTAGCCCCGGCCGGCCACCTTTGTCAGTGGCCGACAGGTGACGGACCGCGGACAACCTCGGCCCGGCCGTCGACCAGGTGCAGCTCGGCGTCGCAGGCCGCGGCCGCCTCCGGGTCGTGCGTCGCGAACACGACCGCGGCGCCCCGGAACGCCTCCTCCCGGAGCAGGTCGATGACCTTCTGCCGGTTGCTCGCGTCGAGCTCGCTGGTCACCTCGTCGGCCAGCAGCACGTCGCCGTGCAGGGCCAGCCCGCGGGCGATCGCCGTGCGCTGCTGCTGGCCGCCGGAGAGCTCCTCGACGAGCTGGTCGGTCTGGCCGGACAGGCCCAGCCGCTCCAGCGACTCGGCCGTGCGCCGGCGCGCCTCCGGCGGGGTGACCCCGCCCGCGATCAGGGCGACCTGCACGTTCTCGGCGGCCGTCAGGATCGCGGCCAGGCCGTTGTCCTGCGGCACGAGCACGACCTGCTGGGCGACGGCGAAGTCACGGTCGCGGATCTGCTCGCCGTCGACGGTCACGCTGCCGGCCGACGGGCGCAGCAGCCCGGCCATGGTCCACAGCAGCGTGGTCTTGCCGGCACCGGACGGGCCGGTCACGGCGAGCACCTGGCCCGGCGTCGCGCGAGCGGAGACGCCGGTCAACACCGGCTCACCCGACCCGTACGCGACGGTCACCTCGTCGACGACGATGGTCCTGCTCATGCGGTTCCCCCTTCAAGCGCCGGTACGAGCCGGATCGTGCCGTCGGCATCGGACGTGATCGTGACGAGCGTGCCCGGCGGCAGCCGCTCGAGCAGTTCCGCCGGAAGGTGCACGCTACCGTCGCGACCCACCACGGAGTAGTCCTCTCCGCGCCGGCCCTCGGCGCCCACCCGGCCGTCCCGGATCGTCACCGTGCGGCCGAGGGCCGCGCCGACCTCCATGTCGTGGGTGACCACGACGACCGTGGTGCCGGCCGCGTTCAGCCGGTGCAGCACGTCCAGCACCTCGTCGCGGGAGTGCTCGTCGAGCTGGTTGGTCGGCTCGTCGAGCAACAGCAGGCCCGGCCGGGTGGCGCCGGCGACCGCGAACGCGAGCCGCTGCCGCTCGCCCGGCGCCAGCTCGCCCGGCACCGCGCGCCGCCGGCCGAGCAGGCCGACGTCGTCGAGGATCGCGGCCGGGTCGGGCGGGCGCCGGCCCAGGCTGCGGGCCGCGCGCTGGGCGAACCGCACGTTCTGCTCGCAGGTCAGGTACGGCAGCAGGTTGCGCGCGCTGCCCTGCAGGGCGACGCCGACGTCGACCGCCCGCAGCCGCTGCACCTCGGCGGCGTCGGCCCGGACCATGTCCAGCTCGCCGACGTGCAGCCGCCCGGCCGAGGGCCGCAGCACGCCGGACATCAGCGACAGCAGCGTCGACTTGCCGGCGCCGGACGGGCCGACCAGGGCCACCGACTCGCCGGGGGCGATGTCGAGGTCGACGCCGGCCAGCGCGACCACGTCGTAGCCCTCCAGCCGGTAGATGAGGACCACGCCCCGGCAGGTGACGCCGAGCGGCACCAGACCGGTTCCCGCCTCGAGCCTCGCGACGCTCATCGCGCACCTCCCCGCACCCGGCGCAGCACCACACCCGCGACCGCGAGCGCGACCAGCAGGAACAACAGGGATCCGGGCAGCCACCAGCCACCCAGCCGGTAGGCCTGGTCACCGCCGTCGATCGAGACGAGCGCGATCGCCGGCAGCACCAGCGCCGCCCCGCCCACGCCGGCGACGATGCCCGCGACGACCGGATAGCCGAGCACCATCAGGTTCTCCCGGTTGGCCATGCCGCGCAGCACCCGCACCGGCACGCCGGTCAGCCGCAGCCCGCGGGCCTGCTCACGCCGCCACGGCGCGGTCACCCCCGCGTCGAGCACGAGCGCGCCGAGGGCGAGCAGCAGCGCGACCAGGCCGGCGAAAAGATAGAGCCGCAGGGCCAGCGCCGGCGCGGCCCGGCCGAGCTGGGTCGTCCGGTCGGCCCACAGCTCGGTGCGCACCACCGGCATGCCCTCCGCGGCCAGCCGGGCACCCAGGTCGGCCGGTGCCGCGTCGGTCGCCCAGACCTCGTAGGTGAACTGGTCCACGTTGAGCCCGGCGGACCGCTCGGCCCGCTCCCCCAGCGCGGGACCGTCGAACAGCAGCGCGTAGTCACCGCCCCGCGGGACCAGCGGCACCCGCTCGACCACGTGCACCGGGTCGGGTGCCCGACCGAGCACCGGGAACGAGAAGCTCGTCGCGCCGGTGTCCTCGGCCGGTGCGGGCCCGGCCAGCACGACCGGCGCCTCCTTGCTCATGTCGCCGTACTGGGCGACGACGTCGGCGCTGGTCTCGCTGGTCACGTCGAGCGTGAGCCCGGCGTCCTCGGCCGTGACGGCGAGCGTCTGGCCCTCGGGCAGCGGATCGGTCGGCCGCCACGTGCCGGGCTGGCTGAACGAGCCGTCGATCGGGGTGCCGTCGAGCGCCAGGCTCTCGACGGTGACCGTGGTCGAGCCCGGCTCGTTGTCACCGGGATAGCGGCGCACCTGCAGGCCGAGCAGGCGGCAGCCGGCGCCGCAGGTCAGGTCGCCCGCGTACGTGGCCGGGCCGGTCCGCAGCACGCCCAGGTCGACGGACTGGGGCGCCTTGCCCGGCTCGCCGAAGACCAGGCCGAGCCGCATCGGCCGCTGCTGCTGCAGCGCGCGCACGGTCGCCCGCACCTCGAGCCGGCCCGACTCGAGCGGCACCGGTGGTGCGCCCGCGTCGGCGATGCGCGCGGCCACGGCGGCCACCTGCTCGGGCGACTTGTCGGGGAAATGGCTGACCGCCGCCAGCCGGTCGGCCTCGACGCCGATCAGGTCGACATAGTCGCCGCCGTAACTCTGCTTGACCCGGACGACCGCCATCGCCGTCGTACCGGTCGGGTCGATCTCGTGGACCGCGGCCCGCACGGCACCGGGCTCGTTCGCGTTGACGATGTAGACGCGGTCGGCGCCGATGTCGGCGTTGGCGGTGCGCAGCCGGTTGGCCGACGAGACGTCCCAGATGGTCGCCGCGAACGTCAGCAGGGCCAGCGCGACGGTGAGCACCGCGACCAGGCGCCCGCTCTCGGGCCGGCGCCCGACCTGGGCGGCGGCCAGCATCCCGGGCAACCGGCCCGCCCGGATCGCCCGTGGCAGCCGGCGCCGGGCCACCAGGCCGAGCAGCCGGGCGGTGAGCAGGCCGGCGAGCAGCGCGATCAGGGCCGGTGCCGCGTAGCCGAGCGTGGCGCTCTGCCCGTCGGCGCCGAACAGGAGCTGGTAGAGGGCGGCCAGGGCGAGCGCGGCGACGACCGCCTCCGCGACCAGCGCCCGCCGCCCGGCCCGGTGCGGCACCCGGCGCAGCAGCGCGCCGATGCTGGCCCGCACGGTCTCCCGGGCGCCGAGCACGGCGGCGGCCACCGCGCCGAGCAGCGCGCCGAGCGCGACCACGAGCACCGGCCAGCCGATCTGGACGTCGACCGCGGGTGCCAGGAAGGCGCGGCTCGCGAGCGCGGTCAACCCGATGCCCAGCGCCACACCGAGCGGCGCGGCCAGGGCGATGAGCAGCAGCGGCTCGCCGACCGCGAACCGGGTGATCCCGCCGACGCTCAGCCCGCGCAGCTTGCCCACCGCGATCTCCGCCCGCCGGTCGTCGGTGACCGCGGCGACCACCAGGAAGAGCACGAACCAGCAGAGGAGGACCAGCGGGAGGGCGACCGTGGGCACCGCGGCCGTGATGGCCGACCGCTGCCGGTCGGCGAGCCGCAGGCTGTCCAGCAGTCCGATGGTGAGGGCCACCCCCTCCATCGAGTTGCTCGCGCTCAGCGACTCGAGCTCGCCGGTCAGCGCCGGCACGTCGGCCAGCCGGACCCGCTCCGCGTCGAGCGGGTACTCCAGCGAGGCGACCGGGCGACCGAGCGCGATGCTCCGCACGGTGCTTTCGCTGCCGGTGAACAACTCGTCGACGATCTTGGTGCCGTCGGAGTCCAGTTCGTTGAGCGGCGAGCCACCGAAGAAGCCGGTGGTCTCCCAGTACGGGTCCGTGGGGTCGCCGATCCGGTAGACGCCCACCACCGGGTACGCGACGTCCTTCGGCGGCGGCTCTCCGAACGACGTCCGCGTGGTCCCGCCGGTGGCCGGCAACGTCAGCACGTCGCCCATCCGGATCTTGACGCGCTCGACGGTGCGGTCACTGACCATCAGCTCGCGGTCGCCCGGGCACCGCCCCTCGAGGATCGTGAGGTGCTCGCAGGAACCCGGGCGGTAGACCAGCCGGCCGCGGCTCTTCAGCTCGCTGGCCGGGTCGACGCTCACGGCGATGGTCTCCTGGGCCGGCCCGAGCACCGCGGCCACGGTCGGCGCGGCCCGCAGCCGGTCGCCGACCTGCGCGGTCATGCCCTCGAGCGCGGTGCCGCGCGCCGTCAGCCCCGCCACGATCGGCGGCGGATCCGCCACCGTGTCCGTCAGCACCGACTGCGCCGCGGCGCGCGAATACAGCGGCACGAGCACGGCGGCCGCGATCGCGACCGTTGACAGCAGGACGACGAGCGTCGACCGGCCACCCCGTGATCGGATGCCGCGCAGTGTCACGACCAGACCCGACACTGGCTCACCTCCGGGGAACCTAACGCGTTGCGTCGCCCCGAAGGTTGCGTCAGTTCGTGGTTTCCAGACTGGCGAGCAGCCGGTCGGCGGCGGCGTACGGCGACAGCTCACCCGCCGCCACGGCCGTGGCCAGCTCGCGCAGCGTCGTACCGTCGCGGAACGAGGCCATCCGGGCGCGCAGCGTGCCCAGCGTGATGGCCTCGACCTCGGCGGCGGCCCGCTGCTCGCGGCGGCGGCGCAGCTCGCCGTGCTCGACCAGCCAGCCGCGGTGCTTGTCGATCGCGCCGGCGATGTCGTCGATGCCCTCGGCCCGGCTCGCCACGGCGCGCACGACCTGCGGCCGCCACTCCCCCGGGCCGCGCTCGCCGAGCGCGATCATGCCCTGGATGTCGCGGTAGGTGTTGTCGGCGCCGTCCCGGTCGGCCTTGTTGACCACGAAGACGTCCGCGATCTCCAGGATGCCCGCCTTGACCGCTTGGATCGCGTCGCCCATGCCGGGCGCGAGCAGCACGAGCGTGGTGTCGGCCAGCGAGGCCACCTCGACCTCGGCCTGGCCGACGCCGACGGTCTCGACCAGGACCACGTCACAACCCGCACCCTCGAGCACGCGTACGGCCTGGGGTGTGGCGGCGGCGAGGCCGCCCAGGTGGCCGCGGGACGACATCGACCGGATGTAGACGCCGGGGTCGGTCGCGTGGTCCTGCATCCGGACCCGGTCGCCGAGGATCGCGCCGCCGGTGAACGGGCTCGACGGGTCGACCGCCAGCACGCCGACCCGGTGCCCCTGCTTGCGCAGCTCGCGGACCAGCTCGTTGGTGGTGGTCGACTTGCCGACGCCGGGCGACCCGGTCAGGCCGATCACCTGGGCGTTGCCCGTGTGCGGCGCGAGCGCGGCCGCGATCTCGGGCAGCAGCTCGTCACCGTTCTCGACCAGCGTGATCAGCCGGGCGACGGCGCGGGGGTCCCCCTCCCGCGCCCGCTCGACCAGCTGCGGAACGTCGCGACTACGCCGAAAGCTCATGCCTTCGGAACGGTGATGATCAGGGCATCGCCCTGGCCGCCGCCGCCGCAGAGCGCCGCCGCGCCGGTGCCGCCGCCGCGCCGCTTGAGCTCGAGCGCGAGGGTCAGCGCCAGCCGGGCGCCGCTCATGCCGATCGGGTGGCCCAGCGCGATCGCGCCGCCGTTGACGTTGACGATCTCGGGCGTGATGCCGAGGTCACGCATCGACTGGATGCCGACCTGGGCGAACGCCTCGTTGATCTCGATCACGTCGAGGTCCTCGACGGAGAGGCCCTGCTTGGCCAGCGCCTTCATGATCGCGTTGGACGGCTGGGAGTGCAGCGAGTTGTCGGGGCCGGCCACCATGCCGTGCGCGCCGATCTCGGCCAGCCAGGCGAGCCCCAGCTCGTCGGCCTTGGCCCGGCTCATCACGACCACCGCGGCCGCGCCGTCGGAGATGGGCGAGGAGCTCGCGGCGGTGATGGTGCCGTCGGACATGAACGCCGGCCGGAGCTTGCCGAGCGACTCGGCCGTCGAGTCGGGGCGGATGCCCTCGTCCTCGCTGATCACGATCGGCTCGCCGCGGCGCTGCGGCACCTCGATCGCGACGATCTCCTCGGCGAGGTAGCCGTTCTTCTGCGCGGCGGCGGCCCGCTGGTGGCTGCGGGCGGAGAACTCGTCCTGCTCGGCGCGGGTGATGCCGAGCTTCGCGCCGAGCCGGTCGGTCGACTCACCCATGCTGATCTGGTCGTACGCGTCGGTCAGCCCGTCGAGGGCCATGTGGTCCTTGACGGTCACGTCGCCGTACTTGTAGCCGCCGCGCTGCCCGAGCATGAGGTGCGGGGCGTTGGTCATCGACTCCATGCCGCCGGCCACCACGATCTCGGCCTCGCCGGCCCGGATGAGCTGGTCGGCCAGCGCGATCGCGTCGAGGCCGGAGAGGCAGACCTTGTTGATGGTCAGCGCCGGCACCGACATCGGGATGCCCGCGTCGATGGCCGCCTGGCGGGCCGGGATCTGCCCGCAGCCGGCCTGGAGGACCTGGCCCATGATCACGTAGTCGACCCGGTCGGGCGTCACGCCGGCGCGCTCCAGCGCGGCCTTGATCGCGAACCCGCCGAGCTTTGTCGCCGTGAAGTCCTTGAGGTTGCCCAGCAGCCGGCCCATCGGCGTGCGGGCGCCGCCAACGATTACGCTCGTCATGTCAGCTACCTCTCAGAACTCCGGTGTTCGTGCGAGCACCTTAGCGATCGTTAGGCCAGAATATCGCCATGGGCCAGAATGCCGCCGGGATGCACCCTGACGACTCAATCACAGGGGATGTGGGTCTGCTCCGCATCGACCACGTCGGCGTGGCGGTGCCCGACCTCGACACGGCGATCGAGTTCTACTCCCGCGTGTTCGGCATGACCTGCGTCCACATAGAGGAAAACACCGAGCAGGGTGTACGCGAGGCGATGATGTCGGTCGGCCCGACGCCCGCCGGCGGCTGCGTGCAACTGCTCGCCCCGCTGTCGCCCGACTCGGCCATCGCCAAGTTTCTCGACCGGTCCGGCCCCGGGGTGCAGCAGGTCGCCTACACGGTGCGTGACGTCGAGGCCGCCGCGGCGGCCCTGCGCGCCCGCGGCATGCGCCTGCTCTACGACGCGCCGCGCCGCGGCACCGCCGGCTCCCGGATCAACTTCGTCCACCCGAAGGACGCCGGCGGCGTGCTCGTCGAGCTGGTGGAGCCCGCGGCTTAAGCCAGCTTCGCCACGATCGGTGCCGCGGCGTCCAGGTTGCCGCCCAGGTGGAAATAGCTGATCCCGAACCGCTCGCGCACCTCGACCAGCTTGTCGACGCACGCGTCGACCGAGCCGTGCAGCACCGCGGGCGAGGCGGCCAGCTCCGCCGGCGACGCTTCCGCCGCCTGGCTGGACGTCGAGCCGTGCGTCTCGCCGCCGACCGTGACCCGCACGGACAGCATCGTCATCTGGAACTCCAGCCGCTCCGGGTCCGCGGCGGCGCCGCGCGCCCAGGCCACCTTTCGGGTGATCTTCTCGGCGGTCATGTCGGCCATCGCCGCCGCCAGCCCACCCGCCGCGGTCAGCCGCGGGTTGATGCCCACGATGTCGGCGACCCGGCCGGCCAGTTCCAGCACCGTGCGGCCGCCGCCACCGACCAGGATCGGCGGGCGCCGCGTGGCGGGCTTCGGCAGCCCGTCCAGCTCCGTGATCCGGTAGTGCCGCCCGGCGTAGGTCAGCGGCTCCGGCCCGAACAGCCCGGTGATCACCTCGATCGACTCGGCGAGCCGGGCGACCCGCTCGGCCGGCGGGTCGAAGGCGAGCCCGGCCGCCTCGTGCTCGCTGCGCTTCCAGCCCGCGCCCAGGCCGACCTCCACCCGGCCGCCGGAGAACGCGTCGAGGTTGGCCATCGACTTGTGCAGCAGCACCGGGTGCCGGAAGTCGTTGCAGAGCACCAGCGAGAGCACCTTGAGCGTGCTGGTCGCCTCGGCGGCCACCGTCATGGCCACGATCGGGTCCATCGCCCAGCCGTCGGTGAAGTGGTCGGACACGGCGACCGAGCTGAAACCGAGTTCCTCGATGCGGCGGATCTGGTCGCGCCAGCGCGCCGGGGTGCGGTCGAGCCCTGGCATGGACGCGGTGAACCGGAACGGCTTCGAGGGCATTGACGGATGCTACTGACCGCGTTTCGGCAAACGGATGCCCCGTTCGGGCAATGGTTTGTAACGTCCGTGCTATCGGCTGCGGCGGGGGGATCCGGTGCGCGAGATCATCGAAACGATCATGGCCGGCGAAGGTTCCGCCGCGCCCGACCTGTCGGCGCTGGGGCGGGTGCCGGTGCCGCCGACGTACCGCGGTGTGGTGGTGCGGGCCGACGAGACCGGGATGTTCGAGGGGCTCGCGACCGCCGACAAGGACCCGCGCAAATCACTGCACGTGCAGGAGGTGCCGACGCCGGAGCTGGCGCCGGGTGAGGCGCTGGTGGCGGTCATGGCCAGCGCCATCAACTACAACACCGTCTGGACCAGCATCTTCGAGCCGGTGCCGACGTTCGCGTTCCTGCGCCGCTACGGCAAGCTGTCGCCGCTGACCGCGCGCCACGACCTGCCGTACCAGGTGATCGGTTCGGATGCCGCCGGCGTGGTGCTGCGCGTCGGCGCGGGCGTCTCGAAGTGGAAGCCCGGCGACGAGGTCGTCGCGCACTGCCTCTCGGTCGAGCTGGAGGACGCCGACGGGCACGACGACACGATGCTCGACCCGCAGCAGCGCATCTGGGGCTTCGAGACCAACTTCGGCGGGCTCGCCGAGCTGGCCGTGGTCAAGGCCAACCAGCTCATGCCCAAGCCGCGGCACCTCACCTGGGAGGAGGCGGCCTGCCCGGGGCTCGTCAACTCCACGGCGTACCGGCAGCTCGTCTCGCACCACGGCGCGGCGATGAAGCAGGGCGACGTCGTGCTGATCTGGGGCGCCTCCGGCGGGCTCGGCGGGTACGCGACGCAACTCGCGCTCAACGGCGGCGCCACGCCGGTCTGTGTGGTCTCCTCGCCCGAGAAGGCGCAGCTGTGCCGGCAGATGGGCGCCGACCTCGTGATCGACCGCGCGGCCGAGGGCTTCACGTTCTGGCGCGACGCGCACAACCAGGACGCCGGCGAGTGGCGGCGGTTCGGCGAGCTGATCCGGTCGCTGACGGGTGGCCGCGACCCCGACATCGTCTTCGAGCACCCCGGCCGGGAGACGTTCGGCGCGAGCATCTACGTCGCCCGGCGCGGTGGGACGATCGTCACCTGCGCGTCGACGAGTGGTTTCCAGCACGAGTTCGACAACCGCTATCTGTGGATGAACCTGAAGCGGATCATCGGCAGCCACTTCGCCAACTATCGCGAGGCATGGGAAGCCAATCGACTCATCTCTTCGGGTCGAATCCACCCGACGCTCTCGCGCGTCTATCCGCTCGAGCAGACGGGCCAGGCGACGCTCGACGTACACCGCAACCGGCATCAGGGAAAGGTCGGCGTACGGTGTCTCGCACCGGCCGAAGGCCTGGGTGTGCGTGATCCTGAGCTGCGCGCGCGGCACGAAGAAAAGATCAACTTGTTCCGCGGCGAATAGCCGACTCGCCGTTTGTCCACGATCGGCGGAATTTCCTATGTCGACGGCCAAGGCTGGTAAGATGACCATGCTTTGTCGGGCGACATCGGCCGCACCGCCCTTGCGCTGCCCCCTGGTAGGTCTGCCAGGATGTCCCAATGCCCCAGCAGCAGTCCTCCCTTGGCTTCTTCGAGAACGCTAACTCGACGGAAGAGTTCACCGTCGCTCTGCGCGGCTACGACCGCAGGCAGGTCGACGACACCCTCGCGCGTCTCCAGAACCGCCTCGCCGCCGCCGAGAAGGAGCGCGCCGACGCGGAGCAGAAGACCAACGACGCGCAGCGCCGCCTGCGCCAGGCCGAGCAGCGGCTCGGCGCACTCGAGCAGAAGCTGAACGACACCAACAAGCAGCTCGAGGAGAACAACCGCCCGACGCTGTCGGGCCTGGGCACCCGGGTCGAGCAGATCCTGCGCCTCGCCGAGGAGCAGGCCAACGACCACCGGGGCGAGGCCAAGCGCGAGTCCGAGGGCATCCTCTCCGCGGCCCGTCTCGAGGCCCGCGAGATCACCGACAAGGCGCGGGCCGAGGCCGCCGCCATGAAGGCCAGCGCCGAGCGCGAGGCCGGCAGCGTCCGCACCGCCGCCGAGCGCGAGGCCGCCGAGGTCCGGGTGCAGGCCCGGCGCGAGGCCGACACGCTGCGCGCCGACGCCGACCGCGAGACCAAGCAGCTGCGCACCGTCACCGCGCACGAGGTCGCCGAGCTCAAGTCGACGGTCGAGCGCGAGGTCGCGACGCTGCGGGCCACCGCCGAGCGGGAGATCACCCAGCTGCGCGCCAAGGCCGGCCGCGAGGCCGAGGAGAAGCGCGCCGAGGCGACCAAGATGCTCAGCGACGCCCGCGACAAGCGCGACAAGGACCTCCAGGCCCTCGCGCTCGAGCTCGCCGAGCGCCGCGAGAAGTCCGAGCGCGAGGAGTCGGAGCGGCACGCCGCCCAGGTCGCGCAGACCCAGAAGCTGGTCGCCGAGGCCGAGGAGCGCGCCCGCGCCGCCGAGGACCGCGCCAAGGAGATCGAGCAGCGCGCCGAGGCGCGCCGCGTCGAGTCCGAGCGCACCGCGGCCGAGACCGTCGACCGCGCCCGCAACGCGGCCGACAAGGCGCTCAAGGAAGCCCAGTCCGAGGCGCACCGCCACCTCACCGAGGCGCGCACCGAGGCCGAGATCACCACGCAGGCCGCCCGCCGCGAGGTCGAGGACCTCACCCGGCAGAAGGACGCGGTCACCGCGCAGCTCGGTCAGATGCTCTCCGGCCTCGCCGGCATCGTCCCGACCGTGGCGGCGCCGAAGCAGGAGACCAAGCAGGACAAGGACGCCGAGGACAAGTCGGCGGCCAACGCCTGATCCGCGGCAGGGGCTGCACGCTGGCTACGACAGGCCGCATCGCGAGTTCGCGGTGCGGCCTGTCGCCGTGCCCGGCCTCCGCTAATATTGGTGTATCTCCCTCAATTCGGCCGCAACAGTCGCACGTCCCGCGATGCGGTGTGTATCGGAGCAGCACGGGACGTCGCGTGTGAGGATGTGACCATGTCCAACGGCGCGGAGCTGTTCGCTCTGGGCGGTGAAGCAGCGACCCCCCACTTCGAGTCCGCGCTGCGTGGCTACGACCGTCGTCAGGTCGAGCGCTACGTCAGTCAGGCCGAGCAGGAGATCGCGGCACTGCTCGCGGAACGCGACGAACGGTTCGCCCAGGTCCACATGCTCTCCGCGCAGGTCGAGCAGCTCCAGGTCGAGCTGGCCGCCGTGCGCCGCGAGGCCGCGAGCATCGACGTCGTGCGGTTCCGCCACCTCGGGCCCCGGGTCGAGCAGATCCTGGCGCTGGCCGAGGAGCAGGCCGACGAGATCCGCGCCGACGCGCACAAGTCGGTGCAGTCGCAGCGCGACCGGGCCGACAACCTCGTCGACGAGGCCCGCGGGCACGCGGCGTCGGCGATCCGCGACTTCGAGCTGGCCCTGGCCGCCCGACGCGGCGAGGAGGAGCGGGTCGACGCGACCCGCCGGGCCGAGGTGCAGGCGCAGATCACCGCCGGCCACGCCGAGATCCAGCGGCTGCGCGACGAGGCCGGGCAGATCCTGGCCACCGCCCGCCGCGAGGCCGACGCCACCCGCGACGCCGTCGAGCACGAGCTGGCCCGGCAGCGGGCCGTGGCCGAGCGCGAGGTGGCCGAGCTGCGCGCCGCCGCCGGGCGCGAGGTCGCCGCGCTGCGCACCGAGACCGAGCAGTTCGTCGCGGCGCAGCGGGCCGCGGTCGAGCGCGAGACGGCCGCCCAGCGGGCCGCGCTGGAGCGCGCGGGCGCCGAGCAGCGGGCCGCGCTGGCCGAGTCGGCCGCCGCGGGGCGGGCCGCCGTCGAGCAGGAGCTGGGCCAGCACCGGGCCGCGCTCGAGCAGCAGATCAGCACGCGGCAGCGCGACGCCGAGGCCGACTACGCGACCCGCAGCGCGACCGCCGACCGCGAGCTGACCCAGTGGCGCGCCGGCATCGAGCAGCAGGTGACCGCGCAACGGGTCGAGGCCGAACGCTACGCGACCGAGCTACGCCGCCAGGCCGAGGAACACGCGGCCGCGATCCGCCGCCGCAGCGACGAGGAGGCGGCCTCGCTGGCCGGCGCCCAGCAGGAGATCGAGGCGGCCCGCAAGCAGCTCGCCGAGCTACGCGCGGAGCTGGCCGAGGCCGAGGCCGAGGCCGAGCGTGCGCGCGCCGCGGTCACGCCGGAGCCCGCCACCCCGTCGGACGCAGTCGACGCGGCCGCCAACGGCGCGGCCAAGTCCGACGCGGAAGCCAACGGCGCGGCCAAAATCGACACGGACGCGATCGCCGCGGCCAACGCCAACGGCAAAGGCGACCCGGACCTGAACGGCGCCGGGAAAGCCGACGCCGGAGCCCTCACCGCGACCGTCGACGCCGGCGAGCGCAAGAGCCGTACCCTCGCCGCCGACTGACCGGCACGATCAGGACAGCTCGCGTCCACCTCGCCTCCCTAGCATCCGGTTGTCCATGGACGACCATGCATGGAGGAGATCGACGATGCGGGTCAGCACGACCAGGCTGGCGTTCGCGCTGGTCATCGCGAGCGTCCTGTCCACGGCGGTCACCGCCCCGGCCCACGCGGCCGAACCGCCCCAGTTCACCGTCGTCAACGGCGCGCTGCGCACGGCGACGGGCACGCCCCAACCGGCCTCCGGGGTGCACGCCTCGCTCTGGGCCGACTCGAGCTACGCGACCACCACGATCTCCGGCGGCGGCCGGGTGCAGATCGGCGCGATCGGCGACAACTGTGAGGGATGGCCGACCGTCGAGGTGACCGTCGACGGCGCGGTCGCCGGCCGCACGACGATCGTCAGCGCGACCCAGTACGGCACCTACGCGGTCGGCCCCGCGCTGGCCACCGGCAGCCACCAGGTCAAGATCCAACTGGTCAACGATTACCGGTCGGCGGCCTGTGACCGCAACGTGCACATCGCGTACGCGAACATGTCCGGCGCCGTCGACACGACCTTCAGCTTCGCGGTCATGCCGGACACCCAGCAGGAGGTCCTCAACGCGACCGACACCCGGTTCCTCAACCGGACCAACTGGCTGGTCGCCAACCGGTCGTCGCTCGACCTGCGGTTCGTCGCCTCGTCCGGCGACGTCGTCAACTGGGACACGCCCGACCACGCCCAGTACGTCATCGCCCGCAACGCCATGCGGCCGATCGAGACCGCGCGGATCCCGTACTCCCTCGCGATCGGCAATCACGACACCCAGGCGACCGGCGTCGGCGGCTCGGCCCGCGACCCCGCCCGCACCCGCGAGCTCGTCCGCGACACCACGGTGTTCAACCAGTTCTTCACCGCCGGCCAGTACGGCGCGGTCCGCGGGCAGTTCGAGGCCGGCAAGGTGGACAACTCGTACTCCGTCTTCGAGGGCGGCGGCGCGCAGTGGCTCGTGCTGACGTTGGAGCTGTGGCCGCGGGTCGAGGCGGTCACCTGGGCCAAGGGCGTCGTGGCGGCCAACCCGCGCAGCAACGTCATCGTCGTCACGCACGACTACATCGACGGCAACGGCACCATCGAGCAGAGCGCGTCGTACGGTGCGACCAGCCCGCAGTACCTCTACGACAACCTGATCAAGCAGTACGCGAACATCCGGTTCGTCTTCTCGGGTCACGTCGGCGTCGCCGGCAGCTGGGTCGACACCGGCGTGCACGGCAACAGGATCTACTCGTTCCTGCAGACGTTCCACTCGAACACGACCAACCCGGTGCGCCTGGTCGAGATCGACACGGCGGCCGACTCGCTGCACACCTGGATCTACGCCCCGCACGACAACCAGACCTTCAGCGAGTACGACAAGAGGTTGTCGGGTATCGGCGTCCTGCGCTGATCCGGAGCCGGTCCGGTGCGGCGGTCTCGCGGCCGTCGCACCGGTCTTGTAACGTGCCGGGCCTGACAGGTGAGGGGGACCCAGGTGAGCGCCGACGATCCGGCCCCGGCGGCCGACCAGCGGGAGACGGGCGACGAGCCCGTGCCCAAGCCACGCACCGCGCCGCCCGCCGACACCGCCGAAGACGACGACACGCTGCCCTACGGGCGGCCGGGCCGGCCGTTCCGCCGCAGCCCGTTCCTGCTCGGCTTCGTCGGCGGGCTGGGCCTGGTCCTCGCGTACGTCTCCTATCTCGCCGTCCGCAACGCGTTCGGCATCCTGGTCCTCATCTTCATCGCGCTGTTCCTGGCGATCGGGCTCAACCCGGCGGTGGTCCGGCTGCGCAAGATCGGCGTGCCGCGCGGCGGCGCGGTGGCGATCGTCGCGCTGTCCCTCGTGCTGGTGCTGGGCGGCGCGATCAGCGCGCTCGTGCCGCCGCTGGTCACCCAGGTCGGCGACTTCATCACCGCGGCGCCCGGCTACATCGAGGCGCTGCAGCGCAACGACACCATCAACGACCTGGTCGGCCAGTTCGACCTCGTGGAACGGGCCAAGTCGCTGGCCAGCCCCGAGACGTTCAGCCGGGCGCTGGGCGGCGTGTTCGGCGGCGCGCGGCTCATCTTCGGCACCATCTTCCAGGTGCTCACCGTGCTGGTGCTCACGATCTACTTCATGGCGTCCTTCGACAGGATGAAGAGCGCCGCGTACGGCCTGGTCCCCGCGTCCCGCCGCGACCGGGTGCGGCTGCTCACCGACGAGATCCTCGCCAAGGTCGGTGCCTACATCGTCGGCGCCCTGGCGATCGCCGTACTGGCCGGCATCACGTCCTTCGTCTTCGCGATGATCGTCGGCCTGGCCTACCCGTTCGCGCTGGCCGTGGTCGTCGCGGTCTCCGACCTGATCCCCCAGATCGGCGCGACCATCGGCGCGGTCATCGTCACCATCGTGGCGTTCGCCGACTCGTTGACGATCGGCATCGCCTCGGCCGTGTTCTTCATCGTCTACCAGCAGGTCGAGAACTACCTCATCTACCCGAAGGTGATGCGCCGCTCGGTCAAGGTGAGCGACGTGGCGGCGATCGTGGCGGCCCTGGTCGGCGTCGGCCTGTTCGGCGTGCTCGGCGCCCTGGTCGCCATTCCCGCGGTGGCGGCGATCCAACTCATCGTCCGCGAGGTGGTCATGCCTCGTCAGGAAGCTCGCTGAGGTCTTGTGACCTCCTGATGCCTGCTTGTAGCGTCGATGCGTTCGCAGCCCGGCGACGCCCACGAGGCGTCGTGCCGCGCGAAACCTGGGGGATCTCGTGACCAACACCGCCGTCGGCGTCGCTCGCGTGCGTGGCCCCGGCGACCCGCCGCCGCGCCCCCCGTGGCGGGTGCGCTGGCGCCGCCCGATCGCGATCGCGCTGGGCGTGCTGGCCCTGCTGCTGGTCGGCGCCCTCGTGGCACCGTGGGTGCTGCCCGAGGGTGACGAAGCGCCGCCGCCGGTCGCGGCCACCAGCGCGCCGGCCGCCTCGGCGGGCGCCGCGGTCTCGGCCGAGGGCGAGGTCCCGACCGACTGGCCCGGCGCGACCAACACCGGCGTGCCCGAGGGGGTCACGCTGACCAAGGCCGAAAGCCTCGACCTGGTCACCGACGGCCAGGTGGTCACGGGCCTCGACATCGACGGCTGCGTCGACGTGCACGCCAAGAACGTGACGATCCGCCAGTCGCGGATCACCTGCGACCGCAAGACCTGGGCCGTCCGCACCTTCGACACCACCGAGAACCTGGTGCTCGAGGACGTCGAGATCGACGGTTCGGGCGTCAACTCCACGGCGGTCTGCTGCGACAACTACACACTGCGCCGCGTCGACGTGCACAACGTCATCGACGGCCCGCGCCTCGGCAACAACACCGCGGTCGTCGACTCGTGGATCCACGACCTGGCCCGCTCGGGCGGCTCGCACAACGACGCCCTGCAGACCACCGGCGGCGCGGCCATCGTGGTCAAGCACAACCGCCTGGAGCCCTACGACAAGGCGGCGAAGGACCCGCTCAACGCCTGCGTCATGGTCGGTTCCACGTCGACGCCGCAGGTGCGCGACCTGGTCTTCGAGGACAACTACTGCAACGGCGGCAACTACTCGGTCGGCCTGCGCGACGACCTGTCGGCCGAGTCGGTCATCTTCCGCCGCAACGTCTTCGGCCGCGACTTCCGCTACGGCGTGGTCGCCCGCCCCGCGCACCCGGGCGTGACCTGGGCCGACACCAACCTGTGGGCCGACACCCGACAGCCGGTCGTCGACTGACCCCTTGCGCAGATCGGTTTGCGGTGCAAACCTTTCTGTACCGCAGGTGTCGAGGAGGCGCGCCATGTCGGATCCGCACCGCGACCAGTCACCCGCCGAGCTGCTCGAGTCGGTCACCGCGCTGCGCCGGCGCACGCGTGCGGACCGCCAGGCCTACTGGTTCCCGCTCGTGCTCTTCGGCCTGCTCACGGCCGCCGCCGCACCGTTCTATGTGGAGTCCGTCGCACCGTTCGACGGAAAGCCCGCGCCCGCGGATGCCCACCCGTTGGCCGCGCTCGGCGGCGTCTTCCTGGACCGTTCCGCGGCCCTCGGCTGGTACTGGCTGGTCGCCCTGGTCGCCGGTTTCCTGGCCACCCTCGCCTGGTACCACTGGCGGGCCGAGCGGACCGGCGTCGCCACCCCGACCCGCGGCTACGTCAAGGCCGGCGCGATCGGCGTGGCCGTGGGGCTGCTGCTCCCGGTCGTGCTGCGCTT
Source organism: Asanoa siamensis (assembly GCF_016862555.1). Classification (GTDB taxonomy): domain Bacteria; phylum Actinomycetota; class Actinomycetes; order Mycobacteriales; family Micromonosporaceae; genus Asanoa; species Asanoa siamensis. The sequence continues at coordinate 55,686 of NZ_BONE01000004.1, read as the reverse complement.
CGTCCTGTTCAACATGGACAGCGCGATATCCGACGGCACGCGGTGGCTCACGATGCCGATGCTGGGCGTCGCCAACCGGGGCATGCTGCCCCACCTCGTCATCACGGTCGGCCTGCTCGTGCTGGCCCGCCTCGAACGCAGCCTGGGCCTGCTCGCGGTGGCGCTGGCCTTCGCGACCGCGGTGATCGCGGTCAACGGCTGGTTCCACCTCAGCGAGTTCGAGCCAGGCGACCTGACCCGGTTCAGCTTCCTGCTCGCCGCCGTGCCACCCGCCGCGATCCTCCTGGCCGGCGGCGCGATCGCCGCCCTGGCCGCGAAACGCGGCACGTCGACCCGGGGCCTGGTGTGACCGACGATGCGCCGTTCCCGACCAACGGCCTGAACGACACCGTCCACCAGCGCCACCGGCTGGGCATCCTGACGATCGCCTCCGAGTCGGACCGGGTGGAGGTCAGCTACCTCCGCGAAGCGCTGGAACTCACCGCGGGCAACCTCTCCCGCCACCTCGCGGTGCTGGCGGACGCCGACCTCGTGGCGATCGAGCGCGGCTACCACGGCAACCGGGCGAAGACCTGGATCCGGATCACCCCGGCCGGCGAGGCGGCCCTCGACGCGGAAGTCGCCGCCCTGCGCGAGCTCCTGGACCGCCACGGCTGACTCTTGTCGCGCGAGGCACGCTGTGCTTAGGTGAGCCTAACCAAACCTAGGAGCCCCTCTTGTCCGCAGTAGCGGTCGAGCTCACCGAGAGCGTCGACATCACCGAGTTGGCCAAGGTCTACCGCGAAGTCCACGCGGCCGACCTGCACCTGACCGACCACAGTGAGCCGACCGTCGAGCAACGGCTCGTCTGGACCGCCGAGGCGCCCGGGTTCGCCGCGACCGTCGCCTACGTCGACGGGAGGCTGGCCGGTGCGGTCATGGGCTGCCCGCTGCCGCCCGAAACGCTCTGGTGGCGCGGCCTCGACGGGCCCGTGACGCAGGAGTGGACCGGCCGCACCTTCGCGATCTGCGAAGCGTTCGTGCTCCCCGAGCACCGCCGGCACCGGCTGGGCGTGCCGATGATCCGCGAGCTGTGCGGGAGCCGGACCGAGGAGCGCGTCTCGGTGGCCGTGTCCGAGAGCAACGCGCGGGTCTGGCGGGCGTTGCAGGCGACGGGTTTCGCCCACGTCGGCGACCTGGTGCCGTTCCCCGGCTGGCGTCCACATCGGATGCTCGTGTGCCCGCTGCCCCTGGAGGGCCGGCGATGACGGCCTACCGGGAGGAGCTGCCCGGCCTCGGCACCTTCACGCTCGAACGCCTGGATCCGGTGCGCCACCTCGACGTCGTCCACGGCTGGGTCACGCAGCCGCGCGCCGAGTTCTGGGGCATGACCGACCACTCCCCCGAGCAGGTGCGGGAGATCTACGCGTTCGTCGACGGCCTCGACACCCATCACGCGTACCTGATGGTGCTCGACGACCGTCCGGTCGGCATCTTCCAGACCTACGAGCCCGCCGCGGACCCGATCGGCGAGTACTACCCGGTCCGCGACGGCGACTTCGGCATCCACCTGCTGCTCGCCCCGGCCGACCCGCCGGTGCCCGGGTTCACGGGCGCCGTGGCCGGCGCCCTGCTGCGCTTCGCCTTCACGAGCCGGCCGGGCACCGAGCGGATCGTCGTCGAGCCGGACGTCCGCAACGAGCGCGGGCTGGCCCGCTGGCGCCGCCTCGGCTTCGTCTTCGGCGACGTGGTGACCACCGAGCACAAGACCGCGCAACTGGCCTTCCTCGACGGCTAGGACACGCTTCAGGCGACGTGCCGGCCCGTACGCGGGTGGCTCAGCGGGATCCAGGACAGCCGGCCGCCGAGCTTGCGCCGGACCAGCGTCCGCAGGCGGCGGTCGGTCACCCAGAGCACGCCGCCGGCGAGGATGCCCGCCACCGCGCCGTAGACGACCAGCGTCAGCAGCGGTGGGCGCAAGGACAGGCCGAGCGCGCCGAACAGCCACGGCACCGCGGCGGCCAGGGCGCCGGCCAGCACGGACGGCAGGGTCGGCGCCAGGAAGCGGGTGACCGAGCCGCCGACCGCGCGGGAGACCGTGACCCAGACCGAGGCCGCGTTCATCGCGAACTGCATGCCGATCGCCGCCAGCGCGATCGCCGTCGCCTGGGTCGCCGCGCCCGCGTCGTGCAGCAGCGCGCCGACCGCGGCGAACACGGCGACGCCCAGGATGCCGCGCGTCCACAGGATCGCCGCGAGCTTCGCCGGCTGGCCGATCGCCTGCAGGGCCGGGCCGAGCAGCACCCCGTACGCGTTGAGCGCCCCGTAGAGGCAGAGCAGCGTGAGCGGCAACCGGGTGCCGTCCCACTGCGGCCCGAGGAACTCGATCAGCGGGCCGCCGACCGCGACGAGCACGCCCAGCAGCGGCAGGCCGCTGACCGCACCGAGGTGCTGCAGCGTGGTCAGGTGCCGGCCGAACGCCGCGCGATCGTGCTGGAGCCGGGACAGCGACGGCAGCGCCACCTGCTGCAGCGACCGCACGGTCACGTCGACCAGCATGTCGGGCAGCCGCGCGGCCAGCCGGTAGATGCCGGTCGCGACCGGGCCGAAGAACAGGCCCGTCAGGATCACGTCGGCCTTGGAGCTCAGCATCGAGCCGAGGCCCGCGCTGGCCGAGTGCATCGAGAACTTCCACAGGTCACGGATCGCGCCCAGCCGCAGCCCGCCGGACGGGCGCCACGGGCAGACCGTCCAGAGGATCACGAGCCCGACGAACGCGTTGACCAGCGCCTGCGCGACCAGCGCCCAGACACCCGCACCGAGCAGCGCGAGCACCACGCCGGCCACGCCGCTGACGACCGAAGCGGCCAGCGTACGCAGGGCGACCGTGCGGAACTGCAGGTCCCGCCGCAGCACCGCCTCCGGCACGATGGCCAGCGCCTGCATCAGCACGAGCGGCGAGAGCGCCAGGCAGACCGTGGTCAGCGACGGCTCGCGGTTGGCCAGCGCCCAGACCGGGCTCAGCGCCGCCGCGGCGCCGCCGACCACGAAGCCGGAGATCAGCATCACGCCGAAGGCGGCGTTCAGGTGCTCGGGGGTGAGCTTGTCGCGCTGCAGGATCGCGGTGAACAGGCCCTGCTGGAGGATCGTCTGTGCGACGGTGATGAACACGGTGGCCATCGCGACCACACCGAACTCGTGCGGGCCCAACAGCTTCGCGAGCACGAAGGTCACCAGCACGGTGGCGCCGACCCGACCACCGGTCAGCACGTACGACCAGCCGATCGCGCTGCCGACCCCGGGCTTCTTCTCGACCGGTGGCGCTGCCGCGGGAGGTGCCGAAACCACCTACGCGCCGCTCTCGGTCAGGGCCGGCATCGGCTTGCCGGTCAGCCGGCGCCGCCACGCGCCGAGTCGCACCCGGGCCCGCCGGGCGAACCAGGTGCCGAGGAACGCGGCCGAGTTGGCGAGACCGCCGGGATGGCCGCGCAGCACGCGGACCGTCTGGCGCAGCATGGTGGTGCGCGGCGCCTTGGCGGCCCGCCCGCCGTCAGGCGCGAACCACGACGTCGCGGCCGCGGCCGAGTTGCCCGCCTGCCGGGTCGACGCGCCGTGCACCCGCCGCAGGAACAGGGGTTCCGGCACCTCGTGGATCTCGCCGAGCGCGGCGACCTCGGCCATCAGCGTGTAGTCCGACGACAGGAACGGCCGGATCAGGCCGGTGCGCCGCAGCACGTCGATCCGGAAGACGCCGAAGTGCGCGTGGCACAGGCTGATGTTGTTGGCCAGCCCCGAGAGCCGCTTCCAGGCCCGCGCGTCGCGCAGGTCGAGCTTGTCGGCGTAGGGCCCGATCAGCTCGCCGTCCTCGTCGATCAGAACCGTCTTCGGGTACGCGAGCACCGCGCGCGGCCCGGCGGCGTCCAGCGCGGCCACGCAGGCGCGGACGAGGCCGGGGCGGCACAGGTCGTCGTACGCCGCCCACTTGAACAGCTCGCCCGACGCGAGCTCGACCACGCGGGCGAAGTTGGCGTGCCCGCCGAGGTTGCGCTCGTTGCGCCACAACCGGATCCGCGGGTCGGCCACGGCGTACGCCTGGCAGATCTCCCAGGTCTCGTCCGTCGACGCGTTGTCGCTGACGACGATCTCCAGGTCCGGATAGTCCTGCGCGCGCAGCGCGTCCAGCGCCAGCGGCAGGTAGCGGGCCGCGTTGTAGACCGGCACGCCGACGGTGACCCGGGGCATCACGCCACCAGCAGCTCGGCGTCGATGCCGAGGCCGCGCAGTGTCGCGCCGATCTCGCCGCGGTATGCCGGGTTGGTGATGATGACGGTTCTGGTGTCCAGCCCGCGCAGCGTCTCCGGCGCGGTGACCTCGTGTCCCGTCACGGGCAGGAACCTACCCCACTTGCGGGCGTTGACGTCGACGACCGCCGCGAGCCTGCCGTCGGGGTCGGCGAGGTGCAAGAACTGCACGCCGCGCGAGCCCGCGCCCCAGAGCACCGGGTGGTCGCCGGCCGCGATCCGGTCGGCGATCAGCGTGCGCCACCTGTCGCGCTCGGCGAAGTGCCGGGCGGCGAAGCCGCGGATCGCCTCCAACTGACGCGACACGGCGTCGGCGCCCGGCAGCGGCGCGGTCGAGGCGGTCGGGCCGGACACGTTGGCCGAGAACTCCACGAACCGGAACATGCCCTGGAACAGCGGGCCGGTGTCCTCGACCCGCCAGCCGGCCCGCTCGACGATCCGCCGCAGGGAGTACGCGTCGAAGTACGAGACGTGCGGGTAGATGACCTCCCAGCCCGCGGTGGCCATGTCGTAGCACGCGTCCGGCACCTCGATGTAGCCGCGCACCGGCCGGTCGCCGGCCAGGGTGCGCAGCGCCACGAGAAACGCGTACGGGTCGTCGACGTGCTCGAACCAGTGCCGCGAGGTGACGAAGTCGAACGGCTCCGTCGAACCGTCGAGCGGGGCGTGTCCACTGTGGAACTCGGCACCGGACGGGTCCGGGCCGGTCGGGCCCGCGTACATCGCGTCGTACCCGATGCCCCGTGCCCCGGCGACGTGGCACAGCTCACGCAGGAACTCGCCCTGGCCACAGCCGATGTCGAGCACCGTCGCGCCGCGCAGGGGATAGCGCTCGGTGAGGTGCTTGACCAGTTCCGCGGAGAACGTCTGGAACGCGGGCGAGTGGTGCAGGTTGGTGTCCATCGTCGTGTCGTAGTGCAGCAGCGCGGGCTCGAAGGCCACGTTGCGCACGTACGCGCAGGACGGGCAGTAGGCCAGCGACATGCGGCCGAGCGGCGAGGCGAGCGCCTCGTCGCGGCTGGCCCAGTGCACGCCGCAGAACACCGGGATGGTGCCGAGGTCGGCGAACGGGACGAGGTCGTCGTCGCCGCACGCGGAACAGCGGGTCACGACGTCCACCGGAGCTGCTCGTCGATCCGGCCGGCGGCGAGCAGGGCGCGGATCTTCTTGAGCCGCTGGTGCCCCTCGCCGGTGAACTGCTCGATGGTGAGCCCGTGCCGGCCGTATTCCTCGACGAGCTGCTCGACGCCCTTGCGCACCGTCCATGCTGGACGGAAGCCCGGCACCTCGGCGGCGATCCGGTCGCAGGAGACCCGGTAGTTGCGCGAGTCGGCCGAGGCGCCGCCGGCGAACGTGACCGTCGAGCCGGTGACCACGTCGCGGACGATCTCGGCCACGTCGCGGATGAGGTAGTTCTCGGTCGTCAGCCCGACGTTGTAGGCCCGGTTGTGCACCACGTCACGCGGCGCCTCGAGCAGTGCGAGGAACGCCGCCGAGATGTCCTCGACGTGCACGAGCGGGCGCCAGGCGGTGCCGTCGGAGAGCAGCCGGACCTCGCCGGTGAGCAGCGCGTGCGCGGTGAGGTCGTTGACGACCAGGTCACCGCGCAACCGCGGCGAGAACCCGTACGCGGTGGCGTTGCGCAGGTGGACGGGCGAGAAGTCGTCGTCGGCGAGCTCGGCCAGGCCCTGCTCGGAGAGGATCTTCGACTCGCCGTACGGGGTGACGGGCGCGAAGCCGGCCTCCTCGTCCAGCGGCCGGTCGTCGAGGCCGGCGCCGTAGAGCGAGCACGACGAGGAGAACAGGAACCGCTGCACGCCGGCGGCCTTGGCCGCCTTGGCGAGCCGGATCGTCGCCCGGTGGTTGATGTCGTACGTGAGGTCGGGGTTCAGGTTGCCGATCGGGTCGTTGCAGAGCGCCGCCAGGTGCAGCACCGCGTCGAAGCCCCGCAGGTGGTCGGGCTCGACGTCGCGCAGGTCGACGCGCAGCGCCGGCACCTCCGGCGGTGGCGGGCCGAGCACGCCGTCGGCGTACAGGCTGATGTCCAGGCCGGTGACGTCGTGTCCCGCGGCCCGCAGCAGCGGCACCAGAACGCCGCCGATGTATCCGTCGTGGCCGGTCACGAGTGTGCGCATGGTGAAGCTCCGCAGCGTTGTCCGGGGTGAGAATCGCGAGTCTACGGACGCTCCGGCCGGACGGTCCGGACTTGTGTCGGACTTCTTACTCCGTGCCCCGTGGCGATGGGCCACCTGGCTAGCGTTTCGGCGGGCGCGGACCGGGGCCGACCGACCGCGCTGACCGGTGTTTGCTCGAAATCGGGGTACCTGCGCATGACAACCGCCATATGCCGCCTTTGTGCGGCGGAGTTGACCGAGATCTTCGTCGACCTGGGCATGTCCCCGCTGTGCGAGAGCTACCTTCCGGCCGACCGCCTGGACAGCGCGGAGACGTTCTACCCGCTGCACGTGCGGCTCTGCCCGAGCTGCCTGCTGGTGCAGTTGCCCGCATACGTGCCGGGCGAGGACATCTTCTCCGATTACGCCTACTTCTCCTCGTACTCGGACTCGTGGGTGGCGCACGCCAAGCGGTACGCCGACGCGATGGCCGAGCACCTCGGGCTCGGGCCCGAGAGCCTCGTCACGGAGGTCGCCAGCAACGACGGCTATCTGCTGCAGCACTTCGTCGCCCGCGGGGTGCCGGTGCTCGGCGTCGAGCCGGCGGCGAACATCGCGGAAGTGGCGCGTAGCAAAGGGATCCGCACGGCCAACGAGTTCCTGGGCGCGGAGACGGGTGCGGCGCTGGCCGCCGAGTACGGCCGGGCCGACCTGGTCGCCGGCAACAACGTCTACGCCCACGTGCCCGACCTGGTCGGCTTCACCGCCGGCCTGGCCGCGCTGGTCAAGCCCGAAGGCCTGGTGACGCTGGAGTTCCCGCACCTGCTGCGGCTGATCGAGCGGCGCCAGTACGACACGATCTACCACGAGCACTACCAGTATCTTTCGCTGCTCACCGCCCAGCGCGCGCTCGCCACCGCCGGCCTCGTGGTCGTCGACGTCGAGGAGCTGTCGACGCACGGCGGGTCGATGCGGGTGCACGCGCGGCACGGCGCCACCGCCGGCGAGCCGTCCAGCAACGTGAAGTCGGTGCTCGAGGCGGAGGCCGAGGCGGGCCTGCACACCGTCGAGGGGCACAAGGGGTTCGCCGAGGCCGTCTTCGACATCAAGCGGGACCTGTTGGACTTCCTGCTCACCGCGCGGGTCGAGGGCAAGCGCGTCGTCGGCTACGGCGCCCCGGGCAAGGGCAACACCCTGCTCAACCACTGCGGCATCCGGGCCGACCTCCTCGAGTACACGGTCGACCGCAGCCCGCACAAGCAGGGCATGTTCCTGCCGGGCACGCACATCCCGATCCACGCGCCGGACCGGATCGCCCAGGACCGCCCCGACTACGTGCTGGTGCTGCCCTGGAACCTGCGGACCGAGGTCACGGCCCAGCTCGCGTACGTGCGAGAGTGGGGCGGCCGGCTCGTCTACCCGATCCCGGACCTCGAGGTGGTGTGATGAAGGTCGTCCTCTTCTGCGGCGGCCTCGGCATGCGGATGCGGGAGGACGCCCAGTCCGCGCCCAAGCCGATGGCCATGATCGGCGACCGCCCGTTGCTCTGGCACGTGATGCGCTACTACGCCCACTTCGGGCACACCGACTTCGTGCTCTGCCTCGGATACGGGGCGGCCGCGGTGAAGGACTACTTCCTGCATTACGACGAGACGCTCTCCAACGACTTCACGCTCGCGATGAGCGGTCGCGACCTGCAGCTGTTCTCGACCGACATCACCGACTGGAACATCACGTTCATCGACACCGGCCTGCACTCGACGATCGGCGAGCGGCTCATGCGGGTCCGGCCGCACGTCGAGAACGAGCCGGTGTTCCTGGCCAACTACGCCGACACGCTGACCAACGCGCCGCTCGACGAGATGGTCCGGCGGTTCGACGGCAGCGACGCGGTGGCCAGCCTGCTGGCGGTGCCGGTGCAGTCGACCCACCACATGCTCGACATCGGCGACGGCGACCGGGTGGCCGGCATCACGCCGATGCGCGAGCTCACGCAGTGGGAGAACGGCGGCTACTTCATCCTCCGGCCGGAGATCTTCGACCACATGCGCGAGGGCGAGGAACTCGTTCCGGACGCGCTGGAGCGGCTCATGCCCAGCGGCCGCGTGATCGCCCAGCGCTACAAGGGTTTCTGGCGCGCGGCCGACACCTTCAAGGACCGGGCCGAGCTGGAGCAGCTCTACTACTCGGCGCGCTGCCCGTGGATGCTCTGGGACACCAACCGCACCGGCGGCTCGCTCGCCCCGGCGCTGATCTCCTGATGCTTCCCTTCACGCTGGCCGGCGTCCGGCGGGTCGTCCTGTTCGGCGCCCACCCCGACGACATCGAGATCGGGGCCGGCGGGCTGCTGCTCGGTCTCGCCGCCGTTGTGCCCGGCCTGGACGTGCGATACGTCCTGCTCAGTGGTATGCCCGAGCGGCAGGCCGAGGCGCGCGCCGCGGCGGCCGCGTTCCTGCCCGACGCCCGGATCGAGTTCGTCCTGCACGACCTGCCCGACGGCCGGGCGCCGGCCCACTGGGAGCGGGCCAAGGCGGCGGTCCAGGCGGCCGCGGCCGACGGCGCCGACCTGGTCGTCGCGCCGGCGCGGGACGACGCGCACCAGGACCACCGGCTGCTGGCGGAGCTGGTGCCGACCGCGTTCCGCGACGCGGTGGTGCTGCACTACGAGATCCCCAAGTGGGACGGGGATCTGGGGCGGCGTAACGTCTACGTGCCACTCCCCGACGAGCGCGCCCGCCGCAAGGTGGAGCTGCTGCACGCCAACTTCCCGTCGCAGAAGGGCCGCGACTGGTGGGACGACGAGGTCTTCCTCGGCCTGGCCCGGCTGCGCGGCATGGAGTGCCGGTCGCGGTATGCGGAGGCATACACCTGTGAGAAGGCGGTGATGTCGCTGTGAGCGTGGCGGCGTGTTTGTTCGGAGTCCCCGGGTCCACATTGAACCTCGGCGTCGGTGCCCTGCGCGCGGCGACGGTCGGCGCGTTCCTGGCCCGCGTGCCGGACGCCCGGATGACCGTCTTCGACGACGGTTGGGGCGAACGGCAGGGCACGGCGTACGTGCACGGCCAGCCGGTGCCGATCACCCTCGCGGGCGCGCGGCACTCGCGCCGCTACCACCGTCCCGAGTCCTATGTGAACATGCGGGTGAGCGCGGCGCTCGGCGGCCTGGGCAACCACGGCGTCGGGGCGATCGACAGCGCCGACGTGGTGCTCGACGTCAGTGGCGGCGACAGCTTCAGCGACATCTACGGCGAGCACCGGTTCCGCACGGTCGCCTGGCCCAAGAAGCTGTCCCTGCTGCGCAAGCGCAAGCTCGTGCTGCTGCCGCAGACCTACGGCCCCTTCAAGATCCCGCGGATCCGGGCCGAGGCGCACGGGCTCGCCCGCGGCGCGGCGATGGCCTGGGCCCGCGATCCCGACAGCTACGCGGCGCTGCGCGAGCTGCTCGGCGCCGACTTCGACCCGCGCCGGCACCGCGAGGGCGTCGACGTGGCGTTCGGGCTGGAGCCGCGCGCTCCCGAGGGCCCGGCGTTCGACCAGCTCGCGTCCTGGTTCGCGGCGGCCGACGGCCCGGTGATGGGCATCAACGTCAGCGGCCTGATGTCGCGGGCCGAGGGCATCGCGCAGTTCCGGCTGGCCGGCGACGGCGGGCGGGTGGCCCGGCAGATCTGCGAGCGGGTGCTCGACGAGCCCGACACGCGGGTGATCATCGTGCCGCACGTGCTCGCCGCCGGCGGCACCGACGACGACACCGCGACCAGCGAGGCGCTGCGGGCCGACCTGGCCGCCAAGTACGGCGACCGGATCGCGATCACCCCGCGCGGGCTGGACCCGCACCAGACCAAGTGGGTGATCAGCCGGACGGCGTGGTTCTGCGGCATGCGGATGCACGCGACGATCGCGGCGCTCTCCTCCGCCGTACCGGCCGCGATCCTCGCGTACAGCCTCAAGGCCCGTGGGGTGTTCGCCACCGTCGGGCAGGAGCGGCACGTCGCGGACGCCCGCACGCTCGGCGACGACGAGTTGCTCGACACGCTCTGGAAGTCCTGGTCCAACCGCTCGGCCGCGGCGGCGGAACTGGCCGAGCGCGTGCCGGTCGCGGTCCGGCGGGCAGGAGAGCAGATGGACGAGATCGTGGCCCTGGCTCGGTCGCGGGCATGACCGCCACGCCGCGCGACGTGCACGACGTCGCGGAACACAAGATGTGCACCGGCTGCGGGGTCTGCGCCTACCTGGCGCCCGACGAGGTCCGCATGGGTGACGTCCTGGAGTACGGGCGCCGCCCGCTGCCGCTGCTGAACGTCCGCGGCCCTGGTGCGGCGGCCGCGCTGAGCTGCTGCCCCGGCGTCAAGCTGGAGCACGACTCCGGGGCGCCTGGCCCCGGCGAGTACGCGGAGCTGCGCGACGCCTGGGGTCCGGTGCTGCGGGTGTACGAGGGCTACGCGACCGACCCGGAGATCCGCTTCGCGGGGTCCAGCGGTGGCGTGGCGACCGCGCTGTCCGCCTACCTGATCGAGCAGGAGGGTCTGACCGGCGCCCTGCACATCGGGGCCCGGGCCGACGTGCCCTATCTCAACGAGGCGCGGCTGTCCCGCAGCCGGGCGGAGCTGCTGGCCAACGCCGGTTCGCGCTATGCACCGGCCAGCCCGTGCGAGCGGCTCGACCTGGTCGAGGCGGCCGAGACGCCGTGCGTGTTCATCGGCAAGCCGTGCGACGTCGCGGCCGTGTCGATGGCCCGCCGCGAGCGGCCCGAGCTCGACCGCAAGGTCGGCCTGACCATCGCGGTGTTCTGCGCCGGCACCCCGTCGACCCAGGGCACCCTCGAGATGCTCAAGGTGATGGGCGTCGACGACCCGGCGTCGATCACGCACGTCGCCTACCGCGGCAACGGCTGGCCGGGCAACGCCCGCACCGGCGTGGCCGGGGAGGACGGCGAGCGCACGCTGACCTACGAGCAGTCGTGGGGCGACATCCTGCAGAAGCACCGCCAGTGGCGCTGCTACCTGTGCGCCGACCACACCGGCGAGTTCGCCGACGTCGCGGTCGGCGACCCCTGGTACCGCCCGACCGCCGGCGACCCCGGCCGTTCCCTCGTGCTGGCCCGCACCGAGCGCGGCGTCAAGGCCATCGAGGCCGCGATCGCCGCCGGCGCTGTCACCTTGGAGCAGGTCGGCCCGGAGCTGCTGCCGGCGTCGCAGCCCAACCTGCTGCGGGCCCGCGGTGCCGTCTGGGGCCGGGTGGTCACGCTGCGGGCGGCGGGCCTGATGACGCCGCGGACCCGGCACCTGCCGATGGCCCGGATGTGGCGGGAGAACCTGTCGGCCAAGGAGAAGCTGCAGTCGACGGTCGGTACGGTCCGCCGGATCCGCCGCAAGCACCTGCGGGCGTCGGCCGACCTCACGCCGATGGAACCGCCGCGCGACTGACGCCGCCACGCGGTCTCCCCGGCTCGGGCAGGGAGACCGCATGACGGCGCGCCCTGCTAGCCGACGAGGGTGATCTCGCGGCGAGCCTGCACGGTGGTCCAGTACGGGTACTCGAAGTTGACGTCCGCGGTGGCGAAGGCCTCGCCCGCCTTGAACGCCTTGGGCGACGGCGACAGGCCGATCTTCACCCGCTCGCGCGAGCCGGTGCAGGTGCCGTAGACGTACCCGCCCCCGCGGGTGACCACCCCGCCGACCCGCTGGCTCACGTCGACCTGCGCCGTGAAGCTGGTGCCCGCCTTGCACTTCACGAGCACGGTGGCGACGAGGCCGGCGCCGTTGGCCTTGAGCTGAGCACTCTCGACGATGCGAACCGTCGCCGGCGGCGACTCGGACTGGAGCTGAACGGCCGCACCGGCCGGCACGGCAACCGCGACTGTCGCCCCCGCGGCGACGGCCGCGACGATGAGCCCGCGGGTGCGGCTCAGACGAACCTTCATGCGCTCTCCTTCGTGGGTAGGTAGCTGGGTTCTTCGCTGTGGACGGGGCCTGCCAGGCCGATCAGAAGACCGGCCAGCAACGGCAGCACGGCCGGCTGCCACAGGAAGTCAAAGGCGCTGTGCACGGCGAACGCGACGAGCCCAGCCGTCGCGCCGACGGCGGCCGCGGGCGGGGGGCCGGCGGTTCGGAGTCCACTTCGGACCGTGTGGGCGATTGCTCCGCACAGGGCCAGGAGCAGGAGGCCGCCGACCGCGCCTAGGTCGACGACCGTTTGTAGGTATTCGTTGTGGACGTAGCGCGCCACGTAGCCCGCGCCGGAGTCGTCCATCCACGCGTAGCTCGCGATGCCCGGGCCGCTGCCGATCAGTGGATGCGCGGCGATCAGGTCGAGTGCCGCGCCGGTGGCGCCGCTGCGGCCCGCCGAGGCCGCGCTGAACCGGTCGGTGACCAGGTCCGTCAGGTCGGGGCGGCGGGCCAGGACAGCCAAGGCGGCGGCGGCCGCCACGCCGGCGCCGATCGCGACCGTGATCGCCGTGCGGCGGCCGGCGCGGGTGGCGCCGGCCACCACCGCGAGCCCGGCCAGGAGGCCGCCGAGCGCGAGCGATGGCCGCGGCTCGTTGTCGACCGGTACGGAGGGCAGGAGCGCCCCGACCGCCAGCACGGCGCCGGCGACGACCGGGGCGGTGCGGGTGAGGACGCGCCGGCCGGCGATGACCACGAGCACGATCAGCCCGGCGACGAAGGCGATCGCCGCGGCCCGGCTCAGCGTCGCGCCAAGGCCGACCAGCAGCGTGAAGGCGACCGCGGCACCGAGCGCGGTCGGTTGCGGTGTGCGGGCGTGGCGGGCCAGCGCGAGCAGCGCGATCGGGGTCAGCACCGCCGCCGCCGCGTTGGGGTAGGTGAGTGTCGACGCGGCCCGCCACAACGACTGTTCGACCGGCACCGCGAACAGGCCGGTGTGCCAGGCGACGCCGATCCAGCCGGTTACGGCCACGAGCAGGCCGATGCCGAGCAGCCCCACGACGACCTGCTCGCGGGTCTCCGGCGTCGTGCGGGCGAGGACCGTGACAGCGGAAACCAGGGCGGCGATGCTGCCGGCGGTGGCCAGCGCCGTCGGGGCATGGCCGCCGGCGAGGGCGGCCCGCAGGAGGACCCAGGCGATCAGCGCGCCGGCCGCGAACAGGAGCGGGCCGGCGTCGCGGCGCGACCAGCGGGCGGCGGCGAAGGCCAGGCCGAGCGCGACCGCGGTCAGTGCGAGGGTGGCCAGGCGGCCGCCGGCGTAGAAGCCGCCCTGGGCGACGACGCCTGCGGCCAGTGCGGCGAGCAGCGCCGCCGCGTGCGCGGGCAAAGACGACTGTGCGGCATCGCCCGTAACGGGCGCGCCGACCGCCGATGGCGTCGGTGACACGCTGGCCTCCCCCGTAGTGGCCCGCGTCCATGGAATCGAATCGCGTCAACCGTCACAAGACCGGTCAGTGTCCCGTTTCGCGAATGGTTGATCTCCCGACTTAGCGCGGTAGATCTCAGCCAGGAACGCGCCGAGCACACCGACGGAGACGGGTACGCCCACCCAGGCCCGCCAACCGCCCTCCGCGACGATCTCGGGCAGGAGCACCGCGGTGAGCAGGAGCATGAGCCCCAGCGTCAGCAACCTCCGGCGCGGCTTCCTCGACGTCACGGGCGAATTGTGCCAGCCGGTCCGAAGCCTGGCCTGCCCCGCCCGACCAGCGGATGGAGGACGGCCGCGGCCGGGGTGCATACTGGCGCGGTTCACCGCCACCCACCCTGGAGAGCGACGTTGGCCGCGCTGCGCGAGAACCTCCGGCAGGACTTCGCCCGCAACCGTGACCCGCTGACCCGCGCGGTGTTGCTCGTCTTCCGCTACGGCCAGTGGGCCGACCGCCGGCGCGGTGCCGCCCGCCTCCTGCTCGGGTTGCCGCACAAGGTGGCCAACCTCTTCCTGCTGCGCCTAGGTGTCGGCTGCGACCTACCGCCGCAGCTCGCCTGCGGCCCCGGCCTGCGGCTGCACCACGCCGGGCGCGGGCTCGCGGTACACAAGCGCGCGGTGCTGGGCGCCAACGTGACCCTCTTCCACGACGTCGCCATCGGCCAACGCGACAACACCGGCGAGCCCACGCTGGAAGACGACGTCGTGATCGGCGTCGGCGCCCGCGTGCTGGGCCCGGTCCACCTGGGCCAGGGCGCGAAGGTGGGCGCCAACGCCGTTGTCCTGGACGACGTCCCGGCAGGCGGCTCGGCCCTCGGCCCCCGCGCCACGATCCGCCCACCAGCAGGCGCACCCGCGCTGTAGGCGACAGATCCCGGCCCACGGGTCGATGTGGTTCTACGGGCACCCGGACCCACCACCCACCCGGCACGGTCCAATCCGCCTGGACCAACGAACTTAGGAAGCCGGCGGTGTCCAGACCCACGGGGTGGTCGTGCCGACCGCGCGCAATCCCAGCCGCTGCAGGATCGGGCGGCTGTCGTCGGAGGCCTCGACCATCAGATATCTGATCCCCCGGTCAGCGGCGACCCTCGCCCGGCGGGCGACCAACGCCCGGTAAATACCCTTCCGGCGCCACGCCGCCAACGTCGAGCCGCCCCAGAGTGCCGCGAACTCCGTGCCCGGGAAGGCGGCCAGCCAGGCCGCCGAGACGACCTCGCCGTGCGCCTCCGCGACGAAGATGGCCAGGTCGTCGGGTGACGCCTCGATCCGGTCGTGCAGGTCGTCGGCCAGGAACGACCAGTCGGCGCCCCAGACCGAGGACTCCATCGCCGCGATCCGCCGCAGATCTGAGATGTCCGTGGTCGCGCGGATGGTGACACCGGCAACGTCCCCGCCCGCCTCCGTCAGGTCGGCCGCCGCGCCGATCACCACCGTCTCGACGTCCTCCGGCACGAAGCCCGCCGCCCGCAACCGCGACGTCAGGTCCGGCCGGTCATGACCATAGGTCTTCCATTCGACCGCCCGCCCGGCCGCCGCCGCCCGCTCGCGCACCCGGGCGATCAACGCGTCCAACTCCGCCCCGTCGACACCGCCGAGGTCCCGCGCGAACGCCATCTCCCGCTGCGGGGATCGGGCGTACAGCACCGGCCCGTCCCACGCCGCCCGCCAGGACGGGGGAAGCCGGTCCGCGATCGTCCCGCGTACCTGCTCGTCGTGCAACGCCAGCAACTCGTCGTCTGTGCTCATCACGCGGGAGCATCGCGCCCGCCGACCCCGCCGGGCAAACGCTTTTCCTACGCCAACCGAAGCGCGATCAGGTCCGCGTCGTGCGTGGCGGTCCAGCGCACGGGCAGCCCGACCGCCATCAGGTGACTGCCGGAATAGACCGCGTCGCCCGCGCGGTAGCGGGCGGCCGGGTCCAGGTCGCGCAGCGGCAGGCGGACGGCGCGGCCCGGCACCCGGTCGAGCCCGTCGAGACCCCCGGCGTTCCAGGCCAGCACGACGACCCGGTCACCGAGGCTGTACTGCACCGCGCACCGCGCCGACCCCGGCCCGCCGATGCGGTGCACGACGCCCCGCGTGATCACGTCGCGGACCTCCTTGTACCGGGCGACCCACGCGGCCGCCTCGGCCCGCTCCGCCGGCGACCACTTCGTGATGTCCGCGCCGATGCCCAGCACGCCGGCGCTCGCCAGCACGAACCGGAACGCCAGCGAGCGCGGGCGCTCGTCGAACAGGCCCGTCGAGTCGGTCACCCACGAGCTCATCAGGTGCGGCGCGTACGCCGACAGGAAGCCGTCCTGGATCCGCAGGCGGTCCAGCGGCGCCGTGTTGTCGCTCGGCCAGAGCACGTCGGTGCGCGCGGCCATCGCGAGGTCGACCCGCGCCCCACCCGCGGCACAACCCTCGATGGTCACGTCGGGATGCGCCGCGCGCAGGTGGTCGAGGATCCGGTAGAGGTTGCGCACGTGCGCGCCGTCCAGGTCGGCGACCGTGCGATCGGCCTCGGTCCGCGGGCGGTTGAAATCCCATTTCAGGTACGAGATCGGGTACGACGACAGCAATGAGTCCAGTGTGGACAACACGAACTCGTGGACCTCGGGCCGGCCGAGGTTCAGCAGATACTGGTTGCGGATCGTGCTGCGCGGCCGCCCGTCGGCCTGGTAGACCCAGTCGGGATGGGCCGCGTACAGGGCCGACCTGGGGTTGACCATCTCCGGCTCGACCCAGAGACCGAACTCGAGCCCCCGCGCGCGCACCTCGGAAACGAAGGCGCCGAAGCCGTCCGGGAACTTGGCCGGGTCCGGGGTCCAGTCGCCGAGGCCGCCGTAGTCGTCGTGCCGGCCCACGAACCACCCGTCGTCGACGACGAACGTCTCCACGCCCAGCGACGCCGCGACGTCGGCGAGAGCGAGCTGCCCGGCCGCGGTGACGTCGAAGGTCGTCGCCTCCCACGAGTTGTAGATGACCTTGGGAGTACGGTCCAGCCGGGCCGACACCCGCTGGTAGGCGTGCCACACCCGGGCCAGCCCGTCGAGCCCGTCGGCGCTGTAGGCACCGGCCGCGACCGGCGTCGTCACCGACTCGCCGGGCGCCAGCGTGACCGGCGCGCCGTCCAGCGCACGCCCCACCCGCACCCGGGTCAGCCCGGCCGCGTCGGCGTCGGCGGTGATCTGCCACGAGCCGGTCCAGGCCAGCGCGACGCCGTAGACGCCGTCCTCGGTGGACACCGCGAGGTACGGCGCGAACTGATGCCCCGTGACGCCCTGCGCGCTGCCGATCTCGAACCGCCCCCGCGCGAGCCGGGTGACAGCCGGGGTGAACTCCTGCGCCCACTGTCCACACAGGTAGGACAGCGAGGCACCGCCCGGCGTCGGCACGTTGAAGCCGGCCGAGCCCAGCCTGGTCAGCGAAACCGGCGCCGCGCCGTCGTTGTGCACCACGGCCCACCGCTCGACCACGTCCGTGCCGGGCGCGAACCGCCAGTGCGTCACCACGCGCAGCCCGGTCACCTCGTCGACGAACGTGGCCGCCAGCCCGTCCTCCGAAGAGACGGAGTCCAGCCGCCAGGTCAGCGCGTGCCCCGCCACGGCCAGGTCCGCGCCGAGGAACGGCCGCACGCCGTCGGGCGCGTACTCCACCGCGGCGACGTCGCCGGGCAGCATGTACTGCACCTTGCCGTGGAACGCGAACGGCGACGGCCCGTCGGACACCCCGACGGGGCCCCAGGCGACGAGGTCGACCCGGTCGTCGGCGGCGGCCACGGTGTACTCGGTGCTGGCACCGGCGATGGTCCACATGGTCAGCGGTTCTCCCGGAACTCGTCGTTCAGCCGGCGTTGCAGGACCACGTCTCCCCACATCGGATGGTGCGGTGCGGCGTTGGAGCAGACCACGGTGCCCCACGCCCCGAGGTCCCGGGCGGTACGCACGGCGTGGGCGCAGATCTCCGCGCCGACCGGCCCCTCCTCGAACGAGGCGTGCAGCGGGGTGTAGCCGACCCAGCCCTCGCCGAAGACCAGCGGGATCCCGCGCCCCGCCGCGAAGTCGGCCGCCACCGCCAGCCAGGTGTCGAGCGTCTCCCGCATCGCCCGCCGGTGCTCCCCGTAGCGGTCGTAGAGCCACCGGTCCCACTTGTCGGGGTCGCACCAGTCGTGGACGTAGATCTCGCGGTGCGGCACGATCGTCGCCTCGCTCTTCCACGACGCCGGCGGCCGCCAGTCCTCGAGTCTTGGCGCGCCGGCGCGGAGCAGTTCCGCGAACGCCCGCTCCTGCGGGAACGGCCGCGCGGTGTCGCGCAGCGCGAACTCGTCGTACAACTGCCCCAGCACGCCGTACACGTAGGGGTGGAAGACCGCGACGTCCATGTTGCGCGGCAGCCCGCGCATCTCCCCCACCGGCACCCGGGCGTAGTTGACCGTCACCGGCACGTCCGCGTGCCGCGCCTTGAACCGGTCGATCCCGCGCTCCAGCGACTCCCGCAGCCCGACGACACCCTCGCCGGCGTGCAGCCCGCTGTACTGGACCTCGTTGTGCAACTCGACGTACGCGATGACGTCGCCGAGCCCTTCGGCCCGCACGAAGTCGACGAGGTCGGCGTGCGCGTCGGCCAGCACGACCGGGCGCTCGCCGCGCGGCACCGCCCGCAGGGCGCGATGCCAGGCGTCGTCGACCGAGAACGACGGGCTCTGCTGATATTCCCAACTGGACACGATGATCCGGCAGCCGTGCGCGGCGGCCTGGCGGAACAGTTCCAGCAACCACGCCCGGCCGTCGACCGCCGGGCCAGGAGGCACGTCGTACCACCGGGTCCGTTGGGCGAACTCGCCGCCGAGACCGGCGAACCGCAAGGAGGACGTGTCCAGGCCGGAACCGAACAGGAGGTACGGCATGGCGCAGATCCGCACCGTGTCGTAGCCCCGGTCGACCGCCTCCCGGAACGCCACGCCCAGGTCGGCGAAGGGTTCACCGGGACCGGTGCGGGTGTACCAGGTGAAGTCCCACAACGAGATCGTCATCGGAGTGTTCACTTGCTCGATCCCATCAACAGGCCGGAGACGAAGTGCCGCTGGAAGGCGAAGAACACGATGGCGGTGGGCACGGCCGCGATCACCGACGCCGCGGCGACCACGTTCCAGTTGCTCACGTACCCGCCCTGCAGGTTGAGCAGTGCGGCGGTGACCGGCAGCTTGGCCTCGGTGCGCAGCACGGTGATCGCCCAGATCAGGTCGTTGAAGATCCAGGTGGTCGCCAGCGCGCCGAGCGCCGCCAGCGACGGCCGGCAGAGCGGCATGATGATCCGGGCGTAGATGGCGATCGGCCCGGCGCCGTCGATCTTGGCCGCCTCGGTCAGCTCGCCGGGGATCGACCGCATGAAACCGTGCAGCACGAACGTGTAGAAGCCGAGCCCGAAGCCGACATGGATGATCACCAGCGCGGCCAGCGTGTCGTAGATGCCCAGCGACTCCATCACCCGCGACACCGGGATCAGCAGGATCTGCGGGGGCAGCAGGTTGCCGGCCAGCATCGTGAGCAGGATGGCGCGCCGGCCGGGGATCGCGAACCGGGCCAGCGCGTACGCCGCCCACGAGGCCAACAGCAGGCTCAGCAGCACGGCCGGCACCGTCACCTGGACGCTCGTCCAGAGCGCCCGGCCCATCGTGCCCCGGCCCATCGCCTCGCGGAAGCCGTCGAAGCTGAACGAGGCCGGCCAGGCGGCGGTGCCGTTGCCGGCGATGTCGTCGAAGGACCGGAAGGCCAGCACCAGCACGAACACCATCGGCGCGACCCAGAGCAGGGTCAGTGGTGCCAGCACGGCGTGGAAGACCCAGCCGCGCCTGCGTTTCGGCTTGCCGGGCGCGGCCGGCGGGGTGCGCGGCGGCGCGGGGGTCAGGGTCGCGGTCGACATCAGGCGGCCTCCTCCTTGGTGGCCCGCACCAGGTAGGTGATGATGAAGACCAGCGCGAGTGCGAAGATCACCACCGCGATCGCGGACGCGTAGCCGAGGTTCAGGAACGTGAAGCCCTGCTGGAACATGTAGGTGCTGAGCAGCTCCGACGAGTGGTACGGCCCGCCCTGGGTCATCGCCCAGACGATGTCGAACGTGCGCAGCGAGTCGATCACGGTGACCGCGAAGACCACGGTGTTGACGCCGCGCAACTGCGGCCAGGTGACGTACCGGAAGCGTTGCCAGGCGCCGGCGCCGTCGGTCGCGGCCGCGTCGTCCAGCGACGGGTCGGTGCTCTTCAGGCCGGCCAGGTAGAGCACCATCACGTAGCCCACCTGGCGCCAGACCGCCGCGACCAGCACCGCCCAGAGCGCGGTGTCCGGGTCGGCCAGCCACTGCCGCTCGACGCTCTCCAGCCCGATCGCGCCGAGCAGCGTGTTGATGGTGCCGTCGGGCTGGTACTGCACCCGCCAGAACAGGCCGGTCACCGCGAGCGAGAACACCATCGGCAGGTAGATGGCGCTGCGGTAGAGGCCGACGCCCCGGCGGGGCCGGTTGAGCGCGATGGCCAGCCCCAACCCGCCCAGCACGGAGAGCCCGCCGAAGCCGACCGCCCACAGCACGTTGTTCCACAGCGCGTCGCGGAAGATGTCGTCGGCGAACAGGTTCCGGAAGTTCTCGAGCCCGACGGGCTGGGCGGCGCCCAGCCCGTTCCACTCGGTCAACGACAGGTAGAAGCTGTTGACCGCCGGCCAGAACACCATGCCGATCTCGACCGCCGCCGGGATCAACAGGAAGACCCAGACCACCTTGGGTACGGCGCGCAGTCCCGCGCGCCGCCGCCGTGGTGGGGCCGTCACCGCCGTCACGAGCCGAGGACCTTCTTCGCGGAGGCCTGCCATTCGGCCAGGATCGCGTTGACGTCGCCGGGCTTGTCCAGGAACTTGGTCAGCGCCGTGTCGGCCGTCGTCTGCAACTCGTCGCTGGAGTCGCGGTTGAAGAACTGGGTGATCGCCTTGCTCTCGTTCAGCAGCTTGATGCCCTTCTGCACCAGCGGCGCGAAGGTGGTCGTGTCGACCTGCTGCGACGTCGGCAGGTTGGACGACTTGGCGAGCTGGATGAACTGCTGCTGGGCCGGCGCGGAAGCGAGGTAGGAGAGCAGTTCCTTGGCGCCCTCGGGGTTCTTCGACTTGGCGCTCGCGAAGTAGCCGTCGGTGGGCGCCTCCTCGGCGACCGGCACGCTCGGGTCGATGATCGGCACGCGGAAGAAGTCGAGATCGTCGACCGCGTCGCTCGGGACGCCGGAGGTGATGAACGCGCCGATCAGGTACATGCCGGCCTTCTTCGAGGTCAGCGGCGTGACCGCGTCCTGCCACGAGTAGGACCGGCCCTTGGGGTCGATGTACTCGACGAGCTGGCGGTAGTGGTCCATCACCGTCTTGACCTGGGGGCCGTCGAAGGGGTGCTTGCCGGCCAGCAGCTCGCGGTGGAACTCGGCGCCGTTGATGCGCAGGTTGAGGTAGTCGAACCAGCCGGAGGCGACCCAGGGCGTGGAGCCGGTGCCCATGCTGATCGGCGCGACGCCCTTGCTCTTGATGGTCTTGCAGACGGCGATGAACTCGTCCCAGGTCGTCGGGACCTGCACGCCCCACTCCTGGAACGCCGACTTGCGGTAGAAGACGCCCCACCAGTAGTAGTTCGTCGGCACGAAGATCTGCTTGCCGTCGGCCGTGGAGAGCTCCTTGAGCGCCGGCGAGAACCCGGCGCAGGCGCCGCTGCCGGTCCACAGGTCTGAAACGTCGAGCAGGAAGCCCTTGCTGGCGTAGTCACGGGCCACCGAACCGGCGTACCAGGTCAGCACGTCCGGCGGGTTGCCCGAGTTGAGGTAGGTCGGGAGCTGGGCCCGGAACGTCTCGATCGCGATGGTGTTGAGCGTGACGGGGGTCTTGCCGTAGCCCTCGACGACCTTGGTGAGGGCGGCCTTGGGGTCGGGGTCGGAAAGCGACGACTGCAGGGTCAGCGTCGTGGCGGCGGCACCGCCGGCACTGTCACTCCCCGTAGCGCAAGCGCCGAGGAGCGAGGCCGCACCGATTCCGCCGATACCGGCGAGGAACCCGCGGCGACTGAAGGGAGCAGAAACCATGCGAAGCCTCCTGGGTCGTGTTTCCAAGAGGTTGCATCACGGTTGATGGCCTGTCAACATATCTTCGTAATTAATGAAGACATCGTGATCCGGGAGGATGTCCCATGGCGGGTAGCTTCGCAGGTCGCACTGCTGTTGTCACCGGTGCGGCCGGCGGCATCGGCGCTGCCTGTGCGGTGCGACTAGCCGCCGACGGGGCCGCCGTGGTGCTCGCGGACGTGCGCCCGACGGACGATGTCGCAGCCCGCATCACCGCTGCCGGTGGCCGGGCGCTGGGCATCCGCGCGGACGCGGCGAGCGAGGCCGACTGGGCGACGCTCGCGGCTACCGCACGTGATGAGTTCGGCCCGGTGGGTGTGCTCGTCAGCAACGCGTACACCGTGGATGTCGCCCCGGCCGGCGAGACCAGCCTGGCGTCCTGGGAGCGGCAGATCGGGGTCACGCTCACCGGCACGTTCCTGGGTGTCAAGGCACTGCTGCCCGACCTGCGCGCGCACGACGGCAGCGTGGTCGTGGTGAGCTCGGTCCACGCGCTGGTCGGACTGCCCGGCCGCCCCGCGTACGCGGCCGCCAAGGGCGGGCTTGTCGCGCTGGCCCGGCAGCTCGCCGTGGAGTATGGTCCGGCGCTACGGGTCAACACCGTCCTACCTGGACCGATCATGACCGCCGCCTGGGACTGGGTTTCCGAGGAGGACCGCGCGCGCAGCGTGGCCGAGACGGTGGCCAAGCGATTCGGCACGCCCGAAGAGGTGGCCGCTGCCGTCGCCTTCCTCGCCTCCCCCGAAGCGGCCTACGTGACCGGCACGAGCCTGGTGGTCGACGGCGGCTGGACCGCCACCAAGGGATCGGCATGACGGCGTGGCCGTCATCGAAGGGTCGGCATGACAGCGCAACCATGGGAGAGGCAACGGATGCAGCAGTACACGGCGCGCGGCGTGCACGGCCAGACGGTCGAGCTCCTCGCGCAGCGGATCGTCACCGGCCAGATCTCCGAGGGCGCCATCCTCGACCTGACCGCGCTGCAGTCCGAGTTCGACGTCAGCCTCACCGTGCTGCGCGAGGCGCTGCGGGTGCTCGCCGCCAAGGGCATGGTCGACGCGCGGCCCAAGCGCGGCACGTTCGTGCGGCCCCGGGCGGCCTGGAGCCTGCTCGACGCCGACGTGCTGCGCTGGCAGTTCGCCCGCGCGCACCGCCCCGGCCTCTTCGACGACCTGCACGAGCTGCGCAGCATCGTCGAGCCGGGCGCGGCCAGCCTGGCCGCCGCGCGGGCCACCGACGAGGACATCGCGGCACTCGACGCCGCTTTGGCCGACATGGCCGACGCCGGCGCCGACCCGCTCGCCGCGGTCGCCGCCGACCTCGCCTTCCACCGCGCTCTGCTCGCCGCCACCCACAACGAGCTGATCCAGCGCATGGAGGTGGTGATCGAGACGGGTCTGGCCGAACGCGACCGGATGGTGCACGGCGCGGACGGACCCACCGATCCGGTGCCCAGCCACAAAGCAGTGGTCGACGGGATCCGGCGACACAACCCCGCCCAGGCCGCGCGCGCCATGCGCAAGCTGCTCGACCAGGCCATCGACGACGTGGCCCGGCTGGAGAGGACCCACCGTGAAGATCGACAAGATTGAGACGTTCCTCGTCGCCCCGCGCTGGCTGTTCTGCCGCGTCGCCACCGACGAGGGGCTGGTGGGCTGGGGCGAGCCGGTGGTCGAGGGCCGCGCCGAGGTGGTCCGGGCCGCGGTCGAGGTGCTCTCCGAATACCTGCTCGGCGAGGACCCGCTGCGGATCGAGCAACACTGGCAGGTGCTGACCAAGGGCGGCTTCTACCGCGGCGGCCCGGTGCTCTCCAGCGCGATCGCCGGCATCGACCAGGCGCTCTGGGACATCGCGGGGCAGGCGTACGGCGCTCCCGTGCACGCTTTGCTCGGCGGCGCGGTCAGGGACAAGGCCAGGGTGTACGCGTGGATCGGCGGCGACGAGCCCGGCGAGCTGAACGACACCGTGGCGGAGCACGTCGCGGCCGGGATGACCGCGGTCAAGATGAACGCCAGCGGCCGGCTGTCCCCCGTGCCCACCAGCGCCGAGATCGACGGGATCGTGGCCCGCGCCGCCGCCGTCCGGGCCGCGCTCGGCGACGACCGGGACATGGCGATCGACCTGCACGGCCGGGCCAGCCTCCCGGCGGCCCGGATGATCCTGCCGGCCGTCGCGCCGTTCCGGCCGCTGCTGGTCGAGGAGCCGCTCGTGCCTGAGCAGACCCACCTGCTCGGCGAGATCGTGCGGCAGACCTCGATCCCGGTGGCCACCGGCGAGCGGATCTACGACCGGGCCGGCTTCCTGCCCGCGCTGCAGGCGGGCGTCAGCGTGGTGCAGCCGGACCTCTCGCACGCCGGCGGCATCTCCGAGGTGCGCCGGATCGCCGCGCTGGCGGAGACCTACGGCGCGCTGTTCGCCCCGCACTGCCCGCTGGGCCCGATCGCGCTGGCGGCCAGCCTGCAGGTCGCGTTCGCCACGCCCAACTTCCTGATCCAGGAACAGAGCATGGGCATCCACTACCACCGCGGCGGCGCGGACCTGCTCGACTACGTGGCCGACCCGGCGCCGCTGCGGATCGTGGAGGGGCACATCGCCCGCTGGGACGCGCCCGGCCTCGGCATCACCGTCGACGAGGCGGCGGTCCGGCGGGCCGACGCGGCCGGGCACGCCTGGCGCAACCCGGTCTGGCGGCACGACGACGGGTCCTTCGCCGAGTGGTGACGATCGCCGCCGACCCTTCGCACGGCGGGCGGTGGACCTCGCTGCGCGGGGCCGGCCGGGAGTGGCTGTGGCACCGGCCCGACCCGGCACGGTCGGCCGTGCGGCCGGGTGCCGCGTTCGTCGACGCGGGCGGGCTCGAGGAGATCCTGCCGACCGTCCGGGGCGAGCCCGACCACGGCGACGCGTGGAGTCGGGTGTGGACGGTCGTGGACGAGGCGACCGCGACGGTGGCGGGCGACGGCTACGTGCTGCGCCGCACGTTCGAGGCCGGCGGCGGCGTCGCGTACCGGCTGTCGGCGGATCCCGGCTGGCGGTTCGTCTGGGCCGCGCACGCGCTGCTCGACCTGTCCCCCGCCGCCGTCCTGGAGGCGCCGGCCGGCACCCGGGTGCTCGTGGACGGCGGCACCGCGCCCGAGGTCTGGCCGACGCCGCTGGCCCGGCTCGGCCCCGACGACGGCACCGCGACCGGCGCGATCCTGGTCGACTGCCCCACGGTCACCGTGGCGGACGGCGAACGGCTGACCTTCACGCTCGACGCGCCGGGCCAGCCGGTGTCCACCGCGCTCTGGCGCAACCTGCGCGGCTGGCCGGCGGACCGCCCGTACCGCAGCATCGGGGTCGAGCCCATGCTCGGCAGGGTCTGGGACCTGGCGGAGGCCGGGCCGGCCGACGCCGCGGTCGTGCCCGCGTCCGGTGTGTGTGAATGGCGGCTGAGGATCACCGCGCTACCGTCGAGGTGATGCCCGAGACACCCGCCAGCCGCACCGCCGTGCTGGTGTGCCAGGGCCGCGCCGCGGCCGACGGCCTGATCGCGCCGGACCGGTTCGCCGACCCCACCGCCCTGCCGCTGCTGCGCGCCGACGAGCGCGTGCCAGTGGCGTGGGTCCGCGACGGCGCGGCGCCGCGGGACTGGCAGGCGCGGGTCGCCTACGAAGGCGTCGCCGCGATCACCGAGCTGATGGTGCCGCGGACCGTGGCCATCGACGACGCGCTGCGCGCCGGGCCGCTCGCGCAGGTCGTGATCCTCGGCGCCGGGCTCGACGGCCGCGCCTGGCGGATGCCGGAACTCGCCGGCGGCGCGGTGTTCGAGGTCGACCAGCCGGCCTCGCAGCGGGACAAGCGGGACCGCGCCACCGCGCTCACCGGCCGGGCACCGGCCTTCGTACCCGTCGATTTCCGCACCGACGACCTGAGCCGGTCCCTCGCCGCCGCCGGGCACGGCCGCGACCGGCCGACCACCTGGATCTGGGAAGGCGTCGTCCCCTATCTCACGCCGGCTGACGTCGAGGCCACGGTCGGGGCGCTGGCGGCCTGCTCGGCGCCCGGCAGCCGCCTGGTCGTCAACTTCCAGCTCCCCGTGCCGTTCCTGCGCCTCGGTTTCCTGGTCGCCCGGGCGCTCGCCCGGTCCGCCGGCCGGTCCAGCGTCTTCACCCGGGAGCCCTGGCGCTCGACCTGGGCCCCCACCGCGATGGCGACCCTGCTCGGCCGGCACGGCTTCACGGTCACCCAGGACCAGAACGTGCTCGACGTCGCGGAGAGCCTGCGGATGCCGGTGCGGCATCGCCGGGCGCTCGCCCAGAGCCAGGTCCAGGTCGCCGACCGGAGCTGAAAACCGGATGACCCGGTGGCGGGCGGCGGTTAGCTTCGCCAGCGTGGAACCACTGACCGAAGACGCCATCCGGGACTCGTTCGTCAACTGCAGCAAGGGCGAGGCCGGCCGGATCCGGCTGCCCGCCGGCTTCGCCGGTGGCGGCGTGCCCTGGGCCGACCTCGACTTCCTCGGTTGGACCGACCCGGCCGCCCCGCTGCGGGCGCTGCTGGTGCTGCCGGGCGACGACGGGCCGACGGGCATCGTGCTGCGCCGCCCCGAGCCGCGCCGGGCGGCCGGCCTGACGCGGTCGAGCATGTGCCACGTCTGCCTCACCGAGCACGCGGCCTCCGGGGTCGCGCTGTTCGTCGCGCCGCTCGCGGGCCCGGCCGGCCGCAACGGCAACACGGTCGGTCAATATCTCTGCGCCGACCTCGCCTGCTCGCTCTATCTCCGTGGCAAGCGGCAACCCAAGATGCGGATGGTGCGCCGCGAGGAGACGCTGACGCTGGAGGAGCGGATCGAGCGGGCCATGGCCAACGTGACGGCCTTCGCCCGCCGGGTCGCCGCATAGTCGTCGGCCGTCAGAGCTGGACGACCTGGCCGATCCGGGCGGGCGTACGGCCGGCGACGGCGTCGAGCCACGCGGTGCGCAGCGCCTCGGGGCCGTGGCCGACCTGGATGTCGATCCGGTCGCCGAGCGCGTCGAGGAACCGCCGCCACGCCTGGGCGAACCGCCGGTCGAGCTCGTCGCGGCCCCAGTCGGCGCCACGCTTGCGCATCTGGGTCGGCGCGAAGAAGAACTCGCCGGCGGCCTCGATGTTGGGCACCTGGTAGGTCAGCCCGACCGCCACGTCCCGGATCAGGTGCCCACCGAGGTGCTCACGCAGCGACGCGCGGGTCGCGGGCGCGCCGGACAGGTCGAGATAGGCGGTCGGTGCCGGGGGCAGGGTCTCGACCTGGGCGTACGAGAGGACGTCGTCGTAACAGCCGAGCGACGCGGTGTAGGCCACGTTGCCCGGCGAGGTGAGCCCGACGACCCGCGGGCCGCGGCCGCGCAACTCGAAGGCGGCGGCGTACGCCGTCTTGCTCGACGCCGACGACAGCACGAGCGTCGTGGCGCCGAAGAAGCCGTTGTCGGCCAGGTAGTCGGCGAGCATGAACGACGTGAAGAACAGCGGCCGGAAGAGCACCAGCAGGTCCTCCTCGTCGGCCCGGTAGGCCGCGTCACCGGTGGTCAGCCGGTAGGCGTTGTAGGGCGAGGGCAGGTCGGCCCGATGCGCGGCCGCGTCCCGGAACCCGTTGGCGTCGACCCGCTCGGGCCGCACGACCAGGTGGGTCGCGGGCGGGAGGTAGCCGTAGACGCGCTGCCCCGCCGTCACCCCCTCGACCGTCGAGGCGACCACGTCGGCGAAGCCCCACAACGGCACGAGCCCCCAGCCCGCCTCGAGGCCGCGGTGGGCGGGCGGGAAGAACCGCCAATAACGGAAGGCCTCGCCGAGCACGGCGTAGGTCACGTTGTTGGCGGTCAGGCCGACCCGGTCGACCCGCAGCAACGCCTCACCGTCGCCGACCTCCCCGGCCACCCCGTGCGCGACGGTGGTGCGACTCAGATCGGTCGGATCGACGGCGAACGTCCACGAGGGAGCCATCCCGTGACCGTAGCGGGCGTTCAGTTCGGCGTGAAGACGATCGCCTGGTTGTCGGCCAGGACCGGCTGGTTGAAGGAGTGTTGGACAGCGGCCGTGCCCGTCGGGTTCTCCAGGCCCACCGTCGCGCTGTCGCCGCGTTCGCGGGTCTTCGAGGCCGCCAGGTCGGTGTAGTTGAAGGCGATCACGCCGTCCTCGCCGAAGCTCGCCTGCACCGTGATGCGGGCGGACGCCGAGCCGTAGTGGCCGACGTTGCTCCACTCGACGACGAACTGCCGGTTGGGTGCCGTGCCCGTGACCCTGGTGCGGATCGCGCTGTCCGCGCGCAGCACCAGGTCGTCCCAGAACGCGTACGCCCCGGCGTTGGGCAGTGCGGCCGCGGGGAGCGCGGCGTTCTCCGGCTGGGCCCAGTCGGGCTCGGCGAACGCGACGAAGCCGTTCGTCGACACCCACGCCTGCGTCCGCGCCTGCCCGTAGAACGGGATCGGGAACGGCAGGGTGAGCGCCGCCGTCGCGTCGTCGCCGGTGATCGGGACCGTGCTGCCGCCGGTCGCCGGCACGTACGCGCGCTGCTGGGTCGTCTTCGTGTAGCCGCCCGTCGGCGGATTCGGCGGGTCGCCGCCACCGATGGCCAGGTTGGCCGTCGCCGTGCCGCCCGCGGTCACCGTCACCTGCTTCGACGCCGACTGGCCCGACGAGGTCGCCGTCACCGTGTAGGTGCCCGGCGGCACCGCGCCGAACTGGTAGCCCCCACCGCTCGCGGTCACGGTCGAGCCTCCGCCGGGCGCCAGCGTCACGCTCGCGCCCACGATCGGCGCCCCGGTGCCCGCGTTGGTCACCGTGCCCCGCACGGTGCCGGTGGTCGGCGCCGGCGGTTCCTCGGGGCCCTCACCGGCCGGCGTGAACGTGATCCGCTTGCCGTTGGCCAGGTTGGCCTGGTTGAACGA
This sequence comes from Asanoa siamensis, assembly GCF_016862555.1. Lineage (GTDB taxonomy): Bacteria > Actinomycetota > Actinomycetes > Mycobacteriales > Micromonosporaceae > Asanoa > Asanoa siamensis. The sequence goes on along the minus strand of NZ_BONE01000004.1, from coordinate 26,888 downwards.
GTAGGTCGTCGCGGCCGCGCCGGCCGGGTCCTCGACACCGACGGTGGCCGAGTTGCCGTACTCGCGGGCCGAGTTCAGCAGGTCGTAGTTGAAGTCGATGCGGCCGGACTCGTGGAGCACCGCGCTGATCGACAGCCGCGCCGAGTTGGAGCCGTAGTGGCCGATGTTCTCCCACTCGACCACGAACCGGCGGTTCGGCGCGGAACCGAGCGTCTCGGTGCGGATCGCCGAGTCGGCCCGGAGCACCAGGTCGTCCCAGAACGGGTAGATGCCCGCGTTGGGCGCGGTGCCGTTGGGCAGCGCGGTGTTCTCGGCGATCAGGCCGGTCCAGCCCGGGTCGGCGAACGACAGGAAGCCGTTGCTGGTCACCCAGACGCTGTTCTGCGCGACGCCGTAGAACGGGAACGCGAACGGCAGGGAGACCTGCTGCTTCACGTCGTCGCCGGAGAGCGGCAGCGTGGTCGCGGCGGCGCCCACGAACGGCTGGCCGGTCGAGTCGGAGACCTCGTAGGCACCGCCACCGCCGCCACCGGTCGACTCGTAGGTCGCGGTGTAGGTGGTCGGGTTGTCGGGCGCGACGACCACGTGCGTGGCGGCGCCGTTGTCGGACCAGCGGTCGAACGCGTACCCGGACTGCGGGGTCGGCGCGCTGATCGAGTTGGTCGAGCCGGCCAGCACGGTGTGGGTGGCCGGCGTGGTCACCAGCACCCCGTTGACGCTGAGCTGCAGGCCGGGCGGGTTGCTCTGGAACGTCAGGTCGACGTGCCGCGGGTCGAGCCGCCGCGTGACCGTGTGGCTGAGGCCGCCGCTGTCGGTCGCGGTGAGCTTGAGCTCCAGATAGGACGGGAACTCGTGGTCGGGCGCGTTGAACGTGCCGCCGGCCACGCCGTCCCACTCCTGCACGTTGTGGGTGTGGCAACTGCCGTCGGGGTAGCAGTGCTGCATCAGGAGCTGCCAGTGCAGCGCCGAGGCCGGCAGGGTGCCCTGCTGCGGGTCGGTGGCGTGGCCCGTGAACGAGACCGCGTCACCCACCTTGAAGCTCGGGTTGCTGGCCGGGGTGTCGATGACCGCGGTCGGCGCGCCGGTGCCGACCAGGATCTGCACCGTCTTTTCCGACGCGAGTCCGCCGAGGTCGGTCACCCGCAGCCGGGCCGTGTAGACGCCTGTCGCGCCGTACGTGTAGGAGGCGGTCACGCCGGAGGCGTCCCACGAGCCGTTGTTGGTGAAGTCCCACTGGTAGGACAGCACCTCGCCCGGGTCCGGGTCGGTCGTGCCCGCGGCGTCGAAGCTGACGGCGAGCGGGGCGTTGCCGGCCGTGGGCGTCGCGGTGACGGCCGCGGTGGGCGGCTGGTTGCCGGTGTTGTAGTCGAACCGGCGGATCGTGCCACCGTTGTGGTCGACGTAGTAGAGCCGCTGGTCGGGGCCGATCTCGAGGTCGACCGGGGTGGCCGCGGTCGAGGTGAACGGCACGATGTTGGCGGCGTCGGGCACCCCGCCGGCACCCGGCAGCATCGCCCAGACGCACTGCCGCGCGTAGTCACCGAAGAACAGTGCGCCGCGGTACGTCGCCGGGTAGTTGCCGCCGCTGGCCGGGTAGAAGGCCAGCGCGCTGGGCGACGAACCGCCGGTCGGGCAACCGTCTCCGGACGCGACCTGCGCGGCGTGGTGGTAGGTGTACTGCGGCCAGACGACCGCGTTCTGGCCCTGCGAGTAGAGGTTCTCGCAGAGCGAGAGATTGGGCGCGTTGTAGCCGTTCTGGTCCTCGTTGCCCTCGTAGCAGGGCCAGCCGAAGTTCTCCACGGGACCGTCGAGCGGGTTGGCCAGGCGGTCGATCTCTTCCCAGTTGCGCCAGCCGACGTCGCCGAACCAGACCTCGGAGGTGCCCGGCCGGAAGGCCCAGCGATAGGGGTTGCGCAGGCCGTACGCCAGGATCCGGCGGGTGTTCGGGTCGGAGCTGCCGGCCATCGGGTTGTCCGGCAGCGCGGCGCCGGTGGCGGGGTCGACCCGGATGAACGTGCCGTTCAGGCCCGTCGGGTCGCCCGGCGTGCGGACGTCCTGCGAGCGCAGCGCGCCGCCCTCGGCGGTCGGCGGGGTCATCGTGCCGCCGACCGGGGCGCCCGGGTCGCCGCACGCGTTGGTCACGGTGCCGCGCTGGCCGTAGTCGGGGAAGGCCGGCGAGGCGCCGTCGCCACCGCTGACGTAGAGCGCGCCGTCGGGGCCGAAGCCGATGTTGCCGATCGCGTGCGTCTCGTACTGGACGCACCAGTCGTGCAGCAGCACCTGCTCGTTGCCGGTCATCACGTCACCGGCCACCCGCAGCCGGGACACCCGGTTGCTCACGACGCAGTCACCGAGGTTGGCGCAGCGGTCGTCGTAGGTGGGCGCGCTGCCGCCGATCGGGCCGTCGTAGGTGTAGCTGACGTAGACGTACGGCGACGCCGGGAAGTTCGGCGGCACGGCGAGGCCGAGCAGGCCCATGTCGCCGTAGGTGAACACCTCGTCGCTCAGGTCGGCGAGGACCGTCGGCGTGGTGTCGGAGAGGTCGTCGAAGATCTTGACGACGCCGTTCTTCTGCGCCACCAGGATCCGGCCGTCGGGCGCGAACACCAGCTTGGTCGGGTTCGACAGGCCGCTCATCACGACCCGCTCCGTGAACCCGGTGGGTGGCGGGCCCGCGGCGGCGGGCGCGGCGAGCACACCCACGGTCAGGGGTGCGCCCAACACCGACGCCAGCAAGCCGGCGAGGAACCGCCGCACGCTCAACGACACGCTCTGCTCCATCCCGCGACGCGGACGATGACAACACATGCTCACGCCACGGACGACAGCGGATCGTCAGCTACGCGACCTGTCCCGTTAACCGGACGGTCCGAATCCGACCGTCCGGTTGGTCACGGGGACGTCAGTTGGGCGTGAACACGACCGCTGTGCCGTTGGTGAGCACGCCCTGGTTGTGCGAGTGCTGCACGGCGTTGACGCCGGCCGCGTCCTCGATGCCGACCGTGGCCGAGTCACCGCGTTCCCGACCCGACGCCGCGAGGTCAGCGTAATTGAAGCTGATCTCACCATTCTCGGCGAGTACGACCTGAACCGACATCCGCGCCGACGACGAGCCGTAGAGCCCGGTGTTGAACCAGTCGACGACGAACTGCCGGTTGGGCGCGGAGCCGACCACCTTCGTGCGGATGACGCTGCCCGTCCGCTGCACGAGGTCGTCCCAGAAGGGATAGAGCGCCGCGTTGGGCAGCGCGGCGGCCGGGATCGCCGTGTTCTCCGGGGTCGCGCCGTTGGGGTTGACGAACGACAGCACGCCGTTGGTCGACACCCACGCGGTGCTCTGCTGCTGCCCGTAGAACTCGAAACCGAAGGGCAACGAGACCTGGGTGTACGCGTCGTCGCCGGCGAGCGGCAACGCCGTGCCGTCCGCGGTCGACACGTACGCCCGTTGCGCCGTCGTCTTCGTGTAGTCGCCCTCGCCCGGCGGCGGCCCGGTCAGCGTCAGGTTGGTGGTGTGGGTGCCGCCCGCCGTCACCGTGACCGGCGCGGAGCCGGTGAAGCCGCCCGGCGCGGTGCCGGAAACGGTGTAGGCGCCCGGCGGCACCGCGGTGAACTGGTAGGAACCGTCGGCCGCGCTGGTCGCCGTGCGCCCGGAGGGCGACAGCGTCAGCGTCGCGCCGGCCAGCGGCGCGCCGTTGGCACTCACGACACCCGAGATGGTGCCCGAGGTCGGCGGCGGGTTGCCGCCCGGCGGCGTGAACGTCACCGTCGTGCCGTCGCGCAGCACCGGCTGGTCGAACGAGTGGGTCAGACCGACGGTGCCCGAGCCGTCCTCGATGCCGACCGTGGCGGAGTTGCCCTCCTCACGGTCGTTCGTGGACAGATCGCCGTAGTGGTAGGTGACCGTGCCGTCCTCGCCGAGCACCGCGGAGAACCGGATGCGCCCCGAGGCGGAGCCGTAGTAGCCGCTGTTGCGCCACTCCACGACGAACTTCCGGTTGGGCGCCGTGCCGGTCACGCCGGTGCGCACCGTCGAGTCGGCCCGCTGCACCAGGTCGTCCCAGAACGGGTAGAGCGCGGCGTTGGGGGTGCTGGCGTTGGGCAGCGGGCTGTTGACCGCGATCAGCCCGGCCTGGCCCGGATCCGCGAACGACACGAAGCCGTTGGTGGACACCCAGGCGTTGCCGTATTCCTGGCCGTACAGCCGGAACGGGAACGGCAGCGACACCTGGGTCAGCGCGTCGTCACCGGTCAACGGCAGCGTCGCGCCGTCGGCCGCGACGAACGGCTGGCCGGTCTGCGTGGAGCAGGTGTAGCCGAAGCTGTCGACGCAGCCGCTCGTGCCGGTGAACGTCGCCGTGTAGCTGGTGGCGGCGGTCGGCGCGGTGATGACGTGGCTGTTCGCGCCGCCGTCGGACCAGGTGGCGAACGTGTAGGTGCTGCCGCCGGAGCTCTGCGGCGACGGGGCGCTGACCGTGTTGGTCGAGCCCTGGATGACGGTCCGCGTGAACGGCGTCGTGCCGGTGAACGCGCCCGCGTTGAGCGACAGCCCGGACGGGTTGCTGCGGAACGTCAGGTCGACGGTCTTCGGGTCGAGCTGCCGGGAGGTGGTGTGGCTCAACCCGTCGGCGTCCGTCGCGGTCAGCTCCAGCTCCAGATAGGACGGATAGTCGTGGTCCGGCGCGACGAACGAACCGCCCGCGACGCCCGACCACTGCTGCACCTCGTGCACGTGGCAGTTGCCGACGCTCTCGCAGTGGTGCATCCGCAGCCGCCAGGACAGCCCGCCGGCCGGCAGCGTGCCCTGCTCGGCGTCGGTGGCGTGCCCGGTGAAGGTCAGCGTGTCGCCGACCTTCCAGGTGGTGCCCGCGGCCGGGGTGTCGATCGCGGCGACCGGCGCCGTGCGGCCCGGCTGGATCGTCACGAGGTGCGTGTCGGTCGCGCCGAGCGTGTCGGTCACCGTGAGCTTCGCCGTGTAGCTGCCCGCGGCCGGGTAGGTGAAGCTCGCCGTCACGCCGGTCGCGTCGGTGGAACCGTTGTCGGTGAAGTCCCACGCGTAGGTGAGCCGGCCCTGGTCGGCCGGGTCGGCGTCGGTCGAGGCGCTCGCGTCGAAGTCGACCCGCAGCGGCTGGCCCGCGACCGGCGTGGCGCTGAACGTTGCCGCCGGCGGCTGGTTGCCCGGGAAGTAGCGGATCCGCCGGACCGTGCCGCCGAGGTCGACGTAGTAGAGCTCGTCGCCGGGCCCGATGGCCAGGTCGACGGGGCCGGCCGCGGCCTGCCCGAACGCCTCGATGTTGGCGGCCGACGGCAGGCCGCCGGACGCCTTCATCGCCCAGATGCAGTTGCGGGAGTAGTCGGCGAAGAACAGCCCGCCCGCGTACGCCGCCGGGTAGTTGCCGCCACCGGCCGGGTAGAACGCCAGGCCGCTGGTGGCGTCGCCGCCGTTGCCGCAGTTCTCACCCGGCACGACCGCGCCGGTGTGGTTGTAGGTGTAGTAGGGCTGGGTGTGCCCGCCCGCGGTGTAGAGCGACTCGCACAGGTTGAGGTTGGCGCCGTCGTAGGAGCCCATCCGGCCGTTGCCCTCGAAGCACGGCCAGCCGAAGTTGGTGACGCCCGCGGTCGGGTTGGTCACGCGGTTGACCTCTTCCCAGACGTTCCAGCCGACATCCCCCGCCCACACCTCGTTGGTGCCGGGCCGCATCGTCAGCCGGAACGGGTTGCGCAGGCCGTTCGCGACGATCCGGCGGGCGTTGGCGTCGGCCGAGCCCGACAGCGGGTTGCCGGCCGCGGCCGCGCCGGTGGCCGGGTTGAGCCGCAGCACCGTGCCGTCGAGGCCGGTCGGGTCGCCGGTCGAGCGCACGTCCTGCGAACGCAGCGCGCCGCCCTCGGCCGTCGGCGGGTTCATCGTGCCGCCGACGCCGGACGGCGGGTCGGCGCACGGGTTGCGCGGGTTGCCGAGCTGGCCGTAGTCGGTGGCGCTGAAGCTCGCGCCGTCGCCGCTGCTCACGTAGAGCATGCCGTCGGCGCCGAACTTGAGGTCGCCGATCGAGTGGCTGGGGAACTGCTGGCACCAGTCGGTGATGAGCACCTGCTCGCTGCCGGTCATCACGTTGCCGGCGGCCTGCAGCCGGGACAGCCGGCCCTGCACCACGCACTGGCCGTTGTTGGCGTCGCCGCAGTTGTCGTTCCAGTAGGGCGCCGTCTGGCCGGGCGGTGCGTCGTAGGTGTAGAGCACGTAAACGAAGGGGTTCGCCGGGAAGTCGGGCGGCAGCGCGAGGCCGAGCAGGCCGCGGTCCCAGACGTTGAAGACGTTGGTGGACAGGTCCGCGAACACCGTCGGGGTCGGGTCGGCCAGGTTGTCGTAGACCTTCACCCGGCCGCCCTTCTCGGCGACGAAGATCCGGCCGTCGGGGGCGAACTCGATGTTCGTGGGCTGGCTCAGCCCGCTGAACACGATCTGTTCCTGGAAGCCGCTCGGCAGCGTGGTCGCCTCGGCCGGGTTGGCCGGGCCCAGCGCGCCGAGCCCTCCGGCGACCAGCGCCGCGGCCAACAGGGCGCGCAGCGGACGTCGTGGGCGCGTCATGCGCCACCTCCCCCAAAGATTCACATGTACGCATCCGGTGCGCAGGCGCACAGGCTAGCGACTGGATCAAGTGGAGGTGATGTCTGATTCCTGACGGGCCATTCCCAGCAAATCCGGCGGACCACCACCATCTGGTGGCACTTCCGGGATTTAGCCGACCGACCCGCCAGCAAGTATGGTCCGAGACTCCGACGAGCAATCGACCGATCAGCCACGCCCATGTAGTGAAGTCGACACTAGCGGCGCTCCGGTCACCCTTGCCACGCGTGGCTCGGATAGAGCATCGTCGCCTGTGTTAAGTCTCCCTTAAGGGAACACACAATCTGTCCACAGTATCCAGAGGTGGAGATGACCAAATCGCGGGGGCACGTGGTCATCGTCGTGGTGAACCTCCCGGTCGAGCGTGATCGGCGGGTCATCCGCGAGTGCCTGGCGCTGGAAGAAGCCGGCTACCGGGTCACGGTGATCTGCCCGCGGGGTTCCGCCGGCCTGACCCGCCTGCCGGGCAGCCGGGCGACCGACATCCGGTCGTTCCCGCAGCCACTGGCCGGTTCCGGCGTCCTGTCGTTCGCCTTCGAGTTCGCCTGGTCGTTGCTCGCCGTGACGTTCCGGCTGCTGGGCCTCATGCTGCGCACCCGCGTCGACGCGGTGCAGGCGTGCAACCCGCCCGACGTCTTCTGGGTGCTGGCGGTGCTGATGCGCGCGCTCGGCCGGCCGTTCGTGTTCGACCACCACGACCTGAGCCCCGAGCTCTACGAGTGCAAGACGGACACCCCCGACCCACGGGTGCTGGCCATCCTCAAGTGGTTCGAGAAGATGTCGTGGCGCTGGGCCACCGCCGTGGTCTCGACCAACGAGTCCTACCGCGACCTGGCCATCACCCGCGGCGGGCTCGACCCCGGCAAGGTGGTCGTGGTGCGCAACGGCCCGACGATCGCCGAGGTCGCCTTCGACGGCAACCTGCCGCACACCGGCCGGCACCAGATCGTCTACCTCGGCGTCATCAACCCGCAGGACCACGTCGACGCGGCGGTGCTGGCCGCCGAGCGGCTGATCGGCCTGCGCGGCAGCGCCGACTGGAAGATGGTCGTCGCCGGCGACGGCGACAGCCTGCCCGAGCTGCGCGCGCTCGCCCGTGCCCGCAACCTCGACGACGTGGTCGAGTTCCGCGGCTGGCTCGAGGCCGACGAGGTCGACGCGCTGCTCAACACGGCCACCGTCGCGATCCAGCCCGACCCGCCGACGAAGATGGCCGAGCTGTCGACGATGGCGAAGACCGTCGAATACGTGGCCCGCGGTCTCCCGGTCGTCGCCGTCGACCTGCTGGAGACCCGGCGCACCGCCGAGGGCGCCGCGCTCTACGTGCCGACCGGCACACCCGACGAGCTCGCCAAGGCGCTGGACCTGTTGCTCAGCGACGGCGCGGCCCGCGCGACGATGAGCCGCGTCGCCCGGCAGCGGTTCGTCGACGAGCTGGCCTGGGACCACCAGGCCAAGTCGTACATCCGACTGTGGGACCGGTTGCTGGTCGAGACGCGAAAAGGCTACAAATCAGGTTCACCGGTGGGGGGAGGCAACCGACCGGCGAGCCCTCGTGATACCAACCAGACGGTCAACTGACGACCCGACGCCCCCTTCTTTTCCCGCCGCATCCGATCAAAGGGCCTTTTCATGGACCTCCTTGACCTCCTCAAGCTCGTCGTCCGGCGGTGGTACGTCGCGGTCCCGGTCGTCATCCTGACGCTGGCGGCCGCGGTCGCCCTGGGCAGCTCGATCCAGCCCGAATACAAGACCACGGCCACCGTGATCCTCGTCCCGCCGACCACCTCGGTGAGCACGCCGGCCAACGGCGCCACGCCGGCGCCCGGCAACCCGTGGCTGCGGATCGGCGAGACCCAGATGGCCCAGGCGGTCCAGATCGCGGCGTCGTCCGGCGAGGCCCGGCAGAAGGTCGTCGCGGCGGGCGGCGACTCCGCCTACGAGATCACGCTGGTCACCCGCAGCTCGATCATGTCCGTGGAGATCTCGAGCGAGACCAGCGCCAAGGCGCTCGCCACCGTCGAGGCGGTCACCAAGCTGATCAGCGACGAGGTCAAGGCGCGCCAGGCCGAATACAAGCCCAAGGCGGGCGAGGAGATCAGCACCCAGGTGCTCGACCCGGGCCTCAACGTCACGCCCTCGCGGTCCAACGTGCTGCGCGCCCAGATCGTCGTGCTCGCCGTCGGCCTGCTGCTGATGGCGGCCGCGGTGGTGGCCTACGACGCGATCGCCCGGCGCCGCCTGACCAAGCAGGTCAACGCGCGCGCCGGCATCCGGGGCAACGCCACCGCCGGCTCCGCCGCGGTCGAGCAGCGCCGCCCGCAGCCGCCGCTGGCCAAGCAGGTCGGGCCGGTCAACCGTCCGGTCGCCGGGCGCGACGCCGACGTCGAGGCCGACGAGCCCGCCGACGCGACCCAGATCATCCGGATCAACAGCACACCGGTCACCGCCAACGGGCACGCCGCGAGCGGCAGCCCGCAGCAGGTGTCGGCCGACTTCGTGCGGGCCCCCGAGACCGACGACACCATCCTGCTCACCGCGGTGCGGACGCCCAGGCCTGACGACGACCAGCAGTAGTGGCCGTAGTGCAGACCTATCTATCAGCGCGGAGAACGGCGACCGTCTACGACGGCGTGACACCCAGCGTCATCGACTTCCGGGACGCGACAGCCTGGGTGAGCTTCACCATCTTCGCGATGTACCTGCTGCCCGCCCGGCTGATCTTCCCGCCGCTGACCACGCTGGGCCGCCCCGGCGTGATGGCGGGGCTGCTCCTGTTCGTCTGGTGGATGCTCACCCGGCTGCACCCGTCCCTGGTCACCCGCGGCCAGCAGCCGATGCGCTGGGCGCTGGCGTTCTACTTCGTGACGATCGGCACCTCCTACATCGCCGGCCAGGCCCGCGGCCTCGACCCGCTCGAGGCCAACCAGGCCGACCGGACCGTGCTGATGGCGTTCGCCGCCGGCGGCATCCTGCTCGCCGCCTGTGACGGCGTGCTGACCCGCGAGCGGATCGACACGGTGCTGCGCTGGCTCTGTTACGGCTCCGCGGTGATGGCGCTGTTCGCGTTCACCCAGTTCGCGTTCCGCCAGGACTTCACCGGCTACCTCAAGCTGCCGCCGGTGCTGCAGTTCCAGCGCGACCTGGTCGGCTTCGACGACCGCGGCGGCGGAGGCCTGGTCCGGGTGGCCGGCACGGCCGGCCACTACATCGAGTTCAGCGTGCTGATGGTCGTCGCGCTGGTGGTGGCGATCCACTATGCCCGGTTCGCGGCCACCCGCCGGGATCGCCAGATCTTCGCCGGCATCGCGATGATCGTCGCCGGCGTCATCCCGATCTCGCTGTCCCGCACGGGCGTGCTCGCGCTGGCCGCCGCCATCCTGCTGCTGATCCTCGTCTGGCCGCTGCGCACGACGTTCAACGTGCTGGTGGTCGGCGTCTTCCTGACCGCGATCATCCAGGTCGGCAAGCCCGGCCTGCTCGGCGCGCTGCGCTCGCTGCTGTTCGCCGGCTCCAGCGACCCGAGCGTGCAGGGCCGGCTCGAGGACTACGACTACGTCGCGCCGTTCATCAGGGAACGACCGTGGTTCGGGCGCGGCTTCGGCACCTGGCTGCCCGAGATGTACCAACTGCTCGACAACCAGTGGCTGGGCACGATGGTGACCACCGGCATCATCGGCGTGGCCGGCCTGGCAGTGCTCTTCCTCGTCGGCATCGTGGTGGCCGCCCGCGTCCGCCGGTTCGCCAAGACCGACAGCGACCGCGACCTGGCGGCGGTGCTCGCGGTCGCGATCGGCGTGATGGCGGTATCGGCGTTCACCTTCGACGCGCTGTTCTTCTCGACCTACCTGTTCACGATGCACCTGCTGCTCGGCCTGGCCGGCGCGATGTGGCGGCTGACCCGGGCACAACGGCTGAACTGAGGAAGACATGGGCGGCATCGACATTCTGATGATCACGTACGACCGGCCGGAGTACGTCCGGCTGTCGCTACCGCACCTGCTGGACAGCTGCACCGACGACGCGCGGGTCTGGCTGTGGCACAACGGCTCCGACGCCGCGACGCTGGCGGCGGTCGAGGAGTTCCGGCACGACCCGCGCGTGCACCGGTTCCACCACAGCCCCGTCAACGCCGGGCTGCGCGAGCCGACCAACTGGCTGTGGGCCGAGTCGTCCGGCGACTACCTCAGCAAGGTCGACGACGACTGCCTGCCCGACAAGTCCTGGCTCGAGGTGCTCCGCCGCGCCCACGAGGACGTCCCCGAGTTCGGGGTGATCGGCACCTGGCGGTTCCCGGAGTCCGACGTGCGCCAGGACCTGGTCGACCGCAAGCTGGCCGACTACGCGGGCGGGCACCGGCTCATGCGCAACCACTGGGTGCAGGGCAGCGGCTACCTGCTCAAGCGCGCGATGGTCGAGCGCACCGGTCCGCTGGCGGAGGACGACTCGTTCACCTCCTGGTGCCTCAAGGCCGCGCGGCTCGGCTTCGTCAACGGCTGGGTCTACCCGTTCCTGCCCGAGGACCACCTCGACGACCCGCGCAGCCCGCGGACGATCTACCACACCGACGAGGACTTCCTGGCGCGCCGCCCGCTGTCCGCGCAGAAGACGGGCGTACGCACGGTCGCGGAGTGGACCGAGCAGATGAAGCGGTCCGCGTACGTGGTCCAGGCGGCCTCGCTCGACCTGCGCGAATACTCGGGCTGGCGGGCGCGCGGCAAGTCGCTGTCCAAGCGGGTCCGCCGCGCGATCACCGGGCGCGCACCGTGGTGAGCATCGTGGTGGCCGCGCACAACGAGGCGACGGTCATCGGGCGTACGCTCCGGCACCTGCTCGACGGCGCCGACCCCGGTGAGTTCGACGTCGTCGTGGCGGCCAACGGGTGCACCGACGACACCGCGGGGGTGGCCCGCGCGGTGCCGGGCGTGCGGGTCGTGGACGTCGCCGTGGCGTCCAAGCCGGCCGCCCTCAACGCGGGCGACGCGGCCGCCACCAGCTTTCCCCGGATCTACCTCGACGCCGACATCGCGCTGACCGCCGACGGCGCCCGCGCCCTGGCGGCGGCGGTGTCCGGGCCGGGCGGGGTGATCGCCGCGGCGCCGCGCCGGGTGCTCGACACGGCCGGGCGGCCCCTGCTGGTGCGCGCGTACTTCGCCGTCAACGGCCGGCTGCCCGCCTTCCGCGACGCGCTGTTCGGGCGCGGGGCGATCGTGCTGTCCAAGGACGCCCGGGCCCGCTTCGACCGGTTCCCCGACCTGGTCGCCGACGACCTGTTCCTCGACGGGCTGTTCGCGGTCGGCGAGAAGCGCGAGGTCGCGGCGGTGCCGTCGGTGGTCGCCACCCCGACCCGCACCGCGGACCTGCTGCGCCGGCTCGGGCGGGTGCGCGGCGGCAACACCGCCCTGCGCGAGGCGGCCGCGGCCGCCGGGGCGACCCTCGCGGTGCGCCCGTCCCGCAAGGCTTCCTGGCTGGTCGACGTGGTCCTGCCGCGCCCGTGGCTGTGGCCCGCCGGGGCCTGCTACGCGGCGCTGACCCTGCTCGCCGAACGCCGCGCCCGCCGCACCCCCGCCGGCGCCGCCTGGGCCCGAGACGAGTCCACCCGCACCTGACCGCGTACCTTTGCCGCGTGGTTGATTCACAAGCCCTCGCCCTGGTCGGCTCCTGGCCGGTGCGCACCGTCGCGGTCGCCGTCGTCGGCAAGGACGGCGTGCTCGCCCGCACCGGCCCGGACACCCCGCTGCCCTGGGCCTCGGTGACCAAGCCCCTGACCGCGCTCACCGCGCTGGCGGCCATCGACGACGGACTCTTCGGGCTCGACGACCCGGCCGGGCCGCCCGGCTCGACCGTGCGGCACCTGCTGGCCCACGCGTCCGGGCTCAACTTCGGCGACGACCAGGTGATGAGCCAGCCCGGGAAGCGCCGGATCTACTCGAACCGCGGCTTCGAGGTGCTGGCCGACCACGCGGCAAGGCGGGCCGAGGGCAGCTTCGGCGACCTCATGATCGACCTGGTGCTGGACCAGCTCGACATGCCGAACACGGTGCTCGAGGGCTCGCCAGCCGCGAAGGTGACGGGCTCGATCGGCGACCTGGCCAAGCTGGGCCGCGAGCTGCTGGCGCCCACGATCGCGCCGGCACTGACCCGCGAGGCGGCGAAGGTGGCGTTCCCCGGCCTGGCCGGGGTGCTGCCCGGCCACGGGCGGCAGGACCCCAACGACTGGGGTCTGGGCTTCGAGATCAAGTCGCACAAGCAGCCGCACTGGACGGGCACCGACAACTCGCCCGAGACCTTCGGGCACTTCGGCCAGACGGGCACGTTCCTCTGGGTCGACCCGGTCGCGGGCCTCGCCCTGGCCTGCCTCACCGACCGCAACTTCGGCGAGTGGGCGGCCCCGCTCTGGCCGGCCCTCTCCGACGCGGTCCTCGCCGAGTTCCGCGCCTAGCCGTAGCGGGGCGCGCTGCGCGAGCGCATGATCCCGGGCGCCCGGCGGTCGCGGGCGCGCCAGCAGCCGCTGTGCCAGTGCCGGCGGTCGGTCAGGTCGCCGCGCTCGTCGGCCGGCCAGACCACCACGTGCGCCGTGCCCGGGCGGATCTCCTGGTCGCAGCCCGGGCACCGGTAGGTCTTGGCGCTGGCCCCGCCGGGCACCAACCGCACCATCCAGTCGCCGTGCCGGTCGCCCTCGACCGACCCGACGCCGCGGCGCAGCGCCTCGTCGTCGAGCGGACGGCCTTCATCGCCCTTCGGGCGGTTGCGACGCGGGCTCACGACCCAAGATTAGGGCTCACTGGGTGTGGTCGCGGAATCCGCGCCCGGCCTTGCGTCCCACGTACCCCGCGGTCACCAGGTGTTCCAGCAGCGGCGCCGGCGCGAAGCCCGGCTCGCGCAGCTCCAGGTAGAGCTCGCGCTGGATGGCCAGCGCCACGTCGAGGCCGACGGTGTCGAGCAGCTCGAACGGGCCCATCGGGTAGCCGCAGCCGAACTTCATCGCGTAGTCGATGTCGTCGACGGTCGCGTACGACGCCTCCAGCATCCGCACGGCGTCGTTCAAATAGGGGAAGAGCAGCGCGTTGACGATGAAACCGGACCGGTCGGCGCACTGCACCCCGTTCTTGCCCAGCGCGGCGACCAACGCCGCGGCGGCCCCCGCGGTCTCGGGCGAGGTGCGGATCGTCCGGACGATCTCGACGAGCTTCATCACCGGCGCCGGGTTGAAGAAGTGCAGGCCGATCACGTCGGCCGGCCGCTGGGTGGCCATCGCGATCTCGATGACCGGCAGCGACGAGGTGGTGGTGGCCAGCACGACGCCCGGCTTGCAGATCTCGTCGAGGGCGGCGAACACGGCCTTCTTGGCCGAGATCTCCTCGACGACCGACTCGATCACGAGATCGGCGTCGTCGAGGTCCTCGAGCCGGTTGGACCAGGTGACCCGGCCGAGGGCGGCGCCCTGCTCCTCCTCGGTCAGCTTGCCCTTGACGACCGCCTTGGCCAGGGAGCCGCGGACGGCCTCGGCCACCGCCGACGACTGCGCCTCGCCCCGGGTCACCGAGACGACGTCGAAGCCGGCCCGCGCCACGACCTCGACGATCCCGCGGGCCATCACGCCGGAGCCCACGACGCCGATCGTGGCGATCGCGGCGCTGTCGCCGAGGCTCGCCGGCGCGGGCGGCGCGGTCAGCTCGTCGGGCACGACCTTGGGCGAGCCGGGACCTTCGTACGTGTAGAAGCCCCGGCCGGTCTTGCGGCCGAGCAGCCCGGCGGTGACCATCTGCTTGATCAGCGGCACGGGCGCGTGCCGGCGGTCGCGGCCGCCCCGCCGGTACATCGTGTCCAGGATCTCGTACGCGGTGTCGAGACCGATCAGGTCCATCAACGCGAGCGGGCCCATCGGCAGCCCGCAGCCGAGCCGCATCGCCGCGTCGATGTCCTCGCGGGTCGCGTACCGCGCCTCCAGCATCGAGACGGCCTGGTTGAGATAGCCGAACAGCAGCGCGTTGGCGATGAACCCGGCCCGGTCGTTGATCGTCACGTCGGTCTTGCCGAGCCGCGCGCAGAGCGCCTCGACGTCGGCGACCACCTCCGGCGCGGTGACCACGGTGCGGACGATCTCGACGAGCTTCATCACCGGCGCCGGGTTGAAGAAGTGCACGCCGATGACCTGGTTGGGCCGGGTCGTGGCGACCGATATCTCGGTGACCGACAGCGACGAGGTGTTGGTGGCCAGGATGGCGTCGGGCTTGCAGACCTGGTCGAGCTCGGCGAAGATCCGCTGCTTGAGCGGGAGCTGCTCGGGCACGGCCTCGATCACCAGGTCGACGTCGTGCAGCGCGCCGAAGCCGGCCGCGAACCCGACCCGGGCGAAGATCTCGTCGCGCTGCTCCGGCGTCATCTTGCCCTTGGCCACCGCCCGGTCGATCGAGCCGACCAGCGTCGCCTGGCCGCGGGCCAGCGCCTCCTCGGTGACCTCGACGGCGACGACCGAGATCCCGCTGCGCGCGAAGACCTCGACGATGCCCGCGCCCATGGTGCCGAGTCCGACAACTCCGACGGTGTTGATCTCCCGCGACACGCAGCGCTCCCCTAACGATCCATCAGGTCAGGGGTCAGTCTGCCATGCGCCGACCCGCGTCAAGCAGCGCTTGCGATCGCGGCGGCGACCTCGGCGGCACCCTTCGGGGCAAGGGTGATCGTGTAGTGGTTGGTGCCCGGGACGTCGCGCTCCGTGATGCCCGGAAACGCCCGCGCCGCCGCTCCCGGCGCGAACATCCCCTCGGGCTGGTCGAGCATGCCGCGCTCGGCCCGCAGGAAGACGGCCGGCACGGGCAGCGCCTCCGGTGCCACCGGTTGCCAGGCGTAGAGGTCGCGGGCGTCGGCCAGCGCCGCCTCGAGCCGGCAGGCCGGGCGCAGCGCGCCACCGTCCTCGACCAGGTCGTAGTCGGCGTACGCCGCCATCGCGTCGTTCCACTCCGCGAGCGACGGGTGCGCCCGCCACAGGTCCTGGTAGGCGCCGCGGTCCGGGAAGGTCAGGGACAGCCGCGCGTACGCCTGCCCGACGGTCTCGGTGATCACGTGGGTGACCTGCTCCGGGCTGGGCTCGGCCGGCGCGCCCGGCGGCGGCGCCAGCGGCGGCCCACCGTCGACCAGCACGAGGCGCGCGACCAGGGCGGGTGCGGTGCGGGCCAGCGCGACCGCGGCCCAGCAGCCCATCGAGTGGCCGACCACGATCGCCGGGCCGCCGCCGTAGGCCCGGATCACCGCGGCCAGGTCCGCCGCGTGCCGGTCCATCCCGTACGGCGCCGGCAGGTCCCGACTGTGCCCGCGGCCCCGCAGGTCGGGGGCGACGAACAGGTGGGTGTCGGCCAGGGCCGGCGCGACCAGGCCCCAGGCCAGGTGATGCGAGGTGATGCCGTGCGCCGCCACCACGAGCGGGCCGCTGTCGCCCCAGACGCCGACCGCCAGGTCGCCGCCCTCGACCTCGATCGCGTCGATCACCGCACCAGCTCCAAGAGCTCGGCGACGAACTCCGCGGGCCGCTCGATGTGCGGCGAGTGCCCGCAGCCCGCGTAGACCACCTCCCGGTAGCTGCCCCCGCCGGCGGCGTACCTCTCCAGCACCGCCCGGGTCTGCCCGACCATCGGCTGCGGCGGGCTCGCCTGCGCGCCCGGCCAGCCGGGCACGGCACCGAGCGAGCCGAGGTACGACAGGTCGAAGAACGAGGTGTCCGAGACGATCGCGTCCCTGTCCCCGCGTACCCAGGTGACGTGGGGCTTGGTCTCTATCGCGACGAGGTCGTCCGCGATGCGGAAGTTGTTGGGCGCCATCGTGTTGAGCACCCCACGGTCGCCGGGCGCGACCCCGGGCCAGTTGTCGCTCGGCACCGACGTGCCGGGGTAGTTGTCGTCACCGGTCACGGTGGAGAGCACGGTGTCGAGCAGCAGGTCCTCGTCGGCGCCGAGCGACGCCGGGTCGGCCACGTAGGCGGTCCGCAGCACCGTGCGCGGGCTCGTCTGGGCGTCGGCCTCGCGGTCCTTGGCGGCCAGCCGGGCGACGAAGTCGGGGTTGGCCGTGCCCGCGCCCGTGCCGGCGAAGTCGGGCGTCGTGGGCGTGCCGTCGAGGTCGCGGGTGCCGCCGAACCCGTACGGCGACAGTGGCGCCTCCAGCAGCAGCGCGTCGACCCGCTCGGGGTGGTCGACCAGCAGTTGCATCGCCACGCCGCAGCCCATCGAGTGGGCCACGACCAGCGGCTTCGCACCTTCTGGGAAGAGTTCCGGCGCCTCCAGGAGGGCTGCCACGTCGTCGGCGAAGTCCCGCAGGCCACGGGTCGCGTCCACCGGCGCCGCCTCGGTCGCGCCGTAGCCGCGCAGGTCGGGGGCGACGATCCGCAGGGTGCCGGGCAGGTGCCGGAGCAGCGGACGCCAGAAGTCGGCCGACGAGCAGTTGCCGTGGATCAACAACACCGGCCGGCCGTCGACCGGCCCGGCCACGAGGACGTTCTGCTCGATCCCGCGCGCCGTCACGCGTACCTGCTGGTGCTCCATGGCCGACATCCTGCACCCACACCACCGCCCTCCGCTGTGTGGGCCATCCACACCTACCGACGGGTAACTGTGACGGCATAGACTCCGCCCCATGACCGCAACGCGAGCCGCCGGTGTCCCGGTCGTCGAGTCGGGCGAGTTGGTCTCGACCAACCCCGCGACCGGCGAGGAGGTCGGCCGGTTCCCGGTCGCCGACGCCGACGACGTGGCCGCCGCCGTGGCCCGGGCCCAGGTCGCCGCCGACTGGTGGGTCGCCCTCGGTCACGCCGGCCGGCGCGCCCGGCTGCTGCGCTGGCGCGGCCTGCTCGCCCAGCGGGTCGAGGAGGCCGCCGCCCTGGTGAGCCGCGAGGGCGGCAAGCCGGTCGCCGAGGCCATCGTCGAGACCGCCTCGGCGATCGACCACATCGACTGGGCCGCCCGCAACGCCCGCCGGGTGCTCGGCCCGCGTCGGGTGCGCGGCCGGCTGGCGCTCGCCGAGTTCTCGGCCCACCTCGAATACGTGCCGATGGGCGTCGTCGGCGTGATCGGGCCGTGGAACTATCCGGTCGTCACGCCGGTGGGCTCGGTGGCCTACGCGCTCGCCGCGGGCAACACCGTCGTCCTCAAGCCCAGCGAATACACCCCGGCCGTGGGCCAGTGGCTCGTCGACACGTTCGCCGAGATCGTGCCCGAGCAACCGGTGCTGCAGGTCGTGCACGGGCTCGGCGAGGTCGGTGCCGCGCTCTGCCACTCCGGCGTCGACAAGATCGCTTTCACCGGCTCCACCGCCACCGGCCGGAAGGTGATGGCCGCCTGCGCCGAGACGCTGACGCCCGTGCTGATCGAGGCCGGCGGCAAGGACGCGCTGATCGTCGACGACGACGCCGACGTGGCGGCCGCGGCCGAGGCGTGCGTCTGGGGCGCGCTGACCAATGCCGGGCAGACCTGCCTCGCGATCGAGCGGGTCTACGCGGTCGCGCCGGTCTACGACGCGTTCGTCGCCGAGGTGGTCCGCCGCGCCGGGAAGCTCGAGGTCGGCTACGGCGACGGCTACGACATCGGGCCGATCACGATGCCCAAACAGATCGACGTCATCCGCCGGCACATCGACGACGCGCTGTCGCGTGGCGGGCGGGCCGTGCTCGGCGGGCGCGACGCGGTCGAGCCGCCGTTCGTCAAGCCGACGATCCTGGTCGACGTGCCGGAGGACTCGGCGGCGGTGCGCGAGGAGACGTTCGGGCCGACGCTGGTCGTCACCAAGGTCGCCGACGTCGACGAGGCGATCCGGCTCGCCAACGACACCGCGTACGGGCTGGGTGGCGCGGTCTTCGGCAAGCGGCGCGCGGTGGCCGCGGCCCGGCGGCTGCGCACGGGCATGGCCTCGGTCAACTCGGTGATCACCTTCATCGGCATGTCGTCGCTGCCGTTCGGCGGCGTCGGCCACTCGGGCTTCGGCCGCACCCACGGCGACGACGGCCTGCGCGAGTTCTCGCGGTCCAAGGCCATCACCACCCGGCGCGGCCCGTCGGCGCTCAAGGCGATGACCTTCGAGCGCACGCCGGCGCACGTCGCCCGGATCGTCAAGGCGGTCAAACTGATCTACGGCCGCTCGCGGTAGCCGTCTCCTTCGCCAACCGGTCGCGCAGGTCGGCGACCTGAGCCGTGTCGGCGACGACGCCCCGCGCGACCGACGCGCGCAGGTCCTCGGCCGCGACCGCCAGCATGCCCGCGACCCGGGTGCGCGGCATCGCCGACAACACCCCGAAACCCTGGGCGTACGCGTCCGCGGCCCGCACCTCCTCGCCGGCGGCCAGCCAGTTGAGGCCGATGTCGAACAGCAGCGCCGACCGCTCGTCGCTGGCCGGCAGCGCCAGCAGGTAGGACTCGGCCGCCGGCGCGTACCGGCCGAGCCGGTGCAGGCACCAGCCGATGCCGTGCCGGGTCCACGCCTCGTCCTCGCCGAAGCTCTCGTAGAGCGCGATCGCCGCCCGGTAGGCGACCTCCGCCTCGGCCCGCCGCCCGACCGTCCAGTGCACGTCGCCGATGCCCTGCGGGCCCATCGGGTTGTCCGGCTCCCGCTCGCGCATCGCCTCGAACGCGGCCAGCGCCTCGTCGGGGAGGCCGCCGTCGAGGTAGCGCAGCGCCCGGCCGAACTCCCAGTGCGCCCACGGGTCGACGGGCTCGACCACGAGCGCCTCGGCCGCCGCCTCCCGCGCCGCCGCCCAGTCCGCGAGCCCCGCGAACACCTCGGCGCGCAACCGGAGCAGCGCGGACGTGCGGGCGACGGCGAGCCCACGGTCGATGGTGCGCAGGGCCTCCGCCGCGTCGTCGCCGCGCGCGACCATGGTCGCCAGGTCGGTCAGCGTCGTCACGTCACCGTGCAGGGCCGCCGCCCGCTCGAGCGTCTCGACCGCCCGCGCCCGGTCACCGAGCGCCAGCCGGGCCCAGCCCAGCGAGCGGAGCAGGCCCACGTGGTCGGGTCGCACCATGAGCCCGCGTTCGGCCGCGTCGACCGCCTCCCCGTAGCGGCCGGCGCCGTGCAGCACGTCCGAGTAGATCTCCAGCACGTCCGGTTCGTCGAGGTGGAGCGCGGCGGCCGCGCCGATCTCGTCGACGAGCGCGTCCTCGTCGACGCTGCCGCGCAGCGCCTCGCACAGCCACCACACGGCGAAGCCCGGCTCGGCGCCCCGGCCCAGCGAGCGGCGCAGGTCGGCGAGTGCGCCGGTGACGTCGCCCAGGGCGTGCCGGGTCGCGCCGCGGCTGGCCAGCGACCAGCCGTCGTCGGGTTGGGCCTCGACGGCCGTGGTCAGCTCGGCCAGCGCGGCGTCGAACCGCCCGACGATCCGGTACGCCTCGCCCAACGCGGCATGCGCCTCGGGGAGATCAGGCTGGCCCTCGGCCGCGGCCTCGAGGTCGGGCAGCGCCCGCTCGGGATCGCCGGTGGTGCGCAGAAGCTGACCGCGGAGCAGCCGGGCGAGCGGGGAGTCGGGCAGGCCCGCCACGGCCTGCTCCGCGCAGCCGAGCGCCTCCTCGTAGGCGCCCTGGTCGAACAGCAGGAGCCCCAGGTAGTAGGCGAGGCTCGGATCGTCGGGATTGGCCGCCCGTGCCGCGCGCAGCGCGGTCTCGGTCGTCGCGGGGTCGGCGTCGCGCCGCAGCCGCGTCACGTAGCCGACCAGCCGGAGCGCGGCGGCGTCACCGGGCTTGATCTCCAGCGCCACCCGCAGGTGGGCCAGCGCCCGCTCGACGTCGGCGTCCGCCGCGGTGTCCTCGGCGCGGATGTAGTAGGCCTCCGCCGCGGTCAGCCGGATCAGCCCGGCCCGCGGCTGGGCGGCCGCCGCCAGCTCCAGGTCGGCGATCGCCTCGTCGTGCTGGCCGCGGGCCAGGCGGAGCTGACCGCGGGCGAGCAGGGCGCGGGCGTCGTCCGGGTCCAGCCGCACCGCCTCGTCGAACGCCCGGTCGGCGGCGGCGTCGTCACCGAGATCGCGGCAGGCGATGCCCAACAGGGCGTGCGCTCCCGCGTGCTCGGGCTCGACCTCGATCGTCCGCTCGAGCAGCGCCCGGGCGACGTCCGGCGCCGCGCGTACGAGGGGCTCGGAGGCCTCGAACAGCATCGGAACGAGCTCGGAGGCCTTCATCGGCACCGAGCGGCCCAAGGTCGCGAACAGCTCCTCGACGTCACCGACGAACGCGCAGGCCCGGGCCTT
Source organism: Asanoa siamensis (assembly GCF_016862555.1). Taxonomy (GTDB): domain Bacteria; phylum Actinomycetota; class Actinomycetes; order Mycobacteriales; family Micromonosporaceae; genus Asanoa; species Asanoa siamensis. The sequence continues at coordinate 6,051 of NZ_BONE01000004.1, read as the reverse complement.
CTCGGCCAGCAGGTGCGGGTCGTCCGGGGTGAGCTCCAGCGCGCGGGAGTAGGCCGCCAGCGCGACGTCGCCCCGCCCGGCCGCCAGGCTCAGCGCACCCGCGACCGCCCAGGCGTCCGCGGCGACCGGCGGCCGGTCGGTGAGCAGCTCGGCGCGGCCGGTGAGCAGCTCGGCGCGGTCGTGGGCGACCAGCCAGTCGGCCGGGTACGCCCGCGCCGCGGCGGCGATCGCGCGGCCGGCGCCGGCGTCGTCTCCCTGCCGGGACAGCACGCGGGCCAGGCAACGGAGGACGTCGGGGCCGGCGGCGCCGAGGGTCACGGCCCGGCGTAGCACCGGTTCCGCCTCGTCGAAGCGGCCGCTCAGGGTCAACGCGATGCCGTACTCGGCCAGGAACCGGCGATCGGGCCGCGGCGTGGCCTCGAACCGTCGCACCGCCTGGGCGAAGAGGTCCTCGTCGGCGCTGTCGAGGCGGACCCGGCACAGGCCCCGGAGCGTGAAGGCAGCGCCCTGGACGGCCGGGTCGTCGGCGCGGCCCGCCTCCTCCGCGCGCTGCCGTGCCGTCGCGAGGTCGCCCGCGCGATAAGCCGCCCAGGCCCGCCTCAGCCGATCGTCCGTCATCGCGGTCACCGGCCCTGGTAGGGAAGGCGGTAGTCACCGGTCCGGCTCGACGGGCGCGCCTGGGCCGGCCGCCCCGCGTGGCGCTCCCGCGGCAGCATCGCCTTGCGCGGGCCCAGCAGCGCGCGGGCCGCGTCGGCGACCTCGCGCAGCGCGTGCGCGTCGTGCGGGTCGGCGAGCGTCAGCCGCGCCGCCCAGGCGGCGTTGAGCAGACCCCGCACGCTGGCTCCGCCGCTGCCTCTTTCCTGACTCCGGTCGAGTGCGGCGTAGGGCTCCGCCGCCTCGGCGTCCCACTGGATCGCGTCGAAGCCGCGGAAGGAGCTGATGTCGCGCAGCGTGGCGTACGCGGTCGACGCGAACGCGTCCAGCTCGGCCCGCCGCGCCGGGGCCGGGTCACCGCCGCGCTCGCTGATCGCGCCCTGCCAGCACTGCTCGACCAGGTCGACCACCGCGGCGGCCATCCCGTCGACGGCCATCGACCGCAGCACGGCCAGGATGACGTACGCACGGTCCACATCGGACGAATCCGCGCGCATCCGCAGCAGGAGCACCGCGCACGCGTACGCCGGGCCGAGCGCGTAGGCGGCGTAGGCGTCCGCGGCCAGGGTGCGCCGCCGCGCCGGCGGGTCGTCGCCCAGCAGGTTGCCGGCCAGCGGCGACGTGCGGCACCAGGCCAGCCCGGCCTCGTGACCGAAGAGCGGCACGTCCCAGATCGTCCACTCCGGGAACCAGAGCATCACGAGGTCGCCCAGCGCGTGGTCGCCGGTGAGGTCGGCGGGGCGGGCCGGCACCGCCCGCAGCGGCACGGTCAGCTCGTCGAGCAGGCGGTCCGTCAGCTCGCTGACCCGGTCATCGAGGCCCGTGTCGCGCAGGGTCAGCCCGCCGAGCAGGTCGACGTAGTCGGCGAACAGCCGCCGGCCGGTCGTGTCGGTCAGCTCGTCGACCGCGGCCCACGCCGCGGGGCGGTCCAGCGTGCCGGCCCGCAGCGCGCCCTCCAGCTTGTCGATCTCGTCCAGCATCGCGCCGCACCGCGCGCTCATCGTGTCGGTGTTCATCAGCCGGATCATCGAGCCGTCGAGCTGGTCCAGCATCACGCCGGCCCGCGACATCTTGCGATCCAGGTCGATCAGCAGGTCGTCGAGGTCGCCCAGCCGCTCCAGCTCCGGCGCGTCGCCGCGGATCTCCAGGATCATCCGCCGCGCCTCCAGCAGGCCGTCCCAGACGTCCTTGCGTACGCCGCGCAGGCCGTCCAGGCGGCTGTGCCGGCTCTCGGCGAGGTCCGCGACCCGCTTCACCTTGTCGACGTCGTCGCGCAGCTCGGCCAGGCGCACCGCGAGCAGGTCAAGCATCGGCACCCCCCGCGAGGGCTCGCAGCGCGATCGTGTCGACCCGGGCGACCGGCCCGTCGGGGTGCGCCAGCCGCCAGCGCCAGGCGGCCGCGACGATCGCGACCGGATCGCCCGCCGGCGGCTGCCCGCGGTCGAGCGCGTCGACCAGCGGGGCGAGGCCGATCAGCGGGTCGAAGCCCAGCCGGGCCGGCGCGTTGTGGTCGAGCAACTCGACCAGCCCGCGGGCGTCCTCCTCGGCGCGCTTGGGCGGCTCGGTCGTCACGGGGTTGAGCGCTTTCCACCGCCGGGCGACCTCGTCGGCCGCCCTCCTGTGGCCGGCGGCCGTGAGCGGGTCGGCGGCGAGGTCCGCCTGTGCCCGCAGGGCCGCCACCATCGTCCACACGCGCCGGTCCCAGGAAGGGTGGGTGGCGGTCGCGTCGTCGAACCGGTCGGGCCGGGCGCGCAGCGTCATCACCGCGACCGGGTACGCCGGCCCGAGCGCGTAGGTCGCGAACACGTCGGCGAACAGCTCGCCCAGCAGCGGGTCGTCGGACCGGTCCAGGTGGAACAGCACGGGGCGGGCGTCCTTGTCGCCGGGCGCGGGCAGCGCGTCGGCGACCAGGTGGCCCAGCTCGTGCACCAGGATCGGCAGCCCCCAGACGCCCGCGTCCGGGAAGCGCGTCCGCACCAGGCCCGCCAGCCGCTCGAAGCGGTCGCTGTCACCGACCGAGAGCAGCACCGTGCGCCCGATGCCGCCGGCGTCGACGAGCGCGTCGAGCAGCGTCTCGGCGGCGATCCGGGTCGGCCGGAAGAACGGGTGGCCGCGGAGCTGGATGCCCTCCAGCACGGCGAGGGCGGCGGCCAGCACCGGCGCCACCCGGTCGCGCCGCACCCTCTCGAGCCCGGCCCAGCCGGTGCCGGCCACCGCCTCGACCTCACGGGCGCGGGCGCGCAGCAGCAGGACGAAGTCGTCGCGTACGGCTGCCGTGGTGTTGCCCAGGCGCTCCTCGGCCACCAGCGCCTTGCCCACCCGGGCCAGGTCGAGGGTCGCCTGCGCCACCTGGGTCGCGAACCAGTCGCGCTCGCTCATGCGACCCGCACGGCGTCGTCGACGATCAGCCGGACACCCCGGACCGCGCCGACGTGCACGGTGGTGTCGACGTAGTCGATCGCGAGCGCCACCGCGACGGCGCCGATCAACAGCTCGGCACCGAGCAGGGCGAGGGGCAGCCAGGGTACGGCGAAACCGAAGTGGCCCTGGACGAGCAGGATGCCGCCCACCGCCGCCTGGGCCAGGGCAAGCTTGCCGATCACGCTGTCGAACCGCGCGGCGAGGGCGGCCAGCGCCTCCGAACCGCTGTCGAGCCGGCCGAGCACGAGCCCGGCGCCGGCCAGCCGGGCCTCCGTCTCGGTCCGGGTGCGCTCGGCGCCGATCACGTCGCCGAGCAGCGCGGCGCCGACGCCCGTGTCGACCGTGCGGTCGGCGAGGGTGACCAGGTGGTCGCGGGCGCGGGTGAGCCAGTCGAGATCGACGACCCGGCGCAGAGCGCCGAGGGCGGCGGCGAGCGCGCGCAGGCCGAGCCGGACCAGGCGGCCGCCGATGTTGTCGAGGTAGAGCTGCTTGCTGACCTTCTCCCAGGCTTCCTTGAGCTGCTGGGGAGCCTTGCCCGCCACGGTCTTCAGCGGGCCGGCGACGACGTCGGCGGTGCCGGTCGCGATCGCGTCCAGGGTGGTGCCGAGCGCCCCGCGCAGGCTGGCCACGGCCTCGGGGACGTCGCGCGAGGTGACCCGGGCGCTGCCGCGGGTAGGGCCGGGGTCCTCGAGGGTGCTGGTGGTCGCGCGCAGATCGGCCAGGGCACGGTCGAGCGCGGCGCCGGCGTCCGTGGTGGTGGGTGCCGGGGTTTCTCCCACGGCGCCGCCCGCGGCCAGGGCCACCTCGCCGAGCTGGAGCTGGCCGGCCACCACCGCGAGGACCGCGTCCGGGTCGGTCCGTACCCGTTGCTCGGCGCCCTCCGGGCCGAACCAGGCCGTCTCGGCCCGGCCGAGGTCGGCCAGGCCCATCTCGATCGACGCCGCCAACCGCTCGGCGGCCGCGTCGCTCCCCGCGCCGCCCAGTGCGTCCCGCAGGTCACGGCCGGCGCGGTGGGCGGCGGTCGCCGAGCGTACGAACCGTCCGATCTCGACATCGGTCACGCGTACAGCCTGTCATCAGGGACGCGCCGGACGGAAGTCAGAACAACGTCAGCTCGTCCCGCTCGATCCCGCGGAGCTTGTCGTAGTCGACCACCACGCACCGGATGCCGCGGTCCTCGGCGAGCACCCGGGCCTGCGGTTTGATCTCCTGCGCGGCGAACACGCCGGCGACCGGGGCGAGCAGCGGATCGCGGTTCATCAGTTCGAGATAACGAGTGAGCTGCTCCACGCCGTCGATCTCGCCGCGCCGCTTGACCTCGACCGCGACCGACCCACCGGCGGCGTCCTTGTAGAGCAGGTCGACGGGCCCGATGGCGGTCATGTACTCCCGCCGGACCAGCGTGTAGCCCTCGCCGAACGTGGTCGGGTTGGCGGCCAGCAACTCCTGCAGGTGCGCCTCGACGCCGTCCTTGACGAGGCCGGGATCGACGCCGAGGTCGTACGACGTGTCCTGGAAGATCTCCTCCAGGGTGATCCGCAGCTCCTCGCCGGCCTTGTTGACCACCCGCCAGACGCCGGGCTCCTCCTGGATGCGACAGGGCGGGCTCATCCAGTTGAGCGGCTTGTAGGCACGGTCGTCGGCGTGCACCGAGACGGAGCCGTCGGCCTTGACCATCAGCAACCGGGTGGCCGGGGGCAGGTGGGCGGAGAGCCGGCCGACGTAGTCGACCGAGCACCGAGCGATGACGAGACGCACCGCTCCACCCTATGCAAGTGGATCCGTGGTGCCATGCTGAGGTCGTGCTGGAAGCCCTCACCGGCGCGGGCCTCGCGACCTCGGCCGGCCTCAACGCGTACATCCCGTTGCTCGCGATCGGGTTGTTGTCCCGCTACACCGACGTCGTCGCGCTGCCCGCCGGGTGGAGTTGGCTCGGCAACGGCTGGGTGATCCTGATCCTGTCCGGGCTGCTGGCGATCGAGGTGGTCGCCGACAAGGTGCCCGTGCTCGACTCGGCCAACGACGTGGTGCAGACGGTCGTCCGGCCGACCGCGGGCGGGCTGGCGTTCGGCGCCGGCACCAGCACCGCGACGGTCTCCGACCCGGGCAGCTTCTTCGGCTCGCACCAGTGGGTGCCGGTCGCCGTCGGCGTGCTGCTGGCGCTCGGCGTGCACGGCATCAAAGCAACGGCAAGACCTGTGATCAACGTGGGTACGGGCGGCGTCGGCGCACCGGTCGCGAGCACCCTCGAGGACGTCGCCAGCGTGGTGATGTCGGTCGTGGCGCTCGTACTCCCCCTGCTGATCCTGATCTTCCTGGTCGGGTTGGTGCTGTTCTTCGTCTGGGTGCTGCGACGGCGGGGTGCGCGCGCCCGCGCCCGGTCTTCTGGTGGCCAACGGGTCGCCTGAGTCCGGCGCGGCGCGCTCACCTCTCGCATTCCGGCGATAACGTAGCGTTATCGACTCGGGTCGGAGGGGGAACCGTGGCGAGCGTTGCCGAGGTCAAGGCCGCCATCGACGTCGCGATGGCACATGTCCAGGAAGGACAGGAGGCCGTCCGCGCCGCCAACGACAAGCTCGACGAGGCGCGGGCCAGCCTCGCGGCGGCGGTCGACGGCAGCGCGCACGAGTCGGTGGTCGCGGCGCGGTCGGCGCTGGCGCAGGCGGCGGCCGAGCTCGACGAGTGCATGTCGGCGACGCTGGGCGCGATGGAGCAGGCGCAGACCTACGCCGCGGCGCTGTGAGCCTGGTGGAGGCGCTGGCCGACCGGGTGGTCGGGGTCCGCGGGTCGCTGCCGCTCCCCGAGGTCGAGGCGGCGTCGGGGCGGCTGCGGTCGGCGGTCGTGCTGCTGTCGTCGACATTGTCGTCCAGCTCGTCGTCGTCGCCGTCCTTGCTGGCGGCCGCGGTGTCCCGGTTGGACGCGGCGGCGTTCGCGCTCGGGCGGGCCGGCGACGAGTTGTCGCGGTATCTGGCGTCT
>NZ_BONE01000003.1 GCF_016862555.1 Asanoa siamensis | reverse complement strand
GCCGCCGCCGCAGGAGGCGAACGCCCCACCGATCAGAGCGATCGCGTTGCCGCAAACGTTGATCGGGATCTGGATCGGGGCGTACAGCTGGGTGCCGTTGAGGGCACCGAAGTTGTTGGTGCTGATGAGGTTGGCTTCCTCGCGGGCGCTCTCGTTGACGGCGACCGCGCCGCCGCCGCAGGAGGCGAACGCCCCACCGATCAGAGCGATCGCGTTGCCGCAAACGTTGATCGGGACCTGGATCGGCGCGTACACCTGGGTGCCGTTGAGGGCACCGAAGTTGTTGGCGCTGATCAGGTTGGCCTCGGTCTGCCGACCGCGGCTGTCGTAGCCCTCGGCCCGCGCGCTCTCGTTGACCGCGACGGCGCCGCCGGTCGCCTGGGCGAACGCCCCGCCGATGACACCGATCGCGTTGCCGGCCACGTTGATCGGGACCTGGATCGGAACGACGACCTGGGTGCCGTTGAGCAGCCCGTAGTTGCCCGAGGAGACGATGTTCGAGCCGCCGCCGAGCGCGTCCTTGCCGTGCTTCTTGCCGGCCTTGTACTTGCCCTCGGCCTTGGCGAACTCGTCGTCGTGGTGCTTGCGGTAGCCGTTGTCCTGCGGGGCCTCCTGGCCGCCACCGCCGTTGACCGCGACAGCGCCACCGTCACACGAGGCGAACGCCCCGCCGATCAGGGCGATGCTGTTGCCGCACAGGTTGATGGGAGCCTGGATCGGCACCACGACCTGCGTGCCGTTGGCCAGGCCGTAGTTGCCGGTGGTGACGATGTCGGCCTGCGCCGCCGCCTGCGTCGCGAGCAGACCACCAGCCGCCATGACGCCGACGCTGATGGACTTACGAACCCAAGTCTTCATTGGGTGAAGTGACCTTTCAAGAAATGTCAGTAAGAGGGTGTTGCGGGTATTGCCGTGTGTCGCTGTCCGGGCGCGACGGTGCCGTGTGCCTGACTCCGCCTGTCGACTTGCGCCCAGGTGTGGTTCGTGATGTCCGGCCAGGGTCTCGCCGCTAGTCAGAGCGGTCGCTGTGATTCCCTGGCTGTGCCGCGCAACCGCGGGCCGGAGGGCCCGGGTGGGGCTGGTCGGCTCCTGCCCGTCCGGGACGGTGCAGGTCCTGCATCACTAGTCAGGTGAGACGGTCGGTTCCTTGGCGTCGTGCCGCGGCACCGCGACGTCGGCCGGCTTGGGCAGGAGCTGGAAGGCCACCATGCTGTCCGCGACCGACGAGGGAACGGTGGCGAACGCCCCACCGCCCACCGGGGCTCCCGACGCGCTGGCCGGGACACCCGACGCGCTGCCCTCACCCCGTGCTGGCACGGAGTACGGCAGGCGTGGCTCCTCGCCGGAGTTCCGGGACGTCGCGACCGCAGCCACGGGTTCCGGCCGGCCGGCAGGGTGCCGGGTGGTTCTCGTCTCGGAGTGAGCGGCCCGAAGTGCGGCGGTCCCCGCCGCACCGGGAGCGGTCGTGCCGGATGCGGTGCGTCCGTGCACGCCGACGTTGCCGACGGGCGTGACAGCCGAGGTTGGCCGGCCACGTGGGCCGGGCAGGTTGCCGGTCACCACCTTGGTCACCACGCCGACCGCGCCGGACACCGGTGCCACGAGGAACCGCAGCATCGAGGTCATCGGACGGAGGAGCGTGGAGACCGGTGTGATCACCGGCAGGGCGACCTGAGCCACCGGGGTAAGCAGGGCGCCCGGGACGGTCAGCGCACGGGTGACCCCGAGCGGAGCGACCAGTCCTGCAGTGCCGGCCAACCCGCGCAGGCGGGCCGCGGGCCGGTCAACCGAACGGCGCGGCGTCCCCGTGGGGGCGTCGACGCGGTCGGCCGTACGGGCGGCGGTGGTGCCCGGCTGGTGCGCCGGGGCCGCGCCCGCGATGGTGATCGAGCGTTTTGCCGTCGCGCTCGGCACGACGACGGCGGCGGGATCCGAAATCGTCCCCCGCATGGAGGTCCGGCCGGTCGGCACCGGTCGCTCGACCGCGTCGCGCGCCGTCGCCGGCGTCAACGCTTCGCCGAGCAGGCCGGTCGCCGTGCTCAACACCGGCTTCGCTGCGCCCGAGACTGGCTCAGCGACCACGCCGGCCAGCGGGGCGAGGACGGGCCCCGCTCCCTGGTCGGCGATCGACTCCGCCGCAGCGTGTGCTGCGGCCGCGGAGAGCAGGCACGCCGCTCCCGCGAGACCACCGACGACGAGCGTGCGCACCAGGATCCGTCGAGAAGCCTGGCGCGTGTTGCGCGCGACTCCCGACCGATTCATGGCCCGCCTTCCCGCTCGCCGGTTCGTTAGCGGTGGCGGTCCGGCCTGATTTGACCGGTTATGACCGCCACTGCCTTAGGTAACGAACTGGCCTGAACGGGGTCACGCGGATGAATGGGAAAAATGGTGCCTATCGCATGCGGGCCACGATGCCCGTGTCGTAGTCGCCGGAGATGAACTCGGCGTTGTCCAGGAGCTCCGCGAAGAACGGCAGGTTCTGCTTGGGTCCGACGATCTCGAAGCCCGCGACCGCCGTCCGGGCCCGGTCGAGCGCCTGCGCGCGGTCGTCGCCATGGACAACGAGCTTGGCGAGCAGGGAGTCGTAGAAAGGCGTCACTGTCGTCCCCGCGGCGTACCCCGCGTCGACCCGCACCCCGTCGCCGGCCGGCTCGACCCAGGTCGTGACCGCGCCCGGCCCGGGCAGGAACCGCTTCGGGTCCTCGGCGTTGACGCGCAGCTCGATCGCGTGCCCGCGGGCCGTCAGGGCCGCCGGGTCGAACACCGGCGGCAGGCCGCTGGCCACCCGCAGCTGCTCCTCGACCAGGTCGACGCCGTAGACCAGCTCGGTGACCGGGTGTTCGACCTGCAGCCGGGTGTTCATCTCCAGGAAGAAGAACTCGCCGGTCGCCGGCTCCAGCAGGCACTCGACGGTGCCGGCGTTGCGGTAGCCGACTGCCTCGCCGGCCCGCACCGCCGCGGCCAGCAGCCGCTCCCGCAGCTCGGGCGTGACCGCGGGCGACGGCGATTCCTCCGCGAGCTTCTGGTTGCGCCGCTGCACCGAGCACTCCCGCTCGCCGAGCGCGACGACGGTGCCGTCGGCCAGGCCCAGGATCTGCACCTCGACATGGCGTACGCGGGGGAAGAACCGCTCGATCAGCACGGCGCCGTCGCCGAACATCCGCTCGGCGAACGCACGGACCTTCGCGTACTCGGTGCGCAGCGTGTCCTCGTCGGCCGCCACCGCCATGCCCATCCCGCCGCCGCCGGCCGCGGCCTTGACCATCACCGGGAAGCCGATCGCGGTGGCCGCCTCGAGCGCGGCCTCCACCGACTCCGCGGGGTCCGTAGTGCCCGGCGCGACCGGGACGCCCGCCGCGGCCATCAGGTTGCGCGCGTTGATCTTGTCGCCCATCGCGGCGATCGCCTCGGGGCTCGGGCCGACCCAGATCAGCCCGGCGCTCTCGACGGCCCGCGCGAACTCGGCGTTCTCGGAGAGGAACCCATAACCAGGGTGTACGGCCTGTGCGCCGGTGCTCTTCGCGGCCTGCAGGATCGCCTCGGCGTTCCGGTAGCTCTGCGCGACGTTGGCCGGGCCGATCAGCACCGCCTCGTCGGCCTCGGCCACGAACGGAAGGTCCGCGTCGGCCTCCGAGTAGACGGCGATCGTCCGTACGCCGAGCCGGCGCGCGGTGCGGATCACCCGGCGGGCGATCTCCCCGCGGTTGGCGACCAGCAGAGACTCGATCATCAGGACTCCCCTCTCGGCGGGCAGCACTGCCCGTCTCGGAGGATATGTGTCCTGACCGGCCGGATCAGGCCGCGGGACCCGCCGGTGTGGGACGCAACGCCGCCATCGTCGCCGCGCGCAGCAACTCGGCGAGCCGGTCGCGGTTGACCTCGCCGCCCAGGAACGGCGTGGAGTTCATCAGGCCGAACGCGGCGTGGGCGAGCGCGCGGGCCTCGGGCGCGGTCAGCTCGGGGCGGATCCGCAGCAGGACCTTGACCCACTCCTCGACGTAGAGGCGCTGGAGCCGGCGGATCTGGCGCCGGGGCTCTTCCGGCAGCCGGTCGAGCTCGTGCAGGTGCAGCGCGATCACCGCGGGGTTGGCCAGCGCGAAGTCGACGTGGAACTCCACCAGCTCCGCCAGGGCGGCCTCGCCCGGGTGCTGTGCGACCCGCTCCCGGCCGCCGACCAGCAGCCCCTCGCTGACCGGGATCAGCGCGGCCACCAGCATCGCCTCCTTGCCGGCGAAGTGGTGGTAGAGCGCGGGGCCGGTGACCCCGGCCGCCGACCCGATGTCGTCCATCGAGACGCCGTGGTAGCCGCGGGCGGCGAACAGGCCGACCGCGATCTCCAGGATCTCGTCGCGCCTCGAGCGGCGCTTGGGCGGTGTGGACGCGGCGCTCGGGGTGGCGGGGTCCGCTTGTTGTTCCAGCGTCACGTGGTCAGCCTAGCCAGGTGTCAAGACCATCAAGATGTCGCGATCTTGAATTTCCCCTGGTATTTCGTGGGCTTGTATGGTGATTTGTCCGGCAGCACGGCGTGCCGCATGTCACTTTCCGCGCTTCAGCACGCCCGGTTCCGCGCCCCGGGCGATCGGCGAGCGGACGAGGTTGCCCCACTCGGTCCAGGACCCGTCGTAGTTGCGCACGTGGGTGAAGCCGAGCAGGTGCGACAGCACGAACCAGGTGTGGCTGGACCGCTCCCCGATCCGGCAGTACGCGATGACGTCGTCGCCCTCGGACAGGCCGAGCTGGTCCTCGTAGATGACCCGCAGCTCGTCGGCCGACTTGAAGGTGCCGTCCTCGTTGGCCGCCGACTTCCACGGCTTGCTCACCGCGCCCGGGATGTGCCCGCCGCGCAGCGCGCCCTCCTGCGGGTAGTCGGGCATGGACAGCAGCTTGCCGGTGTATTCGTCGGGCGAGCGCACGTCGACCAGCGGACGCCCGGCCTGCACGTGGGCCAGCACCTGCTCGCGGAACGCCCGGATGCGGGCGTCGTCGCGGCGCGGCACCGGGTAGGGCGTCGGCGGCCGCTGGGTCCGGTCGCGGGTCAGCTCGCGCCCCTCGGCGACCCACTTCTGCCGGCCGCCGTCGAGCAGCCGCACGTCCGGGTGGCCGAACAACGAGAAGACCCAGAGGGCGTACGCCGCCCACCAGTTGAAGTTGTCGCCGTAGAAGACGATCGTGTCGTCCCGGCTGATGCCCTTGGCGGCGCAGAGCGCGGCGAAGCTCTCCGGGTCGACGTAGTCGCGGGTCACCTCGTCGTTCAGCTCGGTGTGCCAGTCGACCTTGACGGCGCCGGGGATGTGGCCGGACTCGTAGAGCAGCACGTCCTCGTCGGACTCGACGACCACCAGGCCGTCGCGGCCCAGGTGCTCCGCCAGCCACTCCGTGGTGACCAGTGACTGCGGATCGGCGTACGCCTGCAGGCGTGGATCCGGGTCGTTGGAAACGGGCATGAGAACAAAGCTATACCCGTAACGGTCAGACCAGCTCCCGAACGGCGCGCACCGCCGCGTCGACGTGCTCCTCGCTGTTGGCGATGCCCGGACCGAAGCGGAGGTACGTGGTGCGGTAAGGCGTCGCGGTGGCCACCACCTTGGCCGCGGCGAGCCGGCCGACCGCCTCGTCGACCTGCAGGTTGGCGACCGCGCAGCAGACCACGCCCGCCGACAGCTCCGGGTCGCGGGGCGTCACGAGCGTGATCCCGCCGACGCCGGCGAGGCCCTCCTTGAGCCGCGTCGCCAACTCGCGGACCCGGGCGGCCACCCGGTCACGGCCGATGCTGTCGTGCAGGTGGAAGGCCTCGGCGAGGGCCCAGCGGTGCTCGAAGCTGTGGTAGCCGCCGGGTGTCGCGGCGGGGCCCGGCGGGGTGGTCACCCGGCCGGCGGTCAGCCACGCGCCGATGCTGCGCCCGTCGAACGACGCCACGCTCGGGGTGAAGCGTGCCCAGCCCCGGTCGGAGCCCCAGACGAGGCCGGTGCCGCGCGGGCCGTGGAGCCACTTGTGGCAGCCGCTGACCAGGAAGTCGCAGCCCAGTGCCTCCGGGGTGGCGTCGACCGCGCCGAACCCGTGCACACCGTCGACGCAGAGCAGCACGTCGCGGCCGGCGAGGGCGTCGGCGATGGCCCGGACCGGCAGCCGCACGCCGGTGCTGGAGTGCACCCAGGTCACCGCGACGACCCGGGTACGCGGGCCGACCGCCGCGGTGAGCTTGCCGACGATCTCGTCGACGGTCGCCGTGGCCGGGTCGCGGTAGAGCTCGACCTGGCGCACCGCGACGCCGTCGCGCTCCGTGCGCAGGCGCAGCGCCTCGTGCGTCGCGTAGAAGTCGTGCGTCGTGGTCAGCACCTCGTCGCCCGGCGCGAGCCGTAGCCCGCCGTAGAGCAGGCCGAGCCCGAGGGTGGTCGAGTCGGTGAACGCGACCCGGTCGGCGCCGGTGCCGAAGTAGCGCATCACCGCGCCCTGCACCCGGCGCTCCGCCGTGACCTCCTGCGCGTGGAGGTAGCCGATCGGGTCGCGGTCGAACCCGGCGCGGTGCTGCTCGATGGCCGCCCGGACCTGCGCCGGGTGGGGCGCGAAGACGTAGGTGGACAGGTGCGCGACGGCCGGGTCGAGGTCGAACTGGGCGCGCACGCTGGCCCAGTCGCGCGGGTCGAAGGGCTTCGCGGCGGTCTCGCCCTCACATGCCGCGAGGCCCAGGACGCCGACGGCGGCGGTAGCACCGAGCAGACCGCGGCGGCTCAGCTGTGCCATGGGACACAGTGAACACCGTCGAGGTCACACGCCGGTCACTCGGCGGTGGTCTCCGCCGCGAGCCACGGGGCCAGGTCCGGGCGCTTCGCGGTGACCAGGTCGCCGGACGAGCGGCCGGTCAGCCTGCGCTTGATCCAGGGCGCCAGGTGCCGGCCGGCCCAGCGGGCGTCGGCGGCGCGGGCCGCGAGCCAGCGGGCCGAGGGCAGCCAGGCCTGCGGGATCATCCACTCCGGATCCGACTGGACGCCCAGCACCGTGAGCACGTGGCCGGCGACCCGCTGGTGGCCGCGCGCCGACAGGTGCAGGCGGTCCGGGCCCCACATGACGGGGTTGCGGAACTCGTCGTCGGCGAACAGGTCCACCATGTGCGCACCGTGCCGCCGCGCGGTCTCGCCGACCGCGACGTTGAGCATCGCCGCCCGCGGGCCGATGAAACGCTGGCCGGGCAGCCGCGAGGTGACGTCGGCGAACCGGAACACCACGACGTCGGCGCCGGTCGACCGGAGTTGCCCGATCACCTCGTCGAAGCGGGCCATCAGCGTGGCCGGGTCGAACGACCGGCGCAGCACGTCGTTGCCGCCGGCGGCGAAGCTGATCAGGTCGGGCCGCATGGCGACGGCCGGCGGCACCTGCTCGGCGACGACGTTGGGGAAGAGCCGGCCGCGGATCGCCAGGTTGGCGTAGCGGAAGTCGGGGCGGTCGACCGCCAGCCGGGCGGCGACCAGGTCGGCCCAGCCGCGATAGCTGCGGCCGTCCGGGTACGGGTCGTCCATTCCCTCGGTGAAACTGTCCCCGACCGCGACATAGCTACCCCAACGCACGTGCCGCATTCTGGCACGAGAACTCGGTCGACTCGCCGTCGACGGCGGGCCTACGCTGCGCTGATGCTGCTCCGCATGTCCACGCTGTTCCTGCGCACGCTGCGCGAGGATCCGGCCGACGCCGAGGTTGCCAGCCATCGCCTGCTGCTGCGGGCCGGTTACATCCGGCGGGCCGCGCCGGGCGGGTTCACCTGGCTGCCGCTGGGCAAGCTGATGCTCGACCGGGTCACCGAGGTGGTCCGCGCCGAGATGGCGGCGGTCGGTGCGCAGGAGGTGCAGTTCCCGGCGTTGCTGCCGCGGGAGCCCTACGAGACGAGCGGGCGCTGGGCCGAATACGGCGACGGCATCTTCACGCTGGCCGATCGGCGCGGTGCCGAGTTCCTGCTCGCGCCGACGCACGAGGAGATGTTCGCGCTGCTGGTGCGCGACCTGTTCAGCTCCTACCGGGACTATCCGGTGCTGCTCTACCAGGTGCAGACCAAGTTCCGGGACGAGGCGCGGCCGCGGGCCGGGTTGCTGCGCGGGCGCGAGTTCCTGATGAAGGACGCCTACTCGTTCGACCTGTCCGATGCCGGGCTGGAGGCTTCCTACGCGCGGCTGCGCTCCGCGTACCAGCGGGTCTTCGATCGGTTCGGTCTGGATTACAGGATCGTGCGGGCGTCCTCGGGGTTGATGGGCGGGTCGGCGTCCGAGGAGTTCCTGGCCACGACCGAGATCGGCGAAGACACCTATGTGGCCTGCGACGCGTGCGACTACGCCGCCAACACCGAGGCCGTGGTGACGCCACCCGGTGTGGCGACCGACCCGGCTGCGCGTCCGGCCGCCACGACGCACGACACTCCGGACACGCCGACGATCGAGTCGCTGGTGGCGCTGGCCAACGCGCGCCGGTTGGGCGGGCGGTCCGACTGGAGCGCGGGCGACACGCTCAAGAACGTGGTCGTCACGGTGACACCGCCGGGTGGGAAGGCCGCGCCGCTGGTGATCGGCGTGCCCGGTGATCGTGAGGTCGACCTCAAGCGGCTGGCCGCCGCGGTCGAGCCGGCCACTGTCGCGCTGTTCGACGACTGGGCGGCCGAGCCGTCGCTGGTGCGCGGCTACATCGGGCCGCAGGTGCTGGCCGGGCTCGGCATCCGCTACCTCGTCGACCCCCGGGTCGCCGTCGGGACAGCCTGGCTGACCGGCGCCAACGCGCCGGGCCGGCACGCGATCGACGTGACGCACGGGCGCGACTTCGTGGCCGACGGGACGATCGAGGCGGCCTCGGTGCACGTCGGCGATCCGTGTCCGGCGTGCGGTGCGGGGTCGCTGACGATGCGGCGGGGCATCGAGATCGGCCACATCTTCCAGCTCGGGCGGCGGTTCACCGACGCGTTCCAGGTCGACGCGCTGGACGCGGCCGGGCGGCCGGTGCGCCCGACGATGGGGTCCTACGGGATCGGCATCTCGCGGGCGGTCGCCGCGATCGCGGAGCAGCACCACGACGCGCGCGGCCTCGTCTGGCCCGCGGCGGTGGCGCCTTGTGACGTGCACGTGGTCGCCGCGGGCAAGGGTGAGCAGGTGGCCGGGGCCCTGGATCTCGGCGCGCAGCTCGAACGGTTGGGCCTGCGGGTGCTCGTCGACGACCGGGCCGGCGTGTCGGCGGGGGTCAAGTTCACCGACGCGGAGCTGATCGGCGTGCCGACGGTCGTGGTGGTGGGGCGGCGGTTCGCCGAGGGTTTCGTGGAGGTGCGGGACCGGGCGAGCGGCGCGCGGGCCGACCTCACCGTGGCGGAGGTTGCTGACGCGATTGCGACTCGGACGAGGGTTTCCGGCGTACCGTCGGCTTAGCTGTTTCGGGGCTCGGTGACCGGCGGGAGGGGTCGTGGCCACTGTGCGTGTCGCGGATGTGATGACCAAGCGGATCGTCTACCTCGCGGCCGAGACGGCGCTCGACGAGGCGGCGCGGGCGATGGCCGAAGCCGACATCGGGGACGTGGTGGTCACCGACGGCGCCAACCTGGCGGGGATGGTCACCGACCGGGACATCGTGGTGCGGTCCGTGGCCACCAACCGCAAGCCGTCGTCCGTGACGCTGGGCGAGGTCGCGGTGCGGGAGATCGTGATCATCGAGCAGTCGGCGACGCTCAAGGAGGCGGCCGAGCTCATGCGGCGGCGGTCGGTGCGGCGGGTCCTGGTCGCCGACGCCGAGCGGCAACTCGTCGGCATCATCGCGCTGGGTGACCTGGCCCTCATCCACGAGACGGCAGTCACCGTGCAGGGGAACTAACGTAGGGACTATGCCGCCGAAGCTGGCCGAGATCGTCGACGAGTTCCGCTCCGCACCGCGTGACGTGGTGCTCGAGATGCTGCTCGAATACTCGGACGAGGTGCCGCCGCTGCCCGCGTCGATGGCCGGGCACGCGGGGATGGAGTCCGTACCCGAATGCCAGACGCCCTTCTTCCTGAAGGCTTCGGTGTCGGCGGACAAGACCGTCACGACGTGGTTCGACTGCCCGCCGGAGGCGCCGACGACCCGGGCTTTCGCGGGGATCCTGGCGTCGGGCCTGTCGGGGGCGTCGGCCGACGAGGTGCTCTCGGTGCCCGACGACCTCTACCAGCAGATGGGTCTGGCGCAGGCGATCAGCCCGTTGCGGGTACGCGGTGGCAGCGCGATCCTGGCTCGGCTCAAGCGGCAGGTGCGGGAACAGATCTCCTGAGCCGCGGGTTGCCGTGGGCGTGGACATCGAAATCTACGCCGATGTGGTCTGCCCCTGGTGCTACATCGGCAAGCGCCGGCTCGAGAAGGCGCTCGCGTCGTACCCCCATGACGTGACGATCCGGTACAGCCCGTTCCAGCTTGATCCTTCCCCCGTGCCGCGGCCGGAGCCGACCATCGAGGCGCTGGCGCGCAAGTTCGGCGGGCCGGAGCGGGCGCGGCAGATCACGGAGCACACGGCCCAGACGGCGGCGCGCGACGGTCTGGAGATCGACTTCGCGAAGTCGCTGACGGCGAACACGTTCGACGCGCATCGGCTGGTCCGGCTGGCTGACCGGGACGGCAAGTCGGGTGAGATGGTTTCGGCGCTGTACGAGGCGCACTTCGCCGACGGGGTGGACGTGGGGTCGCACGCGGAGTTGGCCCGGCTGGCGGGGTCGATCGGGCTCGACTCGTCGGCGGCGGCGGCTTATCTGGCGTCGGGCGAGGGCACGGCGGAGGTACGGGCGGCGCTGGCGGAGGCCCGCACGCTCGGCATCACGGCGGTGCCGATGTTCATCTTCGCGGGCAAGTACGGCGTGAGCGGCGCCCAGGAACCGGCCACACTGCTGGAGGTCCTGGCGGAGGTGGAAAAGCGCGAGGCCGCCGTTAGTTGATCTTCATGTTCCACGTGGAACATCAGCGGGCCAGATCTTCAACGACCTTGGCGTTGGGCAGTAACGGCAACGCGGCCCCCGGCAGCTCGATCTTGCTGTGCCGCACCCCAGACCCGATGATCACCCGCGCCGTGCCGGCGACGCGGGCATCCACCAGGATGGGCCACTCCGCGGGCAACCCGATCGGCGTGATGCCGCCGTACTCCATCCCGGTGAGCGTCACCGCCTCGTCCATGGGGGCGAAGCTGGCCTTCCGCGCGTCGAGCATCTTCCGCACGACTCCGTTGACGTCGGCCCTGGTGGTGGCCAGCACGAGACAGGCGGCGTAGCGGACGTCGCCGCCCCGCTTGCCGGCGACGATCACGCAGTTGGCGGAGACGTCGAGGCCGACGTCGTAGGCCTCACAGAAGGCGGCGGTGTCGGCGAGGTCAGCGTCGATGGGCGCGACGAGGATGTCGTCGACCGGGACGGCGGCGTCTCCGGGCCAGCGGCGCAGCGCCTCGGCCACGGGCGTCGCCAGCAGGTCAGCCCGCCCCAGAGCCGGCTCAGTCTTCAGGTTTCCCAACACACCGCCGATCCTGCCACGCGCCGGCGTGATGACCGGTCCCCGACAGGGGGTGGACAACGGTCGTTGGGGTCGGCTTTGCTCTGCACCCATATCCGCACCACCCACTCTGACCTGCGGTGCGTATATGGGTGCAGAGCAAAGCGTCCCGAACAACGCCCGGAAGCAGACGCCTGATCCAGGCCGGACGGGCGGGCGAATAGTCGGACCGGTCACCCGTAGGCGAGCGCTTTCGTTGTGGGCCGACGGGCCAAGGAGTCCCGGGATCACGAACGGGCAGGACACGGCGGCGGTGAGCGTCGCCCTCCGGCCCTCGGTCGAGACCGCAAGTGAACCGCGTTGTCCCGGCTGTCGGCCGAGCAGTTGGCCCGGGGCATCGCGGCCGCGCGCCCGGTTGGCGGTGCTGGCCAACCTGGCCAGTGCGGCCGGGGTCGGCTGGCGGATGCGGGGACGAGCCCCCATCTGCACCGTGAACCTCGTCCTTTGCCCATCCCGCAAGGTTCGCGCGGTGCGCCCACACCAGCGGCGCGCGCCAGGACGGCCGGGCCGCGAAGGCCCATGCTCGCCTGCCCATACCGCGCACCGTCGCGCCCGCATCGCGTCCCGGCACCGTCCGGGCCATTCGCCCACGCGCCGTCCACGGGCAACGATGCGTCGGCGCCCCACACCTTGCACCCGCGCCGCCTCGCGGCACCGCCTGCTGGCACCGCCCGGGCCGCTCGCCCATCCGTCCACCTGGACGCTCTCCCGACGCGCGCTTGCGGCGCCGGCACGTTGCGACCGAAAGTGCCCACGACGTCTCCGGGCGCCGCGCGGCGTGAGCGGGCGCCCGACCACTCGCCCACCGACACCCGTGGCCCGCGGCCCGCGGGCCGTCCGGCCGGCACCGTCACCTCGCCAAGGCTGTCGCTGCGCCAGCCCGCCCACGACGTCTACCGGCACCGCGCGGCGTAGGCGGTCGCCCGACCACTCGCCGCCTTTGCCGTGACCAGCAGGCCGTCGGTCCCGCACCGTCACCTCACCCGGCCCCTCTTGCTGCGCCAGCCACCCCCAACGCCTGCCGGCCCGTCCGCGCGGCATCCCCGGGCGGCCAACCGCTCGCCCACCGACACCTTTCGCCTGTGACCCGCGGGCCGCCCTGCCCGCACGGTCACGGTGGCCGGCCGCGCTCGCGCGTGTGCCGGCACCGTCCGCCCGGCATGGGCGGGGGCCCGTTGGCGGTCCCCCCGCCGTCACCTCGCTCGGCCGCTTAGACGCCGGCACGCGGCGAGGCGTCGGTGGCCGCCGTTACGGCGCCGGTGGGAAGTCCGCGCTGCGGGAGAGTCGCTCCGATGCTCTGACGTCCGCCAGCGCGTCCTCCAGCGTCCTGACCACCGTGTCGTAGGCGTCGTTGCCCAGGATCAGGCGGTGGGGTGGTGGGTCCTGGGACATCGCCGCCAGGACCGCGGCCGCGCCGCGGTGCGGGTCGCCCGGCTGGCTGCCGTGTTGGTCGATCATCGAGGTGCGGATGTCGAACAGCAGCGCGTGATAGTCAGGGATCCCCTCCTCGACAGGCTCCGACGCGAAACCCGCGTACGCCCCCGTCCGGAACGCGCCCGGTTCCACCGCCAGCACCTTGATGCCCAGCGGCGCCACCTCCGTCCGGAGCACCGACGTGATCGCCTCCAGGGCGTGCTTCGCCGCCGAGTAGTAGCCGAAGCCTGGCACCCCGCGCAGGCCCGCCACCGACGACATGTTGATGATCCAGCCGCTGCCGCGCGCTCGCATGCCCGGGAGCACCGCCCGCAGGACCGTCAGCACCGCGAAGAAGTTCAGGTCCAACTGCTTCCGGACCGCCTCGTCGGAGGAGCCCTCCACCGAGCCGTACCAACCGCGGCCCGCGTTGTTGACCAGCACGTCGATCCCGCCGAAGCGGTCCTCGGCAGCGCGCACCGCGGCCTCGACCGCGGGCGGCGAGGTGACGTCCAGCGGCAGCACCAGCACCCGGCCCTCGTGCGCGCGCGACCACGACAGCTCGGCCGCCGCGCGCCGCGCCGTCAGGACCACCTGGTCACCGGCCGCCAGCGCCTCCTCCGCGTACGCCATCCCGAAGCCCCCGGGTGTCCCGCCCGTGATGAACCACGTCCGCGCCGTCACGGTTCGATCACCAGCCGGGTGATCATGCCGTCTACCAGCGTGAACCGGTAGTACAGATCCACCACCCCGCCCGGGAAGTCGCCCTCCAGGTGCTGCAGCAGGTCATACCGCCCCGCCGAGGGGCTGGTGATGGCCGTGGGCACCACGGTGTAGCTGTACTCACGCGCAGCCCCCGCCAGCCACGCACCGATCGACGACACACCCCGATAGACCGCACCGTCGTCGACCACCTCCGCGGAAGCGCTGTAGAAGGCCATCGCCCGCGAGACGTCCCGGGACTCGTGCGCCGCGAGATAGTCCTTGATCACCGTTGGAATGTTCATGCGTCCAACCGTGGCGTCTCCCCCCGGGAGAGGGTCAAAACTGGGTCCATGCGGCCCGGACTGACCATCGGCGAGTTCGCCGCCCTCACCCATCTGAGCGTGCGCACCCTCCGCCGCTACCACGAGGCCGGCCTGCTCGAGCCCGCCAGCGTCGACCGGTTCACCGGCTACCGCTACTACACCGCCGAGCAGATCCCGCCCGCCCAGGTCATCCACCGCCTGCGCGAGCTCGACGTGCCCCTCGCCGAGGTCAAGTCGATCCTCGCCACCGACGACCCGCGGCGCCGCACCGAGCTGATCGCCGGCCACCTGCAACGCCTGGAGGACGAGCTCGCCCGCACCCGGGCCGCGGTCGTCGCGCTGCGTCACCTCCTTCAACCCGGCCAGCAGGAGGTCGAACTGCGGTCGGTGCCGGCCCGCACGGTCGCCGCCATCACCGACCGGGTCACCCTCCCCGAAGCCGTCACCTGGTACGCGGACGCCATGGCCGAGCTCGACGCCGCCTATCCCGCGCACGAACGGACCGGCCCACCCGGCGGCCGCTACGCCAACGAGCTCTTCACCGAGGGCGACGGCCTGATGACCGTCTTCCACCCGGTCCGACACCCGAAGAAGCACGGCCGGATCACGGCCCTCGACCTGCCACCCGCCGACCTGGCGATCACCGTCCACCGCGGCCCCCACGACGACATCGACGTCACCTACGGCCGCCTCGGTGCCTGGGTCGTCGAGCACGCCCTGACCGTCGACGGCCCGATCCACGAGACCTACCTGGTCGGCCCGCGCGACACCGACAAATCCGACCAATGGCGTACGGAGATCGGCTGGCCGGTCTTCCGCCTCACCCCGAACTGACGGCGAGCGCGAGCGGCAGCGCCACCGACACCACCAGCCCACCACCGGGCCGCGGCCGCGCGGTGACCTCCCCGCCGTGCGCCCGGGCCACCGACCGCACGATCGACAACCCCAGCCCGGTGCCGTGCGCCGACCCCACCCGGTCGGTCAGCCGCCGGAAGGGCTCGAACAGCGCCGGCACCTCGTACGCCGGGATCGAAGGTCCGGTGTTGGCGACCGTCAACACCGCCTGCCCCGCGGACACGCCGGTCGTCACGGTCACCGCGCCGGCCGCCGCGACGTTGTGCCGGATCGCGTTCTCCACCAGGTTCTGGGCGAGCCGTTCGAGCAGCACCGGATCGCCGGTGGTCGGCGCCGTCGACCCCGACCGGTCGAACGACAGCGCCGCCCCGAGCGCCTCACCGGCGAACTGCTCGTGCACCCGCGCCGCCACCTCGGCGAGGTCCACCGGCATCGGCGCCGCGACCGCCTGCTCCGAGCGGGCCAGCACCAGCAGCCCGTCGATCAGCCGCTCGTGCCGGCCGTTCACCTCGAGCAGCGTCGTACCCAACGAGACCAGTTCCGGCGGCGCGTCCGGCCGGCCCATCGCCACCTCGAGCAGGGTCCGGTTGATGGCCAGCGGCGTCCGCAACTCGTGCGACGCGTTCGCGACGAACCTGCGCTGGCTGTCGAACGACGCGTCGAGCCGGGCCAGCATGTCGTCGAACGTGTCGGCCAACTCGCGCAACTCGTCGCGCGGGCCGGACAGGCCGATCCGCTCGTGCAGGTTGCGGTCGGCGACCCGGCGGGCGGTCGCGGTGATCTGCGTCAGCGGGCGCAGCGTGCGGCCGGCCATCAGCGACCCCAGCCAGAGCCCGACCACGGTGACGATCCCGACCGCGACGCCGCCCCGGGTCAGCAGCGAGTTCAGCGTGCGCTGGTTGAGGTCGTCCTGCACCCGCTCGGCCAGTTCCAGGCTCTGCCTGATCTGGTCACGCTGTGCCGACGTCAGCGGCCGGGCGTTCAGCGCCTTGTTGATCACTTCCTTGTCGATCGCGAGGCCGGTGAGGATCTCCTTGGCGCTCGCCGGAAGCTGCCCGGCGCCCCGCCCGTCGAAGACCGCCGACGCGCTGATCTTCTGGCGGTCCAGGGTCGCGTCCATCAGCACATAGGTCACCGCGAGCAGCGCCAACCCGCCGATCAGGAACACCAGCCCGTACGTGATGGTCAGCTTCGCCCGTACCGTCAGCCTGCTCATCGGATCTGGTACCCCACTCCCGGCACGGTCAGCACGACCTGCGGTTCGCCGAGCTTGCGCCGCAGCGTCATGACGGTCACCCGCAGCACGTTGGTGAACGGGTCGATGTGCTCGTCCCAGGCCCGTTCCAGCAGTTGCTCGGCGCTGACCACCGCCCCGTCGGCCCGCAGCAACTCCTCGAGCACCGCGAACTCCTTGCGGGACAGCGCCACCGACCGGCCGTCGCGGGTGACGTCTCGGCGGCCCGGATCGAGCACGAGGCCGGCGCGGGACAGCAGCGGCGGCGCGGCCGGGCGGGCCCGCCGGCCCAGGGCGCGGACCCGGGCGACCAACTCGGCAAACGCGAACGGCTTCGGCAGGTAGTCGTCGGCGCCCAGGCCCAGCCCGGCCACCCGGTCCGCGACGTCGACCGCGGCGGTGAGCATCAGCACCCGGGTGTCCGCGCCGGACGCGACCACCGCCCGGCACACGTCGTCGCCGTGCACGACCGGAAGGTCG
This sequence comes from Asanoa siamensis, assembly GCF_016862555.1. Taxonomy (GTDB): domain Bacteria; phylum Actinomycetota; class Actinomycetes; order Mycobacteriales; family Micromonosporaceae; genus Asanoa; species Asanoa siamensis. The sequence goes on along the minus strand of NZ_BONE01000003.1, from coordinate 209,123 downwards.
CGGTCGAGCACCAGCACGTCGTAGTCGTTGACGCCCAACCGTTCCAGCGCCGCGTCGCCGTCGTAGACGACGTCCACCGCGAGCGCCTCGCGGCGCAGCCCTTCGCCGACCGCGTCGGCCAGCAACCGCTCGTCCTCCACCACCAGTACGCGCACCCCGCCATGGTCGCCGACCAGCGGATAAAGCCGCCATAAGCGTGCGCCCGCCACTGACGCGGGCCTTATGCGCCGGCCGGTGCACTGCAACAACGGTTTGGAAGGGAGACATTCGATGAGACGTTCGCTGGCCGTACCCCTGATCGCGTTGGCCCTTGGTCTGGCCGCCTGTGGCAGTGCCGGCCCGCCGCCCGGTGTGGCGACCGCGGGTGGTGGCACGCCGACCGCCGACGCCAGCGCGGCGGCCGCCGACGACGGTGAGCAGGGTCGGGCGTTCGCGGCCTGCATGCGGGAGAACGGCATCGACATGCCCGACCCGCAGCCCGGCGCCGAAGGTGGGCTCGGCGTCGCGCTGGACAAGCTCGACAAGACCAAGGTGCTCGACGCCGTCGACGCGTGCCGCGACCTGATGCCGGGCGGTGGCAAGGACGTCAAGCTCGGGCCGGAACAGATCGAGCGGCAGCGGGTGCTGGCGGAGTGCATGCGGGCCAACGGCGTGCCCGACTTCCCTGACCCGGATCCGGACGGTGGCGCCGCGGTGCGCGAGTACATCCTCGACAAGCACGACGACGACGTGCTCGCCGCGCTCGAGAAATGCCGCGACGTCCTGCCGACGCCGAGCGGCCGGCCGGGGGTCCGCAAGTGAGGCGAACGCTGATAGCGGCCGGCATCGCGGTGGTCGCGGCCGGTGCCGCGGTCACCGCGGCGGTCGGTTTCGGGAGCGACGGCGACGGGGCTACGGCGCACGCCGGCGACCGGCCGCCGAAGACGGCGACGGTGACCCGGCAGACGCTGGTCGACACCGACGAGGTCGACGGGCACCTCGGGTACGGGGATCCGGTGGCCCTGCGCGGCGCCGGCGGGATGGTCACCTGGCTGGCGGCCGAAGGAGCGGTGGTGAGCCGGGGCAAGCCGGTCTATCGCGTCGACGGTCACCCGGTGGTGCTGCTCTACGGACCGCTGCCGGTCTACCGCACGCTCGGCCCGGGTGTCTCCGGCGCCGACGTCAAGCAGTTCGAGCAGAACCTGGCCGCGCTCGGCTACGACGGTTTCACCGTGGACGCCGACTACACGGGCGCGACCGCGGATGCCGTGCGGGAGTGGCAGGAGGACCTCGGCGTCGACGAGACGGGCCGGGTCGGCTCGGGGCTCGTGGCCTACGCGCCCGGACCGGTCCGGATCACGGAGCACGCCGCCCAGGTCGGTGCTCCGGCCGCCGGCACCGTGCTCAGCTACACCGGCACCAGCCGGCTCGTCACGATCGACCTGCCCGTCGGCGACCGGGACCTGGCGGTGCCGGGAGCCGAGGCGACGATCTCACTGCCGGACGGGGGTACGGCGCGCGGCACGGTCGCCACGGTCGGTGCGGTGGCGACGGCCGCCCAGGGCGACGGCGAGCCGACCGTCGAGGTGACCGTCACGGTCGCCGACCAGAAGACGCTCGGCGACCTGCGGGAGGCGCCGGTCGACGTCGCGCTGACCGCCGGGAGCCGGGCGGAGGTGCTGACCGTGCCGGTGGCGGCGCTGGTCGCGCTGGCCGAGGGCGGCTACGGCGTGCAGGTGGCGGACGGCGGGTTCCTCGCGGTCGAGACCGGCCTGTTCGCCGGCGGGCGGGTCGAGGTCAGCGGCGCCGGCCTGGCCGAGGGCATGACCGTGGGGATGCCGTCATGACCCTGGTCGCGCTGCGCGACGTGCGCAACGTCTATCCCGGCGGGGTGGTCGCCGTCGACGGCGTCTCGCTGCGGGTCGAGGAGGGCGAGTTGGTCGCGGTCGTCGGGCCGTCCGGGTCCGGGAAGTCGACCGTGCTGCACCTGGTCGGCACGCTCGACCGGCCGACGTCGGGTGCCGTGGAGATCGCCGGCCACGACGTCGCGACGCTCTCGGACCGCCGGCTCTCGGCGCTGCGGGCCGGCCACATCGGCTTCGTCTTCCAGCAGTTCCACCTGGCACCGGGAGTGTCGGCGCTGGAAGCGGTGGCCGACGGGCTGCTCTACGCGGGCGTACGTCGGTCGGTCCGGTTGGATCGGGCCCGGGCCGCGCTGACCACGGTCGGGCTGGCGCACCGGATGGGGCACCGGCCGCACGAGCTGTCCGGTGGTGAGCGGCAGCGGGTCGCGATCGCCCGGGCGGTGGTCGGTAAGCCGGCGTTGCTGCTGGCCGACGAGCCGACCGGCAACCTCGACTCGGCGTCCGGAGCGGCGGTGCTGGACCTGCTGCGCGGGCTGCACGCGGCCGGGACCACGGTCATCGTGATCACGCACGACCGGGAGATCGCGGCCCGGTTGCCGCGGCGGGTGGAGATCCGCGACGGCCGCCTGACGGAGGTGCCGGCGTGACCTCGTCGACCGCGTTGACCAGCGCCCGGCTGCGCCTCGCCGACGTCGCCCGGCTCGGTGCCGCCGGCCTGCGGTCCCGGCCACTGCGGGCCGTGCTCGCCGCGCTCGGCATCGCCATCGGCATCGCGGCGATGACCGCGGTCGTCGGGGTGTCCGCGTCGAGCCGGGCGGAGTTGCAGCGCACGCTCGACCGGCTCGGCACCAACCTGCTCACCGTCGGCCCGGGCACCAAGCTGTTCGCCGACGAGCCGGCGACGCTGCCGCCCGAGGCGGTCTCGATGGTCGGCCGGATCGGCCCGGTGACCTCGGTCAGCGCGATCGGCCGCGTCGACGCGAAGGTCTACCGCACCGACCGGATCCCCGCCGCGGAGAGCGGCAGCATCGCGGTGGTCGCCAGCTATCTCGACCTGCCGGGGACGGTGGGCGCCACGGTCGCCCGCGGGGCCTGGCTCAACTCCGCGACCGCGGCGTATCCGGCGGTCGTGCTCGGTGGCGTGGCCGCCGAGCGGTTGGGCGCGTCGACCGGCCAGCCGGTGTGGCTGGGTGAGGAGTGGTTCACGGTGGTCGGCGTGCTGGCTCCGGTGCCGTTGGCGCCCGAGTTGGACACGGCGGCACTGGTCGGGTGGTCGGCGGCGGCGTCCTATCTGGGCTTCGACGGGCATCCGACGACCATCTACACGCGGGCCGACGAGGCCGCGGTCGAGGCGGTCGCGGCGGTTCTCGCCAACACCGCCAACCCGGAGGCGCCGGCGGAGGTCCAGGTGTCCCGGCCGTCGGACGCGCTGGAGGCCGGTCGGGCCGCCGACGACGCGTTCACCGGGCTGCTGCTCGGGCTCGGGGCGGTGGCGCTGCTGGTCGGCGGCGTCGGCGTGGCCAACACGATGGTCATCTCGGTGCTGGAACGCCGGGGCGAGATCGGGCTGCGGCGCTCGCTCGGCGCGACCCGCGGCCAGATCCGGACGCAGTTCCTCGCGGAGTCCCTGCTGCTGTGCGTGCTCGGCGGGTTCGGCGGTGTGCTGCTCGGCATCGGGGTGACCACGGCGTACGCGCTGACCCAGGGTTGGCCCGCCGTCGTGCCGGCCTGGGCGTCGCTGGGCGCGGTGGCGGCGACGCTGGTCATCGGCGCGATCGCGGGGCTCTATCCGGCCGTCCGGGCCGCCCGCCTCGCACCGACGGAGGCGTTGGCCGCGCCGTAACTAGATGGTTCCGCTATCTAGATAGCCGTGCTAGCGTGCTCGACCGTGGATGTGGATCGCCGGGCGCAGTGGCTGCGGGGTGTGCTCGACCTGTGCGTGCTCGGGCTGCTCGCGCGCGGCGATTCCTACGGTTACGAGTTGGCCCAGTCGCTGCAGGCCACCGGCCTCGGCGCGATCCAGGGCGGCACCCTCTATCCCGTGCTGCTGCGGTTGCAGCGCTCCGGTCTGGTGACCGTCTACTGGCGCGAGGGCGGTGGCGGCCCGGCCCGCAAGTACTACCGGATCAGCCCCGCGGGCGTCGGGGTGCTGCGCGAGGCATCGGGGCAGTGGGCGGCATTCGCCGGCGGGGTCGGCGCGATTCTCTCCGAAAGGACGGCGCGGTGAGACACGAGATCTGGCTGGCCGCACTCACCGACGAGCTCCGGCGGCACGGCGTCGGGCCGGACCTGGCCGGGCACGTCGTGGCCGAGGCCGCTGGGCACCTGCGGGACAGTGGGGAGGCGCCGCTGCGGGCGTTCGGACCACCCGACACGTACGCGGCCGCGGTCGCCGACAGCGTCGGCGGGCCTGCCCTCGCGCGTTCTGTGCCGGCGGGTCCCGTGCGGTTGCGGGCGGTCGACATCACCAAGCGGTACGGGCGGCGGACGGTGCTCTCCGGCGTCTCGCTGACGGTGCACGCGGGGCAGGTCGCGGCGGTGGTCGGTGCCAACGGCTCCGGCAAGTCCACGTTCTTGGGGATCTGCGCCGGGTTGGTGGGTGCCGATGCTGGTCGGGTCGAGCTGCACGGCACGGTGGGCTACTGCCCGCAGGCCGGCGGCACGGCCGACTTCCTGCAGGCAGGTGAGCACTTCGCGCTGATCGGCGCCGGCCGGGGTGTGCCGCGGGAGGCGGCGGTGCGCGACGGTGCCCGGCGCGCGGCGGCGCTCGATTGGGCGCCCGGCGACGCGCAGGCCCGGCACCTGTCGGGCGGCACGCGGCAGAAGCTCAACCTGGTGCTGGCCGGGCTCGGTGACCCCGACGTGTTGCTGCTCGACGAGCCGTACCAGGGCTTCGATCGCGGCACCTATCTGGACTTCTGGCACGAGGTGTGGCGCTGGCGCGACGCCGGACGGGCGGTCGTGGTGGTCACCCATCTGCTCAACCAACTCGACCGGGTCGACGTGGTCCTCGACCTGTCGGCCGGCTCGTCGGGGGTGGCGGCGTGAACCGCACCGCCATGGTCGCCGAGATGACGCTGCGGGAGACGGCGCGCCGGCGGGGCGTACTCGTGCTGCTCCTGGTGTTGCCTCTCGCGTTCTATCTGGCCCGGCGCGGCGACCACCTGGGGCAGTCGATCCGGTTCGTCTGCCTCGGGTTGAGCTGGGCGCTGGCGACGGCGGCGCTGTTCGTGGGCTCGGCGGCGCGGTCGCTGGAACCACGGTTGCGACTGTCGGGCTATCGGACGCACCAGCTCTTCCTCGGGCGGCTGCTGGCCCTGTGGGCGCTCGGCGTCGCGCTGTCGGCGCCTTATTTCGTGCTGATCCTGGTTGATCAACAGAATGTGCGGTACGCGGCGATCGCCGTGATCATGCTGCTCGGCGTGCTGGTGGCGCCGCTGTTCGGGCTCGCGGTCAGCGCGCTGCTGCCGCGCGACCTGGAGGGCATGCTCGTGCTGCTGATGGTGGTCGGGCTGCAGATGATCCTCGACCCGGCGGGCAGCGCGTCCCGGTTCCTGCCGTTCTGGTACAGCCGGGAGATCGGCACCTACGCGATCGACCACACGTCGGCCGACTACTTCGATCGTGGCCTGCTGCACGGGGCGGTGACGGCGGTGCTGCTGCTGGCGGTGGTCGCGGTGGCGTTCGGCATCCGGCTGCGGCGGCGGCCGCACGTCAGAATTGTCGGAGGCCTGTCCTAGCCTTCCCACTCATGGACATCGTTCTGATCCCGGGTCTGTGGCTCGACGGTTCGTCGTGGGACGCGGTCGTGCCGGTGCTCGAGGAGGCGGGGCATCGCGCGCACGCGTTGACGCTGCCCGGCATGGTCGCGGGCGCCGACCGGTCGTTCGTCACCATCGGTGACCACATCGGCGCCGTCGGTGCGGTGGTCGACTCCCTATCGCCGTCGTCCGACGGGATCGTGCTGGTGGGGCATTCGGGCGGCGGGGCGATCGCGCACGCGGTGGTCGACGCGCGGCCGACGCTGGTGTCCCACGTCGTCTACGTCGACGCGGTGCCGGCTCCGTCCGGGGCCTGCATCAACGACGGCCTGCCCGTCGTCGACGGCGAGGTGCCCCTGCCCGACTGGTCGGTGTTCGACGACGAGACCCTGGTCGACCTCGACGACGGGTTGCGGGAGTCGTTCCGGGCGCGGGCCATCCCGGCTCCCGTCGGCGTCTGCGCGGGGGCGATCCCGCTGTCCGACCCGCGGCGCTATGACGTGCCGGCGACCGTGATCGCGTGTGAGCTACCGAGCGCGACGCTGCGGTCGCTCATCGCCGACGGCTCGCCCTACACCGCGGAGCTCGCGCTGCTGCGTGACGTCTCTTACATCGACCTGCCGACAGGGCACTGGCCGCAGTTCACCCGCCCGACCGAGCTCGGGGAGGTGATTCTTACCGCTGTCCCACAGGGCTGAGAGGGCCGGTCGGCTGGTGCGGTCGCTTCGGGCCCGTGTCAGGATGGGTTGCCATGGTGGTGGCGATGGCACGTGTCGACGATCTGACCGACTGGCTGCGGGGCAGCGCTCTCGAGATCGTCCTCTTCGTCACCGGAGCGATCCTGCTGTCCCGGTTGGCCCGGTGGATCAGCGGCCGCATCTACCAACGCATCGACGCCCGCCCGGCGGGCACGGAGCAGATCGCCGACGAGGCGGCCAAGCACCGGCACGTCGTGACGCAGGGCCTGACCTGGGTCGTGATCGTCCTGATCTACTCGGTCGCGGCCGTGCTGGTGGTGTCGCGGCTGGGCATTCCGATCACGGGCCTGGTCGCGCCGGCGGCGGTGCTCGGTGTGGCGCTGGGCTTCGGCGCGCAGCGGATCGTGCAGGACATCCTGGCGGGCACGTTCATCATCTTCGAGCGGCAGTACGGCTTCGGTGACGTGATCCGGATCGGCACCCTGGGCTCGGAGGCGGGCGTCACGGGCACGGTCGAGGAGGTCACGCTGCGCATCACCCGGCTGCGGACACTGCAGGGCGAGGTCGTGATCGTGCCGAACGGCCAGATCGTCCAGGTCATCAACATGTCCCGCGACTGGGCCCGCGCGGTGGTCGACGTGCCGGTCCCGGCCACGGTCGACCTCACCCACGCCCGCGAGATCCTCACGGAGGTCACGGCGGCGGCGGTCGAGGACCCGGACCTGGGCCAGATGCTGCTGGACGCGCCGACGGTGCTCGGCGTGCAGAGCCTGGAGGTCGACTCGGTGCACCTACGCATCGTCGCCCGCACGCTGCCGGGCAAACAGTTCGACGTGGGCCGCGAACTCCGCTCCCGAGTAGCGATCGCCTTCCAACACGAGGGCATCCGCGTCCCGGCCACGGTCGACACGGCCGAACCGATGGCGGCCTCATGAGCCGCTTCCGGCTGGGCAAGGTCCGGCTGTCCACCGTCGTACTGGCCCTGGTCTTCGTCGTCGCCTTCGCCGCCTACCTCCTGGTCCGCCCGGGCCCGGCGGACTCGGCGGAGCGCCCGAAGCCAAACTCGCGGACAGAGCAGACGACGGACACACCGGAGCCGGGGCGCTCGCACTCGCCGTCGCCGACCCCGCACCGCACCTCGGAACGCCCAACCCCGACGCCGACGTCGTCTTCGCCGACGCCGCGCCCGACAACACCGACGCCACCACCGGAAGAAACCCCGGACCCACCGTCATCGACGCCACCGCCACCCCCGTCCCCGACGGCGGACGCCCCGTCGGACGCCCCGAGCGACTAGCCACACACCGACGACCTCACCGCGACGGCTGAGGCCTGGGCGGGGCGGCCGGTCACGACCAGGCCCACTCCCAGGGCGCTGCAGCACCTTGATGGCCCGGCGGCCCGCCTGCGTCGGGTGCTGCGGTCCGACGCACGCTCGGGTTGGCGGGCGTCGCGGCCCTTTGCGGTTGCTCAGGCTGGAGACGGCCGAGCTTGGGTCCGACCATTGCGGTTCGCTGGTCCGACTCGTTGCCAACGCGTCGGCGAGGCGAGCGCAGGCCAGGTCGGCAGCGTTGCCGTCTGGGTCGGGATCGGCCTGCTCTTTTCGGAGGCCATCGAGACGCCGCGGGCGCCTGCCGTCACACCTCCTGGAATTCTCGGCGCCGGGGGCCGGCTCGCGCCGCGGCCGCCGTCGGGGCGCTGTCGTAGACGGCGGCCAGAGGTCCGGGCGTCGCGGGCTGGTGGCGTCGAGGACTAGGCCGGTTCGGCCGGGTCGAGCATGCGGGCGTAATAGGTGATGTTCGCGACGTGTTCCACCACCTCCCGGATCGACCAGGCGTCCGCCGGCTTCTCGTCCAGCGTCGCCGCGTCGAGGGGCTGGAGTCGTGCCCGGTAGCAGCCCGCCAGGCGGGTCAGGCGGCTGCGTGCCTCGTCCAGGTCGACCTCCGTGAAGCGCGCGAAGTCCGCGTCGGTCGTGACCGCCCGGCCGTGCCACTCGTCGGGGATCGTCGGGAGGCCCGCGAGGCGGCAGTCGATCTCGGCCAGGTGGTCGATCAGGTGGTCCGTGACCCGGCGGATGGCCTTGTGCGGCGTCCAGGCGTTCCCGTCGCGGCAGACCGGGCGGCCGTCCCAACCCAGCCAACCGGCCGCCCGGCCCAGCACCTCGTCCACGCTCTGTTGAATCAGCTCAGTGATCATGAAGCGAACGTAGGTGTGGGAAAGTTCGGTCGGCACCGAAAGGTCGTGGGCCTACCGTGGGGCGATGACCACCGACGTCGACCTCGCAGCGGTTGCCCGGCTGATCGCTGAACCCGCCCGGGCGGCGATGCTCGACGCGCTGCTGTCCGGCGAGGCCCTGGCGGCCGGCGAACTCGCCCGCGCCGGGCAGGTCCGGCCCTCCACCGCCAGTGGCCACCTCGCCCAACTCGTCGCCGGTGGTCTGGTCGAGGTCGCGCACAGTGGGCGGCACCGCTACTTCCGGCTCGCCTCGCCCGACGTCGCCCACGCCCTGGAGGCGTTGGGGGCGATCAGCCCGCCGCGACCGGTCCGCTCGCTGCGGCAGTCCCGCACGGACGAGGCGATGACGCTGGCCCGCACCTGCTACGACCACCTGGCCGGGGTCGTCGCGGTCGCCCTGGTCGACGCGTTCGTGGCCCGGTCGCTGCTCACCGCCGGCGGCGACGGCTTCACCCTGACCCCTGCCGGCGCGGAAGCGCTCGCCGACGCCGGGATCGACATCGCCGACGCTCGCGCGAGCCGGCGGGCGTTCGCCCGCTCGTGCCTGGACTTCACCGAACGCCGCCCGCACCTGGCCGGTGCGTTGGGTGCGGCGGTCTGCGCGCACGTCCTGGCCGAGGGCTGGTTCGTCCGCCGGGCACCGGGGCACCGCGCCCTGCGCATCACCGACGAGGGCCGCCGCCAACTCGCCAAGCGCTGGGACATCACCACGCCGTAAACCGGGTCAGGTGCCCGGCAGGCGGATCACCATCTCGAGCGAGACGCCGCCCAGGTCGAGGTTGGCGGCCGCCTCGCGGATGGGCTGGCCGGCCTGAGTGTCGTAGCCCTCCAGGCCCGTCTCCTCCTCGACCACCTGGCCCAGCAGGAACATCGTCCGCAGGACCGCGGTCGCGCCGTGGCCGGCGACGCCGTCGGGGACCGTCATCTCCGCCGAGTCCGCGTAGAGCGCGAGCGCGATGCCCGTGCCCGCGTGGCTGATCTCGCCGCTCGCGTCGGTCAGGCTCGCCGTGACGTCGCCGAGCAGCAGCTTCGCGCGGCCCAGGACCCGCAGCCAGACCCGTTCGTCCGGGCCCGCGCCGAAGTCCCTGTAGTCCTCGGCCGCGTCCAGTGCCTCGTCCCAGGTCTGCCCGGGCTGCCGCCGCATGAACATGAGGTCGTAGCTCACGCGCGCAGCGTACCGGCGAAAGGTCGAGACATGGATGACCGTGAAGTCCGATCCGCACTCGGCTGTTCGCCGCCGCCCACCGGGCAACCGGGTTGTCGCGGCGCGGTCGATCGTCGCAACCGGGCGCCGCGTCGCGGTGCGAGGTGCCCTCGTCGGCCTACCGGTGTTCGGCGCGCTCCTGGTCGCACAGTGGCAGGCCGGGTCCGCGGTCGGAAGCGACTCACGGCTCGACAACGGTACGAACATCCTGGCGGCGACGGCGGTCGTCTTCCTGATCTACGCGGTGCCGGGCGCGCTCGTGCTCGGCTGGATCGGTGCCTGGGTCGCCCGCCTGCGCCACCCGTGGGCGGTCGCGCTGGTGGGCGCGCACATCGCCGGCGCGCTGCTGCTGTGTTACGGACCCGCACCGGTCATCCCCGCGTGGCCGAGCGCGGCCATCGAAGTGGTCGTGGCCTACGCGGTCGCGGCGCTGCTCGTGACCCGGTTCGCCTGGCCGGCACGCGAGATTGCTGGTGGAGCCGAGGGGACTTGAACCCCTAACCCCTGCCTTGCAAAGGCAGTGCTCTGCCAGTTGAGCTACGGCCCCGACGGCGGGTGGAACCGCCGGTGTCGGAAGGATTTATCGCAGGTCGGGCGCGGTGGTCGCCTCGTGCCAGAGAGCCCGCTCGTCGCTGGACTCCTTGACCTTCTTCACCACCAGGGCGGCGACACCCACGACTCCGACGATGATCAGGAGCTTCTTCAACATTTGGGGTCGACCCCTCACGCGTCGAGAAATGCCGGACCGTCTGAAGTGGGGCTAGCTGGAATCGAACCAGCGACCTCAGAGTTATCAGCTCTGCGCTCTAACCGACTGAGCTATAGCCCCGTGCGACCGGGCAAGGTTACCGTACCCGCTCCCCTTCCCCCAACTTGGATACCGGCATGCCGCACCGCGGCGTCATCCTCAGAGTCCTCAGGAGGCGTGACGCTCCGCGTCACGCCTCCTTCCGGTCACCCGGTATCACCACGAAGGGGTCAGTCGCGCTCGGCGAGGGTGAGCTCGACGCCGCCGACCAGGTCGGCGCAGACGTTGTAGATGAACGCGCCCAAGGTCGCGAGCGCGGTGAACAGGACCACGTTGACCACGCCGATCAGGGCCGACGTGCCGATCACGCCCTTGGCTGTGATCTTGAACGTGCTGCCCTCGCTGCCGCCGCTCGCGCTGATCAGGTCGCCCAGGCTCGTGTTGACCTTCTCGAACACGCCCATCGCGTCGAGCGCCAGGTAGAGCACCGACGTCGCGACGATGACCACGATGAAGAGCACCAGGGACACGGCGAACGCGAACTTGAACACCGACCACGGGTCGATCCGCTTGACGTTGAGCCGCGCCCGACGCGGGCCGCGCGCGGCACCGCCCGCGACCGTCGAACGCGCCGTGCGGACAGCCTCGGTCACCCGGGCCGCACCCACCGCCGAAGCGCCGCCGGCGCCCGCCGCGGCAGACTGACCAGCGGCCGGGCCGCCGGCACCGGGCCGGCCGGCACCCGCCGCGCCCGGACGCGTGATCGTCGGCGGCACGCCCGACCCGCCGGCGGGCGAGCCCGCAGCCTTGGTGCCGGACGACAGGCCGCCCAGCGTGGACGACACGGAGACCGGCGACTTGCCGCCGGAGCCGGAGCCGGAGCCCGAACCCGAGCCCCCCGCCGCGGCCGCGGCGGAGGAGGACGAGGAACCAGCAGCCGACTCGGAACCACCCTCATCGGACGAGTTGTCGTTCTCACCAGGCTTGTCCGGCGGCGGTGGCATGCCCGGAGCTCGGGTGAACTTGGGCGACGGTGCGTCTGCGGGGACTACCGCCCGGCCTACCGCCGCACGGCCGGTCGCGGACCCACCACCGGCGTCGGCGGCGTTCGCGTCCGGGGTGGTCGAGGCCCCCGCAGCCCCCGACTTCGCCTGTGTCTCCGTCATCAACTAGTCCTGTTCGTCGGGCTCGTCGGCATTGCGAGCGATGGCCACGATGGTTACGCCGTCCGGAAGGTCCATGAGCTTGACCCCCATTGTGTTCCGATCGCGCGTTCGGCGTACAGGCTTCACCGGAGTCCGGATAACACCACCATTGCTCGTTATAGCAAACAGCTCATCGTCGGGACTGATCACCACTGCCCCTACGAGCCCGCCCCGACGCTCGGTGAGCTTAGCGGTCAACACACCCTTCCCGCCGCGCCCCTGCACCGGGTATTCCGCGATGGGCGTGCGCTTCGCGTAGCCGCCGTTCGTGGCGACCAGCACGTCCAGCTCCTCCATGCCCTCCCGGACGACCTCCATCGAGAGCAGCTCGTCGGCGCCGGTGAAGCGCATGCCGATCACGCCCGACGTGGCCCGGCCCATCGGCCGCAGCGCCTCGTCGGTCGCGTTGAACCGGATCGCCTGCGCCATCTTGGACACCAGCAGCAGGTCGTCGTCAGGGCCGGCGAGCGCGGCGCCGACCAGCTCGTCCTCGTCGCGCAGGTTGACGGCGATGATGCCGCCCGAGCGGTTGGAGTCGAACTCCTCGAGCTTGGTCTTCTTGACCAGGCCGTTGCGGGTCGCCAGCACGAGGTAGGGAGCCACGCCGTAGTTGGCGATCTCGATCACCTGTGCGATGTGCTCGTCGGGCTGGAAGGCCAGCAGGTTCGCCACGTGCTGGCCACGGGCGGTGCGGCTCGCCTCCGGCAGCTCGTACGCCTTGGCCCGGTAGACCCGGCCCTTGTTCGTGAAGAACAGGATCCAGTCGTGGGTGGAGCACACGAAGAAGTGGCTGACGATGTCGTCCTGCCGCAGGCCCGCCCCGCTGACGCCCTTGCCGCCCCGGCGCTGCGAGCGGTAGAGGTCGACCTTCGTACGCTTCGCGTACCCGGTGCGGGTGATCGTCACGACGACGTCCTCGCGCGCGATGAGGTCCTCCATGGAGACCTCGCCGTCGAACGGGATGATCTTCGTGCGGCGCTCGTCGCCCCACTTGGCCACGATCTCGCTGAGCTCGTCGGCGACGATCTTCCGCTGCCGCTCCGGCTTGGCGAGGATGTCCTTGAGGTCGGCGATGTCGATCTCGATCTTCGCCAGCTCGTCGATGATCTTCTGCCGCTCCAGGGCCGCCAGCCGGCGGAGCTGCATGTCCAGGATCGCGGTCGCCTGGATCTCGTCGATGTCCAGCAGCCGGATCAGGCCACCGCGGGCGTCCTCGACGGTGGGCGAGCGCCGGATCAGGGCGATGACCTCGTCGAGCGCGTCCAGCGCCTTGGCCAGACCGCGCAGGATGTGCGCGCGCTCCTCGGCCTTGCGCAGCCGGTACGCGGTGCGCCGCTGGATGACGTCGATCTGGTGCTCGACGTAGTAGCGGATGAACTGCGCCAGGTTGAGCGTGCGCGGCACGCCGTCGACCAGCGCCAGCATGTTGGCGCCGAACGTCTCCTGGAGCTGGGTGTGCTTGTAGAGGTTGTTCAGCACGACCTTGGCGACCGCGTCGCGACGGAGCACGATCACGATCCGCATACCCGTACGCCCGGACGACTCGTCCCGGATGTCGGCGATCCCGCCGATCTTGCCCTCGCGGATCAGCTCGGCGATCCGCTCGGCCAGGTTGTCGGGGTTGACCTGGTACGGAAGCTCGCTGACGACCAGGCAGGCCCGGCCCTTCTTGTCCTCCTCGACCTCGACCACCGCGCGCATCCGGATGGAGCCACGACCGGTGCGGTAGGCGTCCTGGATGGCCTGGGTGCCGACGATCAGGCCGTAGGTCGGGAAGTCAGGACCCTTGACGATGCCCAGCAGCGCCTCGAGCGTGCTCTCCTCGTCGGCGTCCGGGTGCTCCAGGCACCACCTGACCGCCTCGGCGACCTCGCGCAGGTTGTGCGGCGGGATCTTGGTGGCCATGCCGACCGCGATGCCCTCAGCGCCGTTGACCAGCAGGTTGGGGATCCGCGACGGCAGGATCACCGGCTCCTTGGCCCGGCCGTCGTAGTTGTCCTGGAAGTCGACGGTGTCCTCGTCGATGTCCCGGAGCATCTCCATGGCCAGCGGGTCGAGCTTGCACTCGGTGTAGCGCATGGCGGCGGCCGGGTCGTTGCCCGGCGAGCCGAAGTTGCCGTTGCCGTCGACCAGCGGGTAGCGCAGCGACCAGGTCTGCGCCATCCGGACCAGCGCGTCGTAGATCGCGGAGTCGCCGTGCGGGTGGAACTGACCCATCACGTCGCCGACGACACGGGAACACTTCACGTAGCCGCGGTCGGGCCGGTAGCCCGAGTCGTACATCGCGTAAAGGATCTTGCGGTGAACCGGCTTGAGACCGTCGCGGACGTCCGGCAGGGCGCGCCCGACGATCACGCTCATCGCGTAGTCGAGGTAGGAGCGCTGCATCTCGACCTCGAGCCCGACCGGCTCGATGCGGTCGCGACTGCCAACCGCGGCCGCCGCCGCCTCGAGATCCGGCTCGTTGGCCTCGGGGTTATCCGTCACAATTAATCCTTTTTCGCCCTAAATGCCGTTTTTGTCCTGTGGATAACGGCTGTGGAAACCGACCAGTCTGTGGATAACTTCTGCGCTCGCCTCCATCCGGGGCCGACTCCTAGACGCGAGCCGACCCCCGGATGGTTGCGTCAGATGTCCAGGAAGCGCACGTCTTTCGCGTTGCGCTGGATGAACGAGCGCCGGGCCTCGACATCTTCGCCCATGAGCACGCTGAACAACTCGTCGGCAGTGGCGGCGTCGTCGAGCGTCACCTGGCGCAGGGTGCGGGTCGCCGGGTTCATCGTGGTCTCCCACAGCTCCGGGTAGTTCATCTCGCCCAGACCCTTGAACCGCTGGATGTCGTCGGGCTTGGCGTTGGGCTTCTTCTCCTGGCGGAGGCGGATCAGCCCGTCACGCTCCCGGTCCGAGTACGCGTACTGCGCGTCGTCGCCCTTCTTGTTCCACTTGATCTTGTAGAGCGGTGGCGACGCCAGGTAGACGTGGCCGAGCTCGACCAGCGGCCGCATGAAGCGGAACAGGAGGGTGAGCAGCAGCGTCTGGATGTGCTGGCCGTCGACGTCGGCGTCGGCCATCAGCACGACCTTGTGGTAGCGCAGCTTCTCCATGTCGAAGTCGTCGTGGATGCCGGTGCCCAGCGCCGTGATCAGCGCCTGGACCTCGTTGTTCTTCAGCACCCGGTCGATCCGGGCCTTCTCCACGTTGAGGATCTTGCCGCGGATCGGCAGGATCGCCTGGACCCGCGGGTCGCGGCCCTGCTTGGCCGAGCCACCCGCCGAGTCGCCCTCGACGATGAACACCTCGGACTCGCGCGGGTCAGTCGACTGGCAGTCGGCCAGCTTGCCCGGCATCGAGCCCGACTCGAGCAGCGACTTGCGGCGGGCCAGCTTGCGGGCCTGCTGCGCGGCGATCCGGGCCCGGGAGGCCTGGGTCGCCTTGGTGATGATCGTCTTGGCCTCGCTGGGGTTGCGCTCCAGCCAGTCGTTGAGCCACTCGTTGCAGACGCGCTGCACGAAGCTCTTGACCGGGGTGTTGCCCAGCTTGGTCTTCGTCTGGCCCTCGAACTGCGGGTTGGCCAGCTTGACCGAGATGATCGCCGCGAGGCCTTCGCGGATGTCCTCACCGGTCAGCTTCTCGTCGCCCTTGAGGATCTTCTTCTCGGCGCCGTACTTGTTGATCACGCCGGTCAGCGCCGCGCGGAAGCCCTCCTCGTGGGTGCCGCCCTCGTGGGTGTTGATCGTGTTGGCGAACGTGTAGACCGACTCGCCGTACGACTCGTTCCACTGCATGGCGATCTCGACCGCCATGCCCTCCTCTTCGCCACCGAACTCGACCACCGACTTGTGGATCGGCGACTTGCTGTTGTTGAGGTGTCGCACGAAGTCGGCGATGCCGCCCTTGTAGAGGAAGGTGACCTCGCGGGCCTTGCCGTCCTCTTCGCTGTTCGGGCGCTCGTCGCGGAAGTGGATGGTCAGGCCGCGGTTGAGGAACGCGTACTCCTGGAGGCGCCGGTAGATCGTCTCGAAGGCGAACTCGGTCGTCTCGAAGATCTTCGCGTCGGGCCAGAAGGAGACCGAGGAGCCGGTCGTGTTGGTGGTCTCGCCCTTCTCCAGCGGCCCGGGCTTGGAGTTGACGTAGCTCTGCCGGTAGACGTTCCCGGACTTGTGGATCACGACCTCCATCCGGGTGGACAGGGCGTTGACCACGGAGACGCCGACGCCGTGCAGACCACCCGACACTGCGTAGGCTTTGCCGTCGAACTTGCCGCCGGCGTGCAGCACGGTCAGCGCGACCTCGACACCCGGCTTCTTCAGCTTCGGGTGGAGGTCGACGGGGAACCCACGGCCGTTGTCGACGACGCGCACGCCGCCGTCGGCGAGCAGCACGACGTCGATCGTGTCGCAGTAGCCCGCCAGTGCCTCGTCGACCGCGTTGTCGACGACCTCCCAGACCAGGTGATGCAGACCACGTTCACCGGTCGACCCGATGTACATGCCGGGGCGCTTGCGGACCGCCTCGAGGCCCTCGAGCACCTGGATCGACTCGGCGCCGTACTCCTGCTTTTTCTGCGTTGCCACCTTGGCCACTTTCTCGCGCCGGCCCGGCGTCCAGGTGGACGCTCGGGGCGCGGGTATGGCGGGACGGCCCTGTGCGGGCAGCGCGACCGGGGTGTGGGCGCGCCGCTCGCCGCGCCCTCCCGCGGTCACGATCGGCTGGACATGACACGCGGGCGGCCCCGGGCCGGGGAGGACCCGATGCGGTCGTCCGCGCGTCGTCCTTCGTCTGCTACCAATCTTACCGGGCCGGAGGCCCGAACACCCATCCGGCGCACCCCTAAAACCGCGCTAGAAGCTTCCTGGCGGCCCGAACGTCGGTATCCGCGACTCCCCCCACACGAATGGGCCTTCCACGCGAGCCAGCCCCCCGTCGGCGCCTTTTGCCCGCAGATCGTGAACCGCGTTCGGTGGCCGGTGGGGCCGGCGGGAGCGATGGTCCCGGCAAATCGGATATCGGGGCCATGATCGCCACCGCAATGGTGACCGTCCGGGGGTCGCGCGAACCCGCTAGTCTGCCGTAGTTTCTGCCCCGCGGTCCGATCGGTGCAAGCACCCGGCCGTGGGATACGCTCCGCGCACCTACCCACCGGTGTCGGGAAGCTGCTCAGCGGAGAAAGGGTGGCCCGATGGGGCTGGACAACGTCGCCGTCCAGTGGCCGCGCGCCGGTCGTTTCTACGACCCCGTGGCCCCGGCCGAGTTCGTCGACTTCGCCGACCTCGCGGACGCCCCCGATGTCGCCGCGCCGACCGCCGCGCTGGCGGGCCACATCGCCAAGACGGGCACGGTCCGCGCGACCGCGTACACCGAACTCGTCGATCTGCTGCTCGGCCTGCAGGGTGTGCTCTATGCCACAGAGGCCGCCGCGGAGGACGAGGACCCCGTGATCGACCCCGACGGCTGCGCGTGGATCGCGGGGGGCCTGGAGCGGTTCGTCGAGGGCCATCGGCCGCACGGCGAGTCGGTGACCTTCGAGTCGGTGGGCGCGGTGCTGCGGACCGCTCTGGCCGGGGGCCGCCTGGCCGACCAGCAGTTGCGCTGGCTCGACGGGCGCCTCGACTCGCTGCGCGACGAGTCGGGCGACGCGCCACAGTGGAGCTTCGCGCGCAGCGAGCTCCTGGTGTTGTCGCGCTTCTACCGCCGGTGCGCGGACCGCGGCTTCGCCGTATACGCGGACTACTGAGAGCGACCTGGCGATCGACGACCACTCGACGACCAAGAGCTGATCAACGGTCAATGGCGGTTTGCGCACGTCCATGATGGTGCGCACCGCGCGCTTCCGCACGCACCGGGCAGAAGCACGCGAAGCGGCCTCTGCCCTGTCGGGTCCGCGGCACACACCCACACCAAAACCCGACGCGGACGGCAACCGGATGACGGGGCCCCGGCCCTGTCTCGACGTGGCTGACCGGGCTGCGCCGGACTCGGGCGTCGCCTCGCTCCGGCCCCCTACTTCGAGAAGGCCCCCAAACCAGTGAGTCTGAATCTGAGTTCGTGATCGCAGCCGATCAGGGGGTTCGACCGCGGGGCGCGGCCGCGTCACGCACCGGTCCGCCGGGTCATCGAACAGCCGCCGCGACGGATCTTGGTAAACGGTTGCTGGCAGGGCAGCAACGGTTTGCCAAGATCCGTGCTGGGAATTACTCGTCCCGCCTGGGTCGGGTGGGCACCGGGCCGGAACCACGGCCATGGACGCGGATCAGCTACGAACACCCGTCGTGACCATCGCCCTCGGGCTAGTCGCCGCTGCTCTGTCGGTCGGTCCTGGTTCGCCGCGGTCGGCTTCGGCCGCCCTGGCTTGGTGCGGGGTCGTGCCGCTCGATAGCCGCGAACATCGTCGCGACCGCAGGCGTCCGGGCGGGTGGGCGCACGCAGCGCGGGGCGTGAACCTTGGCGCGGGTGGGTGAAACAGCGCGGCAGCCCCAGCCGTGACAGGGATCGGCCACAGACAATTCCGCGGACGCAAGCCAGAGGGGGCGGGCGGCCGGGAACGCGGCGTGGCCGCAGCTCTGGGTCGACAACGGCGCGGCGACCGTTGGGCTCGGGTGGATCAGCCGTAGGTGTCGCGCGGGCCGCGGCCCTGGACGCGGCGGGGACCGCGGGACCAGGACGGCGCGGCCGGGCCGTGGATGTGCAGCTTCTTGACCACGTTGTGGCCGACCTCGCCGGCGATCCGCTTGAGCAGGTTCGCGGCCAGCAGCCGGAGTTGGGTGGCCCAGGCCGTCGACTCGGCCTCGACGGTCAGCTCGCCGTCGGCCAGCTTGATCGGACGACAGTGCGCCGCGATGTCCGGGCCGACGACCTTCTCCCACGCGCCGAAGACCGTCGCCTCGGCGGCCGGCTTCTGCCAGCCGCGGGCCTTGACCAGCCGCTCCATGACGGCACCCAACAGTTGGGGGTCGCGCGGGTCCGGGCCGGGGCCCGAGTAGCCCCGCAACCGCCGCTGGCCGCCGCCACCACCGACCGCCGGCCGGCGCCGGGGTGCGGCCGTGTTCCGCTTGGCCAGCGCGGCGTCCAGGGCGGCCCGCGCCAGTTCCGGCCCAGCCAGCCCCGCATTGGCCGCGCCATCGGTCACGGCCGGCGACCCGTCCGGCTGGTTCGACGGGCCGGAAGCCGGCGGCCCACCGCCGGACTCGGACGCGCCGGACCCACGCGACCCCGAACCACGGCTTCCGCCGGCGGTGCGTCCGCCCCGACCGGTCCCGGCGTTGCCGGACCGCTCGGGTCCCGGATCCGCCGCCCCTTGCGGGGCGCGGCCGGGCCGGCTGGTCCCGGCACTGCCGGATCGCATAGGCCCGGGGCCGGGCGCCCCACTCTCGGCGGCCCGGTCGGTCCCGGCGTTGCCGGGCCGTTCGGGCCGGGAGTCGGGCGCCCCGCTGGTGGGTTTCTCAGTCGGCACGGCGGACCGTCCCTTCGGCGACGTCGAAGCGGGCCCCGCCCAGGGCCGCCGGCACGTCCTCGGCGACCGCGCAGGTCACCAGCAGCTGGCTCGCGCCGCCGACCAGCTCGGCCAGCCGTTCCCGGCGGCCCGCGTCCAGCTCGGCGAAGACGTCGTCCAGGGCCAGCACCGGCTCGATGCCGTCGGCGCGTAGCAAATCGTAGGAGGCCAGGCGCAGGGCCAGAGCGTACGACCAGGACTCGCCGTGGCTCGCGTAGCCCTTCGCCGGCAGCTCGCCGAGCGTCAGCACGAGGTCGTCGCGGTGCGGGCCCGTCAGGGTCACCCCGCGTTCCACTTCGGACGAACGGCTGGCCGCCAGGGCCTCCAACAGCGCCGACTCCAGGTGTGCGCGGTCCGGTGTCGAGACGTCGACCCCCGCGCGGTAGGCGATGCCCGCCGCGCCGCGGCCGGCCGCGACCGCGTCGTAGGCCTTGGCCACGAACGGGCCCAGCGCCGTCGTCAGCTCCAGCCGCCCCGCCAGCAGCTCGGCGCCGTGCCGGGCGAGGTGCGCGTCCCACACATCCAGTGTGGACAGATCGCCGCCGCGGGTGCCGCCGGTCTTGCGGGCCAGGTAGGACGTGCGGAGCAGCGCGTTGCGTTGCTTGACGACCCGGTCGTAGTCGGCGCGCACGCCCGCGTACCGCGGTTGCCGGGCCACCAGCAGGTCGTCGAGATAGCGCCGGCGTTCGGCCGGATCGCCGCGGACGAGTTCCAGGTCCTCCGGTGCGAACAGCACCATCCGCAGCGCGCCCAGCACGTCGCGGGCGCGCCGGACCGGGGACCGGCCCAGCCGCGCCCGGTTGGCCTTGCCCGGCACGATCTCGAGCTCGACCTGCAGCTCGCGTCCATCGTGGACGACCAGGCAGCGGACCACCGCCGCCGCGGCGCCGGCGCGGACGAGTGGGGCGTCCGTGGCGACCCGGTGACTGTCCAGGGTCGCCACGTAACCCAGCGCCTCGAGCAGGTTGGTCTTACCGACCCCGTTGGGGCCGACCAGCACGCTCGTCCCAGCGGAGAGGTCGATCGCCACCCGCTCGTAGGAGCGGAAGTCGACCAGCTCGAGCCGCTGGACGTACACGGATCAGCTCTTTTTGACGGGGTGCCCACCGAACTGGTTGCGCAGGGCGGCCACCGCCTTCATCGCCGGGGAGTCGTCCTCGCGGGACTCGAAGCGGGCGAACAGCGACGCGGCGATGACGTGCATCGGCACGGCGAGCCGGATCGCCTCCTCGACCGTCCAGCGGCCCTCGCCGGTGTCGTCGGCGTACCCCTTGATCGCGTCGAGGCCCGGGTCCTCCTCGAGCGCGCGGTCGAGCAGGTCGAGCAGCCACGACTTGATCACGGTGCCCTCGCGCCACGACTTGATCACGCCGGGCACGTTGGTCACCATCTCGGAGGCGCCCAACAGCTCGTAGCCCTCGGCGTACGCGTGCATCAGACCGTATTCGATGCCGTTGTGGACCATCTTGGCGTAGTGACCGGCACCGACCGGGCCGGCGTGCACGAAGCCGAACTCGCCGGCGGGCTTGAGCGCCTCGAAGATCGGCATGAGCCGGCCGATGTGCTCCTCCGAGCCGCCGGCCATCAGCGCGTAGCCGTACTCCCGGCCCCAGACACCGCCCGAGACACCGACGTCGACGTAGCCGAGGCCCTTCGCGTGCAGCCGCTCCGCGCGCGGGGCGTCAGAGCTGAACCGCGAGTTGCCGCCGTCGATGATGATGTCACCGTCGCCCAGGACCTCGGCCAGCTCGTCGATCGTGCTGTCGGTGACTCCGGCCGGGACCATCACCCAGACCGCACGGGGAGCGGTCAGCTTGGCGGCCAGCTCCGACAAACTCTTGGCGTCGGAGATCTCTAGGTTGTGGTCGAATCCGACGACCTCGTGACCGGCGGCGCGCAGACGTTCGCGCATGTTGCCGCCCATCCGGCCCAGGCCGATGAGCCCCAGCTGCATAGCGGGTTCCCCTCCCGTGGTGACGTGCCTTTGTGCTCCCTGCGTTACCCGCGGGTCAGCGGGTAACCCGGATCGGCATGATCAGGTAGCGGTATCCGGAGACGATCTCGCCGTCGTCAGCGGCGGGCGAGATCACTGCGGGCTTGAAGGCGTCGACGAAGGAGAGGACGGCCGTCGGCGCGAGAAGGTTCTGCAGCCCGTCGATCAGGTACTGCGGGTTGAAGCCGATGGTCAGCGGCTCGCCGCTGAACGTGGCCTCCATCGCCTCGCTGGCCCGGGCCTCCTCGCTGCCGCCCGCCTCGACGACCAGGCCGTCGGGGCCGAAGCTGAGCAGCACCGGGGTGGTCCGCTCGGCGACGAGGGCGACGCGGCGGACGACCTCGACCAGCGCGGGCACCGAGACGCGGGCCTCGGCGTTGTGGCTGGCGGGGAAGAGCGAGCGCACCGGGGGGTAGTTGGCGCCGTCGAGCAGGCGGCTGGTGGTGCGGCGGGTGCCGGCGGAGAAGCCGATCATGCCCTCGCCGGCGCCGCCGTGCGCCAGGGCCATCGTGACGTCGCCACCGAGCGGGCCGAGGGTCTTGGCCGTGTCGTTGAGCGTGCGGGCCGGCACCAGCGCGTTGAGGCTGATCTCCGGGTCCTCGGGGCGCCACTCCAGCTCGCGCATGGCCAGCCGGTAGCGGTCGGTGGCGAGCAGGGCGATGTTGCTGCCGGACAGCTCGACGCGGACACCGGTCATCATCGGCAGCGTCTCGTCGCGGCCCGCGGCGATGGCGACCTGGGCGACCGCCGTCGCGAAGGCGGCGGCGTCGATCGTGCCGGCGCTGGCGGGCATCGCCGGCAGGCTCGGGTAGTCCTCGACGGGCATGGTCGGCAGGGTGAACCGGGCGCTGCCGCAGACGAGCTCGAGGTGGGCGCCGACGGCCGCGATGTCGACCGGCTTGCCGGGCAGGGCCTTGGTGATCTCGGCGAGCAGCCGGCCGGAGACCAGTGCGGCGCCGTCGGCGTCACCCTGGATCTCGACGGTCACCTGGCTGGAGACCTCGTAGTCGAAACCGGAGACCTCGAGGCTGCCGTCGGACACGCGCAGCATGACGCCCGCGAGGACCGGCACCGACGGCCGGCTGGGCAGGCTCTTCGCCGTCCACGCCACGGCGTCGGCGAGCGCGTCGCGCTCCACGCGGAACTTCATGCGATGCCTCCGGGTCGGGTCCGATACGTAGTGCCCCACCGAACCTTAAGACGCGCCCTGCCTCGACGTGCGCCCGACCCCGGTGTTTTCCGAGACGGTTCGAGCGCCATGCACAAATCCCCAGACGTGATGATTGGTTTTCTTCTCTCTAAAGAGATAAGTAGTCGTCTTCATCGGTGCTGTGCAAACTGTGGATCGTCGCCGTTTTGGCTGGTCAGACACGTTATCCACCGGTGGCGAACATGTGGAGGAACCTGCGTGTAACTCGGCCGCCGATCCACAGGCGATCGTCCGCACACAGCGACGCCGAGTTGTCCACCGGTTGTCCACCGGGTTTACCCACGGTTTCTCCACACCCCTTGGAGATCATCTTCTGAGTTTCCCCAGAACCTTCAACACGCTCCGCACACGGTGTCCACCGCTGTGGATGCAGGAGCCCGCGTCCACAGCACTGTCCCCAGCCTTCGTCCACAGCCTGTGTGGATATCGACGGGCACGACCGCGACGCCGTCCACGACGGTGGACAGCGGCTGTGGATTCGATGTGGGAACTGTGGATAGACGCGAGTCACCTGTGTGTTCTGCGGATAACCGCTCCTTACCTGTGAAGAAACCTGGGGACGCAGACTGATCCAGACTAATCCTAGTAAACAACCTAATCCGGACAATACTGGAAACGCGGGCAGCGACGGTTTTTCCATGTGTGGACACAGCTGTTGGTGAACCTGTGGAGAAGACGTGGAAAAGCCCGGCACCCTGTGGATCGATGCCGGGCTGTGGAAAACGTGCCGAGGTTGTGGAGAACTGAGTGGTCTCAGGCGGTGTGCCTGAACCAACCGGTTGAGATCAGGAGGTCTGCTTGATCCGGTTCGTCAGCTCGGCGATCTGGTTGTAGAGCGAGCGCCGCTCCGCCATCTGCTGGCGGATCTTCCGGTCGGCGTGCATGACCGTGGTGTGGTCGCGGCCGCCGAACGCCTGCCCGATCCGGGGCAGCGAGAGGTCGGTCAGCTCGCGACAGAGATACATGGCCACCTGGCGGGCGTTGACGAGCACCCGCGAGCGGGAGTGGCCGCGCAGGTCCTCGAGCGAGACGCCGAAGTAGTCCGCGGTCGACACCATGATCTGGTCGGCGGTGATCTCGGGGCCGGAGCCGTCCGGGATGAAGTCGCGGAGCACCTCTTCGGCGATCGCGAGCTCGACCGGCGAGCGGGTCAGCGAGGCGAACGCGGTCACCCGGATGAGCGCGCCCTCGAGCTCGCGGATCGAGTTGGCGATCCGGGAGGCGATGAACTCGAGGACGTCCGGCGGCGCGTACAACCGTTCCTGCGCCGCCTTCTTCTGCAGGATCGCGATCCGCGTCTCGAGGTCCGGCGGCTGGATGTCGGCCAGCAGCCCCCACTCGAACCGGGTGCGCAGCCGATCCTCCAATGTGGCCAGCTGCTTCGGCGACCGGTCCGAGGTGATGACGATCTGCTTGTTGGCGTTGTGCAACGTATTGAAGGTGTGGAAGAACTCTTCCTGCGTACGCTCGCGGTTCTCCAGGAACTGGATGTCGTCGATCAGCAGGATGTCGACGTCGCGGTAGCGGCGCTGGAACGCGCTGGTCTTGTCGTCGCGCAGCGAGTTGATGAAGTCGTTGGTGAACTCTTCGGTCGAGACGTAGCGCACCGACCGCGCGTTGCCCAGCGTCGTGGCGTAGTGGCCGATCGCGTGCAGCAGGTGCGTCTTGCCGAGCCCGGAACTGCCATAGATGAACAGCGGGTTGTACGCCTTGGCCGGCGACTCGGCCACCGCGACCGACGCGGCGTGCGCGAACCGGTTGGACGAGCCGATGACGAACGTCTCGAACATGTACTTCGGGTTGAGCCGGTTGGCACTCGCCTCTGTGCCCGGGCGCCGGTCGTCGCGGCGGGGGTCGCCGGAGCGGCCGGGCCCGGAGTCGCCGCCCTCGCGCCGCATCGGCTGCGTCGGGGGCTCGTCGTAGCGGTTGTCGCGCCGGTCCGGCTGGGCGGGCGGTCGCGCTTCCTCCCGCGGCTGGTACGGGGTGCCGTAGGTCGTGCCGCCCGTCGAGTAGCCGGGGACGGCCTGCGGCGGGGTCGGCGCCGGCGGCGGTGCGTACGGGCTGCTGAACAGCGCGTCCTGCCGGTCGCGCTCGGCGTCGCGCGGTGTCGGGTTCGCGGCGGGGACCGGCGGGCGGGCCGTGCCGACGGCGCCGGTGCCCGCGGGGCGGGGGGACGGGCCGGGCGCGGCGGGGCTGGTCGGCGTCGGGTCCAGCGGGGGGTTGGGCTTGGGCTGGATGACGCTGTGCAGCGCGGTCGGCGCGTTGAGGGCGGTGAGGGGGTCGGACTTGGCGGGGGCGCTGCTCGGGCTGGTCGGGCCGGTGGTCGGGCGCGGGTCGGCCGGCGCGGGCTTCGGGGCCGGGGTCTGGGCCTGGGCCTGGGCCGCTGACGCGGGGCGCGCGGTGGGCTGCGGTGGCGTGCCGGGCTGGCGGGGAGCGGGCGGCACCGGGGGCGCGGACTGGGCCGGCGGCGCGCTTGCCTGCTGGTGTGGTTCGCCACCCCCGGACCCGCCCGCGGTGTCCGGCGGCGTGCTGCGCTGGTGGGGTGGGAAGGAGTTGGCGGCGTAGCCACCGCCTTCCTCGGGCGGGGCGATGGTGAAGCCGGTCGGCCGGGGCTGGCCGTCTTCGGGCGGGCGGACGGTCACCGCGACCTGGATCGCGCGGCCGAGCCGGCGCGAGAGGGCCTCGGTGATCGCCGGGCGCAGCCGGGACTCGATGACGTCGCGGGTGAAGGCGTCGGGCACCGAGAGCAGTGCGGTGTCCTCGACGATGGCGCGGAGCCGGGTCAGCCGGAGGTAGGCGCGCTGCTGGGCGGAGACGATCTCGTCAGCCAGTTCATCGGTCGCCGCCAGCCAGACCCCGGCGAGATCGATCGTCTCGGACACCCTGTCGCCACCCCCCTCGCTCCATGTGCTCGGCCGCGACGGGCCTGCTCAGACCCGCCGCGCCTGGGCACAGTCCCCCGCGTACGGGCGGCTGGCCTGACCGCTTGTCCACAAGTTATCCACAGCCTGTGTGCTGGCCGATCGTGGCGCCTGTCCCATACGAACCGTCGAGCCCGGACTCAGCCGTTTCGGCATCGGCATGGCTACACCGTGCCGAACGATTGACCACCTCGCCCGGTTTTGCCCCGTATGGCAGCCGTGAGCCCCCCAGATCGCCGACCGGCAACCCGGCACGCTAACAGCGTTGTCCACACCCCTACAACCGTTGTACAGAGAACTGCCTTCTCGGTATACGCAAAAGGGGGCAGGTTCCGGGTGCGCCGTACCGGCCGCGGCCTGCGACGACGCGCCGTTTGCCGGTGTTTGACGCTCAAGGTCGGCGTGCGTAGGCTTGAGCGGCCGCTCCGTCGCCCTCTGGTAGGGTGGCGAATGCTTGCTGCGTAGGTGCCCCGTGCGGCGCCCCACGCGTGACGAGCACGCCGGCCGACGCGCCGAGGCACCCCTCGTGCGGCGCGCCTGTTTCGAACCAAAGACCCGGCCCTGCCTGTGCGGGACCGCCCGACGACGGAGAGCCTGACGTGAGCAAGCGCACCTTCCAGCCGAACAACCGCCGGCGTGCCAAGACCCACGGCTTCCGGCTGCGCATGCGCACCCGCGCCGGCCGCGCGATCCTCTCCGCCCGCCGGGCGAAGGGTCGCAAGGAGCTGTCGGCCTGACCTCAGTCCGGCACCGGGATGGAAGTAGGGCAGCGATGCTGGCCGCCGCGCAACGCCTACGGCGCCGCGACGAGTTCACCGCCGCCGTTCGCAACGGCCGCACCGAAGGCCGCGGCGGGGTGGTCGTCCACCTGACGCTTTCGTCCCCGCATGACCTCGACCAGCCGGCGTCCGCCCCTGGTGCGGCATCCGCCACACCACCGGCGCGCGCCGGCTTCGTCGTGTCCAAGAAGGTCGGCGGCGCCGTCGTCCGCAACCGGGTCAAGCGCCGGTTGCGACACCTGGCCCGGGCCCGGCTCGACGCGTTGCCGGCCGGGTCGACGCTGGTGGTGCGCGCGACGCCACGCGCCGCCGAACGGTCGTACGAGCGGCTCGGTATGGATCTTGATCGAGCGATAGCCGCCGCGAGTGTCCGTCGCAAGGGTCGGGGGGCGTGATGAGTTCTCAGGAAACCATCAGCAACACGACACCCGGGAAACCCAGCCTCCCCGCCCGCGTACTGGCTTTTTGCATCATCGCGTACCGTCGTTGGATAAGCCCGGCACTGCCGGCCCGTTGTCGGTTCTATCCGTCGTGCAGCGCGTACGGCCTCGAGGCCGTGTCGCGGCATGGTGCGATCCGCGGAACCGGTCTGACGGTCTGGCGGCTGCTGCGCTGCCACCCCTTCCACCCCGGTGGCTACGACCCGGTGCCGGAACCGCGTCGTCGTCGCCCCGCCGGCACGGCGGAACCCCTGGCCGAGTGACGGGAGCCCTTGGTGCACATCAGTCTCGACTGGATCTACTACGCGATTTCGTGGATCCTGCTGCGCTGGCACGGGGTGTGGGACGCCATCGGCGTGCCCGATCGGCCGGTGTTGGGCACCACCTGGTCCTGGATCCTGGCGATCTTCTTCCTCGTCGTCACGGTCCGGGTCATCCTCTTCCCGATCTTCGTCAAACAGATCAAGTCGCAACGTGCGATGCAGGCCCTGCAACCCAAGGTCAAGGAGCTGCAGGAGAAACACAAGGGTGACCGGGAAACGCTCCAGAAAGAGATCATGGAGCTGTACCGGACGGAGAAGGCCAACCCGCTCATGGGCTGTCTGCCCATGTTCCTGCAGATTCCGGTCTTCCTCGGCCTGTTCCACGTGCTCAAACGCCTCAACCCGAACAACCAGGCGAAGGAGCTGTACGGCTGGACCGCCGCGCAGTTCGACAGCGCGTCCCACGCGACCCTGTTCACGGCCCCGATCTCCGGCCGGTTCGGTTCGAGCGCCGCGGAGCTCGCCCCGCTCGACGCGAGCGTCATCACCGTCAAGATAATCGCGGCCATCCTGGTCGTCATCATGATCACGACGACCTACCTGACCAGCCGCCAGATGATCCTGAAGACCGGTTGGGCCGAGGACCCGCAGCAGCGGATGCTTCAGCGGATCATGCTCTACGGCATCCCGGCGTCGCTGCTGATCTCCGGTGCGATCTTCCCGATCGGTGTGATCATCTACTGGGTCACGAACAACCTCTTCACCCTCGGCCAGCAGCAATGGGTGTTGCGGAAGTTCCCGCCGCCGGCGGTGAGCACGGCCAACACGGTCAACCGCTACTCGGAAGCCGGCGAGAAGGCTCGGGCGGCCCAGGCCGCGCGCGAGGCACAGGCGCAGCAGAAGTCGTCAGGTGGCTTCCTCAGCCGCATCACCGAGGCGGCCCGGTCCGCCGCCGCTCCGCAGCCCGGCGCCGCCCCCAAGGCGGTCGGCAAGGGCGCGGCTGGTGGCAAGGCGGTGGCTGCTGGTGGCAAGGCGGCCGGCGGCAAGGCCAACGGCAAGCAGCCGGACGCGGCGAAACCCGCGGTCGACGGGAAGGCGCTGGCGCCCAAGCCCGGCGCGAAACCGGTCAACCCGAAGAAGGCCGGCGGCCGCCGCCCGGCGAAACGCAAATGAGCGCGGCGGCCGGCGTCTCCTCCGCCGGCCGCGCCTCCTGCGACCACAGACGTGCCCGGCCCGGTGACCTGCTCACCCGGGCGGGCTGACCAGCGGACCTCACGGTCCGGCGAGAGACATACGGAGATGACACCGTGACCGACACCAGCATCCCCCGCACCGAAGAGCCGTTCGACGAGGAGAAGGACGAGGCTGCTGCGCGTGCGGACGAGGCCGCTGAGCTGGCCGAAGACGCGGATGAGGCGGATGAGGCCGACTCGGCCGAGGAGGGCTCCGAGAAGGCCGAGGGTGCCGAGGCGAAGGAGACCAGCGACAGCGACCTGTTCCGACAGAGCGAGATCGCCGCGGACTACGTCGAGGGCCTGCTCGACATCCTGGACTACGACGGCGACATCGACGAGCTCGTCTCCGGTGGGCGGCCGATGGTCGAGGTCGTCGGCGGGCGGCTGCAGCCGCTGGTCGGCCAGCGCGGCGCCACGCTGGAGGCGCTGCAGGAGCTGACCCGGCTCGCGGTGTTCCGGGAGACCGGCTCGCCGAGCCGGCTGCTGCTCGACGTGGGTGGCTACCGGGCCAACCGCCGCAAGGAGCTCGCCGCGGTGGCCAAGAACGCGGTCGAGAAGGTCAAGGAGTACGGCGAGTCCGTGCGCCTGGAGCCGATGTCGGCGTTCGAGCGCAAGTGCGTACACGATGTCGTCAACGCCCTCGCCGGCGTGGAGAGCGAGTCCGAGGGCGTCGAGCCGCACCGCCGGATCGTCGTACGCCCGGCTCCCTGATGTCTTTCACCGCGCCCTCGTGCGCGGCGGTTCCGGCCCGGGCGGTCACTCGCCCGGGCCGTTCCATGTCTGGAGTGTTCTTGCCTGTGACTGACGAGTTGCCGCCGCCCCCGCCGGTGGCCGTTGATCTTTTCGGCGACCGCCTGCCGCTGGCCGTCGCGTACGCCGAGCTGCTGGCGACCGACGGCGTCGTGCGCGGCTTGATCGGCCCGCGCGAGGCACCGCGGATCTGGGACCGCCACCTGCTCAACTGCGCGACGATGACCGAATTGATCCCGTACGGCGCTTCGGTGATTGACGTGGGGTCTGGGGCGGGTTTGCCCGGTATCGTGCTTTCGGTGGCGCGGCCGGACCTCTCCGTGGTCCTGGTCGAACCACTGGCACGACGGACCGCCTTCCTGGCGGAAGTGGTGACCCAACTCGGCCTCGACGACGCGGTTTCGGTCGTCCGTGGCCGGGCTGAGGAGGTCCGGGGCGAGCTTGCCCCGGCCGACGTGGTCACCGCTCGGGCGGTCGCGCCGCTCGACCGGCTCGCCGGCTGGTGTCTCCCCCTCACCGCACCCGGCGGACGGCTGCTCGCCCTCAAGGGCGCGTCGGCGTCCGACGAGATCGCGGAACACCAGACCGCGATCGGTCGACTGGGTGGTGCCACGGCGGTCGTACGGCAATGCGGGGTCGGCCTGGTCGACCCACCGACGACGGTCGTGGAAATCATCCGGGAACGCGTGGTCGAGCCGGCACAACCTCGGACCGCGAGCCGAGGTCGAGGTCGAGGGAGAACGCGGAGGGGTTAGATGGGTCGGCGGGGACCAGCGTCAGGTTTCGATTCCTCTTCCCCGCCGCCTGACGCGGCCCCGGTGCGAGGGCGTCGTTCCGACCCGCCGGACGCCGCGGCGTCCGGTTCGTCGGGTGCGCAACGCGGACGCCGTGCGTCGGGTTCGCCTGACTCGTCGGGCTCGAAGTCGGGACAGCACGCCGTGACCGTTGAGGCGTCCTCGTCCGCACCGAAGCCGCGAAAGCGCCCAGGCACCGCGGTGGGTTCCTCTTCGTCCTCGAGTGTCCGGTCGCGGGCCGACGGGTCGTCCGCGTCGGCGTCGGGTAGGCAAGCAGCCGGTGGCCGCGGGGGGGCCGTTGCCGGCCATGCCCCGGCGGAGGCTTCTGTTGGGGCTGAGCGTGGATCCGCCGAAGCGCCGACGGTGCGCAAACGAGCCCCGGGGGCAGATGAGCGGACCCGACGAACGGCATCCGCGGCGGTAGGCCCGGATCACGCCGCAGGCAGTTCCCCCGCCCAGCAGGCAGGTCGTGGTCGGCAGCGGCGCAAAGCGGTGAATGACGCTGCCGATGTGGGTCTTGCCGTCGACAAGGCGGCTGGGGTGACCAAAGCGCGGCGGTCAACCGCTGAGGCTTCTCCAGAATCGCCGCCTCGGTCGGCGCGTAAGCCTCGTGGTGCCGCGTCTGCTGCGGCGGCGGCTCGAGTCGTTGACGCGGCGGGCTCGGCGAGCAAGGCCGCGCCATTGAAAGCGAGCGCCACGCTTGTGCCGGAAGCCCCTGCGCGGCGGGCGTCGGTAACCACTAAGGCCGGTGATGTTGTTCCGGTCGACCCTCCATCTGGCCCGCGGCGGCGGCGCGGCACCGACCAGGTCGTCGGGACGGCGGCGCCTGCGGGCAAGTCGCGGCTGTCGAGGGTGGCGGCTGACTCGGCGCCGGAGGCTTCTTCGCGGCCGGTGCGGGCCGTGGCTCGAGCAGACGACACTGCGCCGGTGGAGCCCGCGCCTGGTGGCCGGCGG
Source organism: Asanoa siamensis (assembly GCF_016862555.1). Classification (GTDB taxonomy): domain Bacteria; phylum Actinomycetota; class Actinomycetes; order Mycobacteriales; family Micromonosporaceae; genus Asanoa; species Asanoa siamensis. Next base: position 178,600 of record NZ_BONE01000003.1, on the reverse strand, counting down.
CGGCGCGGCACCGACCAGGTCGTCGGGACGGCGGCGCCTGCGAGCAAGTCCGCGCCGTTGCCGCTGACGCCTGACTCGGCATTGAAGGCTTCCTCTCGCCAGGCACGGGCCGCGGCTCGAAGGCACGACGCTGCCCCCGTGGAGCCTGCGCTTGGTGGCCGGCGGCGGCGCGGTTCTGCGGCCGCGGTGAGTCAGGTTGTCGAGCCCGCGGGCGTAGCCAAGCAGGCGGCGCGCGGGAAAACGAAGGGCACGTCGGCGCCGGCAACCCGTCCGGCGCCCACAACCGCTCAAGGCGGCGACGCTCCCCCGGTCCAGCGCGGGACCAGTGGTCGACGGGGACGCAGCTTCGCGGCAGACGTCGAGGGGTCGACGTCCGGGTCCCCGGAGCAGGATCACGCCGACCAGTTGCTGGTGACCGACAAGCCGCAAAAGCGGCCGTCTCGCCACGCGATCGGGCCCGCGGACTCGGATGCGCCCGCTGCCGTTGGCACCCGAACCGGTGGGGCTGCCGCGGACGGTGCGGCACGCCGTGCCGGCGGAGTCGGCGCCCCGCGCGGCGCGGTTGTGGCCGATGGCGCGGCAGCCCGTGCGAGGGCTGCTGGTACGCCGGGTGGCGCGGTTGCGGCGGACGGTGCGGCACGCCGCGCGACCGGAGTTGGCACCCCGCGCGGAGCGATCGCCGCGGACGGCGGAGCACCCCGCGCGAGGGGAGTTGGCACGCCCCTTGGCGCGGTTGCGGCGGACGGCGCGGTACCCGGCACGAGCGGAGTTGAGCGCTCCCCGCGGCGTGCGGGCGCGACCCCGACCACCCGACGTCCTGCGGCAGGCTCCCCTCCTGGCGGGCAGCCTGACCGCGATGCAACTGACCTGGTGCCCAATGTCGATGCGCGGGCGACGTCTCGTTCCAGCGACAGGGCGACCAAGGCCAGTAGGGCGACCAAGGCCAGCGCGACCAAGGCCGGTAGGGACAGATCCGGTCCGCAGCAGGGCGAAGGGGCGGTCCCGGCGCCGGACCAGAGCCGGCAAGCCAGGGCGGATGGCGGTCGGGGCGCAACGCGGCAGCGGCGGGCAGGTGCCGCGGAGGGCGCGGCGCCCGCCGTGGGTGAGCTGGGTGGATCAAGTAAGGGCAGAGGGTCGCGCGATTCGAGTCGAGGTTCTGCGGTGTCTGGTTCGGTTATGCGGGGCGGTGAGCCGGGCGGGTCCGACCGTCGGCACACATCGGGCGGGGCCGGTCGTAAGGCGGCTAACTACGTGGAACGGACTGACGACGGTCAGCAAGAGGAGAAGCTGGCGCGCCGGCCCGGTGTGGCGCGGTCAGCGCCGGGACAACAGCGCGGTGGCCGGTCGGGTTCGCCTGACATGCGGCAAAAGGGCGGTAATGAGGGTCCTGGCGAGGCTGGCGTCCGGCCGCCGCGACCCAGCAACAAGGCGCCCCGACCCACGCAGAGCGCCGACGATGGGGTCGCGGACGAGGGTACGAAGGCCGGCAACCGCCGCGGGGCCGTGTCGGGTTCCCGTCGGGTTCCGGTTGGGGGTACCGGCTGGCCGCCGGTGGCGACGCCGCGGCGGGGTGGCTACCTGCGGCTCGTTGACGGCTTCCTGGTGTTTGTCCCTCCAAACTCGGGTATCGAAAGCACCGACGAGCCGAACAGCCGTGGCCTTGAACGGAGTTCGGCCGTAGGCTGGCCGCGCGGCAATAGTGCGGAACGCGAGGCGGAAAGCCTCTCCCCTGCGCCGGCCGACCAGAAGCGGACTGCATCGGCTAGGCCGGCCGGAGCGATGTCGCCGCCGGATGCGATCACCTCGAGCGGCGAAGCCGATACACCCCGAGCGGACAGGGACGACACCGTGCATGACAACGGCAACCTCGACCCCGGCGCGACTGCGCCTCATGTTTCACGTGAAACCGGGCCCGATGGTTGGGCGGTCGGTAAGCGGGTGCCGGCGCCTGACTCCGGACTGCCTCATCCGCGAGTCGCGAGTGGACAGTCCGAGTCGGTAGACACCGCATCCGCCGAGCCCGGGACAGCGCCCCGCGTACCCCTCGCCGTACCATTCTCTAGCCCGGAGAGCGCTGGCGGCGTCGCATATCCGGGTCGGCCCGATGTGGCCGAGCGCCCCCCGGCTCCGTCCCCACGCCCGCAACCAGCCCCCGGCTCGGATCGGGTCGACGTCGCCCCGCCCCGGCCCGCACCACCTCGGCCTGCCACGCCCACCGTGGCGCCCGAGGCGATCCCGGAGGAAGCGGTGACCGACGCGTACGTTTCACGTGAAACCCCTACACGTGACGAGGACGACCCGCCGTTGGCCATGGAGGCCCTACGCGCCGTGCAGATCCTGAATCCGAGCGGCGACATCACCATGCCGCGTCCGGACCACACCCGGATCATGTGCGTCGCTAACCAGAAGGGCGGCGTGGGCAAGACCACCACGACCGTCAACCTGGCCGTCGCGCTGGCCCTGCACGGCAACCGCGTCCTGGTGGTCGACCTCGACCCGCAGGGCAACGCGTCGACCGGCCTGAACGTGCCCCATCACGCCGGCATTCCGGACGTGTACGACTGCCTGATCGACAACGTGCCCCTCTCCGACGTCGCCCAGGCCGTCGAGGGCATCCCGAACCTGTGGTGCGTACCCGCAACGATTGATCTTGCTGGTGCGGAGATCGAACTCGTCTCCGTCGTCGCGCGTGAGTCCCGCCTGTCCCGGGCCATCGCCGCGCACCCGGCCACCTTCGACTACGTCTTCATCGACTGCCCGCCGTCGCTCGGTCTGCTGACGGTCAACGCGCTCGTCGCCGCGCAGGAGGTGCTGATCCCGATCCAGTGCGAGTACTACGCGCTGGAAGGGCTCAACCAGCTGATCAACAACATCAATCTGGTACGCCAGCACCTCAACCCGACGCTCGACGTCTCCACGATCTTGCTGACCATGTACGACCGCCGTACCCGCTTGGCCGATGCCGTGGAGCAGGACGTGCGCAACCACTTCGGCGACAAGGTGCTGCGCGCGGTCATTCCCCGCAACGTGCGGGTCTCCGAGGCGCCTAGCTATGGCCAGTCGGTCATGACCTACGATCCAGGGTCGCGTGGCGCCACCAGCTACTTCGAGGCGGCCCAGGAGATCGCTGAGCGTGGCGTCAAGGGAGGCAAGGCATGAAGAACCGTCCTAGGGGCGGTCTCGGGCGCGGGCTGGGGGCGTTGATCCCCACTGCTCCGGCACCGGCGTCGTCTGTGGCGGTCGCTCCGCCGCCGGACGAGACCGAGGTCGAGGCGCCGCCCGTCGCCAGTGCTCCGCCGGCGCCCGCGCAGGTGTCCGCTCCCCCGGCCGAGGCGCCTGCGCCGCCGCCTCCGCCCGTACCCGCGGAGGTGGCGCCCGAGCCCGCCGCGGAGGTCGCGCCGGCCCCGGTGAGTGATCCGGGTCCGGACCTGGCGCCGGTTCCTGGCGCGCGTTTCGCGGAGTTGCCCGTCGACGCGATCGTCCCCAACGCGCGGCAGCCGCGGTCGGTTTTCGACGACGAGGCGCTCGACGAGCTGAAGGTCTCGATCCAGGAGGTCGGCTTCCTGCAGCCGATCGTGGTACGCGAGACCGAGGAGCCCGGGCGCTATGAGCTCGTCATGGGCGAGCGGCGTTGGCGGGCGGCTCAGGCGGTCGGGCGTTCGACCATCCCGGCGATCGTCCGTGACACGCGCGACGATGCGATGCTGCGCGACGCTCTCCTGGAGAACATCCACCGGGCCAATCTGAACCCGTTGGAAGAGGCGGCCGCGTACCAGCAGCTGCTCGACGAGTTCGGCGCCACCCATGAGGAGCTGGCCCGGCGGATCGGGCGGAGTCGGCCGCAGATCTCGAACACGATCCGGCTGCTCAACCTGCCGGCGGTCGTACAGCGTCGGGTCGCGGCTGGTGTGTTGTCGGCGGGGCACGCGCGTGCGCTGCTCGGTCTGGACGACGCCCAGACGCAGGAGGAGCTCGCACACCGGGTCGTGGCGGAGGGTCTGTCGGTACGGGCGACCGAGGAGTTGGTGACGCTCGCGCTGGCTGACGGTCCGGCGAAGCAGACTCCGGCGAAGCGGCGGGTCAAGGCGGTGGCGCCGGCGCTCACGGATCTGGCTGACCGGCTGTCGGACCGCTTCGACACGCGGGTCAAGGTGGAGCTCGGCCGGAACAAGGGCAAGATCTCAATCGAGTTCGCGACGGTCGACGACCTGGAGCGGATCGTGGGGATCATCGGGATGGACGGGGAGCCGCCCGCGGAGTGAGCCCGTTTGTCGTCGACGGCCGCGAACCCCTCTCGGGTTCGCGGCCGTTTCACGTGAAACGCGGATCCACCGGGGGCTCGAAGTTTTACACAGGCGTTGTCCACAGGCACCCCTTCAAAAGAGCAAAATCCCGTGTCGGAGGCGTTATTGGCCTGTGGATGAACAAGTGGAGAGGACCCCTCCACCGCCCGAAATGGGGAAGGACGAGGGCCCGCATCCTCCGATAGGGTCACCCTCGTGCCTCACTCCGCCGACTCGGTCCCCGCATACACCAAGTGGCCTTCGTTCCCGTTCGAGGGCGATCTGCGCGTCAAGAAGCTCGCCGACCCCGTCGACGCCGAACCCCGGCGAAAGGGCGAGGACGCGGCCGACTGCGTTGCCTGCAACACCCCGGACGACGCGTACATCTGGGTGAGCGAACGGTGGCGCGTCCGCGCGATGGAACGCCCGACGGGCCTGCCGATGGTGCTCATCCTCGAGGCCCGGTCGCACTTGGATCTGGGCGACCTGCCCAACCTCCTGGCCGCCGAACTCGGCGTGATGACGGTCCGGCTCGAGCGCGCTGTCCGCTCCCTTGACGGGGTGGCCCGGGTGCACGTCAACCGGTGGGGTGACAGCTCGGCACACCTGCACATGTGGTTCCTGGCGCGGCCGTACGGGCAGCTTCAGCTCCGCGGCACGTTCCTGTCGCTGTGGGACGACATCCTGCCGCCGATCGCCGAGTCGGTGTGGCGGGAGAACCTGGCGTTGGTGGCGGCGTGGCTCGCGGAGTTCGGCGGCACGCCGCTCGCGGAGCCGCCGCACATCCAGTGGCAGGCGCCGTCGAGCCTGACACCGCAGTCGACGCCGGCCGCAGTGAGCGCGGCGGCCGAGGTGGGGGCGGAGCCGCTGTCGGTGGCTATCGCCGAGGCACCGGAGGGGGTGCCGGATTCTGACGGGGCGGCGGCTGATAGCTCGGGCGCGGGCGATGCGGAGGTGGCGGTCGGGGTAGCTGCTCCGGTCGCGGTCGGGGTGGCGCCGGTCGAGAGCCCCGCGGGTGGCGGGAAGTCGGCGGGCGGCGAGCGTCCTGAGGCGCCGGGTGCTGGTGCTCGGGAGGCGGGGTCGGGGGCTGGGGTCGCTGTGATCAAGGCGCCGGCGTCGGAGGGTGGTCCGGCTCCTGTGGTCGTTGCGGGTTCTACGCAGCCGGTGAAGCCGTAGGTTCTCAGCTTTCTCGGGAGCGCACCGGGCCCTCGGGCCTGGTGCGCTCTTTGGTTTCCCGTGAAACGTCGTCGGCGGCGGCGGACCTCCCGGGACAGTGTGGACCAGCTCGCGGGTGGCGGTGTGCCTCGGGCTGCTGCGGTGGTGGACGGTCGTGGGTTCTCTTCGGCGACGGTCGCCGTGGCAAAGGCCGGGCGACGTGGTCGGTGCGCTTGAGGTGGTGAACCGTTGGTCGTCGCGTGCCGCGGCCGCGTGTCTGTCGACCGACGGCGAGGCCGAGGCCGTGATGACGGCTCCGGTCCGTGCTGGGATGACGGGCGAAGCCAGCCCTAGAACACGCCCGCCCGGACGAGCCGGATGGCCGCCGCGGGCGGTGTGCAGCCAGCGGCAGATGCTCAGTGCTCGTGCCATTGCCTTCAAGGTCGTTCGGTGTCGTTGTGGACTCACGTTTCCCGTGAAACCCTCCGCCGTGCTGGTGGGTGGTGCTCGGCTTCTCTGATGGCGGGAGTGGCTGTAGCGAGGGTGGTCGGCGCGGTGCGGGTGCTTGAGGCGGTGGCCGTTGGTCGATCCGTTTCACCGGGCAATGAGGTACGTCTCGGTGCCGGAGTGCTCGAGGGTGTTCGGTGTCGGTGCGGTCTCACGTTTCCCGTGAAACCCCCCATCCCCCGGCCTGCGGTGGCGGCGGGTCGTGCCTGACCTCTGTGAAGGCGAGAGTTGCTGCGACAAGGGCAACGGCAATGCGGCACGGTCGCTCGCGGAGCCGTGTTGGCCCACGCTATTCGGGATCACCGCGCCCGGCGGAGAATCTGGTTCCGCGAAGCGCCGGTCTCGGACGGCGGGATGCTTGGTCATGTCATCGCACAGCGGGCTCCCGTGCCAAGGCTCTCATCGAGAGCGCCTGGTCCTCAGTCCTCGGGTTGACCGGCGACCGCCGTGGCGTCTTAACCGGTGCCGCCCCTCGCGGCGATCCCAGAAAGGCGGCCTAAGCGAGACCTCGCAAGTACATGGTCATCGCCGGTGCGCGTCGGTACGGTCGGTGCCCGCGTCGGTCGTAGCCGGCTTCGTTCATCCCCCGCCCAGCGGCCCGAAGCGGCCTGCGGCGAAGGTGCCAGGTCGTCGAGACAGCGACAGCAGCGCAGTCCTGGCGGTCGAACTTCGAGTAGACCGCTCGGCAATTGGCCGCAGCCTCGTCGATCCAGCGTCGACGGCGGTCGTGGAACTACGAGACCGGGTCGAAACGGGTGATCCGTTGGTTCCCCGTGAAACAGCCCCATCCCGGGCCGCTTTGAGCCTTGGCGCTTCGGGCATGCGTGGCCCGGTGCAGCCGGGATGACGGCCGACGCCTGCGGTTGGGCGCCGCCAGCCCGCTATGTTCGGCGACCTCGTCGAACCACACGGCTGCATTGGCGTATAGCTACACCAAGGCGTCGCCACCACTTTCAGGTTCAGGCGTCGCCTCTGCGCTGGCGGCGATCGGAGCGTGCGTCGAGCGAAGACCGGACGTTCTGGCAAGAGCTCGTGTGCTCTGAACGCGTTGCTCTTGTTACCTGGGCAAGGGCTGCTTCTGCAGCTGTCCCCGCACAGCCCGAGCGCTTGTGCTGGGCTGTTGGCAAACTGGGCGTGTCGTCAGGGCGTCTTCGTTTCACGTGAAACATCGGCTTCGAAGCCGGCTCGATAGCGAGGCGGGAGGTTCAGCCCAGCGACTGCGGCGCCACTGGCGCCGACGCATGCTCGGGGGGGGAGAGGATCGCGCGGCCGGCGCGGGTGCGCATGCGCACCCGGAAGTTGTGGGTCTTGGCATGCCGGCGAATGCCCGGCGAGTCAGATCGGCTCTGCGGGGAGCTGGACGAGCACGCTGGCTTCGAGTCGGCGACGCCTGGGTGCGAACCGCAGCGGTTGGAGTGGCGGAGACGGTCGGACGGCCTCGCGCAATCAAAGCGCTTCAGTGGCAACCTCAAACGGCCAGTGCCGTACTTAGGCTCGCCGCCCTCGTCGTGGAACGGCCTGGGTAGGCCCCCGGGTTTCGGGCGGCAGTGTTCGAGGCCCGCTCGTACGGTTGGGTGGCGAGGGCTGTTGTCCGCGGAGACGAGCGCGGCGGCTCTGGCGTGGATGTGCGGTGCAGAGGCGAAGGGGCCTCGGGCGCGCACAGCCACGGGTCAGGGAGCCGACCGGCATTGTCGTTTCACGTGAAACATCGGTTCGGCGAAGGGATGTCTTCCTGCTCGCCTCCCGCAAGACGAGGTTCGCGCGCAACGCTCCGCAGGCCGAGCCGGCTCAGCCCGACGGGCGAAGCTGCGGCCGTATTCGAATGCCGCCCTCGACGAACGTCCGGTGCGGCAATCACTGGGTCGTCGCTCAGTCCGTCTCGCCGCCAAGTCAGGGCGCCTCGCAAGTCGAGCGAATCCAGCGCGCCGGGCCGCCGGCAAATCTGAGAGCCCGGTATCCCGGCCTTCGCCAAGTCCGGGTCAAGTGTGCCTGGAGCCGTGCGTCGGGCCTGTGCCGAGTCGGGGTCAAGCGCGAGTCTGAGGTCCGGCAATCCCGCGGCATCGCGACGTCGACGGACGCCCGGCACCTGGCTGCCCCCGCTCCATCTGCCACACCCAAATTGAGGGCGTAACTCGACACTACGAATTCGAATGCCAACCGACACGCGAGCCCGTCCTCTCCGCCGCGTACAGCCCAACGGGCCGCTGCGCCGGCCGTGGCTTCGGCCGGCCAATAGCCAAGCCCGTCTGTGCCGATCCGAAGCGCCAAGCGTCCTCCGCGCGGTCCGGCGCCTCTTTCGGCACCGGCCGAGCCCGCAAACCAGGGACTCCTCGCCGAGCTCGGGCCATAACCCTGGAAGCCTGGCCATCGCCAGGCGTCGGCTCCGGTCAAGACGCGACTCTTGCCCGTCGCCAGGGACTCGTCCGCAGCGCCCTGGACACGGCATCCCCCGGGATGCACGGCGCGCCCCTGCTGCCGAGGCCCTCCGCCAGGAGCCTCGGGACCCCGACGCGTTAGGCGCCCGGTGACAAGACTCGGCCCTCGCGAGCTCGGTCGTCACGAGCACCGGGCCCGGCGACAGACGCTGCGGAGACGGTGCCATTGCCGAGGTCGCGCAGCGACCCCTACCGGGTCGTAGCACATGGGCAGTTTGAACATCCGGCCTAGCCACCGGTCGGGAATCACTGTCAAGACGGCCCCGTCGACCACGGAAACGACCACGACAGCCGCCAGCGCAACATCCACGAGATTCGCCCCGGCACGGCACAGGCACGAACCAGACCCCCGTTCCGCCAGCGATGCATTCGCCGATGCGCTCAAGGATCAACCTCGCACGCGAGCATCGAGCGTCGGCCAATCTGGAGCCCCAAGGTAATCCCGAAGGTTCGGCATCCCGCCGCAGCCTTGCCGGCCTAACGGGTCATGACCGGACGAGACGAAGCGAAGCCCATCCCGGATCGATCCATCGCTCATCGATCGTCGCGGCCTAGGACTCGTCGTCGTGCCCACCGCGCCCCACACGTCGAACCGCGCCGGGACGAGCCGGACAGTGGCCCGTCGGGCACGACGCCTCGGCCGAGCGGAGACCGCGCTGCACCCTTCTAACGTGGTCGCCGCTCGAGCGCACGAGAAGGGCGGGATGGTGCTGCGGCGCGGCCCAGATGCGCCGTGCGCGCGTGCCGCTGGCAATGCGAGTGCTGCGCTTGGCGTACGCCGGCTTGGGCGAACAACGCCAGACCCGGTGGCGTGCAGTCGCTGCGCTTCCATCGCTCCTCGCTGGATCGCCGGGTCGCGCCGGCTCGTCGTGTTGTCCTGGGGGGTGTGGCGCCGACGGCGCTATGGGCGCCCTCGATTGGTCGCCGATCCATTTGCCTCCGGCCAATGCCAGCGTCGGAGAGGCCTCAACGTGGAGGCACACCGTGGGCGTCAGCCGAACTCGGTTTACCTTGTCGCGTCGATAGACGAAGCGCCTCCGCAGCCTCGCCTCCGCCGCCGCGGCTCGCCCGGCCCAGGGGGCGCCGACGCTAGGCTCGGTGGCCTCCACTGGTTCGGGGCCGCGGCCACGCGTCGCCGGCGCCACGCGACGACGGGCTAGCGCCGCAGCCGTGTCGGCTTCGCGCCCTCGCGCCCTCGCGCCGAGGCCGCAGCCCAAGTAGTGCTGACTGAGTCCGGCAAGCCGACGATGGGCGCCGGCCAGTAACTGTTCGAACGACGAGCGCGTCTGTTCCAAGACCCCGTCGGACAGTGCTGCGGTTAGGTCTCACCGGATCAGCGGGTCAAGCCGCTGATCCGGTTGTTCGTGTCGACCATGTGTGGCCAAGAGGAGGGAGGCAGCACATGCAGCGTGCACCCTGGCTCGAGCTTGTCGCCGCTCTCCACTTCGAAGCGCGCCCCAATGCATCGCGACATGGCAATCATTAGATGTCACGGCCTTTGCTGACCGGACAACCGCCCAGACCACCTGGTCGCCGCGGGCGGCGGGCACGTACGGAGCAGCACCGGGCTACCGCGCGCTGGAGATCGGACAGCACCCGCCCAAGCCCCCTGCCCGCGCGCGACCGCACACCGCCAGCGAACCCAGCAACCACGACGCCCCCGCATGGACGCGCCAAGAACTCACCACTCCCCGACGCTGCGGGACCGCAAAGCCGCCGGTGGACTCGTCGATGGGACAGCAGAACACGCCTGCGGTCGTAACAATGCCAGCCACACACCGTCCCACCCACCCGAGCAGCCGCGACCCACCAACGCCACCGGCGCACACCCAAACCCCGCCCGGCATTCTGGTTTCACGTGAAACGAGCACCCTTCAGAATCGGAAGAGTGTTGATCCGCCGGGCGCGACCAGACGACTTCCCCACCCTGCAGAACATCGAACGCGCCGCCGGCGAGATGTTCCGCGACATCGGCATGCCAGAAATCGCTGACGACGACCCGCCGGACCTCGCCGACCTAGCCCGACACCACCAGGCCAACACCGCCTGGGTCGCCGTCACCACAACCGACCACCCAGTCGCCTACCTCATCGCCGACCCGGTCGACGGCAACCTCCACCTCGAGCAGATCACCGTCCACCCCCACCACGCCCGCCAAGGCATCGGGCGGCAACTGATCGACCATGCGGCCGAAGCCGCAAGAGAGGCCAACCAACCAGCCCTCACCCTCACCACCTTCAGGGACGTCCCCTGGAACGCCCCCTACTACGAACGCTGCGGCTTCGAAACGCTGCAGGACCACGAGATCACTCCAGGCCTACGCGACATCCAGACGAGGGAGGCCGCACACGGCCTGGACCGCTGGCCCCGCGTCGCCATGCGGCGACAACTCGGCCAAGCGACGCAAGAAGACTAAGCCGCAGCCCGCCCCGCGGCCCGCGCCACCATCTCCGCCAGCACCTTCCCGAAGTCCAACCCCGCCGCCTGAATAGCCATCGGCATCAACGACGTCTCGGTCATCCCCGGCGCCACGTTGACCTCCAACACCTGCGGCGCCCCCGACTCGTCGACAATCAAATCGACCCGGGACAGGTCGCGCAGACCCAGAGCGTTGTGCGCCGCCACGGCCACCTCCGCGACAGCCGCGGCCACCGACGGCGACAGCCGCGCCGGCGTATGCCACGTCGTCAACCCAGCCGTATACCGCGCCGCATAGTCGTACACCCCATTCCGCGGCACGATCTCCACCGCCGGCAACGCTGAGGGCCCGGAGCCCAGGTCGATCACCGTGACCGCGATGTCCTTCCCGGTCACGTACCGCTCCACCAACGCAGTCGAGCCATAAGCGAAGCAACCCACCATCGCCGCCGGCAGCGCGTTCTCGTCACGAACCACCGCAGCCCCGAGCCCGGACCCACCCTGCGCAGGCTTGACCATCAACGGCAGACCCAACCGCGACGCGATCCGCTCCAGCACCGCCACCGCACCGAGCTCCGAGAACCGGTCATGCGGCAACGCCACCCAGTCCGGCGTAGGAATCCCGTGCTCCCGCAGCACCGCCTTCGCCGACGGCTTGTCCCACGCCAGCCGCGACGACCGCGCGTCACACCCCACGTACGGCACCCCGCACAGATCGAGCACACCCCGCAGCGACCCGTCCTCGCCGGTCGCACCATGCAGCGCGATCACGACCGCGTCCGGCGGGTCGGAGCGCAGCGCCGGCAGCAGCGACACGTCCGCGTCCCGCTGTTGCGCGTCGATCCCGGCGGTGCGGAGGGCGTCGATCACCCGCCGGCCGGACTTGAGCGACACATCCCGCTCGTAGGACAGGCCACCAGCCAGGACGAGAACCCGCAGATCGGTCGTACTCATGGGTCAGATCATGCCAAGTCGGGACCCGGAGTGTCGGCTCCGGCTTGCCCACGGCGGCGACTGGCGACCGCGCTGATCGCGCCGAACACCTGCCGCATCGCCAGGTCCTGCTCCATCACGCCGGCCAGCCGGCGCACACCCTCGCGGATCCGCTCGGGCGTCGGGAACGAGAAGTTGAGCCGCATGTTGCCGCCACCGGTGCCGTCGGCATAGAAACCGGTGCCGGGCACGTACGCCACCCGCGCCGCGATCGCCCGCGGCATCATCGCCTTCGAGTCGAGCCCCGGCGGCAACGTCGCCCAGACGAACAGGCCACCGTTCGGCCTGGTCCACGTGGTGCCCGGCGGCATCAGATCGGTCAGGGCTTCGAGCAGCGCGTCCCGCCGCTCCCGATAGACCTCGCGGTAGGTCTTTATCTGCTCCCGCCACGGCATCGTCGACAGGTAGGTCGTCACCGCCGCCTGGGCGTAAGCGCTCGGGCACAGGATCTGCGACTCCGACGCGATCACCAGCTTCTCCCGCACGGCGTGCGGCGCGAGAATCCACCCCACCCGCAGCCCGGGCGCGAACGTCTTCGAGAACGTCGAAAGGTAGAACACACCTTCACGCCGCCGGGCCCGCAGCGGCAACGGCGTCTCGCCGTCGAACGACAGCTGGCCGTACGGGTCGTCCTCCACCACCAGCAGGCCCGCCCGCGAGCAGATGTCGAGCACCTCGTCACGCCGCGCATCGCTCAACGTAACGCCGGCCGGGTTCTGGTAGTTCGGGATCGTGTAGAGGAACTTGGCCCGCCGCCCCGACCGCGCCACCTCCGCGATCGCGGCCTCCAGAGCGGCCGGAATCAGCCCGTCGGAGTCCATCGCGACGTGCACGACCTGTGCCTGCGCGGACTGGAACGCACCCAGCGCCCCGACATAGGTCGGCCCCTCGGCCAGCACCACGTCACCGGGGTCGAGGAACAGCCGCGACACGAGATCGAGGGCCTGCTGGCCCCCGACGGTGACAACCACATCGTCCGGCGAAGCGCCGGCGGCCGCGTCGATGCCGGAGAGCGCCATCACCTCGCAGATCCGCTCACGCAACTCGAGCGTGCCTTGGCCGATCCCGTACTGCAGCGTGCTCGTACCATGATCAGCAGCCAGGCTCCCGAGCATCTCGCCGACCGCGTCCAGCGGCAGAGCGGCGATGTAGGGAGCCCCACCAGCGAGCGAGACGACCTCCGGGCGGCTGGCGACGGCGAACAGAGCGCGGATCTCCGACGCGGTCATGCCGCGGACCCGCCGCGCGTAGCGGTCGGTATAGTCGTCAAGCGTCGTCCCGGTCATGCCCTACCTCGCCTTCGGACGCATCGCTGGTTGGTTGATGTTAGACCGCGACCCTGACCCCCACCTTCGGGTTACCGGAGGGCGGTCCATATCGCGGAACCCGGGGGTCCCCCGGCAGGTCACACCGCGAACGCGCGATGTCCGACCTCTCCCCTCCTGCGTCGTTCCGGCGTACGATCGCTGGTTGGGGGCAAGGCGGGCAAGGCGGGCGACAAACACGACCTCCACCGTGCTCCGATAACCGTGAACTGGCAAACGAGCGGTTTTCGAGGTTCTGTGATGTCTCGTCGTCTGGTGAGTTTGACCCTCGACACCCTGGAAGACCTGCCGCGCCCATGCCGGCAATGCGTCTACTGGGAACTCGACCCGGTCTCGGCCGAGCGCGCCTGCGCCGCCGGCGATCCGGGCCTGGAGAAGGAGGCCTGGGTCTCGCAGACCCTCCTCGAATGGGGCTCCTGCGGCAAGCTGATCTACGTCGACGGCATGCCGGCCGGCTTCGTCATGTTCGCGCCGCCGGCCTACGCCCCCCGCTCGATGGCCTTCCCGACCTCACCGGTCTCGGCCGACGCGGCCCTCCTGATGAACGCCCACGTGGTCACCGCCTTCGCCGGCGGCGGCCTAGGCCGCATGCTGGTCCAGGGCGTCGCCCGCGACCTGATCAAGCGAGGCGTCAAAGCGATAGAGGCCTTCGGCGACGCGAAGTTCGGCGACGCCCCCGAGGAGCCGGGTTGCCTGGCCCCGGTCGATTTCTTCCTCTCCGTCGGCTTCAAAACGGTTCGTCCACACCCGCGCTACCCGCGCCTCCGCCTGGAGCTGCGCACGGCCCTGAGCTGGAAGTCCGACGTCGAATACGCCCTCGAAAAGCTCCTGGGTTCGATGAGCCCGGAAAACATCCTCCGGCCCGTCCGCCCAGCCACCCGAGCCAGCAACAGCTAACGAAGCCAACCCAAGCCGAAGATCAAGATCCAGCAGCGGTCCCGGGTCCGCCGGGGGCACGACCGTCGCTCCCGCCGGACACCGCTCCGCTTCGCTCCGCTGCCAGGTCCGCGACACACAAACGATCATCAACGCCACCGGCCCACCCAGCGAAGAGCCACCGGCTAGCAGACCCGCTCGGGGCCTGGATCTGAACGCTGCGCTCGGCTGGTTCGAACCGCCGTTCTATCAAGGCCCCGACGCACAGAGCGCAGGGTCACCGCCTGCCGCAATCGATGCGGGCGTGAATAGGTATCGCGACTTCGCTAGTCGGACCGCCGGTCCGCGGCGATTAGGTGTTCTGGCCGGGATGGAGACGCCGCCGGGTCGGGGTGCCACTCCCGTTCGAGCACCCCGTAGACCTCCTGATCAGCCCACTCCCCGTCCAGCCGAAGGCTCTCCCGCAGCACCCCCTCCAGGCGCATGCCGAGCCGTTCGCAGACCCGCGCCGAAGCGACGTTGCGCCGATCCACCTGAGCCCACACCCGATGCAGCCCCAGCTCCCCGAAACCGAACCCGACCAGATAGTGGGCGGCCTCCGTCGCATAGCCCCGGCCGTGGTGGGCCGGGTGGAAAACCCAACCGATCTCGCCGGAGCGGTTCCGGAGCGATGCGACCTTCAGCCGGACCTCACCGATCACGCGGCCGTCTAGTTCGACAGCGAGCAGGACCCGGTCGCCGTCCCCCGCGATCCGGGTCGCCGACGTCCGTGCGGACACGAACGGACCGATCGTCGCCGCGGTGAAGGGCGACTCCTCCAGGTAGCGACACACGTCGGCCCGGCCGCGGTACGCCAACACATCGCTCTCGTCGCCGACGCGTAGTGGGCGCAGTATCAGCCGCTCGGTGATCAGACGCACCGACCGAACCCAGCCAAACGAAGATCAGGCCGATGCCGCCGCGGCGATTGCCGCTCGTAGCTCTCGCACGTCGATCGAGCCCGTCGGCACGTCCTGGTCGATCGGGTAGTACATCCGCTGCACCGCGGCCACCACCGCCTCGACCACCTGGTCGCGGAAGCGCGGGTCTACCAGCTTCGCCCGGTCGTCCGGCGAGGTCAGGTAACCGACCTCCACCCGTACCGCCGGCATTTTGGTCAGGCGCAGCAGTTCCCAGGTCTTCGCGTGGGTCTGGCAGTTGCGCAGGCCCGTCCGCACGACGATCTCGCGCTGCACCAGACCCGCCAGCCGCTCGCCCACCGTCGACGCCGCTCCGTGGTTGGTGCCGTAGTGGTAGGTCGCCACCCCGTCCGCCAGCGGGTTGGCGTGGCCGTCGATGTGCAGCGAGATGAACAGGTCGCCGCCCAGCTCGTTGGCGAGTTGCGCCCGATCCAGGTCGGTCAGCTCCGCGGTCGGCGCCGGCCCGCGGGTCAGGTGCACCCGCATCCCGGCGGCGGCGAGCCGGCCCTCGAGCCGGGCCGCCATGTCGTACGCGAGCTCCGACTCGGTCCACCGCAAAGCCCCGTCGGGGACGACCACGCCCAGGTCGGGACCACCGTGGCCCGGGTCGACGATCACCGTCTTGCCGACCAGGTTGGGGCCGGAGTGCCGGAACGCGTCGGACTCGCGCAGCCACTGCGGGCGCCCGCCGGTGACCTTGCGGCCGAGGCGGCGCAGCGCGTGCATGGTCTGCGGCCCGCAGGCCCCGTCGGGAGCGAGCCCGACCTCCCGCTGGAACTGCGCCACGGCCCGGGCGGTGCGCGCGCCGTAGACGCTGTCGGCGCGGCCGACGTCGTACCCCATCTCCAGCAGTCGTTCCTGCAGTGTCCGCACGTCCTCGCCGGTCAGCGGGTCGGGGATGGCCTGGTAGAGCGTGCGTGAGCCGAGCCGCCAGCGCGCCGCGACCAGCGCCCGCCAGGTCTCCGCGCCGACCGCGCCGTCGACGCTGAGGCCGCGGCTCTGCTGGAACGCCCGGATCGCCTGCTCGGTCGCCTCGTCGAAGTCGCTGGACTCGAACTCCGAACCCGGTGTGGCGGCGTGCGCGCCGGGCATCAACCCGAGGCCGACGACGATGCCACGGATCTCCGTGACCGCCGGCCCACGGTCGCCACGTCGGACAACTCGCACGGACTACCTCCTACGGGTGACGCAAGCGCGCTTCCGGAGCCTATCGTGGCCGCCTGGCCAGGGCCGGAAGGATCGGGAGAGCGACAACGACAACGCCCCCGCATCCGGTGGGAAGCGGGGGCGTCGCGGGAAAGCAGGGATCAGAACGCGGCCTCGATCAGCTTGACCAGGTCGCCCTTCGGGCGGGCGCCGGCCACGGACTGCACGGGCTCGCCACCCTTGAACACGGTCAGTGTCGGCACGGACATCACACGGTACGCGCGGGCCGTCTCCGGGTTCTCGTCGATGTTGAGCTTGACGATGCGAACCTTGTCGCCCATCTCGTTGGCGATCTCCTCGAGCAGTGGCTCGACCTTGCGGCAGGGCGCGCACCACTCGGCCCAGAAGTCGACGAGCACCGGCGTGTCCGCCTGCAGAACATCGTTGACGAAGTTGGCGTCCGTCACCGACTTGGTCGCTCCCACTTGAAAACCTCCTCTGGGCCAACGTTGGCTGAAACGAGTATGTAGTTTCCGGGAAGCCCCGGCGGCATGTCGTGTCCGGACTCACGCCCGGCAGAAGATCAGACCTCGAGGGCCGCGATGAACCGCTCGGCGTCGAGGGCCGCCGACGTGCCGGTGCCGGCGGCCGTGATCGCCTGCCGGTAGGTGTGGTCGACCAGGTCACCGGCCGCGAACACGCCCGGCAGGCTCGTGTGGGTGGTCGGCGCGCTCACCTTGACGTAGCCGTTCTCGTCCATGTCGACCTGGCCGCGGAACAGCTCGCTGCGCGGGTCGTGACCGATGGCCACGAACACGCCGGCGACCGCCAGCTCCTTGGCCTCGCCGTTGTGCGTGTTGTGCAGCTTCACGCCGGTGACCTTGCCGTCCTCGCCGAGGATATCGGTCACGATCGAGTTCCACTCGACCTTGATCTTCGGGTTGCTGAGCGCCCGCTGCGCCATGATCTTGCTCGCCCGGAACTCGTCCCGGCGGTGGATGATCGTCACGTTGGCGGCGAACCGGGTCAGGAACGTCGCCTCCTCCATGGCGGAGTCGCCGCCGCCGACGACCACGATGTCCTGGCCGCGGAAGAAGAAGCCGTCACAGGTGGCACAGGACGAGACGCCGTGGCCGAGGTATTCCTGCTCGCCCGGCACGTTGAGCGGCCGCCAAGCGGAACCGGTGGAGAGGATGACCGCCTTGGCGCGGTAGACGGTCTCACCGACGTAGACCGCCTGGGTCACGTCGGAGCCGAGCTGGCCGCTGTCGACGAGCTCGACGCGGGTCACGTCGTCGGTGAGGAACTCGGCACCGAACCGCTCGGCCTGCTTGCGCATCGCGTCCATCAGCTCGGGGCCGAGGATGCCGTCGGGGAACCCGGGGAAGTTTTCCACCTCCGTGGTGGTCATCAGCGCGCCACCTGACTGCACACCCTCGATCACGAGGGGGTTCAGGTTGGCCCGGGCGGCGTAGACCGCGGCCGTGTAACCGGCCGGACCGGAGCCGATGATGATCAGATTGCGGACCTCGTCCACTGCCGTCTCCCGAAGTTATGGCGTTCCTCGCACCTGGAAGAACGTCATGGTACGAGCCGAGGATTCCCGTGGGTGGACAACCTCACGCCGCGCGTCCGGTCTGTCCGGGGCTGTTGCCTATCACGCTACCCGGGACCGGAACAGCTCGTCTGTGCCGCCCGGTCCGCAATCGGGGCCGACGACCCAACCCCAGCGTCCCCCGGCGGAGTCGGTGAAGAACACCACAAGAGCGGGGCGGCCGTCGTACGCGGCGAAGTCGGCGACGTCCACCGTGATCGGCCCTTGGCCGTGCGCGCGTTGGATCGCGTCGACGCAGAGGTCGAGCGCCGCCGCGCCGCTGAGCCGCAGCAACTCGGGCGCGACCGCGGCACCGTCGGTGGCCATGTTCTGCCCCCCCTCCTCCGTGGCGAAGGGCGCGGCCGGCTTCGAGGACACCGACGACCGGCTGGCGGCGCCGGGGCCACCGGCGATGTCACCGGAGGTGTAGTCGCGCCCACTGGTCTGCCGCGGCACGGACCGCACATCGCCGCCCACCGCCGGCGCCTGGGCCGCGGTGTCGGCGGCGCCGGACTCGGCGTTGGTGAGGCCGGTGCCGACGGACTGGCTGATCCACACGCCGGCGAACGCGAGCATCGCGATCGCGACGACGGTGGGCGCGGCCCAGGTCAGCCACCGGTGCCGACGCCGACCCGCATCACCCGGTCGCGCGGGCGGCCGCCCGGCGGCCCCGCCCGGCCGCTGCCGAGGGGCCCGGTTGCCCCGAGCCGGCCCAGCAACGGTTTCCGCAGGGAATCGCGCAGAGGAACCCGACGCGTGGTCGGCCGCGGAGGCGGAAGCCCGCTCCGAAGCGGAGGCGGCGGCGGATGCTGAAGCAGCGTCCGAGTCGGAGGCCGCAACCGCCTCCGAGCCGTGGCCTGCGTCCGAAGCCGGATCCGAGGCGGAGGCCGAAGTGGAAGCCGCAGGGTCGGAGGCATGGTCAGCCGCAGAGACGGAAGCAACGTCCGAGGCGGAAGCGGAAGTCGCGGCCCAACCGGAGGCGTGGTCCGCCAAGGAGGCCGAAGCACGGTCCGAACCGGAGACCGCGCCCGGCAATGCGGCCAGCAGCCGCTCGGTCACATCGGCGGGCATCGGCTCCGCCGTCAGCTCTGCGAACACCGCCAGATCGTCCGCGGTCACCGCCAAGGCGGCGACCAGCAACCCGTGCTCCGCGGCCCAGTCAGGATCGGTGGCCACCAGCTCGGCGACCCGATCCGAGTCGGGCGTGCCCGTGAGCGCTCCGCCGACATAATCGGCCAGCAGGTCGTAGTCGACCTCGCTCATGACACCCCCTCCCCGCTGTTGTCGGCCACCCGGCCGCCCGACACTGATCGGACGTCACCGCCGGGCGGGCGGTTCCGTGCCGTGGGGGTCGGCACGCCGGCGGCGGTCGGCCCGGGTTTCAGGTGACCCAGCAGCATCGCCAGCCTGGCCCGGCCCCGGGAGCACCGGCTCTTGACCGTGCCCTCCGCGACGCCGAGCAGCACGGCAGCCTCGGCCACCGGATAGCCCTGCAGGTCCACCAGCACCAGCGCCGCCCGCTGGTCCTCCGGCAACCGGGCCAGTGCCTGCCGGACCACCAGCGCCGTGTCGTGGTCGGTGGCCGGCGCCGCGGGCTCGACGCCGCTCGGCCGGTCGGGGTCCGTGCTGCCGTCGGGCAGCGGCACGGTCGGGTGCGCCTGGCGCCGGCGGATCCGGTCCAGACAGGAGTTCACGACGATGCGGTGCAGCCAGGTGGTCACGGCCGAGTCACCGCGGAACCTGGGCGCCGCCCGATGGGCCGACAGCAGCGCGTCCTGCAGCGCGTCGGCCGCGTCCTCCCGGTCGCCCAGGGTGCGCAGCGCGACGGCCCAGAGCCGGTCGCGGTGACGGCGGAACAGCTCGGCGAACGCCTCGGGATCGCCGCCCACATGGGCGCGCAGCAGCGCCTCGTCGTCGGGGACGTCGAGGGGCTCGGGGTCGGCATGGTCGCGCCGGCCGGCGGTCACGGCTGCACCTTATCGTCGCGACGCCAAGCCGCGCGCTCCCCGGAAAGAAGCTAGCCGCGGGCCTGGACCGTGATCTCCTGGATCTCCAGCCGCATCTTGCCCTCCGAAGTGGTCGGCAGCTTGGTGAACCAGACCAGGAGGTACTGGTGCTTCTGGTCTTCCGGGAAGCCCTGGAAGGTCAGCGTGGTCGCCTCGTGGTTCTCGATCGGCTCGCCGATCCGGGTCTTGTAGTCGGTGACGATCTTCCGGTCGCCGGCCGCGGTGCTGCCGGTGTCGCCCTGGCCGCTGAACAGCTCGGCCGAGGCGCCGGTGCCCGACAGGTTGACCTGCACCGACCGGACGTCGATCGGCTCGGCGAACTTGATCAGCACGCCCATGCCGGACTTGTCGCCGAACGGCAGGTTCTTGTAGGTGTCGCTCTCCCAGGCGGTGTCGCGCTTGCCGTCGACCATCAGCGGCGCGTCGCCCAGCTCCCGGCGGTCACCTTCGGGGTCGACGATGCGCACCTGGTCGCGGGTGAGCGCGACAGGCTTCGGCGCGGCCGGCGCGGGAGTGTCGCCGCCCGGCTGCTCGGTGGTGGTCGCGGCGACGCCGGGGCCGGGGCCGGCCGTGTCCTCGGGGGTGCCCCGGTCGGCCAGCGCGTTGATGCCCAGCAACAGGCCGACGGTGGCGATGACGAGCAGGCTGGCCACGCCGATCACGAGCTTGCGCCGGGTGGCCAGGGGCTGCTCGGGCAGGCCCTCCTCGACCGCGGAGAAGCGCAGCGGACCGGCCTCGACCATGAACGGCTCGTCGGCGGCGACGTCGAGCCGGTCGAGTTCGGCCGCCAGCACGTCGGCCGACGGCAGCGCCAGCCGGTCGTCGATCAGGTCCATGGTCAGGTCGTCGAGGTACGCGGGCACGCCGGCCCGCACCATCCGTGGCGCCGCGATCGCGCCGGAGCCGTCGCGTACGGCGTCGGGCAGCGACGAGGGGCCGACCTCGGCGTGCGGCCAGTGCCCGGTCAGCGCGAAGTAGAGGATGCCGCCGATGGCCCGGACGTCGGTGTCGGGCGTGTCGCCGTCGGTCGCGCGGGCGTCGGCCAGCACGACCCGGCCGTCGTCGGCGACCATCACCGTGCCGGGGTGGACGTTGCCGTGCACCATGCCGGTGGCGTGCACGGCGGCCACCGCGCTGGCCACGGCGTGGGCGATGGAGGTGGCGCGCTCGGCGTCGAGCGGGCCGTCGACGACCAGCTCGCGGAGCGCCTCACCGGAGATCCACTCGCGTACGACGTAGGCGCGCGTGTCCTCGTCGATCGCGTCGTACACGCCCGCGAGGTTGGGGTGGATGACCCGGCTGGCCGTCACCGCGGCCTGCAGCATCTCCTGGGCGGAGTCGCCGCCCGGATAGCGCAGGACGACCGCGACCGGCCGTCGCAGCACCACGTCGACGCCCTGCCAGACCTGGCGGCCGGCGGCGTCGTCGTTGATGTGCTCGGCCAGCTCGTAGCGCTCAGCGAGCACCTCGCCGACACGCGGTGCACCGACGGTCAGCACGGGAGGTGTGGCCTCTTCGGCCTCCTGGCCCTCGCCGACCTGGGTCACCGGTCCTCCTTCGGTGCTATTTTCGCTCGCCATGCTGACTCGCTCGCCGTCTCGCAGTCACCCGGGCAGCGCGCTGCGCCCCGTGTGCAGGGCGGCGCCACCTCAATAGCGTAGGGGCTCGGCGCATCTGTCGGGAGCGACCTTACCTGGCACTGACCACACCTCCACAGGCCATCTTCACCCGTTACCGGGGATGGACACCGGGCCGTGAGCACCGTAAACGCCGTCAAATCAGCCTTTGCAGCGACATGATGAGAACCCGAAAAACGTACGATTTGTTATTCGGCGCGCCGCTCTGACCTGCTAGCGAGCAAGCCCCAGCCGCCGCCGGACCATGCCGACCACACTGGTCACCTCGGTGATCCGCAGTGCCATCGCGAGCGCCAGATAGGTCAGGCAGATGACCGCGCCGCCGACCACGAGCCGGGTGATGGCGATCAGCCGGTCCGCCGAGTCACCGTCGGGCAGCAGGAACAGCACCAGGTAGCCGACCAGCACCGAGCCGAGCGCGGCCACCAGCACCTTGCCGAAGGTCATCATGATCCGGCCGGCGCCGATCGGGCCGATCCGGCGGCGCAGCAGCATCGCGAAGACGATCGCCGCGGCCACGTAGGAGACCGCGTTGCCGAACATCAGCCCGGCCGCCACGGCCGACGTGGACAGGGCCAGGAAGAGCCCCACTTGTACGACCACCCGCAGTGCGACGACCGGGATGTTGACCAGCGCCGGCGTACGGGTGTCGGGCAGGGCGTAGAACGCGAACGTATAGAGCTGGCTGATCGCGAACGGCACCAGCGCGAGCGCACCCGTGACCAGCACGACGCTGGTGTCGGACGCGTTGTCCTCGGTGAACGCGCCGTAGCGGAAGAGCACGACCGAGATCGGCTGCGCGAGTACCGCGTAACAGACCGCGATCGGCGCCAGCACCGCGGTCACCGTGCGTGTTCCACGTGAAACGTCGTCCGCGAAGTCGTCGAACCGGCCCTCGGCGGCCGCCGCGCTCATCCGTGGCAGCAGCGCGGTGATGATCGAGACGGCGATGATCCCGTGGGCGGTCATCACCAGCAGGAAGACGTTGTTGTAGATCAGTGGACCGGGGTCGCCCGCGGCGCTCGCCGCGAGCGCCAGCTTGAAGACGACGATCAGGCCGAGCTGGCTGACCGCGACGTAGCAGAACATCCAGCCGCCGAGCCGGGCCAGCTCGCGCAGACCCAGCTCCCGCCACTGGCCGCGCCACCGGTAGTGGAAACCCACCTTGCGCAGCGCCGGGATGAGGCCGGCGACCTGGACGATGATCCCGAGCAGCGTGCCGCCGCCGACGAGCAGGATCATGCTGGCGCTCATGTCGCCCGAGACCAGCTCCTCGCGGGCCCCGTACAGCGCGATGAACAGCCCGAACGACGCGATCACGATGACGTTGTTGAGGATCGGGGTGAACATCGGGGCGGCGAAGTGACCGCGCACGTTGAGGATCGCGCTCATCAGCGCGGACAGCCCGCTGAAGAAGATCATCGGCAGCATCAGCAGCGCCAGCACGTTGATCAGGTTGCGGTCGTCGGCGGACGTGGAGCCGTCGACGTAGAGGAGGGTCAGCAGCGGCGCCGCGAGCAGCGCGAGGACGGTCGCGACGAACAGCGCGAGGACCACCAGGCTCAGCAGCCGCTGGGTGTAGAGCTCGCCGCGGTCCCGGTCGGTGTCGCGGCGGCGGACGAGCACCGGGATCAGCACGCTGGTCAGCACGCCGCCCATCAGGAACTCGAACACCATGCCGGGCAGGATCTGCGCGGTGGTGTACGCGTCGCCGACCGCGGCACCCAGCGCCGCCGTGATGACCAGGGTGCGTAGGAAGCCCGTGCCCCGGCTGACCAGGCTGCCGACAGCCATGATCGCGCTGTTGCCGGCGGCACTGCCACCGTCAGCGGACTCGATCGCCGGTGGGGCCGCCGGCGGCGGTATGTCGACCGGTTCGGCCCGGATGATGCCCTCGCCGCCGTGCGCCGAGTTCGCGCTCCGGTAAAGGCCGCTGCTCACGGGACCTCCAGACGAGGGAAACACGTACGCCCGACCCTAACCTTTGAAGTCCGCCCCGCGGAGCCGGCGGCCCCGTAGAGACAGATAGGCTGGCGGTCCCATGTCCGGAACATCCTCTCCCAGCCGCCTCACCCAGGCTCAGCGCACCGCCGTCGCGGAGTTGCTGCGGGTTTCGCCGGTCGCCGACGAGCTCGGCCGCCGGTTCGCCAAGGCAGGCCACGAGCTGCACCTGGTCGGCGGTTCGGTGCGTGACGCGCTGCTCGGCCGGCTCGGCGACGACCTCGACTTCGCGACCGACGCCCACCCCGACCAGACGCTCGCCCTGCTCAAGGGCTGGGCGGAGGCGACCTGGGAGACCGGCCGCGAGTTCGGCACGATCGGCGCCCAGCGCGACGGCCTGCGCCTCGAGATCACCACATTCCGGGCGGACGTGTACGACGGCGTCAGCCGCAACCCCACCGTCCAGTACGGCTCGTCGCTCGGCGAGGACCTCCGCCGCCGCGACTTCACCGTCAACGCGATGGCGGTCAGCCTCCCCGACCACGTCTTCACCGACGCCTACGGCGGCCTCGACGACCTGGCCAACCAGGTCATCCGCACGCCCGGGACGCCGGAGGAGTCGTTCGGCGACGACCCGCTGCGGATGCTCCGGGCCGCCCGGTTCGCGGCGCAGTTGCGGTTCGCGGTCGATCCGGGCGTACGCGCGGCGATGTCCGCGATGGCCGCCGACCTCGACCGGATCACCGCCGAGCGGATCCGCGACGAGTTCACCAAGCTGCTCAGCGGCGCCGACCCGGTCACCGGCCTGCGGCTGCTGGTCGACACCGGGCTCGCCGACCGGTTCATGCCGGAGCTGTCCGGGCTCAAGCTCGAGATCGACGAGCACGCGCAGCACAAGGACGTCTACGAGCACACGCTGATCGTGGTTGCCAACGCCGTACGCCTCGAAGGTCCCGACGGGCCCGACTTCCCGCTGCGGATGGCCGCGCTCATGCACGACATCGGCAAGCCGGCCACCAAGGCGGTCTCCCCCGACGGCCGGGTCAGCTTCCACCACCACGAGGTGGTCGGCGCGCGGATGACCAAGGCGCGGATGAAGGCCATGCGCTACCCCAAGGACGTCACCGCCGAGGTCGTCGAACTGGTCGCGCTGCACCTGCGGTTCTACGGGTACGGGCGGGGCGAGTGGACCGACTCCGCGGTGCGCCGCTACGTCACCGACGCCGGGCCGCTGCTGTCCCGCCTGCACAAACTGACCCGATCCGACGTGACCACCCGCAACCGGCGCAAGGCGGCCCAACTCGCCGCCGACTACGACGCGCTGGAGGAGCGGATCGCCCGGATCGCGGCCGAGGAGGACCTCGCCCGGGTCCGGCCCGACCTCGACGGCAACGCGATCATGGAGCTGCTCGGCGTGCCGCCGGGGCCGGTCGTCGGCCGGGCCTGGCGCTTCCTCAAGGACCAGCGGCTGGAGCACGGCCCGCTGGACCGCGACGAGGCCGAGGCGGCGCTGCTGCGCTGGGCGCGGGCGGAAGGCATCGTCGGCCCCGAATGACAGCGGGCGGCCGTGCTCGATACGGTCGCGGTCATGCAGCCGAACCCCGGCGCCACCGCCCGCTCGTACCGGGTGCCCATCGTGGTCCTGTCGGTCGTGCTGTTTCTCCTGGTCGGCGCGATCGTCGTGGTGCAGGCGGGACGGGCCGGCCGGCGCGCCGCCGACCCGTGCCCCGTCGGCGAGTGGGACGTGGTCAGCTACCGCGAGGCGGTGCGGGTTCGTGCGCTGCCGGACCCGGTGACCTTCGTCGGGGGCACGGGCACCGTGCTGACGCTGCGGGCCGACGGCGCGGGCGAGACCGACTACGGCGACCGCGTGACGTTCACGGCCGAGGCGCCGGACGGGCGGCCGATCCGGCTGGAGGCGGCCGGGCCGGTGTACTTCCGGTACACGCTGAGCGGTGCCGGTGACGCGGTCACCGTCAGCCCCGCCGGCAACGAGGCGACCAGCCAACTCTTCGTCGACGGCGTGGCGGTCGGGGCGCCGGCCAAGTTCGCCGACCCGGAGAGCCCGCGGACCTACCGGGTGGACTGCGCGGGCGACTCGCTGACCCAGGACGACGGCCGGCTGACGGTCGGATACCGCCGGCGCTGAGTTCTGTCGTACCCCCGAGGTTGAATAGGTGTCATGCGCTGGAGCGTCGTCGACTCGCCGATCGGTCCGCTGTCCCTCGCCGCCGACGAGGTGGGCGTGTGCGGCTTGCGGTTCGAAGCGGTCGAGGGTGTCGAGTTCGCGCCGCCCACCGGCGACCTGGCGGCGGCGGCCGAGCAGCTGTCGGCCTACTTCGCGGGTGACCTGACCGACTTCACGCTGCCGCTCTCGGTGCGCCGCGGCTCCGAGTTCGAGCGCGCGGTGTGGCACCGGATGACGACGATCCCGTTCGGTCGCACCGAGACCTACGGCGAGGTGGCGGCGGCGGTGGGCGACCCGGGCGCCGCCCGCGCCGTCGGGGTGGCCTGCAACCGCAACCCGATCGCGGTCATCGTGCCCTGCCACCGCATCGTCGGCGCCGGCGGCAAGCTGGTCGGCTTCGGCGGCGGCCTACCCCGCAAGAGCTTCCTGCTCGAGTTGGAGGCGCGGGTGGCCTTCCAGCGCGAGTGGGCCATTTCCTAATTCCGTCCGATCAGCCAATGCCGATCTCTGCGTTCTCCTTAGAAGATCTTGGGCGCTCCTCCCACCAACCAGACGGGGGCTACACCCATGTCCGAGGAAACCCAGAACAACATCGGCCGGCGGCGCCTCCTCCGCCGGGCGAGCACCGTCGCGGCGGGCGTCGTCGGCGCCGGTGCCGTGGGCGCCACGGTGAGTTCGCCGGCCCAGGCGGCGCCGGGCGACGCGCTGGTCGAGGGTGCCAACACCAAGATGACGCCGACCTCGTTCGTCGGTGACAGCGCCGACGCCCTGCTGACGCTGGAAAATGCCGGCGGCGCCGCGCTGCTGCTCGGGCCCAGCGGTGATCTCGGGGAGCAGATCGAGGCCGGGGTCAAGGTCCCCGTCGGGTCGATCAGCGTCAACGGTTGGGGTGATCTGCAGGTCATTCAATATCCCGGGCAGGTCGACTACCTCTACACGAGCCTCACGACCAGCCAGATGAACCCGATCAGCCCGCAGCGGCTGCTCGACACCCGCACGAGCGAAGGCCGGAAATACGTCATCAACCCGGGCGTCCTGGACTCCAGCGGTCGGATGAAACCCGACACGACGATCCACCTGCGGCTCGACTACTTCATCAGCGGGGCCTCGGCGATGCACGGCAACCTCACCGCGACGGGCGCGACCCGCAGTGGCTACCTGGTCGTCTTTCCCTACGGCACCCCGAAGCCGCCGACCTCGACGCTCAACTACCCGCCGAGCAGCACGCTGGGGAGCCTGGCCAACGCGTTCGTGGTCGGCCACGGCTGGAAGGGCGACTACCCGAACGGCGACGAGACCGACGCCATCTCGATCTACAACGCGGGTGGCCTGGCGCACGTGCTGCTCGACATCAACGCGTTCACCTACGCGGCCGGTTGGGCGGTCCTCGGCGAAGGGCTCGAGATCGGCTCCGACCCTGCCGCCCGCAAGGCCGGCGGCACCAAGCTGAAGGGTCGCGGGCCGGCTCCGCGCCCCGGCCAGCCGCGGCAGGGCTGAGCTGAAACGCCCGAGGGCGGGCACCCCGACCGGGTGCCCGCCCTCGTGGTTTTCCGCTTCGGGTCAGCGCTCGATGTCGCCGCGGATGAACGCCTCGACGGCGTTGTGCGCGTCGTGGTCGGCGTACTGCTCCGGCGGCGACTTCATGAAGTAGCTCGACGCCGACAGGATCGGGCCGCCGATGCCCCGGTCGAGGGCGATCTTCGCGGCGCGCAGCGCGTCGATGATGACGCCGGCCGAGTTGGGCGAGTCCCAGACCTCGAGCTTGAGCTCGGCGTTCAGCGGCGTGTCGCCGAACGAGCGGCCCTCGAGCCGGATGTAGGCCCACTTGCGGTCGTCGAGCCACGGCACGTGGTCCGACGGGCCGATGTGCACGTCGCTCTTGACCATCTCGTGCGGCACCTGGGACGTCACCGACTGGGTCTTCGAGATCTTCTTCGAGACCAGGCGGGTGCGCTCCAGCATGTTCATGAAGTCCATGTTGCCGCCGAAGTTGAGCTGGTAGGTGCGCAGCAGCTCGACACCGCGGTCCTCGAACAGCTTGGCCAGCGCGCGGTGCACGATGGTCGCACCGACCTGGCTCTTGATGTCGTCACCGACGATCGGCAGGCCGGCGTCGGTGAACTTCTGCGCCCACTCCGGGTCGGAGGCGATGAAGACGGGCAGGGCGTTGACGAACGCGCAACCGGCGTCGATGGCGGCCTGCGCGTAGAACTTGTCGGCCTGCTCGGAACCGACCGGCAGGTAGGCAACGACCACGTCGACGCGGGCGTCCCGGAGTGCCTGGGCGACGTCGACAGCCGGCGCGTCCGACTCTTCGATGATCTCCCGGTAGTACTGCCCGAGGCCGTCGAACGTCGGACCGCGCTGGACGAGGACGCCGGTCGGCGGCACGTCGCAGAGCTTGATCGTGTTGTTTTCGCTGGCGACGATCGCCTCCGCGAGGTCCATGCCGACCTTCTTGGCGTCCACGTCGAACGCCGCGACGAACTCCACGTCGGAGACGTGGTAGTCGCCGAAGGTGACGTGCATGAGACCCGGGACGCGGTCGTTGGGGTCGGCGTCGCGGTAATACTCCACACCCTGGACCAGGGACGAGGCGCAGTTACCCACACCGACGATGGCGACGCGAACGGAACCCATCGCGTTTGCCTCCTTCTTATTACGGCCGCTCGTCCTGGACGTGCGGGCTGGTTTCTCCTGTGCCGTCGCGGGTGGTCTCACCCTGCGACGCCTCCCGACCTTCCTGGGAGGGCTGCCGGCCGGAGCGCTCGTTGACGATGAGCTCCTCCAGCCAGCGCACCTCGCGCTCGCAGGCGTCCAAACCATGACGCTGGAGCTCGAGGGTGTACGCGTCGAGACGCTCGCCCGCCCGGGCGAGCACGTCACGCATGCTTTCGCGGCGCTCCTCGACCTTGCGGCGGCGGCCTTCGAGGATCCGGAGGCGGGTCGCCTGGTCGGTGCGTGCGAAGAAGGCGAAGTGGATGCCGAAGCCGGCGTCGTCGTAGGTCTCCGGACCGGCCTGGGCGATCAGGTCGGCGAACCGTTCCTTGCCCTCAGCGGTGATCTTGTAGACGACCCGGCCGCGCTTGCTGGTCAGCGCGGGCACCTCGGGGGTGGTCGGCGGGGTCTCGCCGGCCTCGGTGATGTAGCCGGCGGACTGGAGCCGGCGCAGCGTCGGATAGAGCGTGCCGTAGCTGATCGCGGCGCGGATCGACCCGAGCTTCGCGGCGAGCTCCTTGCGCAGCTCGTACCCGTGCATCGGCGACTCGTGGAGGAGGCCGAGGATCGCGAACTCGAGCAACGCCAGCCTCCCTCGTTAACGTCGATGTATCGGCTCGATACATCGCTTACCCCACGGTAGAGCACCCAAACGATCGCGCGCAATGCTCCGATTCGCGCCCGGGGAATCACGCTCCGTAGCGGTTGTCGCTCATGTCGCTTCGACCGCGTACCCTCTTCCGCATGCGCACGCAGCGCCAGGTCGTCGACTACTCGCTCCAGAAGCGAGCGGTCCTGCGTGACGTCTATTCGGGCCGCGTCGGGACCTACGAGGTCTGCGACGCCTCGCCCTACCTGAAAAGCGCCGCTCGCTTCCACGGCGAGCCCACCGACGAGCGCTGTCCGATCTGCCGGCGCGAAAACCTCACGCACGTCCACTACATTTACGGCGATGAACTCAAGCAGTCAGCGGGACAGGCGCGCGCATTGGCCGAATTGCCGGTGCTCGCGATGACTCTGCGTGAGTTCCAGGTCTACGTAGTGGAGGTCTGCGCGGGCTGCTCCTGGAACCACCTCGTGGAGCAGTTCCTGCTCGGGCGCGACGGCTTGGCGGCAGCGGAGGCGCAGACGAGCGCGCGAAGGCGAGAGGCTCAACGGTGACCACGATTCGCTCCTCGTACGCCGAATCTTCGGCCGATGGGCGAATCGTTAACCGGATAAGTCCGGTTTTTTCAGATATGTCGGTGGCGGACCGACTCAACCGGACGACCGCACGACGTGGTCCAACTCACGGCAACCCGGTGGCAGCGCTGACGTGCGCCACCGCGACCGGCAGGGTGTGACGAATGAACCCGTACGACGACTCCAGTTCTGCGCGCGGCCACGCCCGCCCCACGGGCCACAGTGGTAACAGCGGACGCGGGTCCGGCGACGACCAGTGGCAGGGCGGCGACGGCCTCGGCGGCTACGGCGGTGCCGCGCCGGCCCGGGGCGCTGCCTCGGGTGGGCGCGCCTCGGTGCCGCGGGCGTCGGCCTCGGTGCCGTCCTCGCCCGCCGGCGGCTCGGCGTCCGTCCCGCCGTCGTCGGCCGGCCGGGCGACCGTCGGTCGCGCCTCGGCCTCGGTTCCGGGTTCGTCGTCCGGAGGTCGGGCCTCGGTCGGCAGCGCGTCGGTCGGCTCCGCCTCCGTCGGCAGCGCCTCCGTGGGCAGCGCCGCTGTCGGCGGCGCGTCGGCCGGGCGGGCGCGGGTCGGCCGCGCCTCGGTCGGCGGTCCCGGCGGTCCTGGTGGTCCCGGTGGTTTTGACGGCACGGGTCCGGGTGGCCCGGGCGGTCCCGGCGGGCCGGGTGCTCGCGGCGGCGCGGGCGGCAAGCGGCCCAAGCGCACGCTGAGCCGCCGCCGCAAGATGATCAACTGGGCCATCGCGGGCTTCGCGGTCGTCGTTATGCTGGCCGGCGCCGGCCTGGTGGGCGGCACGTACTACACGACCAACGTCATCGTGCCTGACAAGATCAACTTGCCGCTGGCGAGCACGATCTACGCCGCGGACGGCAAGACCCAGATCGCCAAGCTGGGTGAGGTCAACCGCACGTTCGTCTCGATCAAGCAGATCCCGGACTACGTGCAGAAGGCGGTGGCCTCGGCCGAGGACCGCAAGTTCTACGAGCACGACGGCGTCGACTACGTCGGCATCGCGCGCGCCGCGTGGAACAACTTCACCGGCGGTGAGCGCCAGGGCGCCTCGACGATCACGCAGCAGTACGCGCGGAACGCGATCGAGGGCCTCGACGACGCGACCTATGCCCGCAAGGTGAAGGAAGCGGTCATGGCGTCGAAGCTCAACGACGAGTACGGCAAAGACCAGATCATGGAGATGTACCTCAACACGATCTACTTCGGTCGGGGTGCGTACGGGATCGAGGCGGCGTCGCAGACCTACTTCGGCAAGACGGTCAGCAAGCTCTCCGTCGCCGAGGGCGCGGTGCTCGCCGCGGTCATCAAGCAGCCGCAGCCGGCGTCGACCCACAAGGGCTTCGACCCGGGCTACAACATGCCGGACGCCAAGGAGCGGTGGACCTACGTCATCAACGGCATGGTCGAGAAGACGTGGCTGCCCGCCGACCAGAAGCCGACCGAGTACCCGGAGAAGTCGCTCAAGCCGCTGCCCAAGGACAACACCTGCTTCACCGACTGCGGCGTGAACACCCCGCTGGGCAACGTGATCAACTACGTCCGCGACGAGATGATCAACATGAACATCCCGGGCTGCGAGCCGGAGACGTGCGCGCGCCTGATCAAGGATGGTGGCTTCAAGATCAAGACCACCATCAACATCAACATGCAGCGCGACCTCGAGGCCGCGATCTGGCGCAAGAAGAAGGGCTCCGAACTCGAGGGCCAGCCGAAGAACATCATGGCGGCGGGCGTCGCGGTCGACCCGACCAACGGCCGGGTGCTCGCCTACTTCGGTGGTGACAACGGCACGGGTCACGACTACGCCGGCAAGAACGTCGAGGGCGGCGCGCTCACCGGTGGCCACGCCCCGGGTTCGTCGTTCAAGATCTACACGCTGGCCGCGGCGCTCGACTCGAACATCTCGCTGGACTCCCGGTGGGACGCGACCGACTACGACGTGCCGGGCACGAAGATCAAGGTCATCAACGCGGGCCGGAAGCCGGCGTGTGCGAAGAGCTGCACGCTGCGCCAGTCGACGGTTCAGTCGTACAACGTGCCCTTCTACCACATCGCCGACAAGATCGGCGCGGACAAGGTCATCGACATGGCCCGCCGCGCCGGCGTCACGACGATGTGGACCAACAACCCGGTCAAGCCGTACGACCTGAACAACAAGAACACCAAGATCGGCCAGAGCGACCCGTTCTACTACGTGGTCGGTTACGGCGCCTACCCGATCACGGTGCTCGACCACGCCAACGGCCTGGCGACGCTCGCGAACCGCGGCCTCTACAACAAGGCCCACTTCGTGGTCTCGGTCGAGCAGAAGAACCCGGCGGGCGAGTGGAAGAAGGTCGGCGGCGAGCAGCTCAAGCCGCGCCAGACCATCAAGCCGGAGGTCGCCGACGACGTCAACGACGTCCTGCAGGAGATCTCGGGCGGCCTGAACGGCGGCCGCAAGGCGACCGGTAAGACGGGCACCTGGGAGCTCAACGAGAAGAGCTCCGACAACGCGCACGCCTGGATGCTCGGCGCCACGCCGCAACTGGCCACCGCCATCTGGGTCGGCAACGTCGGCAAGGAACAGGCCCTCCGAGACGACGACGGCAACAAGATCCAGGGCGCCAGCCTGCCGAAGGACATCTGGAAGCGCTTCATGAACGAGGCCCTGAAGGGTGCCAAGGTCGAGAAGTTCCCGCCGGGCACGCACATCGGCGACCCGGACGCGGGCAACGGCGTCAAGCAGCAGGAGACGCCGCTCTGCTTCCCGGGCGAACAGTGCAACACGCCGGGCGGCTTCCCGGGCAACGCCGGCGGCGACGGCAACGGCGGCAATGGCAACGGAAACGGCAACGGGAACGGACCGGGCCGCGACAACAACGGCCAGACAAACCAGAACCCGTTCACAGTCATACCGCCACCAGGCGGTTGACCTTGGGGCTCGGCTTCCGCCGAGCCCGCAAGGCCTCGGGGCTCAGCTCGGCTTGAGCCCCGAGGCTCGGCGCGAGCCGCGGGGCGGACTTGCGCTCGGCGCGGTCTGGTCCCTGGGGCTCGGGTTCAGCCCGGACCACCTCGATCCGAGGCCGGGCGGCCGGCCCGGTCTTCGGACGAGCCTGGTCTTAGCCGTGGCGTCCAGGGTCTGGCTTGGTGCGCGCGATCTTGGGCCGCGGCCGGACCTTCTTGAAATGGCACGGTCTGTGCCTGGAGGCCTTGGTGCCTTTCGCCTGGCTTGGTCTGGATCAAACCGACCTTGCGCTCGGCCTCGCCACGTCGGGCAGGGCTCGGTCGGCCTTGGCAGGGCCCGGTCGACCTCGGGCGCGGCCCGGACGATCTTGGGCGCCGCCCGGTCGACGTTGCGCTCGGCGAAGCGGCCTCGGCGCGACTCGGACGACCCTTGGCACAGCCCGGACGACGGTGCTCTCAGCGAAACGACCTCGGGCGCGCCTCGGTAGGCCTCGGGCAGGGCCCGGTCGACCTCGGGCACGGCCCGGACGACGTCGCGCTCCGAAGGATCGCCGCCGCAGCTCGGACGACCTTGGGCGCGGCCGGTTGACGTTGCTCTCGGCGAAGCGGGCCTCGGCCGCGGCTCGGACGACCCTTGGCGCGGCCCGGACGACGTTGCGCTCGGCGAAACGACCTCGGGCAGGGCAGGGTCGACCTCTTGCATGGCCCGGTCGACCTGGGGCACGGCCCGGACGACATCGCGCTCCGAAGGATCGCCGCCGCAGCTCGGACGACCTCGCGCTCGGCCGGACGACCTCGGACACGGCCCGGACGACCTCGGACACGGCCCGGACGAACTCGGGCACGGCCCGGACGAACTCGAGCCGCGGCTCGGTGTGGGCTAGGGAGATGTCTCGGGCTAGGCTTCGCCTGATCCTTCGCGCCCAGACCGGCTGAGCCTCTGCGCCCCGCCCCGCCGAGACACCGTCGGCGCCGCGCAGGTGGCTGCGCGGGCCACCCGATGCGACAAAATCGGCGCTCCGGATGGGGCACACCGGGTGGCATGCGGAAAGATGCGTTTTCGTGGGTGCAAACCTGATGCGTGACGAAGCCGGGCCCGTCGATCAGCCGTCGCGATCCGACGGGTTCGTTCGTGGCCTTTCGGAAGCGATCGGTGGGCCGGTCGGCGATCATGCGGTCGAGCGCGCCGGCGGTGCGCGTACCCGTGATGGTTTCTGGACCGCGTCCCGGATCGTGTTGGCCCTGATCTGCCTCACCCTGGCGCTGCACTGGGTGCAGAAGTCACCGTGTCAGGACGGTGCGTGGTCGGAATACCGGCAGTACACGCGGTTCTGCTACACCGACGTGCTCGCCCTCTACTACGCCGAGGGGCTCAACGAGGGCAAGGTGCCCTACGCCGACCATCCGGTCGAGTACCCCGTGTTGAGCGGCGCCTTCATGGGCGTCCTCGGGCTGCCGATCCACGCGCTGGGCAAGGACAACCCGGGGATCAACCAGGGCCAGTGGTTCTACAACCTCAACGCCCTGGTGCTCGGTGCGATCGCCGTCGGTACGGTTGGTGCGCTGCTCGCCCTGCGCAAGAGACGACCGTGGGACGCGGCGATGTTCGCGCTGTCCCCCGCGCTCCTGGTCACCGCGACCGTCAACTGGGACCTGCTGGCGATCGGTCTCGCGGTGTTCGGGATGCTCGCCTGGGCCCGGCGCAAACCGGTCGCCGCCGGCGTCTTGCTCGGCCTCGGCTGCGCGGCGAAGCTCTGGCCACTGTTCATCCTCGGCCCGATCCTGGTGCTGGCGTTCCGCACCAGACGCTGGCGGGCGGCGCTGACCACGATCGGCGTCGCCATCGGCGCGGTGCTCGCCGTCAACATCCCCGTCGCGGTCGCGTTCACCGAGGGCTGGAAGCGGTTCTTCGACCTCAACAGCACCCGGCCGATCGACTGGGGCACATTCTGGTACATCGGCCGCTATCTGGACGGCAAGTGGTCGCCCAACGACGCCGGGCCGTTCCAATGGCTCAGCGATCACGTGTCGACACTCAACGTCCTGACGTACGCGTTGTTCGGTATCGCCTGTCTCGGCATCGCCGCGCTCGCCCTGTGGGCGCCGCGCCGCCCGCGCCTCGCGGCACTGGCCTTCCTGGTTGTGGCCGCGTTCCTGATCTTCAGCAAGGTGTGGTCGCAGCAGTACGTGCTGTGGCTGCTCCCGCTGGCCGTGCTGGCCCGCCCGCGCTGGGGTGCGTTCCTGCTCTGGCAGCTCGCCGAGGTCGGCTATTTCCTGGCCTTCTACGGCGAGCTGCTCGGCGCCTCCGGCAAGCAGGTCTTCCCCGAGGGCGTGTTCGTGCTGGCGGCGACGCTGCGGCTGGCCGGGGTCGTGGCCATGTGCTACTTCGTGATCCGCGACATCCTGCGGCCCGAGCTCGACCCGGTCCGCGCGACCTACGCCGACGACCCGGACGGCGGCGACTTCGACGGTGCACCGGACCCGGTGCGTACGCCGCCACGCGAGGTCGTACCCGTCTGACCGGTGGCCCGGACCGGACCGGACCGGGCCACCATGACCCGGTCCGGTTGGCTCACAGCCCGTAGACCACGACGTTGCCGACGTCCTGGCGGGTGATGCCCAGGGAGTCGACGGGCAGGTCGATCGCCGTCTGCAGCGTGGAGCCGCCCGGGATCAGCTCGCGCACCACGATGACGTTGCGCACCCCGAGCTGGCGCAGGTAGGCGATGCTGCTCTGGTCGGGGAACGTCGCCGTCGCCTGGCGTACCTCGTCGAGCTTCTTCGGCACGAAGCCACTGCCGCCGTTGACGATGTCCTGGAACTTCGTCGTCGACCAGAGCATGAAGTTCTCGTCGTGCAGCTGGTCGCTGGGCAGCACCAGGAGCGGCCCCTCGACCGTCCGCATCGCCGCGGGCTGCGCGGGGACGATCGGGTGCTGCGTCGTGTTGATGCCCTCGACCAGCACGAGCGCGAGCGGGATCAGCGTGACGATCCGCAGCCACGGGCTCGGCCACGGCGGCACGCGGTTGGCCGAGATGTCCTTGACGCGGTCGACGAACGCGCAGACCGAGCCGGCGGCCAGGACGCCGAGCATCAAGGTCACCCAGATCATCAAACGGCCAGGTGTACGGATGCCGTCCCAGCCAGGCGCGTGCTCGAGCAGCGGGATGTAGGTGAAGCGGCCCTCCTGGAACTCGCTGCCCATCGCGAAGATCGTCGTCACGACGATGGCGAGGAGCAGCAGCAACCGCTGCCGGAGGGTCCAGATGCTGAAGAACAGGCCGGCCAGGGCCAGGCCGATCAGGGCGAACCCGGGCAGCAGCGTCATTTCCGGCGGCCAGCCGAGCGAGTCGCGCAGCGGGGCGTGCGCGTCGCCCCAGAGCCACGACTCGGGCGGCGCGGTGAAGAAGCCACTCAGCGGCGGCGAGTAGAGGTCGATCTCCTCGACCCCACGGCGGGCGTACGGGTGATCGGCGGCGACCTCGAAGTACGGGATCGACAGGAGCCCACCGACGGCGGCGAAGACGGCACCGCCACCGAGGTCGGCGAAGAACAGCTTGCGCCCGAACGGCCGGCGGACACCCCAGAACCAGGTGCGGCGGATGAACCAGCCGACCAGGGCGCCGATCGCGAGCACACCCAGCGCGTACGCGAAGACGAGGCCGATGCCGAACCCGAGGCTGAGCTGCCACGCGGCGACGAACCACCCGGCCAGCGCCCAGCCGGCGTGCCGGCGATGCGGCCGGTAGCCGTGCCGGAACGAGAAGCCGTGCCCCCGGGCGAGCATCGCGAGCGCCAGCGGAATGCCGCCGTTGGAGATGATGTGCAGGTGGCCGGCCTGGGCGAGCAGCCACGGCGCGTAGGTGTAGCCCGCCGCCGCCACGGCGCTGCCGGTGCGACCGGCGCCGAGCTGGCGGACGAGCATGTAGGCACCGAACGTGGCCAACGCGTGGGCGAGCACGAACACGATGTTGTAGCGGACGACCGCGGCGACGGGCCCTTCGCCGATCATGCCGAGCGGCGCGTAGCCGAGCAGCGAGTCCGAGAACGCGAAGCTCCACAGCTCCGGGAAGAAGGCGTTGGAGTGCCAGAGCCGGCCGGGGTTGGTCAGCAGGCTGTGCCCGGACCAGGACATCTGCCAGGCTTGCAGGGTCGGATCCCAGATGTCCTGCGGGATGGTGTGTCGCGGATACCGCAGGGTGGGCCAGGTCATGACGACCGCGGTGGCCATGGAGATCAGCGCGGCGATGGTCCACTCGTGGCGCAGGAAGCGCCCGACCCGCCGCCCGACGCGAAGCGGGACGCTCGGCGGCGGCTCGGTCCGCCCGGCGAACTCGGCCCAGCGGTCTGGTTCCTTGGTGCCGTCTTCGTTGGTGTCGTCGCCGTCCTTGTCCTTCTCGGCTACGGCGACCCCACCCGCGGCGGCCGTCGCACCGTCGCTCTTCGCGCTGACGTCCGTTTTCACGGCGTCGGTGGCGGTCTTGCTGCCAGTCGGTGCATTGGCCGGGGTCCCGGTCGCGGACGAGGTGGATGCGGGGGTCTCCCCCGCTTCAGCCTTGGTGTCCGCGGCGGCGCCCGTGCCGGTGGGGATGGAGCCGGCCGCCGTGGCACCGGCCGCCGGGTCCTTGTCAGAGGGCTCGTCGGCCGCGTGGCGGCCACGCCGTTCTGTGCTGGGCTCTGTGGTCGTGCCGGCGTCGTTCTTGACCGCGTGCCGGCCGGTCGGACCTTCGCCGGCCTGCGCGGCATCCTCGGTCGCCGGGGCTGGATCCGCTGCGTCCCCGCTGCCAGCCGCGGCAGGAGCCGCCGGCTGTGATCGCCAGAATGCCCACCACGGCCGCGGCTTGGCCTTGGTCGCCGCGCCCGTCGACGAGTCGCCGGTAGGTGCGGCGGCGGTCGGCCCTGTGCCGGCGCCGGCGGGTGCGGCTGTCGGCTCCGCACCGGATCCGAGGCCTGCTGCCGAATCGTCGGTCTTGCTCGCGTCTGGCTTGCTCGCGTCTGGCTTGCTCGCGTCTGGCTTGCTCGCGTCTGGCTTGCTCGCGTCTGGCTTGCTCGCGTCTGGCTTGGCCGCGTCAGGCTTGGCTGCGGTTGCCTCGTCGTCGCCAGACGGGGTCGCAAGGTCCGCGATTGCCGTTGACGGCTCGACACTGGCCGTCGACGCGGCGCGGTTCTCCTCGCCGTCTTGAGGCGTGTGGCCGCCGCTCGCGCCTTCGGCATCCGTGCCACGTCGCTGCGGCGGAGCCGGCGTCTGCGACGCCACCGCGGTATCGCCGGGATCCGTCGTCACGGTCTGGTCGGCGTCTGACTGCGCCCGGGAAACGGTGGCCCGGCGGCCGCGCCCTCGCGCCTTCGGCGCAGCCGGCGCGGCGGAGGCTTCGCCGCTCTCGGCGCTCGCTCCGGCCCCGGCGGCCGCGACCAGGCCCGCGTCGCTGTCGTCGGCCGGCGCCGCAGCGGACTCGCCGCTCGCGGCAGAGGTCGACGTGGCGCGCCGGGCACGGCTACGCGCCTTCGGCGCCGCACCGCGACCCGCCGCCTCACCTGACTCGGTCGACGTCTCGGCTTGACCCCCGGCCGCACCCGCGACGCCTCCCGCCAACGCGCCAGCGGCAAGCCCCGCCCCGGCGACCTCGGCGCTCACATCTCCCGACGGAGCCGAACGCTTCCGCCCACCACGACGCGACGACCCGGCTTTCGCGGCGCCGGCGCCGCCTTCAACAGCCGCGTCGCGGTCGGATTCGCCTCGGTCGCCCACCACAACGGACCCGCCGCCGGCAGAGGCCGCGCTCTCGACGGTCGCTTCGCGCCCCGAAGCGGCTGCGTTACCGCCGACCGCGTCCCCGGCACCTTCAGCTTGATCGGCGGCGTCGGCCCCCCGCGCGGCGCGATCAGAGGCGTGCCCCTTGCCGGCGGAGGCGTCCGCGCTGGTTGCGGTGCCGACCCCAGGGGCATGGGCGCTTGGGTCGTCGCCCTTGCCAGCGGAGACCTCCGCGCTCGTGGCGCTGCCGACCTCAGGTGCGCGGGCGCCTGTGTCGTCGCCCTTGCCGGCGGAGGCGTCCGCGGTGCCAACTTCAGGCGCGTCTGCGTCCTCTCCCCGGCCGGTGGCGGCGTCGGATTCCGGCGCGCTGGCCCCCGCGGCATGGCCGTTGCCGGCCGTCTCGCCCAGCGACGGCACGCCGCCGGGCGCTGGCGCTGCTTCGTGCGACTCGGCCACGTAAGGCTCGTCGGGCTCCTCCTCACTGGCGATGGAGGGCCTGCGGGTGGGCTCGGGTCCGGGTGCCGCGCGTCGTGCGGACATCGGCGGTTGTTCCGAGTTCATGCCGCTCTTTCTCTCGACCGACCGGAGGCCGGGTCTCGCGAGGGACCGCACCACCGCCGCGTCGCGGTCGCGCCGTCACCCACAAGACACCCCCTAGTGGCGCCTAACGTCACACCTTGCCGCGTAGAAACGCGATGTCGGTAGCTTGGCCGTCGGCTTCGTCCGGGGTTTCGACGATGACCGGTGCGCCGGCCGCGCGCACGACCGCGATGAGCAGCTCAGGGTCGATCATTCCGGAACCTAGGTTGTCGTGTCGATCCCGGCCCGAGTCGAACGGGTCCTTGGAGTCGTTGCAGTGCACCAGGTCGATCCGGCCCGTGATCGCCTTGACCCGGTCGACCAGGCCGAGCAGGTCCTCGCCGCCCGCGTGGGCGTGGCAGGTGTCCAAACAGAAGCCGACCTCGTATTCGCCGACGGCGTCCCACAGCCTGGCCAACATATCCAGCTTGCGGGCGCACGCGTGATCGCCCCCGGCGGTGTTCTCGATCAGCACGGGAGTGGCGAAGCCGCCTTGCTCCTGCGCGTACGCGAAGGTCTTGCGCCAGTTGTCGAAGCCCGTGGCCAGCTCGTCGACCGAGCCGACGTGTCCGCCGTGGACGATCACCGCCTTGGCGCCGACGTCGGCCGCGCCGGCGGCGTGGGCCAGCAGCAGCTTGCGGCTCGGGATGCGGATCTTGTTGTTCAGCGTGGCGACATTGATCAGATAGGGCGCGTGAATGTAGACGTCGACCTCGGCCGACTTGAGGGCCTCGGCGTCGGCGCGCGGCTTGGGCGACTTGTAGCCCTGCGGATCGGTGAGGAAGAACTGCACCGCATCGGCCCCGCGGGCTGCCGCGGCCGACAACGGGTCGGTCGAGTCGACGTGAGCTCCGATACGCATGGGGGCGAGCCTACGTCGCGGGTACGACAACCGCGCACCGGCGCCCGCTCCCGGAATTCGTCGCAAATCGCCCAGTGGCCCGCGTCACCGCGACGCGCTCCGCCTCGTTACCCCGATAGACCAGCCGGGGGCGCGCAGCCGCCACGGCACCGGCCGAGAACGGGAGTTGTGAACGTTGCACGCCATCCGACGCCGTACCGTCGCGTCCGCTGTCGCCGCCTTCTTCGTCGCGGCGCCGCTGGCCATCGGTGGCGCCGCCTTCGCGGTCGACGCCGCGCAGGAGGCCAACAGCCAGGTGGTCTTCACCGGCGATGGGCTGCTGGGCGTGGCCTGCGGCGCCAAGCCGAGCGCCGCCTCGGTGACCGTGCCCGCCGAAAGCACACTGCGGGTGGTCAACAACACCGGCCGTAAGGCGAAGCTGCTGCTCGACGGCGCGACCCGCGGTGAGGTGGCCTCCGGCGCGACCGCCGACGTGCTCTTCCACCGCGGCCCGGTCGAGTTGGCGCTGAAGCCGGACTGCATGCTCGCCGACGAGAAGGCGGTCCGGGTCGAGGTGCTGGCGGCGCCGCCGCCGCCCGCCGCGACCGGCAACGACGCCCCGGCCAACCCGCCGGTCCCGCCGTTCGGCGGCGGCAACGACAACAGCGACAACGGCGGCTCCGCGGACGACGGCGACGACGAAGCGCCGGCGGGCCAGGACCGGCAGGGGCGCGACCGGCAGTCCGGCGACGACGACCCGGCGACGGGGGCTTCTCCCGCCCCGGGCGACCCGGCGAACCCGGACGCCGATCCGGCGAACCCGGACGACCCAGCCAACCAGGACGCCGCGGCGCTCGCGGGGGACAGCTTCGTCGACCCCAACAGTGGTACGCGGCTGGACGGCGCGACGACGATCGCCGGCGCGGCCGCCGAGCCGCTCGCGTCGGTCGACCCGGTCAGCGAGAGCGGTCCGACGGGTCTGCTGGCGCTGATCGCGACGGTCTGCGTGGTGGGTGTGTCTGCTGGTGCAATTCGGGCGATTATCGCTCAACGTGCAAGTCGGACTCGGGCCGCGTAAACTAAATAAATAGGCTCCGCGGGGCGCCTGCGTCCAACCTCGTCGGTGTGGTCGTTCCTCCCCAGGTCCCACCCAAAGAATGCGGATTCAAGGCGCTCCGCGGCTCTGCACCAGAGGGCCCCTTCCATGTGGAGGGGCCCTTACCACGCCCGGAGAAGGCGTACGACATCGCTCCGGTATTGTGGTGGGGTTGTCCGGCACCAGCAGGGTGCTGGGCGACGACGCACGACCTCCTGCCGCGGAAGGACCGCGGCCGCTTAGCCCACAGGAGGTGAGCACGTCTTGCGTCATTATGAAGTCATGGTGATCCTCGATCCCAGTCTCGAGGAGCGCACCGTCGCCCCGTCGCTCGACACGTATCTCAACGTGATTCGGACCTCGGGTGGCTCGGTGGAGAAGCTCGACGTGTGGGGCCGCCGGCGCCTCTCGTTCGAGATCAACAAGAAGGCCGAGGGCATCTACGCCGTCGTCGATCTGCAGGCCGAGCCTGCGGCGGTGGCGGAGCTGGACCGTCAGCTGCGACTCAACGAGTCGGTGCTGCGCACCAAGGTCATCCGGCCCGAGACGCGCTGAGCGCGTCTGTAGGCCAGTCCGAACCAAGCCTCACAAATACTGTCGTACGGCTCTGAGAGCCTGTACGGCAGTGACTCGATGAGTGCACGAGGAGACGGTCATGGCAGCAGGAGACACCACTATCACGGTCATCGGGAACCTGACCGACGACCCCGAGTTGCGCTTCACTCCGTCTGGCGCGGCGGTCGCCAAGTTCCGCGTGGCTTCGACCCCGCGGATCATGGATCGCCAGACCAACGAGTGGAAAGACGGCGAGCCACTCTTCCTCTCTTGCACCGTGTGGCGGCAGGCGGCCGAAAACGTCGCCGAGTCGCTGCAGCGGGGCTCCCGGGTGATCGTCTCGGGGCGGCTCAAGCAGCGGTCCTACGAGACCCGTGAGGGCGAGAAGCGCACCGTCATCGAGCTCGAGGTCGACGAGATCGGCCCATCGCTGCGCTACGCCACGGCGAAGGTGCAGAAGATGTCCCGCTCTGGCGGCGGTGGTGGCGGCTTCGGCTCCGGCGGTGGCGGTGGCCAGGGAGGCGGCGGAGGCAACAACTTCGACGACCCCTGGGCGACGGCCGCGCCGGCGGGCGCCTCCAGCGGTTCGGGCCGGTCGAACAGCTACTCCGACGACGAGCCCCCGTTCTAACGAGAATCACCAGGAGCACGAGCAATGGCTAAGGCTGCTGCACTGCGCAAGCCGAAGAAGAAGGTGAACCCGCTCGACAAGGAGGGGATCACCTACATCGATTACAAGGACACCGCGCTGCTGCGCAAGTTCATCTCTGACCGGGGCAAGATCCGTGCCCGCCGGGTCACGGGTGTGACGTCCCAGCAGCAGCGTCAGATCGCCCGCGCCGTCAAGAACGCGCGGGAGATGGCGCTGCTGCCTTACACGGCCACGGCCCGCTGAGAGGAGGCACCGATATGAAGGTCATCCTGACTCAGGAGGTGTCCGGCCTCGGCACGCCGGGCGACGTGGTGGAGGTCAAGGACGGCTACGGCCGCAACTACCTCCTGCCGCAGGGCTTCGGCATCCGCTGGAGCAAGGGCGCGGAAAAAGAGGTCACCAACATCAAGCGGGCCCGCGGGGCTCGTGAGATCCGCGACCTCGGCCACGCCAACGAGGTGAAGGCCCAGCTCGAGGGCCTCAAGGTCACGCTGCAGGTCCGCGCCGGCGACGGCGGCCGCCTGTTCGGCTCGGTGACCCCGGTCGAGATCGTCGACGCGGTCAAGACCGCGGGCGGCCCCTCGCTGGACCGCCGCCGCCTCGAGCTGCCGGGTCACATCAAGTCGACCGGCAGCTACCCGGTGAAGGTCAAGCTGCACCCCGAGGTGACCGCCACCTTCGACGTGACGGTCAACCGCAGCAAGTAAGGCACCACGAACCAGGGCGTCGCACCAACCGGTGCGGCGCCCTGTTCGCGTTTACGAGGGCGGGTCAGCCCAGGGGTTGGCCGGTGAAGACGCTGTTGAGCACCGCGGAGAGGCCGCCGCCGACTACCGCGGCGGCTAGGCCTACGCTGCCGGCTCGCCAGCTGTGGCCCAGCCAGCGTAGGGCGATCGCGGCTATCAGGCTGATGCCCAGTGCGATGCCGAACTGTGGCACGCCCGAGAGCAGGCCCTCCAGCGCCTGGGCGCGGGGCGACTCGCAGCCGCCGCCGGTCACGTCGCTGATGCAGTCGTCGATCGCTACCGCCGGCAGGGTCATCAGCCAGATGCCGAAAGCCAGCACGGGTACGGCGTACCAGGCGGCGGCGTACAGCACCGCGGCGAGGAAGCCGCCGTTGTCCGTGTCGAGTTGCTCGAACTCCTCCTGCTGCCACATCCCACCGCGCTGCGGCGTGTACTGCCGTTGCGGTGCCGCCGCCCGTGCCGGCCGGGTCGGCGCCGACTCGCGGCGCGTGGCGCGGGCCGGTGCGCCCCAGCCCGGATCCGTGGCGTCCAGGGCGGGCGGCATCGCCGCGCGGGCCAACTCCTCGTCGGCCTGCGTCCGGCCGCGGCGGGAGCCACCGTCGTCGTAGGCGTCCGGCTCCGGCCGGCGCGGCTCCGGCAGGCCGACCGCCGGAGACCGCGGTGCCGTCGCGGGCGTCTCCACCCAGCGCGGGTCGTCGCCGGCCAACCGGTGGCCCGACCAGAAGGCCTCGAACTTCTCCTCGGCCTCCTCGTCCTCGATGCTTCCGACCAGGCGGTCCCACTCGCTCGTCGAGGTGGTGCTGTCGTACTGGCCCGTGTCGGTCATCCGCTCCCACGAGCCGGTGTCGTCGGCCGGCCCGCCCGGGCGGTGCCCGGAGTCCGCGTCCCGCCGCCGGCGGACCGGGTCGTCGGTGCGCCAACCGCCGGTCTGGGCGGCGTCGTCGCGGGCCGCCTCCCGCCGGTCGCGCCGCCCGGCGTCCTGGCCCGGGCGGAGGTCCCGACCCGAGGCCGGCCGATCGTCGCGACGCGAGTCCGGCCGATCGTC
The DNA here is from genome assembly GCF_016862555.1 of Asanoa siamensis. GTDB lineage: Bacteria > Actinomycetota > Actinomycetes > Mycobacteriales > Micromonosporaceae > Asanoa > Asanoa siamensis. Next base: position 135,018 of record NZ_BONE01000003.1, on the reverse strand, counting down.
GCGACGGGAGTCCGGCCGAGAGTCCGGTCGGCTGTCGCGGGGCGGGGCCGTGCGGTCCTGCGGCTGGTCGAGCGGGGCCATCGCCCGGCGGGACCACTCGCCGGTCATGTCGGGGTGCCGCCAGCGGTCCGCGTCCGGCTCGCCGGCCCACGAGCCGCGGCGCCGCCCGTCGCCCGTCGCTTCGTCGTCCCGGCCGCGGCGCTGCGTCGGCACGTCGCCGTTCGCCGGGTCGCCACGCCAGCCCCGACCGTCGTCCTCGGTGTCCGGCTCGGCCGCCCGCGCGCGGCGGCCGCGACTCATCGGCTCGTCCGGCTCCTCGGCCCGGCCACGCCGCCCACGGCTGGGTGGCGCGTCGGTCGGCTCGTCGTCGGCGTGCCTGCGGCCGCGGTTGCGGGTCGCGGTGTCGTCGAGGCCCGCGCTCCAGGTGCCGCCGTGGCCGGTCGTTTCCCGCGGGTCGGCCTGGTCGCCGTGCCGGGCCCGCCGCCCGGGCTGCTCGAGCGCGTCCGGTTCGTCGCGGCGGTACCGGCGCCCGCGGGTCGGGGCGTCGTCGCGATCGAGTCGGGTGCCGGTGACCTCCGGGTACGCGACGCCCGTCGCCCCCGTGGACCAGCTCGGACGGTCGCTCTCGGGCTCCTCGGTCTCCGCGCGCCGGGATCGGCGGCCGTATCCGTCGCCGTACCGTGTCCGGCTCGGCTGTGTCAGCGGGTCCGCGTCGTCGGTGTGCCGGCCCGCGCGGCCGCGCAGCGGCACCTGGATCGAGCCGGTGTCACCGCGCCGGCCCAGGTCGGGCAGCTCGGTCTCGGTCGCCTCGGTCTGCCAGCTGGGCGATCCGCTCTCGGCCTCCGCGGCGCGCCGACGGCGGCGTCCCCGGCTGACCGGCTCGCTCTCGGTGCTGTCGTCGCCGCGGCGCCGGCCGGGGACATCGGCGCCGGCCGCGTACCCGACGCTCGGTAGCTCCGTGTCCGTCGCCTCGTCGCGCCAACTCCTGCCGGACCCGGTGTCCTCGACCCGGCGGCGACCGCGGCTGACCGGCTCGGACTCGGCGGCCCGCCGCCGCCCGCCGCTCGTCAGCTCGGGGTCACCGTCCCAACGTCCCGCGCGGGAGTCGGCGACGCCGTCACCGCGGCGACGTCCGCCGCTGGACAGCTCGATGTCGGTGGAACCGCTGCTCCAGTCGCGCCCGGCGCGGGAGTCGCCCACGTCGTCGCGCCGCCGGCGTCCGCCGCTGGACAGCTCGATGCTGCCGGAGTCGCTCGCGTCGTCGCGCCGGCGGCGTCCGCCGCTGGACAGGTCGATCTCGTCGTCCCGGTCGCGCGCGGGCCGCGCGTCGGCGACGCCGCGACCGCGCCGGCCACCGCTAGCCAGCTCGACGTCCGCGTCGCGAATCCCACCGGTACGGGAGTCCGACACGTCCCGCTGCCGCCGCCCACCGCTCGACAACTCGATCTCGTTGTCGCGCGCGGCCCGTGAGTCGGACACGTCCCGCCGACGGCGTGCGCCACTCGACAGCTCGATCTCGTCGTCGCGGTCACGCAGCGCGCGCGAGTCCGAAACGTCCCGCCGGCGTCGCCCGCCGCTGGACAGTTCGATCTCGTCGTCGCGGAAGCCGCGCGAGTCGGTTACGTCCTGGCGGCGTCGCCCGCCGCTGGACAGCTCGACGTCGTCATCGCGGTCACGCAGCGCCCGTGAGTCCGAAATGTCCCGCCGACGCCGCCCGCCGCTGGATAGCTCGATCTCGTCGTCACGACTGCGCGCCGCGCGTGAGTCCGAAATGTCCCGCCGCCGACGCCCGCCGCTGGACAGCTCGATCTCGTCGTCACGGAACCCGCGCGAGTCCGACACGTCCTGCCGACGGCGCCCGCCACTGGACGTCTCGATCTCGTCGTCGGCTTCGTCCCGCCGGCGCCTCGCCCGTACCGGCGGCTCGTCGGTGTCATCACGCCGGTTGCCTCGACCGCCGCCGGTCTCGACGACCACCATGTCGTCGTCGGCGGGCTCGTCCTTCCAGAACTCCTTGGGCAGCTTCAGCGACGCGGTGTCCTCGAGCTGCGTGATCGCGGCCAGCTCACCGCCTGACGCACCCAGCGGGTCCCATTGCGACACCGCGTCGGGCTTGGGCTCGGCGGCCGTCGGCCGGACACCGCGCCGCGCGCCACTGCGGCGCGGCCGGTCCTCGGCGGACCGGGACGAGCGAGATCTCGGCGACGACGCGGGGGCGTCATCACCGCGCGACCAATCCCGATAGTCCACGGCGGGGGCGTGACCTTCCTGATTTCGGATCGCAATCGTCCGTGTCGTGAACACAACAACGGACGCGTCGATGGTAGTCGACCCGGAGACCGGTGGCTGGTCCTGGATACGGCGGATTTCTTTCGTCCACACATTGGGGACCGAGGAACAGCACGTCAAACGCCCGTTGCGGGCACCGGAACGACCGTCGTACACAAGCTGTACACAGGTCTGCACACACCCTCTGGCCTGCTTTCCACAGGTTGTCCAAAGGTTCGTCCACGCGCCTCTTTGCCCTGCGGGCGCAGGGACTCCTATCGTTGCCAATCGGTTCGTGACGGAACCGACGCGGCGTCCCCCGGTCGTGTCGGGGCGGTCGGGTTCATATTTCGGTTATAGTACATCCGTACGAGAGGGGGCTCCGTGTCGATCACCGACGACGTGCGCGGGGGCCGCCCCTCGGGCCCGCCGCAGGACGCTCAACCTCCCCCGCAGCGCGAGGGCGGCTACGACAAGACGCCCCCGCAGGACGTCGCGGCCGAGCAGAGCGTGCTCGGCGGCATGCTGCTCTCCAAGGACGCGATCGCCGACGTCGTCGAGATCCTCAAGACCGGCGACTTCTACCGCCCGATCCACGCGACGGTCTTCGACGCGATTCTCGACTTGTACGGCCGTGGTGAGCCCGCCGACGCGGTGACGGTGTCGGCAGCGCTGGCCGACTCCGGCGACCTGCTGCGCATCGGCGGCGCGCCCTACCTGCAGACGCTGATGGCCAGCGTGCCGACCGCGGCCAACGCCGGCTACTACGCGCGCATCGTCGCCGAGCGTGCCGTGCTCCGCCGCCTGGTCGAGGCCGGCACCAAGATCGTCCAACTCGGCTACGGCTCCGCCGCCGGCGGCGGGCGCGACGTCGACGACGTGGTCGACCTGGCCCAGCAGGCGATCTACGACGTCACTGAGAAGCGGGTCAGCGAAGACTTCGCGATCCTCGCCGACATGCTGCAGCCGACCCTCGACGAGATCGAGGCCGTCGGCGCCCAGGGCGGCGTGATGACCGGCGTCCCGACGGGCTTCACCGACCTCGACCGCCTGCTCAACGGCCTGCACCCTGGCCAACTCGTGATCGTCGCGGGCCGACCCGGTCTGGGGAAGGCACTGGCTCTCGACACACCCCTGCCCACGCCTGCGGGCTGGACGACCATGGGCGAGGTCCGCGTCGGCGACCTGCTTCTCGACGCGTCGGGCCGACCTACCCGAGTCACGCACGCATTCGACGTGATGCACGACCGACCGTGCTTCGAGGTGGAGTTCTCGGACGGATCCGTGCTGGTCGCCGATGCCGAGCATCTGTGGAAGACCACCACGCGGGCTGGCCGGCGACAGCGTGCGGAAGCCAAGCGGGTGCCGCGGTGGTCGCCGGCCGCACGCGCCGCTGTCGCTGACGTCGTGGCCGCCTCGGCGGCACAGCCGGACCAGCTCGTCACCTACGGCGAGGCGGTCTCGCTGGTCGGTGACCGATTCCGGCACGTTCTCCACGGTGTTGCCGCCGAGGTGGGCATCGGCGGCCGGGTCACACGTGAATATGTCCGTCGGGACCAGCCCTGGCGGCGCCAGATCGACGCATACTCACGCCGCGAGTTGCTGGAGACCCTTCTGCGCCGGGTCAACCGGCCGGCCAATGTGGAGACCACGCTCACACACTCGCTGACGGCGACGACCAGCGAGATTCGCGAGACGCTGCGGTGTCCGGGAGACGGTCGGCTGAACCACGCCATCGAGAACACTCGGCCGTTGTCGCTGCCAGAACGAGCCGATCTCGTCGTCCCCCCGTACACGCTGGGTGTGTGGCTCGGCGACGGCCACGCCGAAGGCGGCCGGTTCACCTCCGTTGACCCCGAGATCGCCACCTACGTCGAGGCGGACGGTTTTGCCGTGCGCCCAGGCGCCGATCTGACCTATTCGATCCATCTGTTGCCGGGAGAGTCGCTGGCAGCACGTCAGTGCATCGTCTGTGACAAATCCTTCACCCCGCGCGCCAGCAGTGTGCTGACCTGCGGTCGCAGCTGCGGCAGCACCACGGCATCGCGAACCCGCCGGCGGACGCGGCAGGCATGCGCTGGTTGCGGTGAGGTCACCAGCGGCACTGCCAACGGCTCGCGCCTTTGTGCCGCCTGCTACCACTCCTCCGGCTCATTCACCGGGCTGCTGCGCCATATCGGGGTGCTGGGCGACAAACACATTCCCCAGCACTACCTCCGTGCTTCCGAGCGTCAGCGGCGTGCGTTGTTGGCGGGTCTGCTCGACACCGACGGGACCGTGACGACGACAGGCAACGCTCAGTTCACCTCAACCTCGCGGCGCCTGGCTGACAACGTCCATGAACTCGTCGTCAGCCTCGGCTACCGCTGTTCGATCACGACGCGTCGGGTCAACGGCCGCCGACCGGAGACGTCAACGGCTTACACGCTCAACTTCACCACCACGGACGATGTATTCAGGCTGGCGCGCAAGCGCCTGGCGCACGACGAACGGCGCCGGTCATCGACATCCTCGCGCACCGGCTCCCGCTACATCGTCGACGTTCGCCCAGTGGCTTCTGTGCCGGTGCGCTGCGTTACGGTCGACAACGAAGACCACCTCTACCTCGCCGGCCGCGCGATGATTCCGACGCACAACAGCACCGCCTCCATGGACTTCGCCAGAAATGCCGCCATTCGCCACAACTGCGCGAGTGCCATTTTCTCGCTCGAAATGAGCAAAGTGGAAATCGTCATGCGGCTCCTCTCCGCCGAGGCGCGGGTGCCGCTGCACGTGCTCCGCTCAGGGCAGCTCTCCGACGACGACTGGACCAAGCTGGCCCGCCGGATGGGCGAGATCAGCGAGGCGCCGCTGTTCGTCGACGACACGCCCAACATGAACCTCATGGAGATCCGGGCCAAGGCCCGCCGGCTCAAGCAGCGCCACGACCTCAAGATGATCGTGGTCGACTACCTGCAGCTGATGAGCTCCCCCAAGCGCACCGAGAGCCGTCAGCAAGAGGTCGCCGAGCTGTCCCGTGGCCTCAAGCTGCTCGCCAAAGAGGTCGAGTGCCCGGTGATCGCGGTGTCGCAGCTCAACCGCGGTCCCGAGCAACGCACCGACAAGCGGCCCCAGCTCTCCGACCTGCGAGAGTCTGGCTGCCTCACCGCAGAAACCCGGCTCATTCGCGCGGACACCAACGCTGAGGTCACCCTCGGCGAGTTGATGGCGTCGCAAGCGCGGGACGTTCCGGTCTGGGCGCTGGACGAGCGGCTCAAATACACCCCACGGACGATGACCCACGTGTTCCCGAGCGGTCGCAAGGAGACGTTCCGGCTGCGCCTGCGGTCGGGCAAAGAGATAGAGGCGACCGCCAACCACCCCTTCCTCACCTTCGACGGGTGGCGGGCCCTCGGTGACCTCTCCGCCGGCTCGCGAATCGGTGTGCCCCGACATGTCCCCGCGCCTACGACGGTCGCGCCGGCATGGGCGGACGCCGAGGTCGTCATGTTGGCCCATCTCTTGGGCGACGGCTCGTTCGTCAAACGCCAACCGATCCGGTACGCGAGCATCGACGAGCAGAACCTGGAAGCGGTCACGGAAGCCGCGCGCCACTTCGGTGTCGCGGCCGTGCGTGACGAGTTCCCCGCCGCACGGGTGACGACCCTCCGGTTGCCGGCGCCGCACCGCGTCGCGCGCGGTCGGCGGAACCCGATCGCCGAATGGCTTGACGACCTGGGCCTGTTTGGCCTCCGCTCCCACGAGAAGTTCGTCCCGACCGTGCTGGCGGGCCTCGAGAAGCGGCAGCTCCGCCTCTTCCTCCGGCACATCTGGGCCACCGACGGCTCCGTGACGATGACGCGGGGCGGTCGAGGCGGACGGATCTACTACGCCAGCACCAGCCGACGCTTGCTCGACGACATCAGCCGGTTGCTGCTGCGGTTCGGCATATCCGCGCGTATCCGCACCGTTCCGACCAAGACGGTCAGGGCGCAATACACGCTCGACATCTCGGGACGTGACGACCAGTTGCGTTTCCTCCGCGAGATCGGCGTTCATGGTGCTCGCTCCGCCAACTGCACGCTGCTTCTCGCGGCGCTCGAGGGCGTCATCGGCAACACCAACGTCGACACCGTGCCGGTCGAGGTGTGGTCCCGCGTCCGTGCGGTGCTCACCGAGCGGGGTCTGACGCAACGCCGGTTCGCGGACGCGATGCAGACCCAGTTCTGCGGCAGCACCCTCTGGAAGCACGCACCGAGCCGCCAACGGCTGGCCCGGGTGGCTCAGGTGCTCGACGACGCTGAGCTGGAACTCCATGCCACGAACGACATCTTCTGGGACGAGATCGTGGCGATCGAGTCGCTCGGTGAGCGGGACGTCTTCGACGCGACCGTCCTGGGCACGCACAACTTCATCGCGAACGGCATCGCCACTCACAACTCGATCGAGCAGGACGCCGACGTCGTGATCCTGTTGCACCGCGACGACTACTACGACAAGGAGTCGCCGCGGGCCGGCGAGGCCGACTTCATCGTGGCCAAGCACCGAAACGGGCCGACCGACACGGTCACCGTCGCGGCCCAACTCCACCTGTCGCGCTTCGTCGACATGGCGATCTAGGAAAGCAACGGAAACCAGCCCGCCGCCTCACCTAGGGCGAGCCGGTCACGCGGCGTCAACGCCTCCCGCCCACTGGCCTTCAGCAGATATTCGGTCCGCGACCAGCTCACCGGCCGCACCACCTCGTCACTGAGCAGACCATCCATCGTGGACACCGCGACGTCCAGCGCGACCTCCGGCGGGTCCGCCGCGGCCGGCAGGTCGACGCAGAGGTCGAGATGGTGCACGACCGCCTCGGTGACCAGCGTCGCGATGAAGTCGGGCACCGCCAGCACGTGGCCCTGCGTCGCCACGAACGACCCCGGATCGGCGGCCGCGGCGGCGCGGCCGGCCGCCGGCGCGGTCTCGACCCACACCGCCGCGATCGCCGTGGGCCGCTCGAAAGCGCTCGCCGCGCGTCGGGTCAACCACGCGCTGTGCCGGCTCGCCACCGGGTCCGGGCTGCCCGGGAACGCCGACCAGTACGACACGTGGTCCACATCGGATGGACCGGGTACGTTGCTGGCGAACGTGATCAGCGCCCGCTGCGCGTCGGAGAGCAGATGGTGCAGCACGTCGGCGACCACCCAGCCGCGGCACCGGGTCGCCCGCAGCAGGTCGTCGTCGCTCAACGGGAGCACCGTGGCGGTGATCGCGTCGTACGCCCCGACGAGAGCGTCGGCGGGTGCCGTCATAACTAGACGATCTCACGCGAAGCGGGGGCCGGCAGCCGACAACGGCCACCGACCCCCGCGGACGGGCGACGGATCAGTCGAACAGTTCGCCCAGGAAACCCTTGTGGCGCTTGTTGCGGTAGTGGCCGTGGTAGCCGTAATGCCCGCCGTGACCGCCGTAGGCGGGCTGCGGCGGGTAGTGCGCCGGCGGAGGCGGCGGCACGTGGCTGGGCTGCCCGTACCCGGGCTGGCCGTGCCCACCCGGCGGCGGCGGGGGCGGCGGCGGGTAGCCGGCAGGCGATGGCTGGCCCGGCGCCGGTGCGGACTGCTGACGGTTCCAGTTGGCCTCGGCCTCGAAGATCTTCTCGAGCTCGCCACGGTCGAGGAAGATCCCGCGGCACTCGGTGCACTGATCGATGGTCACGCCACTGCGTTCGTACGTACGCATCTCGCCACGACACTTCGGACAGGTCATCTGCATCACTAGACGGTACCGGGTGGACGCACATCGGCCGAGTCGAGCGCCTCGGCCACCTCCGCATCGGTCACCTGGTGGAAGTCGTCGTAAAACTCGGAAACCGCACCGAACACGGGCGGCCGCAACGGACAGACGAGCTCGTCGACCAGCGGTTCCAGCGCCCGCAGGGCCCGCGTCGACCCGACCGGCACCGCGAGCACGACCCGCGCGGCCTCGAGCGCCCGGGCCACCGCCACCGCCGCCCGTGCCGAGGCGCCCGTCGCCAGCCCGTCGTCGACCAGCACGGCGACCCTGTCACGCAGCGTCAACGCGGGCCGCCCACCGCGGTAGCGCGCCTCGCGCCGGACCAACTCGGCGGTCTCCCGCGACAGCACCGCGTCGATGTCATCCCGCTCCAGCCGTCCGGCCACGTCGTCGTTGCGCACCACGATGCCGCCGGGCCCGAGCGCCCCGAACGCGACCTCGGGCGCCCACGGCACGCCCAACTTGCGGATGACCAGGGCGTCCAGCGCGATGCCGAGTCGGGCGGCGACGGTCGCGGCCACCGGCATGCCGCCGCGCACCAGCCCGAGCACGACGGCATCGCGCCGCCGCGCGTAGCCGGACAGCGCGTCAGCGAGCGCCGCGCCGGCCGCCGCCCGGTTCGGGAACGAACCCTCCACCCATTCAGGTGTACGCCGTCGCCCGCCCGTCCGTCGCCTCTTCCACGCGAACACGCGGGTCAGACGGCTGATCGGCAGCCCAGGCCAGCATGTACCCCCACGCCAGCAGCGCCACCGGGTACAACAGGTAGCCGAACCGCGTCGCGGGCATCAGCAGGATCGCCGCCAACAGCCCGTACCCGCTGATCATCGCCGTGGCGGCCGCGGTCCGCGGCGGTCGCCGGATGATCCAGACGGCGATCACCACCCCGGCGAGCAGGAGCAGGCCGGTGGCGATCACCCGCCCGCCGGGCAGGCCGGAGGCGATCAGGTGCCCGGGAAACGGCGACGCCGCCGGGCTGGTCACGACGCCGTGCCCGAGCGGGAACCCGATCACGTTGTCGAACAGGGCCCGCGGATCGCGCAGCAGCGGCGGCACGATCGCGAGCACCGGCAACCCGATGGCGCCGATCGCGAACCGCCCGAGCCGCCCGCGGACCAGCGCGTGGATCAGCAGGACGGCGATGATCGGCAGGGCGAACAGCTTGAGCGCGGCGGCGAGCCCGGCCGCGACACCCGCCCAGCCCCAGCGCTCCCGGTGGCAGAGCACCAGCGCCAGCAGGCAGAGCGCGAGCACGGGAATGTCGTCACCGCCGGTCGCGACGGTCAGCGCGCACACCGGCAGCACCGTGGTGAGCTGCACCGCGCGCAGCAGCCGCGGCCCGCGGACCAGCGTGACGGCGACGGCGAGCGTGGCCACGGTGGCGAGCAGGAACCAGATCCGGGCGTCCGTCCACCAGGCGTCACCGAAGAGGGCGCGCGGCAGACCGAACAACGACATGCCCGGCTGGTACGGCAGATAGCCGAGCAGCCGTTCGTCGGCGGGCAGCCGGGCGATGGTGTCGTCGGAGAGGTACGGCGTCGCGTGCTGCAGCAGCCTGCTCCCGCCGTCCTCGACGACCAGCACCTCCTCCTGCGCGCGGTCGGTGCGCCCGCCGGCCCGTTCGACGCTCTGCACGAGCATCGGCACCCACGCGGTGGCGATCCAGGCGAGCCCGGTGATCGCGGCGCGCAGCCGCGGGTCACGGTTGCCGACCAGCCACTGCACGAGCACGGCGAGCGCGGCGGCCGCGTACCCCCAGGCCGCGATCGCACCCCAGGCGCGGTGCGGCAGCAGCGTCGAGGTGACCGCGGTGATCGCGGCGAAGCCCGCGGACAGCGAGTAGAGGCCGAGGTCGAAGGCCAGCCCGCCGGCCGCGCGGTCGAGCCGGGACCAGGTGATCATCCGCCCAAGTGTGGCAAACGCTCGCCGCGCTGTCGCGGCACCGGGCGCCGGTGCGGGCTGAGCCGGATGACGGCGCCCTCGTCGTGCAGCGCCGGTGCGAGCGTGCCGGGCCGCCCACCGGAGCCGCGGTGCAGCGACGCGAGCAGTCGTGCGGCGGTCATCGGCCGGGCGAACAGCTGGCCCTGGCCGGCGGTGACGCCGAGCTCCCAGAGCGCGCGCCGCTGCGGCTCGCTGTCGACGCCCTCGGCCACCACCGCGAGGTCGAGGCTGCGGCCGAGGTCGACGGTCGAGCGGATGACCGCGCCCGCCTCCGGCGAGGTCTCCATCGACGTGACGAACTGACTATCGATCTTCAGCTCGTGTACGGGGATCCGGGACAGCACCGACAGCGACGAGTAGCCGGTGCCGAAGTCGTCGAGCGCCAGCCGCACGCCCTCGTCGCGGAGCCGGCCGAGGACCTGGTCGACCACCTCGAGCTGGCTGATCGTCAGCGTCTCGGTCAGCTCGAGGATGAGCCGGTCGGGCGGCAGGTCGTGAGTCCGCAGCCGGGTCATCACCGAGCCGGGGAACCGCGGGTCGAGCAGGCTGCGCGGCGCCACGTTGACGGCGACCGGCAGGTCGAAGCCGGCCTCCCGCCAGGACACACAAGCCAACAGCGCCTGATCGAGTACGGCCTCGGCGAAGGCGGGCAGCAGACCGTTGCGCTCCACGGTCTCCAGGAATCGCAACGGGTCGACGGTGCCGTGGTCAGGATGGTGCCAGCGGGCCAGCGCCTCGGCCGTCAGCACCTCGCCGCTGGCCAGATCGACGATCGGCTGGAAGTCGACGGTGAGGGTGCCGTCGGCGACCGCGCTGGACATGCCGCCGGCGATCGCGAACCGCCCGATGTCGGCGGTGTCGCGCGCGTGCGAGTAGGTGGCGATCCGCTGGCCGGACCGCTTGGCCTGGTACATCGCGACGTCCGCGCGGCGGAGCAACTCGGCGATGCCACCACTGGACGGCACCGCGGCGATGCCGCCGCTGGCCTCGATGCTGATCCGCATGCCCTCGACCTCGATCGGCTCACGCAGCGCCGCGATCAGCCGATCGGCCCGGTAGGCCGCGATCGCCGGCGCGGGCAGCCCGGTGAGCAGCACCGCGAACTCGTCGCCGCCGAGCCGGGAGACGAGGTCGCCGCCGTGGGCGGCCGCCTTGAGCCGGTCGGCCACCTGCTTGAGCACGTCGTCACCGGCCGCGTGGCCGAGCGTGTCGTTGACTTCCTTGAAGTGGTTGAGATCCAGGAGCAGCAGGGCGATCACGCCGTCGGAGTGCCCCTCGGCGATCAGCCGCTGACCCTGGTCGAGCAGTTGGCGCCGGTTCGCCAGCCCAGTCAGCGCGTCGTGCGCCGCGTCGTGCGCGTGCACGATCGCGATGCGCTCCAACTCGGCGTACGCGGAGGCGTTGTGGATCGCGGTGTTCAGCGCCGAGGCGAAGGTGCGCAGCTTGTAGATCTCCATCTCGTTGAGCTGCACCGGGCCGCTGAAGCGCAACCGCAACTCGCCGATGGCGTTCTTGTTGATGCGGTCCTCTAGCACCGTGGTGATGACGTAGGCGTCGCTCGGCCATTCGCCGTCGCCGGCCGGGTCGATCTTGCCCCCGGTGCCGCGCACCCGGGTCGGCGGATGGAAGACCTCGACCTCCGCACCATCGGCCGAGAAGAGGTCTGGGCTCCACTCGACCGCGACCTCCATGACCCGGCGCAGGTCGACGTCGTTGAGCGCCTCGGCCGAACTGGCCAGCCGCTGCCACGAGGTGCGCTCGTCGCGCTTGCGGATGCGACTCGAGTACCACAGGTGCAGGGTCAGGATCAGCAGCGGCGCGACCAGCAGCACCTGGGCGTCACGGTTGACCGACAGGAGCCAGACGATGAAGACCGTGACGAGGAGCCGGGCGAGCGCGAGCCAGATGCGGATGTCGAGATAGCGCCGGAACTGCTGGCTCAGCGGCGTCCTGGTGGCCAGCGCGACGACGGGGTGGACGAGCAACTCGTCGAGGACGGTGACGGCGACGAACGCGAGCACCATCGCCCCGAGATGGAATTGCGGGTAGGTGCCCGTGAACGCGGCACCGCTGGCGTAGACAACGGCCGCGCCAGCCGCCGCGGACAAGGTGTCCTTGGCGGCGCCGAATGCCACCTTCATCGGACTGAGTCGATTGAGGATGCGACCGATCAGGATGCCCACCGCGGTGGAGACCACCACCCACGGCGGTGGGACGACGGCCAGACCGACGAGCGTGACGATCTCGGTCCACGACTGGCCGTATCTGTTGGAGCCGATACGCACGTTCAGCATTGCCCGGTTGGAGGCCGTTGCCGCGACGATCAGCGTGCCGATCACCAACGACGACGGATATTCCACCATTTTCGTGACAATGGCATAAACGGACGCCGTGACCGCGATAGCCGCCGCAAACACCACGAGACCGACGAGCAGCCTCAGCTGCCGATCGGTCGCGTTGTGGTGAGATCTTGGTTCGCCGGTCAATCGGTCCCCATCAGAACGCCACCCACGAGTGACGACATCCTACCGGACCGTGACCTCGCTGATCGGGGTCAGTTCCAGTCGTTCGCGTACATAACCCGCTCCAGGTCTCCGGCCGGCTTGTTCCGGCGATGGGAGCAGACTAAGTTGATCGCGGCCTGATTTGAACCGAGAAATGTCGATATGAGCAGTATTCGCTAACTGCACGGCGTTTTGTAACGATGCGTTCGCTGACGAATGCATAGCGCATTCACGTCAGTGCGGTTTGTACGATTCGGTCCGAACCGCTCTATGGAATCGGAACCGAGCGGGCAGTCAGCGATTGTGTGCGGTGCGTGGGCAATGGGTGGCACTGCATATTCTCGGCCTAGAAGCGGTAAGGGACCACCCCTGCTCGCGTGACTTATGTCAACGCTCCGCATCTGCATACTTGGACCAATCCCGATAAGGCCGGATCAAACCCCGGTGACTGACCATCGAACTGACACGCTGCGTAGCCGATCGGACAACGGTCTATGCTCCTTCCGGGCGAGCGGCGAATGCATTCAGGGTGCATTAACAAACCGTCCGAGCAGCGGACAAAATTTGTGCGATACTACGAGATCGATATAACTGCGGGGGAAACCGTTGGTACCGCACGGTGCCCGCTGGTCCCGATAGGCTCACAGCGTGGGTGAGACCAACCTGACGCACGTCGACGAGAGCGGAGCCGCTCGCATGGTCGACGTCTCCGCGAAAGATGTCTCCGCCCGGCGGGCCACCGCCGCCGGCCGGCTGCGCACCACCGCCGAGGTGATCGACCTCCTGCGCCGCGAGGGCCTCCCCAAGGGCGACGCGCTGGCGGTCGCCCGGATCGCGGGCATCATGGGCGCGAAGAAGACACCCGACCTGGTGCCGCTCTGCCATCCGATCGCCCTGACCGGGGTGACCGTCGACTTCGAGATCGGCGAGACGACCGTGGAGATCACCGCGGTCACGCGTACCGCCGACCGCACCGGAGTCGAGATGGAAGCGCTGACCGCCGTCGCGACCGCCGGGCTGGCCCTGGTCGACATGGTCAAGGCGGTCGACCCGGCCGCGGCGATCACCGACATCCGGGTGCTGCGCAAGGAAGGCGGCAAGACCGGCCTGTGGGACAGGGAGGACGAGCAGTGATCCGCGCCCGTGTGATCGTGGCTTCCAACCGTGCGGCCGCCGGGGTCTACGCGGACACCAGCGGCCCGATCCTGGTCGAGGGCCTGCGGCAGATCGGCTGCGAGGTCGGCGAGCCGATCGTGGTGCCCGACGGCGAACCGGTCGCGCAGGCGCTGCGGATGTCCATCGCCGAGGGCATCGAGGTCGTCGTGACCAGCGGCGGCACCGGCATCACGCCGACCGACCAGACGCCCGAGATGACCAAGCTGCTGCTCGACTACGAGGTGCCGGGCATCGCCGAGGCGATCCGGGCCCACAGCCGCGAGCAGATCCCCGCGGCGGCCCTGTCCCGCGGCGTCGCCGGCGTGGCCGGCCGCACCCTGGTGATCAACCTGCCCGGCTCGAAGGGCGGCGCCCGCGACGGCCTCGCGGTGCTGGGCCCGATCCTGGTGCACGCGGTCGACCAACTCCGCGGCGGAGATCATCCCGCGCCCAACCTCTAGAACACGTCGCGGCGATAGGCTCGCAGGGTGACCGCCGAAACTGTCGCGACCACCACCTGGGCCGCCGCCCGCACGATGATGCACGAGGCCGGGCGTGCGGCCGCGGTGCCGCCCGTCGAGGTGCCGGTCGACGAGGCCGACGGCCTCACGCTCGCGCAGGACCTGGTCACGCTGACCACGCTGCCGGCCTTTCCGACGTCGAGTGTGGACGGCTACGCCGTCCGTGGCCCGGCGCCCTGGCGGCTGGTCGGCGCCGTGCTCGCCGGCAACTCCTCCGCGCCGCTGCCCGACGACGGCACGGCCGTCGAGATCGCCACCGGCGGGATGCTGCCGCCCGGCGCCGAGGCGGTGCTCCGGGTCGAGGAGTCGGCCCGCACCGACGACGGCCGGATCACCGGCCGGCTGCGGGAGACCGTCGAGTGGCGCCGGCCCGGTGAGGAGGCCGAGCTCGGCGAGCTGCTCGTCCCGGCCGGCACGCCGGTCGACCCGGGTGTGCTCGGGCTGGCGGCGTCCTGTGGCTACGACACGCTCGCCGTGCGGCCCCGGCCGCGGGCGGCGCTGCGGGTGTTCGGCGACGAGTTGCTCACCCAGGGTCCGCCCGGCGACGGCCGTGTGCGGGACGCGCTTGGTCCGAACGTCCCGGCCCTGCTCCGGCGGTACGGCTGTGCGATCGCACCCGGAGCCGTGGTCGGCCCGGTCGAGGACACGCTCGACGCGCACGTGGCGGCGATCCGCTCGGCGCTGGCCGACGCCGACCTGGTCTGCACGACCGGCGGCACCATGCACGGCCCGGTCGACCACCTGCACCCGGCACTCGCGGCACTCGGCGCCGAATACCTGGTCAACACCGTCGCGGTGCGGCCGGGCTTCCCGATGCTGGTCGCCCGCGTGACCGGCGACGACGGCCGGGTCCGGTTCGTCGCGGGCCTGCCCGGCAATCCACAGTCGGCACTGGTCGCGCTCGCCTCGCTGGTCGAGCCGCTGCTCGCGGGCCTGCGCGGGCGCGCGCTGCCCGAGCTCGGCTCGGTCGAGCTGGCCGAGCCGGTGCCGGGCCGGGGCAACTACACGCACCTGGCCCTCGTACACGTCGACCCGGCCTCGGGCACGGCCCGCCCGCTGCGCCACGTCGGTTCGGCGATGCTGCGCGGGCTGGCGATGGCACACGGTTTCGCCGTGATCGCGCCGGGCACCACGGGCGAGCCGGGCGCGCGGGTACCGTTCGTACCGTTGCCGCTACTCCCGGGAGAACGACCGTGATCGTCACCGTGACGTCCGACCCGCTCGACCTCGCCGCACACGAGGCGGCGGTCGCCGACCCGCGCGCGGGCGCGGTGGTCTCGTTCCAGGGCGTGGTCCGCGACCACGACGGCGGCCGCGCGGTGGTCTCGCTCGACTACGAAGGCCACCCGTCGGCGCTCGAGGTGCTGCGCGAGGTCGCGGCGGAGATCTCCAAAGAGCCCGAGGTTCACGCGGTAGCGGTGTCCCATCGCGTCGGCGCCCTGAAGATCGGCGACGTGGCCCTGGTGGCCGCGGTCAGCACGGCCCACCGCGGTGCGGCGTTCGCGGCCTGCGGCCGCCTGGTCGACGAGGCCAAGGCCCGCCTCCCGATCTGGAAGCGCCAGGTATTCGCCGACGGCACCGAGGAATGGGTCAACTGCCCGTAGGCGCCGGCTCAGCCCAGCGCCTTTCGCAGCAGCGCCGTCAACAGGTCCTGTTCGTCGGGTGACAGCCGGCCGACGGCCGTGCGGGCGAACGTGAAGGCCGTCGCGAACCGTCGATTGACCTCGTCTCCTCGGGGGGTACGCGCGACGAGTCGTCCGCGGCGATCCGCGGGATCCGGTTCGCGAGCCGCGAGGCCGAGTGCCTCGAGCCGCACGACGATCTGGGTGATGTTGGAGGCGTCGCAGCCGAGGTCCTCGGCCAGGGCGCCCATCCGGCGAGGCGTGTCCAGCCGCCCGAGCACGCATGCCTGCGCGGAACTCAGCGACAGCTCGGCCGCGGCTGCCTCGTAGGCGCGGTCGTACACGTCGACCAGGTCGAAGAGGACGGTCTCCGCCTCGGACGAGGCGGTAACGGGGCCGTTCGGTAGCGCCATGGCCATCAGTTTAGGGGATTACTTGATCCGCTCAACTACCTGTGATCCAATGATCCTTGATTAACTCAAGTAAATTGGGAGGATCGATGGGCGGCAGTGGCTCGACGATGAACGCGGTGGTTCTGGACCGGTTCGGCGGAGTCGACGAACTCTCGCTGCGCCGGATACCAGTCCCTGAGGTCGGTGCCGGCGACGTCCTCACGCGGGTCGAGTTCGCCGGGGTCGGATCGTGGGACGCGGCCGAGCGGAACGGTGACTACGACGGCGTGTTCGGCGTCCCGTCGTCCTTCCCCTACGTCCTCGGCTGGGACGCGGCGGGCACGGTCGCCGCGGTCGGCCGCGACGTCACCGGGTTCGAGGTCGGCGAGCGTGTCTACGCGGCCACGATGCCGCTGCCGCGGGGTGGCGCCTACGCCGACTACGTCGTGGTGGCGGCGGAGTTCGTGGCGCGTGTGCCCGCCCGGATGCCGACCGAACAGGCCGGCGCGATGGCCTGGGACGCCCTCACGGCCTTGACCGGCCTCGACCGGCTCGACCTGCGCGCGGGTGACAGCCTCATGGTCTTCGGTGCCAGCGGCGGCATCGGGCACCTGGCCGTGCAACTCGCGCGGCACAGCGGCATCCGCGTGTTGGCCGTGGCCTCCGGCGCCGACGGCGTCGCCCTGGCCCGGCGGCTGGGCGCCGACGGCGTCGCCCTGGCCCGGCGGCTGGGCGCCGACGCGGCCATCGACGGTCGCAGGGACGACGTGCCGGCCGCGGCGACCGAGTTCGCGCCCGAGGGACTGGACGGGGCTCTCGTCACGGTGGGCGGCGAGATCGCCGAACGCGCCCTGCGCGCGGTCAAGGCCTCCGGACGGATCGCCTGGCCGAACGGCGTCCTGCCCGTGCCCACGACATCGAAGGTCGTCGGTTACGACGGGGACCGAAGCCGAACCGCCACGGACCGGCTGAACGCCATCATCGAGTCGGGCGCGTTCGAGGTCCACGTCGCGCGGACCTTTCCGTTGGAGCGAGCCGCCGACGCGCATCGCGCGCTGAACGATCACTACCTCGGGAAGCTCGCGCTGAAAGTCGGATAAGCCTGACCACCGCGGGCCTGGCAGCGAAGCGGAGCGAGCGGTGCCCGGCGGGAGCGACGGTCGCGCCCCCGCCGGGCCCGGGCAAGGATCTAGCTCTTGACCTGCTGTTGGTGAATCGCGCGGCGGTCGACGCGGAAGCGCTCCGGGTAGAACGCCGGCTCCGCGCCCGGGCGCCACGGCAGGGTGGCGACCAGGATGATCAGCGCGAGTGCCAGCGAGTTCTCCATCAGGGCGCCCCATAGGCCGTCCTCGTAGTGGGAGAACTCGGGCAGTTGGTGCTCGTACGGCCAGATCGGCGAGACCAGGAACAGCACGTAGACGGCCAGCGCGGCGCTCGCGTGGCGGAGGCCCGTCAGCGCCGGGAACCAGATCGGTGTGCGGAGTTGGGCCGGGCCGCTCATGCCCGCGCTCGGGGTCAGGCCCCGGCGGGTCAGGCGGCGGCCGCTCTCCAGGCCGCGGCTGGCGTCCCGGCGGCGCATCGCCGCGTCGGCCAGGACCACGATCGCCGGGATCACGAAGACCAGGTGGTGCGACCACGAGATCGGGCTGATCACGTTGGCCGTGAGGCCGACCAGGGCGAACGCCGTCAACTCGTCGCCGTCGGCGTGGGCGCGGGCCGCGCGGGACAGGCCCACGGCGAGCATCAGCACCGCGAACGACAGCCAGAGCAGCGTCGGCGCCTCGGCCGTGTCGTAGAGACGGGCCAGCACGCCGGCCAGCGACTGGTTGGGCGTCATGTCGGCGGCGCCGACGCGCTCGGTCTCCCAGATCACCCGGAGGAAGTACGCGGCCGAGTCCTTGCCGGCCACCAGGAACGTGGCCGCGCTGACGCCGATCGCCGTCGCGACCGCCGTGGTCGCGGCGCGCCACTGGCGGGTGACCAGCAGGTAGACCACGAAGAGCGCGGGGGTCAGCTTGATCGAGGCGGCGAGGCCGATGCCGACACCCGCCCACGAGCCGCCGCGGATGAAGCGGACGAGCGCGCCACCGGTCGGCACGAAGCCGGCGCTGGCCCGGGCGCGCCAGCGCAGCGCGACCATGTCCGCCATGATCAGCAGGAACAGCAGCAGGTTGATCTGGCCGTAGCCGAAGGTCTCACGCACGGGCTCGATGGCGGCGGCCGCGGCGACCGCGAGCCCCGTGGCGAACCAGCGTGACCAGCCGTAGCGGCGGGCGATCGGGCCGAGCAGCGCCCACATGACCACCGCGAGCGCGAGCAGGCTCGCCGCCACGTTGATCCAGGCCGCGGCCCCGAACGACACACGCGACATCGGCAGCATGAGCACGCCGGCGAAGGGTGGGTAGGTGAACCCCAGCCCGGTGTCCGGCGCTGCAAATGCGTAGAGATCGCGTCCGCTCGCCCACCACACAACCGCGCCGTGGTAGATCTTCATGTCGAAGAAGTTGTACGGCCGTCCGAACGCACCGATGGCGTACCAGGCCGTGATGAACGCGCCGGCCAGGAGGCCGAGGCGCACAACGTTTCGACGATAGATCCCACGGACAGGGCTGCTGGTCGGGACGAGGCGGTCGGTCCGTCTTCCGACGGTCGCCGGCATGGCGTGGCCACCCCCGTACCCTTTGTAACGTGCCGTCCAGGTCTGTATCGAGCCTAGAGGGGCTCGTGTGACGTCACCCGGCGCGTTATCTGACCGTGTCCGATCCCACACTAGTTCGCGACATTTCGTCCGCGTTAACGCAGGGCGACTGGTTCATACGTTTCGGGTCGTTGTTGTCGGATTCAGCTGGCGTTAGCTGGGCAACCGCCGCCCGGCCGCCGCGGCGCGGTACGCGATCCTGGCCTCGCGGCGCGCCGTCTTGGCCGCCCGGCGCACCGACTGGCCGCTCTGCCCGATCGAGTGCAGCCCGTGCTCCAGGTTGTGCCGGCCGTGCTCGAGGGCGTGCCGGCTGTGCCCCGCGTAGTGGCTCGCGCGCCAGGCCAGGCCCGGACGACCCTTGGTGTCGGCCGCGGCCATCAGCAGCCCGCCGAGCAGACCCACGTTCTTCAGGAAGTGGGTCTCCTGGTGGCGGCGCTCGACCGGGTCCTTGACCGTCCAGAACGGATGCGCGACGAGGGTCGTCGGCACCAGCGTGCCGGCGAGCACCAGCGCGGCGGGCCGGGTGAAACGGCCGGTCGCGAGCATGAACCCGGCCGCGACCTGGGCCGCGCCGGCGATCCGCACCAGCGACTCGGCGTCGGTCGGCAGCTTCGGGCTGGCCTTCTCGAAGAGCGGGCCGACCTTCTCGCTCACCTTCTGGGCCCTCGGCACCCACGGCGTCGGGCGGGCGATGGAGCGGGCGCCACTGACGACGAAGATCGTGCTGAGGAACAGGCGCGCGACCGTACGTACGGGACTCATGCCATAACTCTTACCCCGTCACGCGGGCGTGTATCCCCCAAACGGTGCGACGCGGTCAAGGTTGCGTGCGCAGATACCGTCCGAAGTGGGGCACCGTGAAGGCGACCGTGCCGCGCTCGCCGGAGTAGATGAGGCCCTTCTTGATGAGGGCGTCACGGGCCGGTGACAGGCTGGCCGGCTTGCGGCCGAGCGCCTGGGCGACCTCCGCCGTCGCGACCGCGATGTCCATGTCGTCGGAGCCGCTGTTGACCGAGAGCCCGGCCATCGCGCGCATGTATTCGCGTTCCGCCGGCGTCGCGCGCTCGAAGCGGGACCCGAAGAACCCGACCGCCAGCTCGGCCTCCGCTTCGGGCGCGGCCACCTTGACGTCGTCGGCGGTGATGGGGGTACGCGGGGCGTGGTCCCAGGTCGCCTTCCCGTACGCCTGGACGAAGTAGGGGTATCCGCCCGACTTCTCGTAGAGCAGGTCGAGCGCCTTCGGCTCGTAGTCGACCTCCTCCCGGGCCGCCGGCGCGCCGAGTGCCTGGTCGGCCGCGATCCGGTCGAGCCGGTCGATCCGCTGGTAGCGGAAGAGTCGCTCCGAGTAGGACTTGGCGGCCGAGAGCACGGCCGGCAGGTGCGGCAGGCCGGCGCCGACCACGATCAGCGGGGCGCCGAGTTGCGACAGCTCGTGGCACGCGGCGCAGAGGGCGGAGATGTCGTCCGGCGGGACGTCCTGCATCTCGTCGATGAAGAGGGCGACGCCGGTGCCCACGTCGGTGGCCACGGCGGCCGCGTCGGTGAACAGCTCCACCAGGTCGATCTCGATGTCGCCGGAGTCGGCCCGGCCGTTCTTGACCGGCACGTCGATGCCGGGTTGCCAGCGGTCGCGCAGCTTGGCGTTGGCCTGGTTGGCGCGCAGCGCGAACGCCTTCAGCACGCCGAGGAAGTCGTCGATCCGGTCCGGCGCGCGGTGCCGGGGCGCCAGCTCACGCACGGCCATGTGCAGCGCGGCCGCGACCGGGCGGCGCAGCGACTGGTCGGGCCGGGCCTCGATCTTGCCCGTGCCCCAGAGCCGGCCGATGGCCTGGGAGCGCAACGAGTTGAGCAGCACGGTCTTGCCGACGCCGCGCAGGCCGGTGAGCACCAGGCTGCGCTCGGGCCGGCCGCGGGCGACCCGCTCCAGCACGACGTCGAAGACGTCGAGCTCACGGTCGCGACCGGCCAGCTCGGGTGGACGCTGGCCGGCGCCGGGTGCGTAGGGGTTGCGCACCGGATCCATGTCGATGACCGTATCGGTCGATCTAGGAAAGACCCTAGAAACGCGTAGATGCGGGTACGGCGTGTCGCGGTCTCGCGTCGTCTAGGACTCTCTACGTTTTCAGCTAGATGGCGCTAGCTTCGCCTAGGTGTTACGTAGCTTCAGGCAGAGCACGTAGTCGTTGAGGTCGAGCGGGCTGTCGAAGAAGTACCAGTCGGTGTAGCCCTCGACCTCTTTGCACTTCTTCTCCGCGTCGTCCTGGCCGGTCGTGGCCGCGTCGAAGCGGGCCAGCACCTGGTAGGTCTTCACGCCGCACTTGGCGATCTCGAGCTTGGGGTCGCTGGTGCTGCCGACGTTCTTGACGCACTGCCCCTTCTTGACGAAGCGGGCGTCGGCCGACGACTCCGGGTCGGGCTTGGCGCTCTGCTCCGCGGCCTTGGTCGCCTCGGCCGACGCGGTTGGCTCGCCGGCGGTGGTGACCGGGGGCTTCTCCTCCGGGCGGCCGGCGTAGTAGACCGCCGCCGCGCCGCCGCCGCACACCAGCACCGCGAGCGTGATGACCAGGGCGAGGACCGGGCTGAAGCGCTTCTTGCGCGGCGGTTCCTCGGGCGTGGTCCAGTTCGGCTCGGTGCCGTACTGCGGGAAGTTCTGGTCGTACTGCTGGGTGGGCTGCCCGTAGCCGGGCTGGCCGGCGTAGGTGGGCTGACCGCCCCCGTAGCCTGGCTGCCCGTAGTTCGGCTGGTCGTAGCCGGGCTGGCCGTAGCTCGGTTGGCCGCCGTAGCCGGGAGGGTTGTCGTAGCCGGGGTTGCCGCCGTAGCCGGGGTTGCCGCCTTGCCCGTAGCCGGGATTGCCGCCGCCCTGGCCGTAGCCGGGATTGCCGCCGCCCTGGCCGTAGTCGGGGTTGCCCTGGCCGTAGTCGCCGCCGCCGTAGCTGGGTGAGCCCGGTCCGCCGGGTGGGCTGGACTGCGGCTGACCGCCCCATGGGTCCTGGCCACCCCACGGGTCCGATGGCTGGCCGTACGGGTCGTTCGGCTGGCCCGCGTACGGCCCACCGTTCGGCGGTCCGTAGTTCGACATGGACGTTCCTCCTGGCCGAGGGAGTTCTCATCGCTGGCTCTGGTCACCGTAGCGGCTAACCGGGCAGGGCTCACCTCCCGGAACCGCGCCAAACCTACCCCTGGCGTGCCGCGCGACTCAGATCAGGCGGAGCTGACGGTCCTTGGGCCGGCGTTCCTCGGTCGCGCCGAGCCGCTCGAACAGCCCGGCGTCGATCGCATCGAGGAACGGCGACGGCCCGGTCTCGCGTTCGGCGCCGAGCCGGAAGCGGCGCTGGGCGTGCGAGACGTAGAGCCGGTCCTGTGCCCTGGTCAGGCCGACGAAAAACAGCCGGCGCTCCTCGGCGAGGTCGTCGTCGCTGGTGCGGCCGTCGAACAGGCGCAGCGGAAGCAGGCCGTCCTCGCAGCCGACGAGGAAGACGACCGGGAACTCGAGGCCCTTGGCCGCGTGCAGGGTGAGCAGCGTGACCGCCTCGGCGCGCGAGTCGAGCGCGTCGACCTCGGCGCCGGTGGCGAGCTGGGCGAGGAACTGCTCGAGATCGTCGCCGCAGCGGCGGGCGAGCGGGGTGAGCACCTCGACGGCTGACCAGACGTCGGCCGGGCTCGGTGTGCTGCTGCTGTCCAAGGTGGGCGTGGCGAACCGGTCGGCCAGGAGCTGACCGGTCTGGCGTACGCGGGTGGCCAGGTCGTGGGTCTGGCTTGCTGGGTTTGTCTGGCTTGTTGGGTTTTGCGTGGCCAGGCGTAGCTCGCGGGCGATGGCGGCGACGCCGGCGCGGTCGCGGAGCCGGTTGTGCGAGCGCTTCTGCACCGGGATGCCGGCCCGGGAGAGCGCGTCGAGGATCGGCGCCGACTGCTGGTCGGTGCGGTAGAGGACGGCGATGTCGGAGAACGAGACGCCGGCGGCGTTGCCGCTGATCCGGCCCGAGTCGAGCGAGCGGTGGGACAGGCCACCGACCAGATCGTCGATGGTACGGGCGACGAAGTCGGCCTCGTCCGTGGCGGAGACGGCGGGATAGCGGCCGACCAGCGGGGCCTCGGGGTCGAGGCGGGCGGGGTCGAGGCGGCGGCCGCGGACCAGGGAACTCGGCGCGATGGCCTGCACGGCGGCGGCCAGGATCGGCGCGGAGGACCGGTAATTGCGGGTCAGGCGGACCGGCCGGGCGTCGGTGAAGTCCTCGGCGAAGCGCAGGAAGTAGCCGACGTCGGCACCGCGGAACGAGTAGATCGCCTGGTCGGGGTCGCCGATCGCGCACAGGTTGCCGTCGGGCGGGCAGAGCAGGCGCAGCAGCTCGTACTGGGTCTCGTCGACGTCCTGGTACTCGTCGACGAAGATCCACCGCCAGCGGGCCTGGTAGCGGTCGACCAGGTCGGGGTCCTGGCGCAGCAGTTCCAGCGGCAGGGTGACCAGCTCGTCGAGGTCGACCAGGTCTTGGGCGCGGAGGAGCTTCACGTAGCTCGCGGCGTCGTCGCCGGCTTCCTTGCGGGCCGTTTCCCGTTCGGTGTCGTCGGCGATCCGGAAGGTGGGCGGCAGGCCGACGGCGGTCGCGTTCTCGCGCAGGATGGTGAGGCCGAGCGAGTGGAAGGTCGCGACGGTGACGTCGGCGGCGACCGGGCCGAGCAGGCCGTCGAGCCGTGTCCGCAGCTCCTCGGCGGCCCGCCGGGTGAACGTGATCGCGAGGCAGTGCTCGGCGAAGACGCCCAGCTCGGCGCAGAGGTAGGCGATCCGGTGGGTGAGCGTACGGGTCTTTCCCGTGCCGGGGCCCGCGACGATCAGCATCGGACCGCCGGGTGCCGAGGCCGCGACCCGCTGCATCGCGTCGAGCCGGTCGAGCAGGCCGGTGCCGACCTCCTCCATGCCGGCGAGCATCGGTTCGAACGGCTCGTGCGGGGAGACCTGGGGTGGTGGCGGGATGGCGGGTTCGACGCGCTTGACCGGGCCGCGCCGGGCCGACTGCTCGGACGGGCGGTCGGGGGCGGTGACCTTCTTGCGTTTCGGTTGCTGCGGCTGCGTCGGCACGTCGAACAGCGTGTCGGCCTGCTGGTGGCCGGTGGGCAACTCGTGCTTGTCGAAGACGCGGATCACGCCGTACGCGCCGTCGTAGCCGGGGGTGCGGTGCACGTCGCCGCGGCGCAGCCGGCTGATGGCTTCCTCGAGGTGGTCGCCGCCGGCCTTCTTGATCTCGTCGAGCGGGGTGTCGCGCAGGATGGTCAGCTCGGGGCCCAGGGTGGCGATCAGGGTGTTGAGCTTGCCCTCGACGGTTTTGGAGCGCGGGCCGACGCCGGCGATCTCGCCCAGGATCTCGGCGAGGGCGAGGAGGTGCTGGACCGGCTTGGGGTCGAGGCGGGTCTGTCCGTCGTGCCGGTCGGCCAGGTCCTCGACGCGGCTGAGCACGCCGACGGTGAGGGGTTTGTGGCATTCCGGGCACAGGCCGCCGGCGGCGCGGGTCCGGGCGGGTTCCCAGTTGACGCCGCAGAGGCGGTGGCCGTCGGCGTGGTACTTGCCCTCTTCCGGGAAGAACTCGAGAGTTCCGGCGAGGCCGTGGCCGGTGCGGAGGGCTTCGCGTACGGCGTAGTAGTCCAGGTCGGTCTGGAGGATCGTGGCCTCGCGGGCCAGGGCCGGCGGGGAGTGGGCGTCCGAGTTGGACACCAGTTGGTAGCGGTCGAGGCTGGAGACGCGCCAGTTCATCGCCGGGTCGGAGCTGAGGCCGGTCTCGACGGCGAAGATGTGGTCGGCGAGGTCGGCGTAGCAGTCGGCGATCGCGTCGAAGCCGGACTTGCTGCCGAGGGCCGAGAACCAGGGCGTCCAGATGTGCGCGGGGACCAGGAAGCCGTCGGGGCTCGCCTCGAGGGTGATCTCCAGGAGGTCGCGGGAGTCGAGGCCGAGGATCGGGCGGCCGTCGGAGGCGAGGTTGCCGATCCGGCCGAGCGCCGTGTTGAACCGCCCGACGGCGTCGAGGTCGGGCAGGTAGATCAGGTGGTGCACCTTGCGGGTGCGGTCGTCGCGCTTGTAGATCGTGGAGATCTCGACGGAGAGCGCGAAGCGGACCTGTTCCTCGCTGCTGGCCAGGCGCGGCGGGAGTTGCTTCGTGATCGCCTGCTCGGCGTCGCGGCTGAGCCGGAAGAGTCCGGGTTCGGCCGGTTCGAGATGCTCCCGCAGGTGGTCTGACCAGGCGGGGTGGGTGAAGTCGCCGGTGCCGAGGAGGGTGACGCCTTTGCGGCGGGCCCACAGCGCGAGGTTGGGCAGGGTGAGGTCGCGGCTGCAGGCGCGGGAGTACTTGGAGTGGATGTGCAGATCCGCGACGAAGGGTGCGGCGGAGTACGGGAGCACGGTGCATAGTGCCATGCCCTGCCCGGCAATGCGGTGACCGTCCACCGTGGTGCGGCGTGTCGCACAGCCGTCAGGGACTACGAAGCTCCACGACGGTGACTTGCGGGGGCGCACCGACGCGTACGGGCGGCCCCCAGAACCCGGCGCCGTTGGTCACGTAGAGCTGGGTGTCGTCGAACGTGGCGTAGCCGTTGACCACCGGTTGTTCGAGCCGCACCAGCAGGTTGAACGGCACCATCTGCCCGCCGTGGGTGTGGCCGGAGAGCTGCAGGTCGACGTTGTTCTTGGCGGCCTCGTGCACCTGGATGGGCTGGTGCGCGAGCAGGACGACGGGAATGTTCGTGTCGCGGTCGCGCAGCGTGCCCGGGATGTCCGGCCCACCGGTGCTGGTCCCCTTACCGGCGACGTCGTTGACCCCGGCGAGATCGATCGCCCCACCGGCGGCGGTGATGAGCTGACGCTGGTTGCGCAGGGTCCGGATCCCGAGCCGCTCGACCTCGGCGAGCCACTCCTCGGCGCCGGAGTAGTACTCGTGGTTCCCGGTCACGAAGAACGCACCGTGCCTGGACTGGATGTCCCGCAGCGGCGCGGCGGCGGCACCGAGCTCCTGCACGGTGCCGTCGACGAGGTCCCCGACGACGGCGACGAGGTCGGCCTGGGTGCGGTTGATGACGGACACGATGCGCTCGGTGTGGGCGCGGCCGGCCAGGGGCCCGAGGTGGATGTCAGAGACGGTGGCGATCCGGAAGCCGTCCATGGCCCTGGGCAGCTTGGCCAGGGTGATCTGCACACGATCGATCCGCGGGGCACTCAACGCGGTCCGGGCGCCGTAGCCGGTGATACCGGCGGCGGTCAGGCCCGCGAAGATCGCGGCGCCGCGCGCGAGGAGCACCCGCCGCTGCATCCCCGCGGGTTCGCCTGGGTTGTTTGTTGCCGACCCGGCGGACGGAACACCGATCGCGGGTTCGACGTCGTTCGCTTGCTTGTCGGCTGCCGGGTGATCGCCTGTCGCGTCCACAGCCGTGGTGACGGACGCGTCGGTAGTCGCGTCGTCGCCCGCCCGGCCCGCGGTGGCCGCCGCCGGCACGTGGGCGGCGAGGTGCTCGTCGACGTCGCTCGCGGACGAGTCGTCGGCGGCGGCGGCGCGGCGGCGGAGCGCGATGCGCACGAGCAGCATCGGGATCTCCAGCAGGGCCAGCACCACGAGCAGATAGAACATCAGGGCGATCCACAGGTACCCGGGCCAGGCCAGGGCCGTCGCACCCGTGCGCGTACCGATCAGGGTGGCCGGCACCAGCAACCCGAGCACGATCGCGAGGCCGGCACCGAAACGCCGCCAGCGCCCGGGCCGCGTCACGTCCTTGACGAGCCGTTTCCAGAGGTAGAAGTGGATCAGACCGATAGCGACGAAGGCGAAGCCGACGAACAGAACGACGCCCACTTACCCACCCGCGAACGGCGGAAGGACGTCAACCTCGGCCCCGGCCGGCAACGGCCGCTGACCGTCCCGCCAAGCGACGCCGTCGACCAGAAAGCTCGCGGCCTTGAGCACGGTGGCGAGCCGCTCACCATGCCGCCCGGCCAGCTCCGCGACGAAGCCGTCCTGCGTCAACCCAGCGGCCACGCTGGTCTCCGCGACCCCGGCGGCCGCCCGCGCCCCGGCGAAGAACCGGACGGTCACGACCCCCGACGCCAACCCGTCGACGGGATTACCCATGCCGATCAGCCTATCTCCCACCGTCACGCGGAATTCGCGCCACCACACATCGCCGCCCGCACGCCGTCACCGGCGTTGGCGGTGTGCGGGTCGTGCGGATTGCATTTCGCCGTGCCGGCGGCTTCGGCCGGGTGGGCGGTGTGCGGGTGGTGCGATTGGCGTTTCGTCGCCGCTGGTGACGATGCCCCGGCGGCCTCGTGCCGGTTCGCGTGGTCGCGGATTTATCCGCCGATAGCGGACATCGGGCGGGCTGGCTGCAGGAACGACGGGTCGTCGATGCCGTGACCGGCACGCTTGCCCCACATCGCGGCCTGCCACCGGGTGGCGAGCTCTTCGTCGGTCGCACCCGCGCGTAGCGCGCCACGCAGGTCCGATTCGTCCGTCGCGAACAGACAGTTGCGGATCTGCCCGTCCGCGGTCAGCCGCGTCCGGTCGCAGTCGCCGCAGAACGGCCGCGTCACGCTGCCGATCACGCCGACCCGCGCGGGGCCGCCGTCGCTGGCCGTGTAGCCGTCCACGACCCACGTCTCCGCCGGCGCACCACCGCGCTCCACCGGGTCGGGCAGCAGCGTGTAGCTGGCCCGCAACGCCGCGAGAATCTCGTCGGCCGTGACCATCGTGCCCCGGTCCCAGCTGTGCTGGGCGTCGAGCGGCATCTGCTCGATGAACCGCAGCTCGTAGCCGTGCGACAACGCGAACCGCACCAACTCCGGCGCCTCGTCGTCGTTGACACCGCGCATCAGCACCGAGTTGATTTTCACCGGCACCAGGCCCGCCTCGGCTGCGGCCGTCAGGCCGGCGACAACGGCGTCGTGCCGGTCGCGCCGGGTGAGTTCCTTGAACCGCGCCGGATCCAGCGTGTCCAGGGAGACGTTGACCCGATCGAGCCCCGCGCTCTTCAGCGCCGGCGCCAGCCGCTCGAGCCCGATCCCGTTGGTGGTGACCGACATCCGCGGCCGTGGCAGCAGCTCGGCACACGCGCGCACGATGTCGACCAGACCCGGCCGGATCAGCGGCTCGCCGCCGGTGAACCGGACATCCGTCACACCAAGCCGCTCCACCGCGATACGGACCAAACGCACAATCTCGGCGTCGTTCAACAACTCTTCCCGCGGGAGCCACGCGAGCCCCTCGGCGGGCATGCAGTAGGTGCAGCGGAGGTTGCACCGATCCGTCAGCGACACCCGCAGATCGGTAGCTACCCGCCCGAAGCGGTCTGCCAGCACCCCATCGGTGGCGCGGACCTCGGACATCGTCACCGCTCGACCGTATCGCGTAACGCTCGATCCCGTGGATTCCCACAAAAGGCCCAGTCCACCAGAGCCACTCGTACACGACGGTATGGCCTTGATCGACGATGACCGCTCTGCCTCCGCGAGGCGCTACGAGCGGAGCAAGCTGTCGACCGCCTGCCGCACCTCGGACCGGTAGGCCGCGCCGAACAACGCGGTGTGCACCAGCAGCAGATGCAGCTGATGCAACGGCACCCGCTGCCGCCAGCCGTCGTCGAGCGGCCACTCCTCCTCGTACGCGTCGATGATCCGGTCCAGGTGGGGAGTCCCACCCCAGAGCGCCAACTGCGCGAGATCGGTCTCCCGATGACCACCGTGCGCCGCCGGATCGACAAGCCACGCGCGGCCCTCGGTCCCCCAGAAGAGGTTGCCCGGCCACAGGTCGCCGTGCACCCGCGACGGTGCCTCGACCCCGCCGTAATCGTCGATCTGGCTGAGCACCCGTTCCGTGGCGGTGACGTCGTCCGCTGAGAGAGCGCCACCATCCGCCGACAGCCGCAGGTAGGGCCGTAGTCGCGACTCGGCGAACCACCTCGGCCACGACTCGTCGGACAGCGTGTTGTCCTGCGGCAACGCACCGATGAAGCCGGGCCACTCCGCACCGAAGGCCGGCGCTCCGGCGCGATGCATGATCGCCAGTTCGCGACCGAACCGCTCCGCCCCGGCCGGGCTCGGTCGGCCGGCGTCGAGCCACTCCAGCGCGAGCATCTCCGGCAGCGCGACCAGCACCTCCGGCAGCGGCGGACCGCCCGGAACCCGGAGCCAGTCGAGGCCGGCCGCCTCCGTCGTGAAGAACCCGTCGGGCGCCGGCGTCGACGACTGCTCCGGCCAGGTCTTGACGAACAGCGACGCCCCGTCGTCGAGCGTCAGCCGGCTGGCGGCGGCGATGCTGCCACCCGCCACCGGGGTCTCCCGGATCCGCTGATGCTTGAGAAACGTGGGCAGATGGTGCGGATGTGACCGGAGATAGGCCAGGTCCATGACGTCCAAGTCTGGACCCCTCTTGTGCGTCGGGTTCCGCCGGGTCGATTCGGAGAGTAAGCATGAGGACATGACGGATGTGGTGGTCCGCCCGTATCGTCCCGGAGACCATGCCGCGGGTCGGGCGCTCTGGGTCGAGCTCGCGGAGCGGCGGAGCGGTCTTTACGGGCAGTCCGCCGGCCCGGACCCGGGCGCCGGCTTCGAGGACTATCTGACCCGGCTCGACCTCTCGGGGATCTGGGTGGCCGAGGACGGCGAGAACGGCGTGATCGGTCTCGTCGGCCTGCTTATGCAGGGCACCAGCGGCGAGGTCGAACCGATCGTGGTGGCCACCCAGCGTCGTGGGTCGGGCGTCGGTGCCGCGTTGCTCAAGCACGTGACCGGTGAGGCCAGGAAACGGTCGCTCGCGCGACTGACCATCCGACCGGAGTCGCGCAACGTCGAAGCCATGAAGTCGCTTCATGCCGCTGGTTTCGACCTCCTCTCCGCTGTCGAGCTCAGCCTGGACCTGCGCCCGGCGCCGTCCACCGTGGACGACATCGAGATCGATCTGCACGGGCTGCGCTTCCGGGGCTGAGTCTCCCGTTCCGCGGGGCCGACGCGGGGATCTTCACGGCGGCCTGTGGATAACTCGTGCCGCCCGCGTCGGCGTACGAAGTTATCCACAGCTGCGGTCCGTACGGTGGCGATCACCCACCGCCGTCGACCAAGCTTCCGCGCCATGACCGCTACCGAGGCGCCACCCATCACAGTGCGTTCCTGCGCCGACCTCATCGCGTCGGTGCCCTATTTGCTCGGTTTCTATCCGACCGAGAGCATCGTGGTCCTCGCGATCGTCGGCGACCGCGTCCGTTTCGTGGCGCGCGGCGATCTACCGAGCGCGGCATCCGTGGACGAAGCCGCTCGTCGCCTGGTCGCGGTGCTGGTCCGCGACACCGTCGACGCGATCGCGATCATCGGGTACGGACCGTCGAACGCCGTGACACCGATCGCCGAGGCGGTGTGCGTGGCGCTGCGGTCCACCGACATCACCATGCTCGACGTGCTCCGCGTGCAGGACGGCCGCTACTGGTCCTACGTCTGCGCCAACCCGAACTGCTGCCCGCCCGAGGGCCAGCCGTTCGACCCGACCACGACCTGCGTCGGCGCGGCCGCCGTCTACGCGGGCCGGGTCGCGCTGCCCGACCGGGAAGCCGTCGCGGACTCCATCGCACCGGTCACCGGCCCCGACCGTGCCCCGATGACCGAGGCCACGGCCAGGGCCGACGCCCGTCTGACGGCCCTCGTCGACCGCACCCGGGCAGCGGCAGACCGCGGTTCGACCCGGCTGCGCCCGATGACGCCGCGGGCGGCCGGCGCCGCCGTGCAGGCGAATGCCCGTGTGGCGAGAGCACTGCGGGCCGCGGGCGACGAGGCGGTCGACGACGCGGCCGACCGCTATCGAGCCGGCGGTCGGCTCACCGACGACGAGGTGGCCTGGCTGAGCGTGCTGCTGGTCCACCTGCCCGTGCGCGACCACGCGTGGGAGCACACCACCGACGACGAGTGGCAGGTCGACCTCTGGAGCGACGTGGTCCGTCGCGTCGACCCGCCGCTCGCGGCCGCGCCGGCCAGCCTGCTCGCCTTCGCTGCCTGGCGGGTCGGTCTCGGTGCGCTGGCGACCATCGCCGTGGAACGAGCGCTCGCGGTCGACCCGGAGTACGGCCTGGCACTCATGGTCGACGACGTCCTCGAGCAGTGCCTCCCACCGTCGGCCATGGTGGAGGCGGCCGACCGGCAGCGGCACTCCCCGTCCAGCCGGGAGCGACGCGTTCGGCGCCGCTGGATCGGTCCGCACACCGGCCTCGAACAGGCGAGCTGAGGGTGGTGCGTGATGTGGGAGCGATGGGTCGCTCTGGTCTGGGTCGTCGCTTCGCGATTGCTCGCGACCGCCGATGTCGCCGGGCGGGTCTCAGCCGGCCGCCTGCGTCGCCGTGCGCTCGGGATCGGCCTGGGTGACGCGGTGGGCGCCGGCGTACACGTTCATGGTCACGCCACGCAGGAAGCCGACCAGCGTCATGCCGGCTTCCTGCGCCAGGTCGACGGCGAGCGAACTCGGCGCCGACACGGCGGCCAGCAGCGGGATTCCGGCCATCCACGCCTTCTGCGTGAGCTCGAAACTGGCGCGCCCGGACACGAGCAACACATGGTCGCGCAGCGGCAAGCGGTGCTCCGCGACGGCCCGTCCGATGACCTTGTCGACGGCGTTGTGCCGCCCGACGTCCTCACGCACCAGCACCGGCTCGCCGTCGGCGGTGAACAGTCCGGCGGCATGCAGTCCACCGGTACGGTCGAACGCCCGCTGGGCGGCCCGCAGCCGCTCGGGCAGGGCCGCGAGCTGGTGGGCGGAGATGGTCATCCCGCTCTCGGCGAGTTGCCACGGCGACCGGGTACGGATCGCGTCGATGCTCGCCTTGCCGCAGACGCCGCAGGAACTGGTCGTGTAGAACGCACGAGCGGGATCGGTGTCGGGCGCGGGCACGTCGTCGGCGAGCACGATGTCGACCACGTTGTAGGTGTTGGGAGTGTCCGTGCCTGCGCACAGCTGGGCGGTGACGATGTCGCCGGCGTCGCGGATCACGCCTTCGGTCAGCAGGAACCCGATGGCGAGATCGATGTCGTCACCCGGAGTACGCATGGTGACGGCGAGCGGCCGCCGGGGCCCTGGCCCGTCGGCGCGGCTACCCACCCGGATCTCGAGCGGCTCCTCACCGGAGATCGAGTCCATCCGGCGCACGGCGGTGCCGGTCGAGAGGTCGATACGCACGATCTCCCGCCTGTCGGTTACGCGTCCCACGCCACCATCCTGCCCCTGCTGGCGCTACGACGCGCACGGATGACCGGCAAACCGGCGCGGACCTCGGCCGCTGGCCCGCGCAGTGCGAAGGCGCTCGGGCTCGGGGCGCTCGGGCCCGGGTCCCCGACGGACTGGAGGCGCGGCGGTCGCTGGGTCGCTCTCACGACCCGCTGCGGGGAAGGAGGCACCGGGTAGGAAACGCGCTTCTGCTGGGCATGAAGCTCGGTCGACCGCTGCATCCAGGGGCCGCCGACCCACCGCGGTGACTTGTCGCAGCGGGTGGGCGTCCCCCGGCCGGCGCGGGGCACTCCTGCCGATGATGGCCGACTGACCGGTCGTGGCCAGGGTTGACCGCGGCCAAGGTCACGCGACGGCTCGGACGGTTCGGCCGAGGATTCGGGGTGGCCGCGTGATGGCGTCAGCGGTGGGTGGCTCGGCGGGTTTGGGTCAGGGGTTCGGGGTGGCCGTGAGGTGGCGTCAGCGGTCGGTGGCCCGGGGGGTCGGGCGGGGGTTCGTGGCCGTGAGGTGGCGTCAGCGGTCGGTGGCTCGTTCGCCTGCCGGCCCGGCGTCGGATTGGCCGGTCGCGAGCGCGGTCAACTCGGCCGCGGTCGTGCGGGGGTCGGCACCGCGACCGACGGAGAGGCCCAGCAGGTAGGCGGTGACCGGTGCCGCCGGTCGGACGGTGTTGTGGGCGACGTCCTTGGCCAGGTTGAGCACCAGCGGCACCTGGGCGTCGGACGGGTCGATGCCCAGGTGTGCGCAGGCCGCCTTGACCCACTCGTCGAGCGTTATCCCGTGGTTTTCGCTGTCAGCCATTCCCGCACCTTACGGAGGTCGTCATCGGTGTCGCAGTCGAACCACGGCGGCGGATCTTCTCCCGCCCACGAAACGTCGACCACGTCGAGGGGTTCGATCAGGGCGCGCATCGACGCGCCGGCTACCCCGCCGGGCTGCGCTGCGGCCATCTCGGTCAGGCGGCGGCGCAGGGCCGCGGTCCGCCATACCCCGCACAGCAACTGCCGCCGGCCGTCGCGGTCGACGAACAGTGATCCGTCCGCAGTGGACAGAGCTTCGCGCAGGTCGTGTACGGCTGCCGTCGTCAGCATCGGTAGGTCGCCGGCTACGACGACCACCTCTTCCGCGCCCGGGTCCACCGTCGCGAGTCCGGCGGCGAGGGCGGCGACCGGTCCGCCACCGGGTGGCTCCTCGCGGGTCCAGCGCACGCCGTCCGGCACATCGGAGCGTCCGCCGACGACCACGCGCGGTTCCGCCGCGGCGACGGCGGACAGCACCCGGTCGCGCATCGAGATCCCGGCCACGAGCACGGACGGCTTGTCGGATCCGCCCATCCGCCGGGCACTGCCGCCCGCCAACACGACGGCCGCGAACCTCGCCACGGTGCTCCTTCCAGACCAGACCTGCTACGAGGCTATGCCCCTGCCCGTCCGAACGCCGCCGCTAACCGACCACGGCCCATACGCCGGATCATTGTCAAGCCGGCCAGCGACCGCAGGGCCGCCGGGACACGGTTGTCGGTGGCAGGCAAGAAGACCCTGCGGGCGTCTGCTGCCGAAAACCGCGAAATCTTCGGGTTCGCTTCGGATGGTGGATTTGGGTGGTCGTTTGGGTGATGGCGTTGTTGGCTCGTACGAGGGCGCGTGTCCCCCCGGGGAACGCGTTGATCATGGGTTTGGCCTAGGGTCGGGGCTTGGGCCCCGGGCTCGGTCCGAGGAGCGGGCGGAAGCGCGGTGTAATGCGGTTATCCGACTCACACCGGCCTATCCGTGCCGACCGGTGCCGTGGGTAGGGTGTGGCTGACGGACGGAGGCGATCATGACGTCAGCGCAGCTAGCGAGTACGGGCGACGAAGGCTTTGCCGATGCCATCCTGCTCGACGAGGCGAGCACGGCTGACCTGCGGGGCAAGGTCATCGAGGCGTGGCGTGACTTCGCGCGGGCGCTGTCGACGGTGCTTCCCGGGCTTCCGGTCGGCTCGCGCGTCGAGCTGACGCTGGATCCGACCGCCTCGGGCACCGGTGCTGCCGTCTACTCGGTCGAGCTTCAGATCGTCAGCGACGGCATGGTGCGCGCGCTCGCGGTCGGCAACGCGTCGCTGCCGGAGGGCTACCGGCTCGACCGGGGCGCGGTAGCCGATCTTGTCGCGCTCGGGTGGTCGCCGCCCGGGGTGTTGCCGGATTCCGGTGAGCAGTTCGGGTTGCATGCGCCGATCAAGGACGCGTCCCGGATCGCCACGACCGTTTCGCGTACGTTGCGCGACGTCTACGGCGCCCCGCACCCCGCTTTCCTCGTCTACCTCGTGCACGACGCCGAGGATGAGCCGATCCCCGTCGAGCCGCTCGCCACCGCGCGCCCCGAGTTGGCCGGGAGCCTCGACCTCGACAGCGCCATTAAGGCCGGCCAGGCGATCGCCGCCCGCGGTGAGCAGCAGCCGGCCGACGACGACAGCGTGGCGCTCGAGGAGCGCGTGCGCACCGTGGTCGCCGCGCTGATGAAGTCCGAGCCGGACCAGCTCACGCTCGACTCCGACGGCGACATCGGCATCAGGGCCGGCTCGGCCATGGTCTTCGTACGCGTCCGGGACAACCCGCCGCTGGTCGACGTCTTCTCGCCGGTGCTCACCGAGGTCGACCCGACCGAGCAGCTGTACGTGAAGCTCTCCGAGCTGACCAACCGCATGCCGATCGGCCGCCTCTACTGCACCAACGACACCGTCTGGGCGTCGATCCCCGTCTTCGGCCGCAACTTCCAGGCGACCCACCTGATGCTCGCCGTCCAGGTCATGACGGGCCTGGCCGACGAACTCGACGACCGCCTACACGGCGAGTTCGGCGGCAAGCGCTTCTTCGGCGAGGGCGACAAGCCACCCCACCGCACGACCGCGCAGGAGCCCAAGACGGGCATGTACCTCTAAGCAAAAGCACCAACTGGCGCGGCGTGCCGCTGGCAGACGCGCAACGAACGCCGCGCATCATCAGCACGCCGCAGAACTACCCCACGCGCCCGTGCGTTGCCAGGGCCCTGCGGTCGTGCCTTGCGCGGGCGGCGGCGGGGCGTCCGCGCTTGCGCCTGTGCCTGCGGGCGTCTGCGCCTGCGCCTGCGCCTCGTGCCTGCGGGGTCCCCCGCCTATGCACATCCTAGAAGGCGATCCACCCCTGGTCGCGCATGGACGTAGGATCCGTCGCCCGCATGCCGGCCTCCGACACCGTCCACAGTGTCCCGGAGACCATCAGGGACCGGCGGATCATCGGTGGATAGTCGAGCTTGCCCATTGCATGCCGCACCGTGCCCAGCGACGTCAGCTTCGAACCCGAGAGGTGCAGCGCAAGCATTTCCTGCTGGCCACCTGTGTTCACCGGGACGACCAGCAAGCCCGTCCGCTCCCAGTAGAGGAACGCGTGTGGGTCGTGCTCGGCCTCCGAATAGCTGCCGGGGATGCGATGCTGAGCCACCCGCGTGGGGGTCGACAGGTTCGAGACGTCGAAAAGTGACACCTGGGTGCCGAGCGTCATGCCGCGTTCGTCCGCGTCCTGGCCTACCCCGATCAGGCGGCCGTTGGGCGCCGGGTGCAAATAGGCGGAGTATCCGTTTATCTTCAGCTCGCCCCGCACCGCCGGCGCCATCGGATTGGAGAGGTCCACAGTGTAGAGAGGGTCCGTCTGCCGGAACGTCACCACGTAGCCGACCACGCCCGCGAACCGGACACTGTAGATTCGCTCTCCCTTGCCCAGACCGCCGACCATGCCCACCCGGGCCAGGTCGCTTACGCGCAACACGTAGACAGACGACTCGTTCGACGCCAGCGTGGTCGCCACGCGCAGGTGGCCGTCGAACTCCGACATCGCGTACTGGTTGAGCACATTGCCGGGGATCGAACCGGCGGCGACGTAGCGCGGTGGTCCGGCCGCGGACACGTCGAAGCGGTAGATCACCGTCGAGAGGTCCTGCGGTCGTCCGGGCGAGGTCCGGACCAGGTCCGTCTGGAACGTGCGCCAGCGCTGGTCGTTGGCCACATAGAGGCTGGGGCCGTTGCTGTAGACCAGATCGCCGTCGGCCAGGATCGTGGTCGGGTCGCCGGTGCCGTACGCGCCGCCGATGTCGAAGCTCAGCACCGTCAGCAGCGACGTGCCCGAGAAGACGTCGGGCCTGCGCAGCGCCCCGCAGTCGATCCGGCCGCCGTCGCGTGACCCGCCGTTGAGCGACGACCAGCGTGGCAGCCAATCGTCGATTGTGGACCGGTCAATCGTCGCCCGGTTGTCGCGTAGGCGCTGGGCGTCGGTGCCCTGCTCCCGATAGGGGAAGGTGATCCGCGGGCGCGAGCGCACCACGATCCGTGCGGTCGTGCCCACCTGGCGTGCGTCGACCAGCGAGCCGTCGAGAGTGTAGGAGCCGACCACCGACAGCCCGACCAGGTCGACCGTGATCAGCCGGACGGTGGTCGCGGCCCACGGGACCAGGCTCTCGCGGACAGCCTCGCGGCCCGGCTCGACCCGCGACGGCACCGCGGTGAGCACCATGGCCCGGTCGCCGGAGAGCAGCAGTTGCGGGTCGATCAGCGGCAACTCGTCGCCGCCGAGGTCGACGGTGCCGGTCAACCGGCGGGAGGCGGGGTCGACCACCCGCAACACCTGGCCGCTGACCGTCACGATCCGTCGCCCGTCGGTCTTCACCAGGTCGGGCTCGTCGACACCCGCCTCGTGGGTGTTGGTGCCCGAGAAGCCGGTGTCGCCCTTCTCGACGGCGTCGCGGGCATTGAGCGACTCCGGCGCGGCACCGGCGGCCCGCGCGGACGCCCAGGCCCGGCCGAACCCGTCAGGGAAACCCCACGGCGTCACCGACTCCTTGGCCGCCTTCTTCACGGAGGCCAGCACGTCGGCACACGAGTCGAACGCGACGAGCTGGAACGCGGGCGCGGGCGCCGCCGGCGGCGGAGGCGGGGGAGACGAGGCCGGCGGGGGTGAACCGGCGGTGCACCCGGACACGAGCAACACGGCGGCAACGGCGATCGCACCGCGACTGGCCTTCGTCATGCCGGGTTTGACGCCGCGCGCCCCGACCGCGTTCCCGCCGGGTCAGTTCGGCGCCGGCACCACGTTCGGGGCGTCCACCAGCCGGCTCAGCACGATCATGCTTCGCGTCGAGGTCACGAACGGCTCCGCCCGCAGTCGCTCCAGCGCCTGCTCCAGATGCGCGATGTCCGCCGCCCGTAAATGGACCAGCGCGTCCGCCTCGCCCGACACCGTGTAGGCCCCCACCACCTCCGGATGCCTCCTCGTCGCCACCGTCAGCTGCGCCGGCGTCGTCCGGCCCGTGCAGTAGAGCTCGACGAACGCCTCCGTCGTCCACCCCACGGCCGCCGGGTCGACCACCGCCGTGAAGCCCTTGATCACCCCTGCGGCCCGCAGTCGATCGACGCGCCTCTTCACCGCCGGGGCCGAGAGCGAGACCCGTTCACCGATCTCCGAGTACGAGGACCGCGCGTCCGCGACGAGCGACGCAATGATTCGCTGGTCCACCTCGTCGATCTGCAACGTTTCGCCTCTTCCAAGCAAGAGATTCGGCTGTCTTGACCACGAAGAGTACCTGATCATGGTGATCGTGAAGGACGAGCGGATGTCGCGTAAGCGGACATATCTCATGTGCCCGCCGGAGCGTTTCACGGTGGCGTACGCGATCAACCCGTGGATGGACACGAGTGCGCCGGTAGATGTCGAACTCGCGTTGAAGCAGTGGCAGCTGTTGCGCGAGACGCTCGCCCGGCTCGGGCACACCGTCCACGTGCTCCCCGCGCAGGACGGCCTGCCCGACATGGTCTACGCCGCCAACGGCGCGTTCACGGTCGACGGCACGGCGTTCGGCGCCCGCTTCCGCTACCCGCAGCGCACCGCCGAGGCAGCCGCCCACCGCGCCTTCTACGAGGAGCAGGGCACCTGGGCGTACGTCGAGCCGACCGAGATCAACGAGGGTGAGGGCGACTTCGCCTACCTGCCCGACGCGTACGGCGGGATGATCCTCGCCGGCTACGGCTTCCGCACCGAGGCCGTCGCGCACAGCCACGCTCAGGAAGCCCTCGGGCGCCCGGCGATCTCGCTCCAGCTCGTCGACCCGCGCTTCTACCACCTCGACGTCGCCCTGGCGGCCCTCGACGACGGGAACATCGCCTACTACCCGGGCGCCTTCTCCGCGGGCTCCCAGCGCATCCTGGCCCAGCTCTTCCCCGACGCGCTGCTGGCCGACGAGGCCGACGCCCTGGCCTTCGGCCTCAACCTGGTCAGCGACGGCCGCAACGTCGTGCTCAACGCCGAGGCGACCGGTCTCGCGGCGAAGCTGACCGCGGCCGGCTACACCCCCGTCCTCGTCGAGCTGAGCGAGCTGAAGAAGGGCGGCGGCAGCGTCAAGTGCTGCGTAGCGGAGCTGCGACCCTAGGAACGCTCAGCCCAGCGTCGCCAGCTCGTTGATCAGCACGTTGGCCAGCACCGGGCCGTCGTTCTGCACCTGGCGGAGGTACCACTTCTGCTGCGGGGTCCGGGTCTGGTTGAACTGCCAGTCACCGCGCGGGCTGGCCACGAGTCCGATTTTGCCCATCGCGAGGTTGACCTCCTGCGGTGTCGGGTTCGCCCCGGCGAGCCGCACCGCCTTGTCGATCACCTGAGCCGCGTCGTAGGAGGCGACCGCGTAGCCGCTCGGCGTCGCCTCGTAGGCGCTGCGGTACGCGGTCGCGAACGCGCGGTTGGCCGCGTTGTTGAGGTCCGGCGAGTAGTTCAGGGCCGTGTAGACACCCTTGGCCTCGTTGCGCTTCAACTCGCGCAGCACCGCGCCCTCGGTGAGGAAGCCGGGCGCGTAGACCTGGCCCGTGTAGCCGTCGGCGCGCAACTGCCGCAGGAACTCGACCGCCGCCTGTCCACTGTAGAAGCAGTAGATGGCCTCCGGGTTGGTCCGCCGCACCTGGTCGATCTTGGCCCGGAAGAAGGTCTTGGTCGGCTCGGCGACGTACTCGGTCCAGACAGGCGCGGCCATCCGGGTCTGGGTGGTGCCGAACGCGGTCCGGAAGCCCTCGACCGCGTCGCGCCCGGCCTCGTAGTCGGGCGCGATGATGCCGACCTTGCCGCCGACGTTCTCGGCCACGTACCGACCGAGCGCCTGCCCCGCCTCGTTGTTCACATAGGACGTGCGCCAGATGTAGACGACGCTCTGCAGCGCCGACGGCGAGGCGGCCGACCCGATCAACGGGATCCGGGCCTGCTCGACGGTGTCCCGGATGCCCAGCATCACGGTCGAGTTGACGACGCCGGTCAGGGCCAGCACGCCCTGCTTGAGCAGGCCGTCCAGGGCGGCCTTGCCGGACTCGACGGTCTCGCCCTCGTCGGCGACCAGGAGCTGCACCTGGTGGCCGCCCAGCCGCTGGTCGTTCATCTCGAGGTAGAGGTTGAACCCGCGGGCGATCTCGTCGCCGATGTCCTTGTAGCCCGCCGTCTGAGGGGCGATAAGACCGATTTTGATCGGCTCGTCGCTGACCAACTCATTGGCCTCGGCGGCCTCGCCGGCTGAGCCCGTGCCGCAACCGGCGAGGAAGCCCGCGGCACCCAATCCCGCGAACAACCGCAACGCTTTGCGACGATCCATCTGCGACACGGAACCGACCCTCTCCGACCGGTGGGCTAATTGCCACACTCCCTCGGGTTCCTACCGTCTCAGCGACGCTGCGTCAATAAAGGTGATCACCGCCGCAAGGACCGCAACGCCTCCGTCACCTTTCGCCAGGCGGCCGAACGGGGATCGATCAACTCGAAATGCCCAACTTCGGGAAGTTCGTGGAGCGCGATTTCGGCATCCGCCGCCCGCGCCGCCACCACGAACCGGCGGCTCAGCTCGATCGGCACCTGCACATCCGTCGTTCCGTGGATGATCACACAGGGTAACGACAGGGCACGCGCCGGAACGGGAGACGCCCCCGCGTACGCCTCCGGGAAGTCACCGGGAGCACCTCCGAGCAGCGCCTCGACCGCTCCCTCGTCAAGATCCAGCCGGTACGCCTCGGCGAGATCCGCGACCGGAGCCAGCGCCAGCACCCCACCGGGCGCCGCCTCAGCCGGCGCGTGGGCCGCGTACCAGAGGGCGAGATGCCCCCCGGCCGAATGCCCGATCAGCAGCGGCGGCGCCGCGGCGGGCGCGGGCCGGCCGAGGGCGTGCGCCGCTTCGGCCACCAGCTCCGGCAGCGCGGCCACGCCGGCCAGCACGTCGTCGAAGGTCGCCGGCCAGCCACCCTCGGCACCCGGCCCGGTGCGCCGGTATTCGACCTGCGCCACCGGATAGCCCTCGGCGGCCAGCGCCGCCGCCAGGTGCCCGGTGTGCGCGCGGTCGTACTCCGCCCGCCAGAAACCGCCGTGGATCATCACCACGAGCGGTCCGGTGCCGCCCAGGCGGACATCCGCGACATGATCGGCGTGCGGCCCATAACGCACGACGGCGTCCGGCGGCGGCGCCGGCAGGACCAGCACGTCGCGGGGGTCGGGTTCGCGCGCGGGCATGCGCGGAACGCTAGCTTGCCGGGTCCCGTGAGCACAGCCGGCGGGCGGTGGGGAAAGATGGAGCGCATGACCGAGACCCCAGGAGCGCCGGACGAGCAGGTCGAAGGCAACCGTCGGTCGGGCAC
The DNA here is from genome assembly GCF_016862555.1 of Asanoa siamensis. Lineage (GTDB taxonomy): Bacteria > Actinomycetota > Actinomycetes > Mycobacteriales > Micromonosporaceae > Asanoa > Asanoa siamensis. Next base: position 94,282 of record NZ_BONE01000003.1, on the reverse strand, counting down.
CGTCGTGGTGGTCGGGCCGGACGGCCGCCCCGTCGGCACGGTCGACGCGGACGGCGCCGGCGAGGAAGACCCGGGCCGCCAGATCGAGCAGCCCGCCAAGGTCATGCGGATCGGCAGCATGATCAAGCAACTGCTGGAAGAGGTACGCGCGGCGCCGCTGGACGAAGCCAGCCGGGCCCGCCTGCGCGACATCCACCAGCGGTCGATCGTCGAGCTGGAGGACGGCCTCTCGCCGGAGCTGCGCGACGAGCTCGAGCGGCTCTCGCTGCCGTTCAGCGAGACGTCGACGCCGAGCGAGGGCGAGCTGCGGGTCGCCCAGGCTCAGCTCGTCGGCTGGCTGGAGGGGCTGTTCCACGGCATCCAGGCCGCGCTGGTGGCCCAGCAGATGGCTGCCCGCATGCAGCTCGAGCAGATGCGCGGTGGCGGCGGCGGCCGCCCGGCCCTGCCACCGGGCGCCGTGCCGGGCGTGATCCCCGGCCTCCCCGGCGGCCAGCAGCCCGGCACCGAGGGCCGCGGCACCGGCCAATATCTCTAGGGCAGGACAGACCCTAGGGCAGCACCGACTCCAGATAGGCCGCCACACCGTCGTCCTCGTTGCTGGCTACGACCTCGTCGGCGACCTCCTTGACCGCCGGGTGGGCGTTGCCCACGGCCACCGCGCGCCCGGCCCAGGCCAGCATCGGCACGTCGTTGGGCATGTCGCCGAACGCCGTGACGGAAGCGGCGGGCACGCCGAGCCGGTCGCAGTACCAGGCCAGCCCGGCCGCCTTCGTCACGCCGGACGCGGAGACCTCGACCAGCCCGGACGTCGACGAGTGGGTCGCCTCCGCGACCCCGGCCAGGGTCTTGCCGACCAGCGCGCTGAACTCGTCGGGGTCCCGCTCGCCGGCGCGTACGAGCAGCTTGACCGCGGGCTGGGTGAGCAGCTCCGCGACCGCCTGGACGGCCTCGACGCCGCCGTGCTCGGTGTCCCAGCGCATCGGGTAGTCGATGTGGTGCCGCATCTCCCGCCCGTCCATGACCTCGACGGCGAGCACCGCTTCCGGCACCTCCTCGGCCAGCCGGCGGGCGATCTCGGCGAGCCCCTCGGGTGCCAGCGGGTCGGCCCGCAGCACCTGGTCACGGGCCGGGTCGTAGACCACAGCCCCGTTGGCGCAGACGGCCGGCAGGGGCGTGGCGAGCTGTTGGTAGACCATCCGCAGCCAGCGGATGGGCCGCCCGGTCACCAGCACCACCGGCAGGTCGGCGGCCGCGGCGCGCTCCAGCACGGCGGAGGTCCGGGCGCTGATCGTCTTGTCGGCACGCAGCAGGGTGCCGTCGAGGTCCGTGGCGATCAACATCATCGTGACAGTAGCCGGTCGAGGTAAACCGCCACACCGTCTTCCTCGTTGCTCGAGGTGATCTCGTCGGCGGCGGCCCGGACCAGCGGGTGCGCGTTGGCCACGGCCACCCGGCCCCAGCCTGCCCAGGCGAACATCCCCAGGTCGTTGGGCATGTCGCCGAAGACCAGCACGTCGCCCGGGTCGACGCCGATCGCCTCGGTGACGACCGCGAGGCCGGTGGCCTTGTCGACGCCGGGCGGGAGGATCTCGATGAAGCCCAGCCCCGCCTGGGTCACGGTGGCGACCGTCGGCGACACGATCCGCGCGGCCGCGGCCAGCAGTTCGTCGACGTCGTGCCCCGGCGCCCGGGCGAAGGCCTTGATCACGTCGCCGGCGAAGCACTCGGTGCGGCTGCGCGGCTCCAACCGGTCGGGATAGCGCCAGGACGGGTCCGGGTCGCCCCAGAGCGGGTCGTCGTGCCCGTCGAGCGCCTCGACCATGACCGTGAGCGGCCCGACCGCCGACTCCAACTCGGTGATCACCGCGGCCAGCACCCGGCCGGGCAGCCGGGCGTCGCGCAGCACGATCGGGTCGAGGGGATCGGTCTGGTCCACGACCCGACCGCCGTTGGCCATCACGAGGAAATCCGCGTCGCGGATGTCGTTGCGGGTCAGTTCGGCCAACCGCGGGCCCCGCCCGGTCGCGCCCACGACAGGGATGCCCGCGGCCCGCACCCGATCAAGAACCTCATGGGTGTACGCGGACACGGTGTCGTCGTTGTGGACGATCGTGCCGTCGAGGTCGGTGGCGACCAGTTTCGGCAGGCCCGGTCGGGGCATGGCTCCTCCTCGCCCCGACCCGGGACGGCTGCCCGGAGCGAGCCGCGAGCGGCCGGGCAGCAACCGTACCTCGCACTGGGTAGCCCAGCCATGACGTTTGGGAGAAATCGTCGCGGCCGGGCCACCTACGCCCAGGGCGGCACAGCGAGGTCAGGACCGCTTGACCGGCTCCAGCACGTCGCGACCGCCCAGATAGGGCTGCAGCGCCTTGGGCACCGTCACCGAACCGTCGGGCCGCTGGTGGTTCTCCAGGATCGGCACGATCCACCGGGTGGTCGCCAGGGTGCCGTTGAGCGTCGCGGCGATCTGCGGCTTGCCCGCCTCGTCGCGGTAGCGGATGTTGAGCCGGCGCGCCTGGAACGTCGTGCAGTTGGACGTCGACGTCACCTCGCGGTAGCGCCCCTGCGACGGCACCCACGCCTCGCAGTCGTACTTGCGCGCCGCGCTGCTGCCGAGGTCGCCCGCCGCCGTGTCGATCACCCGATAGGGGACCTCGACCTTGGCCAGCATCTCCTCTTCCCAGGCCAGCAGCCGCAGGTGCTCGTCGTGGGCCTGCTCCGGCCGGCAGTAGGAGAACATCTCGACCTTGTCGAACTGGTGCACGCGGATGATGCCGCGCACGTCCCGCCCGTACGAGCCGGCCTCCCGCCGGAAGCAGCTCGACCAGCCCGCGTAGCGGACCGGCTCGCCGAGGTCGAGGATCTCGTTGCTGTGGTAGGCCGCGAGCGGCACCTCGCTCGTGCCGACCAGGTAGAGGTCGTCGGCCTCGAGCCGGTAGACCTCGCTGGCGTGCGCGCCGAGGAAGCCGGTGCCCTCCATCGCCTCGGGCTTGACCAGCGCCGGCACGATCGACGGGGTCAGGCCGTATTCGACGGCCTGGGCGATGGCCATCTGCAGCAGGCCGAGCTGGAGCAGCGCGCCGACGCCGGTCAGGTAGTAGAAGCGGCTGCCCGACACCTTGGCGCCACGCTCGACGTCGATCGCGCCCAGCAGCTCGCCGAGCTCCAGGTGGTCGCGGGGCTCCGCGATGTCGGGCTTGGTGCCCACCTCGCGCAGCACGACGTAGTCGTCCTCGCCGCCCGCCGGGGCGCCGTCCTCGACGACGTTGGAGAGCCGCAGCTGGGCCGCGCGCAGCGCCGCCTCGGCCTCTGTGACCGCCGCCTCGGCGGTCTTGACCTCGCCCGAGAGCTCCTTGGTGCGGGCGAGCAGGGCTTCCTTCTCGGCGCCGGTCGCCCGCGGCACCTGCTTGCCGAGCTGCTTCTGCTCGGCCCGCAGACCCTCGAAGTGCTGCACGGCCGTCCGCCGCGACTCGTCGGCCCCGATCAGGTCGTCGACGGCGGACTCGGACTCACCCCGGGCCCGCTGGCTGGCGCGCAGAACATCAGGGTCGTCACGGAGCAGTCGAAGGTCAATCACGGTAAATCAGCGTACCGGTGGCCACTGTCGCTGGTCGCGCCGATATCACCGGGTGCGGTCGTCGTCGCCGTTCGGTCGGGCGAACGGCCGGGACGGCTGCACGGTGAGGTCGAGCGGCGCGGCGGCGGCGACCTCGTCGGCCATCTCGTCGCGAACCTGGCGGGGGCGCTGCCAGGCCCAGTCGGCGCCCGGGTGCGCCGCCGGCGCCGCGGCCGGCGGCAGGTCGGCGAACGACAGCCGGCCGACGGCGACCAGCACGGAACCCGCGAGGACGACCGCCAGGTAAGCGGCGTAGAGACCGGTGGTGGTGTCGACCTCGAACGTGCCCTCGGAACCGTAGAAGAAGTTGCGTTCCATGGACTTGCCGAGGCTGGACGTGAGCGCCACCAGCACGCCCACCAGACCACCCGCCAAACTGATGCCGGCCAGCCGGGTGTAGCGGCGGCCGGGCGGCGGGCCGAACAGGGTGAGCACGACCGTCACCGCGAGCAGCAGGAGGCCGAGCACGTAGGCGTTGCCCAGGACGCCGAGGTCCGTGACGGTGAACGGGAGCGCCTGGTCGCTCGGCTGGCCCGTGGTCGGGTCGGGCTCGCCGACGGGCATAGTCATCGAGTACCAGGTCGCGACCAGCGACACGAACCCCGCGGCCGCGGCGAGCACGGCGCCGGCCAGCAGGTGCCAGCGGTCGCCGACCAGCCGGCGCAAGCGGCCGACGACGGTGCGATCGGACCCGTCGGAGGCGTCGTCGTCACCGAACTCCACGACGGCGGGGCCGGTCTCGTCAGCGGACATGTGGCCCAGCATGACATGGTGGGGCCGGTCGCGGGTCGATGCGTTGATCAGGGTCGGCGGCGCCGGTCGCGGATGATCTGGCGGACCACGTTGCGGCCCGGGATGCCCGTCACGCCGCCGCCGCCGTGCGTCGCGCTGCCCGCCTGGTAGAGACCCCGGATCGGCGTACGCAGGTCGGCGTAACCGGCCGCGGGCCGGCCGTGGAACATCTGCCCCGGCGTCAGTTCGCCGTGGAAGATGTTGCCGCCGACCAGGCCGTACTCCTGCTCCATCGTGTGTGGACCGATGACCTGGCGCCCGAGCACGGAATCAGTGAAACCCGGCGCCACCAATTCGAGGCGGGCGACCAACCGGTCCGCGTACGCGTCGAGATCCGCGGTGTGCGGCTGCGCGGCGTAGGTGTGCGGGACCCACTGGGTGAACGCGCTGACCACGTGCTTGCCCTCGGGCGCGAGGGTCGGGTCGAACACCGACGGGACGCAGATGTCCGCGAACGGCAGCGTCGCCGGCCGGCCGGTCACCGCCTCCTGGTAGGCGCCCTCCAGGTCGTCGATCGACTCGGCCAGCACGATCGTGCCCCCGTGCACCTCCGGCGCGTACGCGGGATGGCTCGTGAAGGTGGGCAACCGGTCGACCGCGAAGTTCACCTTCACGGTGCCCGACCGGCTGCGCCACGCCTCGATGTCGGCGACGAAGTCGGCGGGCAGCACGGCGCGGTCGAGCAGGTCGAGGAAGGAGATCCGCGGGTGGGCGGTGGTGATCACGGTCGGTGCCCGCAGTTCGGTGCCGTCGGCGAGGGTCACCCCGACCACCGCGCCGCCGCGGGTGTCGATCCGGGCGACCGGCGACCCCGTCCGGATCTCCGCGCCGAAGGACCGGGCGGCGGCGGCCATCGCCGCGGTGACGCCGCCCATGCCGCCGCGCGGGAAGCCCCATCCGGCCTGCTGGCCGCCGGTCTGGTCGAGGTGGTGGTGCAGGGTGACGAAACCGGTGCCGGCGCTGCGCGGTCCGGCCCAGGTGCCGATCACGCCGGAGACGCTGAGCAGCCCGCGCATCGCGTCGGACTCGAAGCGGTCCTCCACCAGGTCGGCGATGCTCGCCGTGAAGAGCCGGGTCAGGTCCACGGCGGCGCGTACGTCGACGCGGCGCAGCCGGGCCGCGAGCCCCGCCTGGCCCGCCAGGTCGAGCGGCCGCTTCGAGCCGAGCTTCGGCGGGATCTCGTGCAGCAGCGGCCCCACCAGCCGGCCGAGGTGCGAGAGCCAGGCCTCCCAGCGCTCGTACGCGTCGGCGTCGCGGGCCGAGAACCGGCTGATCTCCCGGTGCCGCGCGGCGGGGTCGTCGGGCAGGCGCAGGGCCCGGCCGTCGGCCCGGGGCGCGAAGTAGGGCCCCTGCGGGTAGACGTGGTAGCCGTGCTCGACCAGGCGCAGGTCGCGCACCATGTCGGCGGGCAACAGGCTGACCACGTACGAGAGGCTCGTGACCGTGAAATCCGGGCCGAACGGGTGCTCGGAGACGGCGGCTCCACCGACGGTGTCACGGCGTTCGAGCACCAGCACCCGGCGGCCGGCCCGGGCCAGATAGCCGGCGGCCACCAGACCGTTGTGGCCACCGCCGATGACGATGACGTCGTAGGGGGTCGTCACCCTTCGACCACTTTGATGTTGAAGGCCAGGTTGCCGTCGACCGCCCGCAGGATCGAGACCCACAGCGGCAGGTACATCTCCATGCCCCGGGATCCCGTGATGTCGCCCAGGTCCAGCACGTCCTTGGCGGCCCAACCGAACTCGCCCAGCAGGCCGACCACCACACGCTTGGCGTCGGCGTCGTTGCCGGCGACGAACATCGTGTGCGCGCCGGGCACCAGGCTCGGCTCGACCATCACGCTGCCGTTGACGGTGTTGAGGCTCTTGACGACCCGGGCGTCCGGGAACGCGCGCTGGATCTGCTCGCCGACGCTGTCGGTGTTGCAGACGCTCAGCCGCATCTCGCCGGTGGAGAAGTCGAGCGGGTTGCTGACGTCGAGCAGCACCTTGCCGGCCAGGGCCGGGTTGCCGCCGGCCATCTCCAGCGCGTCGACGGCGTACTGCCCGGCGGTGGCGTTGATCACGAGTTCGGCGCCCGAGACCGCGTCGGCGAAGGTCCCGCAGGCCGCCGCGTGTGCTTCGGCCCACTCCACCGCGCGCGGATTGCCCAGTTCGCGCGCACCGACGGTGACGTCATGGTCAAGATTGCGAAGCCGCGTGCCGAACGTGAGGCCAACGGTGCCGGTCCCGAGGATGCCGATCCGCATCCAGCAATCATGCCGCAGGGTGGACTAGCGTCGAGGGCATGCCAATCCGCAGTTCTTCCGCCCGCTGGTCGGGCAACCTGACCGAAGGTTCCGGCACGATCCGCACCGGCAAGGGCGGTTTCGAGGGGAACTACAGCTTCAAGTCGCGCTTCGAGGAGGGTGAGGGCACCAACCCCGAGGAGCTCATCGCCGCCGCGCACGCCGGCTGCTTCTCGATGGCCTTCTCGAAGGGTCTCGCCGACGCGGGTCACACGCCCACCTCCGTCGAGACGACGGCCAAGGTGCACCTCGACAAGACCGACGCCGGCATGACCGTGACCCGGATCGACCTGGAGACCGTGGGCGACGTCCCGGGCCTCGAGGACGGGGAGTTCCAGAAGATCGCCCAGGGTGCCAAGGAAAACTGCCCGATCTCGCGCCTGCTGTCCCCCGGCGCCGAGATCACCCTGACCGCCCGCCTCGCCTGAGCCCTGCGCCGGCGGCGTCCCGCATCGTCCCGACCGGCACGGCACAATGGGAGCCGTGCCGGTCGAGATGAGTCGCGAGCGCTTCGAGGAGCTCGTGGCCGACGCCCTCGACGAGGTGCCCGAAGAGCTGCTCTCCCTCATGAGCAACGTGGTGATCCTGGTCGAGGACAGGTCGCCGCCGGGCACGCGGCTGCTCGGCCTCTACGAGGGCCACGCCCTCACCGACCGCGGCTGGAACTATGCTGGGGTCCTGCCGGACCGGATCACCATCTACCGCCTGCCGATCCTGTCGATCTGTGACACCGACGAGGACGTGGTCGACGAGGTGGCGGTGACCGTGGTGCACGAGATCGCCCACCACTTCGGCATCGACGACGAGCGCCTGCACGAGCTGGGCTGGGGCTGAAACAGACGTTTTTGCGACAGTCGCGATCTCGCGTTTGCGCAGGCTACCTACGCTCTTGGGCAGCAATCACACCCCCGGTCATGGAGGAACGCCCAGATGCGTAGCGCCCTGTTCTCCGCGGAGAACCTGGAGAAGGAGTCCGACCAGCCAGGCATCCGGCTGCAGAACTCCAAGATGGTCAAGATCGAGCTGAACGGTGAGTGCATGGCGCGCACCGGGTCGATGGTCGCCTACCAAGGCCAGGTGCAGTTCCAGGCGCTGGGCTCCGGCGGCGTCGGCAAGTTCCTCAAGCAGAAGCTGACCGGCGAGGGCGTGCCGCTGATGAAGATCAGCGGCCGCGGCGACGTCTTCCTGGGCGACCGGGCCGCCGACATCCACCTGATCGACCTCGACCACGGCGACGCGCTGTCGATCAACGGCGCCAACGTGCTGGCCTTCGACTCGACGCTGCAGTACGACATCAAGATGGTCCAGGGCATGGGCATGCTCTCCTCGGCCGGCCTGTTCAACTGCGTCTTCACGGGCCAGGGCCGGATCGCCATCACCACCAAGGGCACGCCGGTCGTGCTCTCGGTCGACCAGCCCACCTACGTCGACCCGCAGGCCGCGATCTGCTGGTCGGCAAGCCTGCAGACCGGCTACCACCGCGCCGAGCAACTCGGCATCGGCACGCTGCTCGGCCGGTCCACCGGCGAGGCGTTCACGATGAGCTTCGCCGGCCAGGGCTTCGTCGTCGTGCAGCCCTCCGAGGAGCCGCCCCAGGGCATCGCCGGCGCCGGCGGCGGCCAGCAGCAGGGCGGCGTGCTCGGCGGCCTGTTCAGTTGAGCTGGCCGCGCCTCCGGCGCGGCGGCTTCGCGCCCCTTCCGGTGCTGCGGTGTGGCTCCGGGCGCTGACGACTTCGTCGCAGCGTCCTCACCACACCGCAGCACCGGGCGCTTCACGGTGTCTGGTGGCGGTCGGCGGGGCGCTCGCCACCAACCCCTTCGCCCGTAGCGCTCTGTCCGCCGATTACGCTGGGTTTATGCCCGGAACGCCGCCCACCCGATATGTCTTCCTCGGGCCCGAGGGGACCTTCGCCGAGCAGGCGCTGCGCACGATCCCGGCCGCCGAGCGCGGGCAGCGCACGCCGGCCCGCAGCGTCGGTGAGGCGCTCGACGCCGTGCGCTCGGGCGACGCCGACGCGGCCCTGGTGCCGCTGGAGAACTCGATCGGCGGCGGCGTCGGCGTCACCCTCGACGAGATGGCGGCCGGCTCGCCGCTGGTGATCACCCGCGAGGTGGTGCTGCCGGTCGAGTTCGTGCTCGCCGCCCGCCCCGGCGTCGCGCTGCGCGACATCCGCTCCGTCGCCGCGCATCCGCAGGCGTCCACCCAGTGCCGCGGCTGGCTGCGTGACAACCTGCCGGACGCCGTCGTGGTCGACGTGCTCTCCAACGGGGCCGCCGCCCGCAGTGCCGCCGCGGGCGAGCACGACGCGGCGATCTGCGCGCCGATCGGCGCCACCCAGCAGCGGCTCACGGTGCTGGCCGAGAAGATCGCCGACCACGGCGACGCGGTCACCCGGTTCGTGCTGGTCTCCCGCCCGGGCACCCCTCCGCCGCCGACGGGCGACGACCGCACCTCGCTCGCCGTCTACATCGCCCACGACCGGGTCGGCGCGCTGCTCGGGGTGCTGATGGAACTCGCGGTCCGCGGGGTCAACCTGACCCGGATCGAGTCCCGCCCGACGGGCGAGGCGCTCGGCCGGTACGCGTTCTTCCTCGACTGCACCGGGCACGTCGCCGACGACCGGATGGGCGAGGCACTGCGCGGTCTGCGCCGGGTGAGCGCGGACGTGCGCTTTCTCGGCTCGTACCCCCGGCACCGCCTGACCGACGCGCAGAGCGACGATCCCGTGCCGGCCCCACCCGGTCAGTCCGATCTGGACTACGCCGACGCGGCGGCCTGGCTCGACCGCATCCGCAAGGGCTAGAAGGGCCTAGACACACCCGATCGCCGTGCGGATGCCGGCGGGTGCGCCCGCCCGCACCTCGACCGTGCAGACGTCGGTGCCCGCGGTGATCAGGCGCAGCGTGTTGCCCGACAGCTCGCTGACCGCCTGGATCGGCCCGTTGCTGGTGTCGAGGACCGTCCATTGCCAGTCGCCGGAGCACATCGGCCCGGTGGTCGGCTGACTCCGGTAGGACGAGGGGAGCAGCCCACGCCGCTTGAGCAGCGTGATGATCTGGGCGCCGGAGGGCCGGCCGCCGCAGGCGACCGCGTAGCTCTCCGAGAAGCCGGTCGCGGTCGGGCTCGGCGGTGGCGGCGGCGGAGGTTGCGGCGGCAGCGTGCTGGGCGGTGCGCTGGCGGTCGCCGACGGGCTGGGTACCGTCGAACCAGGCGGGTTCAGCTCCGGCGGCGTGCCGCAGCCGGCCACGCCCAGGGCGATCGTCGCGACCGTGACGATCGGCAGGATTCGGGTGGGGCTGCGCACGGTACCTCGGGGTGGGGCATCGACGTGGGTGCGGGCCGGGTCATCGTATGCCCGCTCAGGTGGTGACGGGATGGCCGGCCCGGTCGAGCGTCGCCACCGCTTCCGCCAGCCGGACGCTGGGCACCAGAAGATAGTCCGTGTCGTACGTGGAGAAGGCCATGATGTTGACGCGCGCGGCGGCGAGCGGGCCGACCATCGAGGCCAGCACGCCGGTCAGCGCGAAGTCCAGCGGGCCTTCGACGCGCAGGCAGCGCCACGGCGCCTCCGCGGTCGCGCCGTCGGGCACCAGGTCGGCTCGGCAGATCACCGAGACCTCGTCGGCGGTCCAGGTCACCGACACCACACCGGGGCGGTCCCCGTTGCCGCCACCGACCAGGCCGGGCGGGAGCGCCGACCCGGCCGGAAGCCGGCAAACCGCGTAGTCCTCCGGCAAAAGATCAAGAGCGGGCATGACAGGAAGAGTACGACCAGCGGGGCGCCCGGAAGAACTTTTTCGCCGCCGGTAGTGGGGGAGCTATCTCGTTCGTCGTATGGCGAAGGACGCGCACACGAAGTGGAAGGAAACCCGAGATGAAGTACCTCTTTCTGATCTGCACCGAGGCGCCGGGCAACGAGCCGGGCGCGGAGTCCGTCGAGGCGGCCGGCGGGCCGATGCCCGTCGAGGAATGGGTCACCGAGATGGACGGGAAAGGCGCCCGGCTCAGCGGCAACCGGGTGCGCCCCGGCGCCGACGCCACCACGGTGCGGGTACGCGACGGTGAGGTTGTCGTGCTCGACGGGCCGTACGCGGAGACCAAGGAGCAGATCGCCGGCTTCGACATCATCGAGGCGGAGAACCTGGACGAGGCGATCGAGATCGCCGCGAAGCACCCGATGGCCTGGGCGGGGATGGTCGACGTGCGCCCGTTCTGGACCGAATGACCGACATCGGCGCCGAGGTTGCCGCCGTCTACCGCGCGGAATGGGGCCGCGTGGTGGCGGCGGTGATCAGGCTGACCGGCGACTGGGACCTCGCGGAGGAGTGCGCCCAGGACGCCTTCGCCAAGGCGCTGGAGCGCTGGCCGCACGAGGGCGTTCCCACGCGCCCCGGCGGCTGGCTGGTGGTGACCGCGCGGAACCGGGCACTGGATCGGGTACGCCGGGCGGCCGTCGAGGCCGAGAAGCTGCGGGAGGTGGCCCGGATGTCGCAGCCGGAACCGCTGGTGCCGTACGGGATCCCCGACGACCGGCTCGAGCTGATCTTCACCTGCTGCCACCCGGCGCTGGCCCGGGAGGCCCAGGTGGCGCTCACCCTGCGTACGCTGGCCGGCCTGACCACCGCGGAGATCGCCCGGGCGTTCCTGCTCCCGGAGAAGTCCATGGCGCAGCGGCTGTTCCGGGCGAAGGGCAAGATCCGAAACGCCGGCATCCCGTTCCGGGTGCCGCCGGACCACCTGCTGCCGGACAGGCTCGCCGCCGTGCTCGCGGTGGTCTATCTCCTGTTCAACGAGGGGTACGCGGCCACGGCCGGCGCCGACCTCGTCCGGGTCGACCTGACCGCCGAGGCGATCCGGCTGGCCGAGGTGCTGGTTGCGCTGATGCCCGACGAACCCGAGGCGGCGGGTGTGCTGGCGCTGATGGTGCTGCACGACGCCCGGCGGGCGGCCCGCCTGGACGCCGCGGGCGAGTTGGTGGCGCTGGCCGACCAGGACCGCTCGCGCTGGGACGTCCGCCGGATCGCGGCGGCCGACGACCTGCTGCGCCGCGCGCTGCGCCGAGGCCGCCCGGGCCCGTACCAGATCCAGGCGGCGATCGCCGCGGTCCACGCGACAGCACCGACGGCGGCGGACACCGACTGGACGGAGATCGCGGGCCTGTATGCCGAGTTGGCGAAGCTGACACCGTCACCGGTGGTCGAGCTCAACCGCGCGGTCGCGGTGGCGATGGCCGACGGCCCGCAGGCGGGTCTGGCCCTGGTCGACCGCCTCGCGGCGACGGGGGCCTTGCGCGGTTACCACCTGCTGCCGGCAACGCGCGCGGACCTGCTACGCCGCCTGGACCGCAGGCCCGAGGCGACGGCGGCCTACGACGAGGCGCTGGCCCTGGTCACCGCGGACCCGGAACGCCGCTACCTCCTCCGCCGCCGCGCCGAGGTGAGCGACTAGAGAACCGCGAACCCGACGCGGCCGTCGCCTGCGTCATCGCATCCGGGCGGGCTGAACTGTCGCGGCGCCGGCGCGCTGTTGCGGCGCCGCGCGAGAGTCGGCCTAGACCGTGGCGAAGAAGGTCAGGGAGCCCGCTACCGCGCCCTCGACGTGGAGGGGGGTCGCGATCGCGTCGACCGTCGCGTCGCCCTCGCCGTGGTGGGACTGGACGCGGAGCAAGCCCCTGGCCTGCCGGCCCGAGGTGACCGCGAGCAGTGGCGGGATCTTGTCGACCTCGATGTTGGTCAGCTCCGTACGCGCCGCGGTGAAGTCGACCAGGCGGAGGCCCGCGTCGAGGAGCGGGCGGCCCACGGCGGCCCGCGGGTCGGCCAGGCCCAGCAGCTCGCAGCAGCTGGCGGACGCGGCGACGATGGTCATCTCGGCGTCGATGACCAGGCAGGGCTCGTCTGCCGCGAACACCGTCTCGGCCCAGCGGTCGAAGCTGGTCGGCGGGGCAGGTGGCGTCCACGCGAGTGGCGCCCACGCCGTGCCAGCGGGCGCGCCTGTGGTCGGCTCGACGCCCTCGGACTCGCCTGGTGCCAGAACCTCGAGCTCAAGTTCGACGTGCGCCACCGCGCCTCCTGTGCATCGCCGGCAGTTGCCCCACCGTCACGCTAACCGGTGATTCGCGTGCCGACGACCCTCCAGTCGGCCAGTGCTGCGGATGGTTGCCGCAGCGCGGTCAACGGCGGGTGGCGAGTTTGGTCGAGGCGGTGCGCCCGTCTTCGTACCACCGGTAGCCGCCGCCGCTGTGTGCCACGTTCAGCCACGTGCTGGGCTGGCTGGCCACCTGCGACAGCTTCTCGGCGGTGCTGGGGCTGATCCGGTCGCCACCGGCCACGAGCAGGCGGTCGAGCTCGCGGTGGGTCGCGATCAGACAGTCCTTGGGCAGCCCGTAGACGCTGATGACGCCAGAACCGACGAATACCAGCACCGGGGTGACCGGGATGGTGTGCCCGATCGCGGAGCTGAGTGCCTTCGCGGCCCGCTTGGCGTCACGCCGCGCCTCCGAGATGTAGGGCGGGCGCTTGCCGCTGATCTGGACGACGTCTCCGGCGACCATCACGCGGGACCGGCCGTGGTCGGCGATCGTCACGGCGAACAGGCCACTCGGCCCGATCACCAGGAAGCCCGCCTGGTCGTCGGCGCCCGTGAACAGGGCGTCGAACGAGTCGGTGCGGGGCCATTCCACGATGTGCCACGACGGGCCGAGGTGCTCGATGCGGTTGAGAGCACGGGCGCCGGCCGCTTCGATGCGGCGTGCGTCGCGCTCTGCCCGCCTGCGGCGCGCCCAGTCGAGCGGGCGTGAGCGGGCGTCGATCAGGTCGGGCTGGGGGGATTCTGCGCTCGGCAGAGCTCGTCGGGGGGTGATGGGGACGGCTCGACGCGCAGGAAATACGGTCATCGCTGCCTCCGGCAAGGGCGAGCTTTGGCTGTCTAGCTACCGTACGTGGCGACACCGGTACTCAGGCAAGATGCTGCGGGGGAATGAGTGCGGATGAATGCCACATTCACCGTACGGCTCTTTTCCCGGATGGTGACAACCACGGCCTAGGCTCGGGCCTTGTGACGCACTATGTCGGAAGCGAAGTTGGCCGGTTGGGCACTGTGCTGCTGCACCGCCCCGGCCGGGAGTTAGCCCGCCTGACCCCGCGAAACAACGATTCGCTGCTGTTCGACGGCATCCCGTGGGTCGGTCGAGCCCAAGAGGAACACGATACCTTCGCGGCGGCCCTGCGCGCACGTGGCGTCGAGGTCCTCTACGTGTCCCAGTTGCTGGCCGAGACCCTCGCCGTGCCGGAGGCCCGCGCCGAACTCACGGCCGGCGTCGTCGACGACACCCGGTTGGGTGACACCCTGCGCCGCCGGGTCGCCGACCATCTCACCTATCTGGATCCCGTGGCGCTGGCCGCGGTGCTGATCGGCGGGCTGGCCCACGACGAGTTGCGGACGAGCGCCGACCGACCGGGCGGCCTGGTCTACACGCTGATGCCGAGCAACGAGTTCGTCATCGACCCGCTGCCCAACCTGCTGTTCACCCGGGACTCGTCCGTCTGGGTGCGCGACCGGGCGGCCGTGACCAGCCTGGCCATGCCGGCCCGGCGCCGGGAGACCACGCTGACCGACGCGATCTACCGCTACCACCCGCGGTTCGTCGGCACCCGGATGCTCTACGACCCCGCCCTGGAGCCGGTCGAGGGCGGCGACGTGCTGCTGCTGGCCGAGGGCGTGATCGCGATCGGGGTCGGCGAGCGGACCACGCCGGCGGGCGCGGAGCGGCTGGCCCGGCGGGTGTTCGGCGCCCAACTCGCGCACACGATCCTGGTCGTGCCGATTGCCCAGGAGCGGGCCACGATGCACCTGGACACGATCGTGACGATGGTCGACGCCGACGCGGTCATCATGTATCCGAAGTACGCGCACTCGCTCCAGGCGTACACCGTGATCGCCGGCGCCGACGGTGAGCCGCAGGTCGACGGCCCGGCACCCTTCCTGCGCGCGGCGGCCGACGCGATGGACATCGGCACGCTGCGGGTCATCGACACGGGCCTGGACCCGGTCACCGCCGAGCGCGAGCAGTGGGACGACGGCAACAACACCCTGGCCATCGCCCCGCGGCTGTGCGTCGCCTACGAGCGCAACGTGGAGACCAACGCGCAGCTCGAGCGGGCCGGCATCGAGGTGATCCGGATCCCCGGCTCCGAGCTGGGCTCGGGCCGGGGCGGACCACGCTGTATGTCGTGCCCGATGCTCCGGGAACCGACTAGCGCAGGGTGAGCTGGCGGCCGACCAGGCCCTGGCGCGACCGGCGGGCGGCGGCGTCGAGCGGGGAGGTGTCGGCGAGCGCGTCCGCGTAGCGCTTGGCGAACGCCTCGACCGGCGCTTCCCACTCGGCGGCCTCCGGGTCGCGCGGGATGTCCCAGACCGGGACCAGCAGCCCGTGCGCCCGGAACATTCCGGCGAACTTGGTGCCCTCGCCCAGCAGCAGGTCGCCGGCGGCGGAGAGGCGGGCCAGGGCGGCCAGCGCGGCGTCCTCGTCGTCGGGCAGCACCCAGCGGATGTGCCCGCGGTCCGGGACCCGGCACCAGTACGCGGCCTTCGCCGCGGCCAGCCGCACCGTCGGGTAGATGGACGCGTTCGCCCGTTCGAGCGATGCCTTCACGTTGGCGTCGTCGCCGGCGTCGTCGTCGAGCCAGAACTCGAAGCCCTCGTGCAGCGTGACGTCGAGCGGGCCGTCGACGATCAGGTCCTGCAGCCGTGGGCCGACACCGGCGTGCGCCGGCACGGAGACGGGGCTGCCCGGCTTGGTCTGCAGCGCGCGGACCAGCGCCACGGCGAGGTCGCGGGAGACATCACCGGACTGCACGTGCCGCTGGAGGCCGAGGAACACCCGGCCGTCCGGCTTGGTCATCGCCGGCCAGGCCATCGGCAGCACCGTGGCGAGGATGACCTTCCGGTCGCCGAACTCCTCGACGAGCTGCGGCGCCAGGGTCAGCGGCGCGGAGGCGGCCGGGACCAGCTCGCGCAGCGCGATCCACTCGACCTCGTCGACGAGGCCCTCGAACGGCCGCGCCGAGAACATGTCCTGCTGCTTCTCCCGCTTGGGGGTGCCGTCGTTCTTGATCCGGCGCTTCTTACTCATGGGGAGACAGCCTATTGCCACCCTTGCGTAGCCGGGCGGTCGCGGGGTGGCGTTTCACGCCAGGGAGTGGGAGTGCTCGCCCAGCTCGGCCCAGACGCTCTGGTCGGCGCCTTCGTGCTCGACGCCCCAGCGGTCGGCCAGCGCCGAGACGATCTGCAACCCTCGGCCGTCCAGCGCGGTCGGGCCGGCACGGCGGGGGTTCGGGCGGGCCCGGCCGCCGCCGTCGGTGACCCGGACCCCGACCACCCCCGCGGGGGACACGTCCCAGGCCACCTTGATCACGCCGCCGGGCAGCGGGCGGGCGTGCCGCACCGCGTTGACCACCAGCTCACCGGCCACCGCGACGACGTCGGCGAGCAGCTCGTCGGGGACCGTGCCGGTCAGCTCCGTGGTCAGCTGGTGCCGTGCGGCGCGTGCGCCGCGCGCGTGATGGGGCACCACTGCCTGCCAGGACCGCTCGGCCACCGCCGTCGTCACCGCCCGCCTCCAATGAACTAGCCGCGGGGGAGTCGCACCTCCGCGACGGTGCCGCCGCCCTCCCGGGGCCGCAGCGACACCCATCCGTTCTGTCGCTCTATTACCCTTCGTACCAAATACAGGCCTAGTCCGGCACCCGGGTACCTCCGCCGGTCACCCGATTCGGCCTGCCAGAACCGGTCGAACGCCCGCTCCACATGTTCGGGTCGTACCCCGATGCCCCGATCGGAAACGCGGAAGACCACCGTGCGCTCGTCACTGAGCGCGGTCAGCTCGATCGCGGTGCCGTCGACGCTGTACTTGTCGGCGTTGGTCACGAGCTCCGTCAGGATCGTCGAGATCGTGCTCCGGTCGCCGACCGCCTTCGGCAGGTCGACGGGCAGCCGGACGAGCAGCCGCCGGCGCAGGGCGGTGGGCAGGTCACGCTCGGCCACCCGGAGCGCCTCGACGAGGTCGAACGGGCTGGGCGGCGAGCCGGCGGTCGGGCCACTCTGGTCGGCCGCGGAGAGCAGCCGGTCGACCAGCTTCGCGAGCTCGCCCGCGCGCTGCCCGATCACGTCGGCCGCGTGCCGGCGCTCGTACTCCGGCAGCTCGTCCCAGTGGCTGTTGAGCGTGTCCGCGTACCCCTTGATCACGGTGACCGGCGTGCGCAGCTCGTGGCTGGTCAGCGCGACGAACAGGTCGCGGTCGCCGTCGCGGCGGTGCTGGTCGCTGATGTCGCGGAACGTGACGACGACCGAGTCGACGGTGCCGGCCAGCTCGCTCGCGGTGATCTTCAGCCAGCGACCGTCGGCGAGCCGGTGGTCGAGCGTCTGGCCGAGCACCGGGATGGGGAACGGCAGCGTCGCGTTCAGCACGTCGGCGGCGGACAGCCCGGTGACCTCCTCGGCCGCCGGGTTCCACAGCCGCACCTTGCGGTCGAAGTCGATGATCGCGAGCCCGTCGGCCAGGGCGGCGACGACGGGGCCGTCGCCGTGCACCGGGAGGCCGGCCTGGTGCCCGTACATGTGTGCCAGGTTGATCGCCACGAACTCGATGAGGCTGTGGTGCTCGATGGTCGGCAGGTCCTCGACCTCGCGGTAGAACGCCTGCACGCTGCCGACCACCAGCCGGCCCAGCATCGCCCGGGTGACGAGCATCGTGTGCAGGCCCTGGCCGGTCGCCTGGTCGGGGAACTTCCCCTCGATGCGGTCGAGCGAGAGCACCTGCGTACGCAGGCCCGTCAGCAGCCGCTTCGTGGTCGGTGACTCCTTGTCGACCGGGCGGCCCAACGCCCACTCGGCCGCCCCGGTCGCCGCGACGATCCGGCCGCCGGACGGGCCGTACTCCGCGAAGGTCATGCCCGCCGCACCCAGTGCCTGTTCGGCGAGGCGCAGGACGACGTCGAGGATCGGCAGGCCCGCCTCGCCCGAGTTGATCCGCTCGATCACCTCGGCGTGGCCGGCGATGAAGGAGGCGAAGTCCGGGCGCGCGGGCATGGTCCCGAGTGTGCCCAACCCGGGGCGCACTGCAAAAGGGTCAGCGGCCGATGTGCTTCAGGACGAACCCGGGGCGGTCGGTGATGATGCCGTCGACACCCAGGTCGATAAGGAGGTCGATCTCGTCGGGCTCGTTGGCCGTCCAGACGTAGACCTTGTTGCCGGCGGCCTGCAGCGTGCGGACCAGCCGCGGCCGGGCCTTGACCAGGTGGATGCCGGGACCGGCGATCCGGGCGCCGAACGGCAGGGTGCCGCGCAGCGTCGAGGGCAGCAGCTCCATCAGCAACGCCGTGGGCAGGCCGGGCGCGAGCTCGCGCATCCGGCGCACGGCCAGCGCGGAGAACGACATCACCGTCACCGCCACCCGCTCGCTGTCCCGCGGCTGGTCGAGGCCGTGCCGGCGGAGCAGGGCGGCGAGCGCGCGCTCGACGTCGCCGCCGTGGTGGGTCGGGTGCTTGGTCTCGATCAGCACCTGCAACTCGCGCCCCGCGTCGCGGACCGTGCCGAGCAGGCGGTCGAGGGTGAGCAGCCGGCCGCGGTCCGGATCGGCCGGGACGTCGCTGTCGGGCCACCTGCCGAAGTCGAGTTCGGCGAGCTCGGCCAGGGTGCGCCGGCTGACCCGGCCCGTGCCGTTGCTGGTGCGGTCGAGCCGCCGGTCGTGCACGCAGACGAGGTGCCCGTCGCGGGTGAGCCGCACGTCGCACTCCACGCCGTCGGCGCCCTCGTCGAGGGCTCGCTGGTAGGCCGGGAGCGTGTGTTCGGGCAGCACCGCGGAGGAACCGCGGTGCGCGAAGATCAACGGCGACTCGCCCACCGTGGGCTCAGACCACGCGGGCCGGTTGGCCGTCTTCGCTGACCATGGGACGGCCGGCGGACTGCCAGGCCTCCATGCCGCCGTCGAGGTTGCGTACGTTGTCCCAGCCCTGCTTGGACAGGTAGGTCACGACCTGGGCCGAGCGGCCGCCCATCCGGCAGACGACCACGACGTCGGCGTCGGTCGGCACGTCGGCCAGCCGGGCCGGCACCTCCATCATCTGCACGTGGTGCGCGCCCGGGGCGTGCCCGGCCCGCCACTCGTCGTCCTCACGGACGTCGAGCAGATAGGCGTCCTCCGGCACATCGTCCGCGGCGACCCACGGAACCGGTTCTGGTCTCCACACGCAGCCAAGCCTAGATGCTCAGCACCCACTTGGGGTTGGCGGCCGCCCAGGCTGCGACGTCGCCCTCCCGGACCGCCTTGAACAGCAGGTCCGCGTCCGGGGTGAGCACGTTGTAGGAGGTGCCGTCGATGCGGGCGCCGGTGGACGGGATCCGGATCCCGTAGACGTTCTCGGCCCGCATGTTGCGGAACGAGATGACCAGATCGTTCAGGGGTACGCCGTTCGTGTCGACGGTCATGGTCGCCCCGATGGCCCGGACCGTCTGGTCCAGCTTGATCGGGTTGGCCAGCACGGTGGGGTCGGTGAGCTTCTTGGCGATCCCCTTGAGGATCTGCTGCTGGTGGCGCTGCCGGTCGTAGTCACCCCGGGGCAGGCCGTAGCGCTGCCGCGCGTAGTCGAGGGACTTCGCGCCGTCCATCCGGTAGCAACCGACGGGGAAGACGTGGCCCGTGTGGATGGAGGTGACCTGCCGGTCCACGCAGACGTCGACGCCGCCGAGCAGGTCGACGACGCGTTTGAAGCCGGTGAAGTCGACGATCGCGGCACCGTCGAAGCGCACGCCGGTGAGGTTCGTGACGGTCGCGGAGAGCAGCTTGGCGCCGTCGGCACCGCCGTACTGGAAGGCGGCGTTGATCTTGTCCTGTCCGCCCTTGTAGTTCGACGCCGGCCAGGGCGGGATGGCGACCCGCAGGTCACGGGGGATCGAGATCAGGTACGCCCGGTCGAGCCCCGCCGGTATGTTGACGATCACGATGGAATCGGCCCGATGTCCCATGGTGGGGTTCGCGTCCCTTTGGTCCGACCCGATCAGCAGATAGTTGAGCGGCCCGTGCAACTCCCCGTTGCCCGACCGGGCGCCGGAGTCGAGCAGGTCGGCCTTCTGCAGCGCGTCGTTGAGGCGCTCGGAGAGCAGCTTGAGCCCGCCGAGGCTGAGACCGGCCAGGACGGCCAGGGCGACACCCACGACGATCAGGATCTTGGCCCAGCGCGGCCGACTGGCCGGCCCACCGTCCGGTGGCCGCTGCTCCCCCTTGCGTCCTGAGCTGATGGCCCCTCCCGACCCCCGCCGCATCGCGCTAGCGACAGCTTAAGTCGGATATGTCGGGCCAGGGCCAGCCTTGTCATTCGTCCGGATCGGGGTAATTGTTACTTCTTGTTGGCTGCCGCCCACTCGGCCATCTTGTCTTCGTTGATGGCCTTGTACATGGCCAGCGCCTTGGTCTTGTCGGAGACCACCACGGACTCGCCGCCGATCGTCTGGCTGCCGCTGTGGGGGCTGGTCAGGAACTCGAGGTTCTCGCCCCGCAGGTTGCGGAACTGCAGTGCCATGTCGACCAGCGAGAACCCCTCGTCGACCGTCACCGCGTTGGTGACCGCCTTGAGGAAGCTGTTGAGCTTGCCGGGGTTGGTCAGCGTGCCGCTGCTCGCGGCCTTGTCCATCAGCGCGCGAAGGAACTCCTGCTGGTGCCGCATCCGGGCGAAGTCGCCGTCGGGGAACTGCTTGCGCTGGCGGACCCAGTCGAGGGCCTCTTCGCCGTTCATGTGGTTGACGCCCTTCTGGAAGGTGCGGAAGGGCTTGTGGATCGACTTGGTCGTCCGCTCGACCTTGAGGTCCACACCGCCGAGCGCGTCGGTGACCTCCTTGAACCCCGCGAAGTCGATCGCCATGACGTGGTCCATCCGGACGTCGGTGAAGCACTCGACGGTACGCACGGCCAGGGGCAGCCCGCCGAAGGCGAACGCGGAGTTGACCTTGTGGCGCTCGGAGTTGGCGCACTCGGCCTTGGCCGACTTCGGCACCGGCACGTAGAGGTCGCGGGGGATCGAGACCAGGTAGGCCTTGTCCTGCGAGGCCGGGATGTGCATGACGATGATCGTGTCGGCCCGCCACTGGCCGGCCTTGTCGAGCGCCGCGTCCGGGTCTCGGGAGTCGGTGCCGACCATCAGGATGTTGAGCGCGCCCTCGGCCGTCTTGACCGGCCGGCCGTCGGTGATCTCGGAGAACGGGTCGGTGCGGCCGATGTTGCCGTTGAGCGCGCGCACGTAGATCCACGTGCCGCCGGCGCCGAGCAGGCCCAGCACCACCAGGCCGACGACCGCGACCAGGGCGATCCGGCCCCACTTGGGCTGTGGACCCTTGCGGTAGGGCGCGCCCGGGCGGCGCGGGCCGCGCGGACCACCGGGGCCGCCGGGACCACCACCGCCGATGCGGGGGCGGGCCTCGGTGCGTGCTCCCGGCACGTGCGCCCGCCCGCTGATGCGGCCGCCGGTCGGGGCCGCCGAGACGCGGGCGCTGGACGTACGGCCGGGCACCGAGGCGCGGCCGGAGGTGCCGCCGGACGATGACGTGGTCGCAGACATGTGACCCAGGGTACGAAGCAAACCTAGGTACGGCTCACAACCAACGCCGGCACGGCACGAACTTGGTAGGTAAAAATTTCCGCGTTGACCTGCCGTTATGCCTTAAACGGCGCGGCGCTGGAAGTCTTCGATGGTGCGGCGGAGACCCTCTTCCGGGGAGACCGTCGGTGCGAAGCCGAGCTTGGTGCGCGCCAGCGTGAGGTCGGGGCGGCGCATCTCCGGGTCGTCGGCGGTGCGTGACGTGAAGGTCACCGTGGAGGCGCTGCCGGTCAGCCGCACGATCGTCTCGGCCAGGTCCTTCATCGACATCTCGTGCTCGTCGCCGCAGTTGATCGGACCGGTCTCGGTCGAGTCGAGCAGCAGCAGGATGCCGCGGACCAGGTCGTCGACGTAGCAGATGGAGCGCGTCTGCGCGCCGTTGCCGTGCACGGTGATCGGCTCGCCGCGCAGCGCCTGGGAGATGAACGTCGGGATCGCCCGGCCGTCGTCGGGACGCATCCGCGGCCCGTACGTGTTGAAGATCCGCACGATCGCGGCGTCGAGCCCGCGGTAGCGGTGGTAGGCCATGGTGGACGCCTCGGAGAAGCGCTTGGCCTCGTCGTAGACGCTGCGGATGCCGACCGGGTTGACGTTGCCCCAGTAGGTCTCGACCTGCGGGTGCACCAGCGGGTCGCCGTAGGCCTCCGACGTCGACGCCATCAGGAACCGGGCACCGTCGGCGACCGCGCGCTCGAGCAGGTGCAGCGTGGCGATCGAGCCGACGCGCAGGATCTCGATCGGCAGCGTGGTGAAGTCCTTGGGGCTCGCCGGCGACGCCATGTGCAGGATCGCGTCGAACCGGCCGTCGAGCGCCGGGTGGTGCGTCGGCAGCCCGTCGGCGACGTCGGCCTCGACCAGCGTGAACTGCGGGTGGTCGACGAGGTGGGTGACGTTCTCCTTGGAGCCCGTGACGAAGTTGTCGACCGCGACGACCGCGCAACCGCGGGCGATGAGCACATCGATCAGGTGGGACGGGACGAAGCCGGCGCCTCCTGTCACAAGGATGCGATGACCGGCTCCGAAGCGTTGGGCAACCACCATGAGCCCAAGACTACCGATGAAGCGGATCTACCGTCGGGCCCGGGTTGCCCTTGACAGGGGCCCCGGCGGTGTGCACCGCCGGGGCCCATGTGACTCAGTGCGCGCCCGAGCCCGTCAGGGAGCGAACTTCCAACTCCGCGTATTTGGCGTCGTCACGCTCCTTGGACAGGACCGTCCCCAGCCAGCCGCAGAAGAAGCCGAACGGGATCGAGATGAGACCCGGGTTGGACAGCGGGAACCACTGCCAGTCGGAGTCCGGGAACATCGAGGTGGCGCCGCCGGAGACGACCGGTGAGAAGAACACGAGCACCACGGCGGAGATCAGACCACCGTAGATCGCCCAGACCGCACCGGACGTGTTGAACCGCTTCCAGAACAGGCTGTAGAGGATCGCCGGCAGGTTGCCGGAGGCGGCGACCGCGAACGCCAGCGCGACGAGGAACGCCACGTTGAGGTTCTGCGCGAAGATCGACAGCAGGATGGACACGGCGCCGATCACCAGCGCGGAGATCCGGGCGACGTTCACCTCCTGCCGCTCCGACGCCTCGCCCTTCTTGAGCACGTTGGCGTAGAAGTCGTGCGCGAGGCTCGACGACGACGCCAGCGTCAGGCCGGCGACGACCGCGAGGATCGTCGCGAACGCGACCGCGGCGATGATGGCCAGCAGTGTCGCGCTGCCGATCTCACCGCCGAAGAAGCGCCGGCCGAGTTCCGCGGCCAACTGTGGAGCCGCCGTGTTGCCCGCCCGGTCCTGTGCGGTGATCGCCTCGCTGCCCACCAGGGCCGCGGCACCGAAGCCGAGGGCCAGCGTGAACAGGTAGAACGTGCCGATGATGCCGATCGCCCAGAGCACGCTCTTGCGGGCCGCCCGCGCCGTCGGCACCGTGTAGAAACGGATCAGGATGTGCGGCAGGCCGGCGGTGCCGAGCACCAGGGCGATGCCGAGCGACAGCAGGTCCATCTTGTTGTAGAAGGTCTGTGTCGCGTTGCCGGCGACTTCCACGCCGTAGCGCAACCCTGGTTCGAGGAAGGCCTCGCCCTTGCCGGACGACTGCGCCGCGTCGCCGAGCAGCGACGACAGGTTGAACCTGAAGACCGCCAGCACGAGGATCGTCATCAGCAGCGCGCCGGTCATCAGCAGGAACGCCTTGACGATCTGGACGTACGTCGTGCCCTTCATGCCGCCGACCGTCACGTAGACGATCATCAGGGCGCCGACCAGCACGATCGTGGCGATCTTGGCGGCGTCCGCGTCCATGCCCATGAACGTCGTGCCGGGCTTGATGCCGAGCAGCAGCGCGACCAGCGCGCCGGCGCCGACCATCTGGGCCAGCAGGTAGAAGATCGACACGGTGATCGTGGAGACCGCCGCGGCCGTGCGGACCGGCCGCTGGCGCATCCGGAACGCGAGCACGTCGGCCATCGTGTAGCGGCCCGAGTTCCGCAGCAGTTCGGCGACCAGGAGCAGGGCGACCAGCCAGGCCACCAGGAAGCCGATCGAGTAGAGGAACCCGTCGTAGCCGTTGAGCGCGATGATGCCGGCGATGCCGAGGAACGACGCCGCCGACATGTAGTCGCCGCCGATCGCCATGCCGTTCTGGAAGCCCGAGAACGATCGGCCGCCGGCGTAGAAGTCGGTCGCCGTCTTGGTCTGCCGGCTCGCCCAGACGGTGATCGCCAGCGTGATGGCCACGAAGACCAGGAACAGGATGATCGTGAGGGTACGGGCGGTGCTGCCGCCGGCGGCCTCGGCCGCGAGGAGCTTACTCACTGCGCGTCTCCTCCAACTCGGCGTGGATCGTGTCGGCGAGCGGGTCGACCTTGCGGCTCGCGTACCGCGAGTAGAACCACGCGATCAGGAAGGTCGAGACGAACTGGAGCAGGCCGAAGATCAATGCCACGTTGATGTGGCTGTCGCCGATCCGGATGCTCATGAAGTCGCGCGCGTACGCGGACAGGATGACGTAGAGCGCGTACCAGACGAAGAACGCGACGGTCATCGGGAACACGAAGCCGCGGAACGCTTTGCGCAGGTTGCCGAACTCCGGGGAACGTTGCATGGCCAGATACCGGTCCTCGGGGGTCTCCGTGGGAGCGGTGTCTCTCGCCTCCGTACTCATGTGGTCACCACCTTCGCAGGGGCGTAGGGACAAGGTCGAACAGCGGCACCGTAGGAACGGTCCACGCGGCCCCGGAAGCCCTGGCGCGGCCGGCGCAGCCACCTGCGCCCAACGGACGGATGGCTGCGCCGAGTGACCCGCGTCACGCCGGTGAACGGCGCGAGTGGTGGCCTAGCAGGCGGCGGTGCCCTGGCAGAGCCGGTCGGCGGCCGCCCGCCCGAGATCTTCCGCGACCCCGACGGTCACCTGGTGCTTCTGCCAGATCTGGGTGAGCAGCGGACCCTGGCGTACGAACACGTACAGGTTGGGCTCCCCGCCGTCCGCGGTGGCGCGCACGACGAGCGACCCGTCGCCGGCGAAGTCCTCGGCCACCACCGCGAAGCGCACCCGGCCGCAGTCGGTGCCGAGCCGGTCGGGCAACTCGTCGAGCCACTGCCGGGCGGCGCTCGACGTGGGCATCCGCTCGACGACCTGCAGGAGGCTCTCGTCGGGGCCGCGGCGGAAGGCGGCGCCGCGCTGGGCGACCCCCGGCGGCTCGACGCCCCGCGGTGGGTCGCAGGACGCGGCGATCGCGGCGAGGCTCCAGTCCCCGTCGACCGCGTCGCCCCGGTAGCGGTAGCCGGCGGGCACGTCGAGCTCCCGGAGCAGGGCTGCGGCGGGGACGTCCGCGGGCTCGGTGGGCCGCGGCGGCGTGCTCGGCGGCGTGGTCGGCGGCGCGGTCGTCCGCTGGGTGGGCTCGGTCGTGCGGGCCGGCGGGTCGCTGGCGATCACGCCCGGTGGCGGCGGGGTCCGGTCGAACGCCCCGGCCGCGAAGGCCACGGACGGTGCGGCGACGGCGAGGGCGGCGAAAGCACCGGCCACCACCGCGCGGGTGTGCCGGCGGCGGCGAAACGCCTCCCGGGCCGCGTCGGCGCCGGCCGCCACCGCCAGCGGCGCCCCGCCCCGGAACCGGTCGAACACGTCGTCCAGGCGCTGCTCATCCACGGCGGTCCTCCTCGTCGGTCAGCAGGGTGGCCAGGGCGGCCCGGCCACGGTGCAGCCAGGCCTTGACGGTGCCGTCGGGTACTCCCTCCTGGGCCGCGATCTCCCCGATCGAGAGGTCGGCGATGTGGAACAGCACGATCGCCCGGCGCTGCCGCGGTGGCAGGGCGCGCAACGCCCGGGCCAGCGCGGCCCGGTCGGGGCTCGGCGGCGGCACCGACTCCGCGCGGTGGAAGCGGGCGTGCGCGCGGGCGGCCTGCACCCGCCGCCACCGGTTGGTGGCGACGTTCATCGCCACGCGGCGGACCCAGGCCGCCGGTTCGTCGTAGCCGGCGACCCGGTCCCAGCGGGCCCAGGCGCGGCTGAACGCCTCCTGCACCGCGTCCTGCGCGGCCGAGACGTCCGCCGTGTACGCGTACAACTGGAGCACGAGCCGGTCGAAGTTCGCGGCGTAGAACGCGTCGAAGGTGTCGGTGCGGCCATCAGGCCGGGTCACCCGGACCGTCTCCATAGGCTGCCTCCCCGTGTCTGGAGGGGACACCGGTGAGCCACGCCGCCGGTTGCGTTCAGCTCGCGAGATATCGACCGCGGTAGTGGATCAGTGGGGGTGCCTCGCTGACGATCTCCACCTGCTCGATGGTGGCCTCGACCAGCAGGCCCCAGCCGAGCTCGCGGGCGTTGTCGAGGCGGCAGCCGGCCCAGGCGGCGGCGTCGGCGGGCACCGGGCCGTAGGGCGTCTCGGTCCACGAACCACCCTGGAACAGGCCGCCGGGCGCCGGCATCAGGCCCGCGAAGCGGTCGGCGAGCTGGCGGTGGGTCGGGCCGAGCGGCGCGACCGCGAACCGGCCGGCCGCCGAGAGCGCCGTCCACAGGTCGGACTCGTCGTCGAGCACGCCGAGCAGCCGCCCGGGGTCGCCGTCGACCACCAGCGTCGACGAGACGGTGAATCCCGCCGGCCCCGGCGCCGTCCAGAGTGTCACCGGCGAGGCCAGCCGGCCGCGGAACCGGCGGATCGGCGAGCGGGCCCCCTCGGGGGTGGCGAACGGGTCGGTGCCGTGGATCTGGGCGCCGGGTTCGATCGGGTTGTTCACCGGCCCATTCTTTCTAGCGGCGGGGCGTGATGGTCAGCAGCAGTTCGGGCATCCGCCGGTCGAGGACGTCGCCGACGATCACGCTGCCGAGCCAGGCCGCCCCGGCGCCGTAGGCCAGGCCGACGGGCAAGGCGACCCAGAGCCAGACGTCACCCGCGAACAGCGCGCCGAGCAGCAGCGGCACGGCGAGCACGACGCCGATCACCATCGAGAGGATGCTCAGCAGGCCGCGGGCCATGCCGGCGCCGGTGTTGAGCGCGAACGGGTTCGACGTCTCCGGCAGGGCGTAGGCGCCGATCACCGAGAGCATCGAGTTGGCCGCCAGGCCGCAGCCGAACGTGCCGACCAGCGTGCCGAGCGCCATCGGGATCCAGGTCGGCTCTCCGACCAGCACGCCGATGATCACCGCGATCAGCACGACCAGCGGCAGCACGTAGACCGTGAACGCGGCGGCCCGGGCGGCGATCTGGGTGCGCCCCGGCACGCCCGCGATGATGTCGTTGGCGTACGCGCTGCCGTCGAAGCCGAACTGGTTGGCCAGCGTCACCGCGGCCAGCGTGCCCACGAAGATCATCGAGAGCGTGAAGGTGAGCGGCGAGGCCGCCACGTCGCGGGCGGGCTCGCCGGCCTCCGTGCCCCAGATCGCCTCGCCGAAGTTGACCATCGCCGAGACGAACAGGGCGGCCACCGCGAACGTGATCAGGTTGGACCGCCGGCGGGCGTCCCGCCACCAGTAGCGCACCTCGCGAGCCAGGATCGCGCCGAACCGGTCGCGCCGGGCCCACCGCAGGATCCGCGGGAAGAGCTGGTCGACGGGGGCGCCGGGGGTGCCCTGCCGGGCTGCCGGACCGAGGCTCGCGGTGCCGACCATCGCCGTCTCGATCGTGCGCGACCACCACCAGAGCAGCACGGCGATCGCCGCGACCACGAGCGCGAGCTTCGCCAGCGCCGCGAGCCAGTGCCCGGCCGCCGCCTCGAAACCCGCCGTGTACGGGGCGCCGAACGGCGTCCAGCCGATGACCTCGGAGAGCGGCAGGAACCGCCGCCAGTCGGTGTTGGTGCTCGCCCGGTTGATGGCGATCTGCAGCGGGCCGATCAGCGCGGCGGAGACCGCGAGCAGCACGGCGGCCAGGTCGCGGGTGCGGCGCGAGCGCAGCAGGTTGGCGAAGGCGCTGGTCACCGCCCGGCTGACCGCGACGCAGAAGACCAGGCCGAGCAGCACGCCGAGCGCCTGCACCACCGCCGCGCCGGCGCCGCCCAGTGCGCCCGCGGAGAGCACCAGCCCGGCGGTCGCGATCAGGGTGGCGGCCGCGGGGACGCCGATCAGCGCCGCGGTCAGCAGGCCGACCACCAGCGTGCGGCGGGGCAGCGGCAGCAGCGCGAACCGCGACGGGTCGATGGTCTCGTCGACGCCGAAGAACAGCAGGGGCAGCAGGGTCCAGGAGAGCGCGACCACGCCACCGCCGGCCGCGGCGACCAGGAACGCGGCGTCGGTGTTGCCGGCGAGCCCGGCCGCGGCCGCCGCGAAGAAGCCGGCGGTGGCGTAGATGAGGCCGAACAGGATGCCGAACGAGAACAGCACGACCCGCCACACCTGGCCGCGGAAGCTGTTGCCCATGATCCGCAGCTTGAGCCGGACGAAGTGGCGGGGCGACACCGCGCGCGGGGCGGCGGCGACCTCGGTGGCCTGCGTGGCCTGCCCGGTCAGAGCCACGCCAGCTCCTCCCCGGTCGCCGTGCGCCCGCCGACGACCTCGACGAACACGTCTTCGAGCGAACGTTCGCCGGTCACCTCGGCGAGCGTGCCGACGCGCTTGATGACACCGTCGGCCAGGATCGCGACGTGGGTGCAGAGCCGCTCGACGACCGCCATCACGTGGCTGGAGAAGATCACGGTGCCGCCGCCGGCGACGTATCGCTGGAGGATGTCGCGGATCAGCGCGGCCGCGACCGGGTCGACGGCCTCGAACGGCTCGTCGAGGACGAGCAGTCGCGGCGCGTGCAGCAGCGCGCAGGCGAGCCCGATCTTCTTCTTCATGCCGGCCGAGTAGTCGACGACCAGGGTGTTTCCGGCGTCCGCGAGCGCGAGCACGTCGAGCAACTCGCGGGCGCGCTGGTCGACGACCGCGGGGTCCATGCCGCGCAGCAAGCCGTGGTAGGCGAGCAACTCGGCGCCGCTGAGCCGGTCGAACAGGCGGACCCCGTCAGGCAGCACGCCGAACAGCCGCTTGGCCTGGATCGGGTCGCGCCACACGTCGTGGCCGAGCACCCAGGCCTGGCCGTGGTCGGGCCGCAGCAGGCCGACCGCCATCGAGAGCGTGGTCGTCTTGCCGGCGCCGTTGGGACCGAGCAGACCGTAGAACGAGCCGGCCGGCACGTCGAGGTCGACACCGCCGACCGCGACCTTGCCGTCGAAGCTCTTGGCCAGTCCCCGCAGCACCAGGGCGTCCTTCACCGTCGTCACCCCTTGACCGTATCGGTCCCGGTCACCGTCGGGTGGTACCGGACAGCACACTTTCCGGCGCGTGCAGGCGCAGCATCACCGCGCCGACGTCCGCCGGGACCCGGCTGCGGCTGGCCAGCGACACGACCACCATCACCGCGAAGGCCAGGGGTACGGTCCACGCCGCGGGCTGGCTGACCAGGGCGGCCGGCCAGCCGGTGAGCGGCGGCCCGAGCACCGTGAGCAGCACCGCCCCGCCGGCCGCGCCACCGCCGGTCAGCACGCCCGCCGCGGCGCCGCGCGCGGTCAGCCCGCGCCACCAGATCCCGAGCACGAGCAGCGGGCAGAAGGTGGACGCGGCGACGGCGAACGCCAGGCCGACCACCTGTGACACGTCGAGACTCTCGATCGTCAGCGACAGCACGATCGGTGCGACCCCGGCGATCACGGTGGCCAGCCGGAAGTCGCGCACCGAGCCGCGGCCGATCACGTCGGTCGAGATGACCCCGGCGACGCTCGTCAGCAGCCCGGACGAGCTGGACAGGAAGGCGGCGAACGCGCCGGCGGCCACCAGCGCCGCGAGCAACTGGCCGGTCAGGCCGCTGCCGAGCGCCGCGCCGGGCAGCAGCACGACCACGGCGTCGGTGCGCCCGGTCATCAGCAACTGCGGTGTGTAGACGCGGCCGAGCACGCCGTACAGGGTCGGCAGGAGATAGAAGAGCCCGACCAGACAGAGCACCACCAGCGTCGTACGCCTGGCGGCGTTGCCGTCGGGGTTGGTGTAGAAGCGCACGAGCACGTGCGGGAGGCCCATGGTGCCGAGGAACGTCGCGAGGATCAGCGAGTAGGTCGCGAACAGGCCCGTGTCGCTGTCGCCGGGCAGCAGCCAGTCGGGCCCGCGGGTCTCGTCGACCGTGGACACCTCGGGCACGGGCTCGCCGGCGGCGAACTCGAGCCGCTGGCCCGTCTGGACCACGACCGTCGAGCCGTCGGCCAGCGTCAGTGTCGCGTCGTGTTCGATGACGACGCTCGTCGCGGTATGGAACACAGGGCCGTCCGGGGCGGCCACCGCCGGGCGCCCGTCGGCCTGCCACTGCAGCAGCAGGAAGATCGCCGGGACCAGCAGCGCGGTCAGCTTCAGCCAGTATTGGAAGGCCTGCACGAAGGTGATCGCCCGCATGCCTCCGAGCGCGACGTTGCAGGTGACGACGGCGCCGACGAGCAGGGCACCGAGGGCGTACGGCTGCCCGGTGACCGTGGTCAGCGTCAGCCCGGCGCCCTGGAGTTGCGGCACCAGGTAGAGCCAGCCGATGAACACCACGAAGGCCGTGGCGAGCTTGCGCAGCCCGCGCGAGCCGAGCCGGAGCTGGCAGAAGTCGGGCAGGGTGAACGCGCCCGACCGGCGCAGCGGGGCGGCCACGAAGAGCAGCAGGGCCAGGTAGCCGGCGGCGAAGCCGACCGGGTACCAGAGCACGTCGACGCCGTACTTGAGGATCAGGCCGGCCACGCCGAGGAAGCTCGCGGCGGAGAGGTATTCGCCCCCGATCGCGGCCGCGTTCCAGGTCGGGCTGACGCTGCGGGACGCGACCAGGAAGTCGCTCGTGGTGCGGGCCAGCTTGAGGCCGTAGAAGCCGATCGCGACCGTGACCAGCGTGACCACGACGATGGCCGGGACGACGTACGGGTTGCCCACTCAGCGCTCCGGGCGGCGGACCACCGCGACGAAGTCCTGCTCGTTGCGCTCGGCGAGGCGCACGTAGGCCCAGCCGACGACGACCAGGAACGGGAACGCGGCGACCCCGAGCAGCAGCCAGGGTAGGTCGATGCCGGCCAGCCGGGCGGTGCTGATCTCGGGGGCGACGGCGAACAGCAGCGGCAGCCCGCCCAGCCCGATCGCGACGACGAGCGAGAGCCGCAGCGCGAGGGCGAGCTGGGCGCGGACCAGGCCGCGGACGAGCGCCTGGCCCACCTGGGTCTGCTCGGCGAGCTCGACGCGGGTGCGGTCGGGATCGTGCGTCATGGGGTGCACGTCGGCCAGCACCACGCGCGTGCGCCGCCCATGCGTCATGCCGGCAGTGTCCCCGATCACACCCGGTCGCGGTAGTGGGGACTCATCTGATCACCGCGCAGTCGCCGGCCGGGTCGCGCGCGAGCAGCGTACGGGCCTCGTGGCGGGCGGTGTTGGCGGACCGCCAGTCGTCGGGGGCGGCGTCGAGCTTGCGGGCGATGCGCCACAGGGCGCACGCGCGGTCGTCGCCGGTGAGACGGTCGAGCGCGGGTACGGCGTCGGCGGAGAGCGTGCTGAGGTAGGAGAGGTCGATCCGGCCCGTGCTCTCGTACCGGTCGACGTTGCGGTCGGCGATGAACCGGTCGGGGTTGAGGATCGCGAGCGCGAGCAGGCCGCCGGTGGCGATCGCGAGGGCCGCCCGGGGCAGCCAGGCGCCGCGCAGCTTGAGGCCGGCGACGAGCACGGCGACGAAGAGCGCGCCGAGGCCGAGTTCGACGGCCGTGACGAAGACGCGCAGGCGGGTGTAGCCGTACGCCTGCTCGTAGACGTTCATCCGGTGGGTCGCGCTCGCCACGACGACGAGCGCGAGCACGGCCAGGGCGCCGAGCAGGAGCCGGATCGTGGCGCGATCGGCGCGGCCGGCCTTCGGTGCCCACCGCCCGGCGACCGCCAGCACGACCAGGGTCAGTGCGGTGACGGCGAGCAGCTGCCAGAAGCCGCCGCGGGCGTAGTCGGCGAAGGTGGGACCGCCGGGGTCGAGGACGTGCCGGCTGCCGCCGAACAGGACGGTGGCCTGCACCGCGACGAAGGCGAGGAAGAGCAGGTCGAGCAGGGCGACCGGGATGGCCCAGTCGAGGCGGCGGAAGGCGAACCGTGCGGTGGTCTCCGTCGGCCGCTCGACGGTGGGCGGGGCGATCAGGATGAACGCCGCGCCGGCGAGGGTGGCGAAGAGGATCGGGAAGAGCACGAGCACGCGGGCGATCGCGCCGTCGTCGACGACGGGGACGAACCGGTCGACGAGGTCGGCGAAGGCGGCGTCGGCGGAGGAGAACAGGGCGCCGAAGACGAGCAGCAGGCTGACCGATACGGCGGTGACGGCGAGCACGCGGGTGGGCAGGCCGGGGCGACCGGCGAACCTGGCGCGCAGCCCGGCCCGCACCCACGGCAGGGCGCGCAGGGCGGCGGCCGGTGGCAGGACGAGGGCGGCCAGCATCGCGCGGACCTCGCGCGGATCACCGAGGCTGAACGCACCGGTGACGACGGCGGCCAACACACAGAGCACGAAGAGCCAGTCGGCGGCGCGGACGGTGCCGACCCCGAGGAGGGCGATGGTGGCCAGCGCCCAGGCGGCCTGCCGCCAGGAAGCCCTGGTTTTTGTGACTGCCAGGGCAACAATGCTTGCAGCACCCCCGATGAGCCATCCGACACCGGCCCGCTCGATCGGCAGCGCGGCAGCGGTGACGGCGGCGGCGATGGCGAGCGCGAGCAGAACCGACGCCCTCGGCACCCGATTCGGCCCGGCCCACGACCACTGCGGCGGCTGAGGCGGGCCGGCCGGGCGGCCGGCGCCTGAGGTAGCGGCGGCCGGAGCCACGATCGGGCCCGCTCCCGAGGTCGAACTCGCGGAGGCGCTCGCAGCCGCGGCCGGCCTCACCGCCGGGCCCGGCGTCGCACCCTGAGCGGACGCCTCGCCCTCTCGGGGAGCGGGCGCGCCTGGGTTCGGGTTCGGGGTTGTCATGCGGGCACCGCCGGGGATGTGAGTCGGGGTAGGGATACGCGGACCAGGCAGCCCTTGCCCGCCGGTGGGTCGACGACGTGGATCGTGCCGCCGTGTAGTTGGACCACCCATTGGGCTATCGCCAGGCCCAGACCCGTGCCGCCGCCCGCGGCGCGGTCGCCGCGGGTGAAGCGGTCGAAGACCGTCTCGCGTTGGCTCGGGGGGATGCCGGGGCCCTCGTCGCCCACCTCGATCACGACGCGGTCGTCGTCGAGGCGGCCGGCTACCGAGACGGTGCCGCCGGGTGGGCTGTGGCGGGCCGCGTTGTCGAGCAGGTTGGCCAGCACCTGGTGCAGGCGGGCCGGGTCCGCGTGCAACGTGACCGGGCTCGGCGGTGGGGTCACCGTCAGCTTGATGTCGTGGCCCGCGCCGATCGCCGTGACCGCGGCCTCGTCGGCCACCTCGTCCAGGAAGTCGGCGACGTCGAAGCGGACCGGGTGCATCGGCTGGACGCCCGCGTCCAACCGGGACAGGTCGAGCAGCTCGGCTACCAGGCGCGTCAGCCGCTCCGTCTGGTGCAGCGCCGTGCGGAGGGTGGCCGGTTCCGGCTCCGCTACGCCGTCGACGATGTTCTCCAGGACACCCTGCAACGCGGTGATCGGCGTACGCAGTTCGTGCGAGACGTTCGCGATCAGCTCGCGGCGTTGTCTGTCGGCGGCGGCCAGGTCGGCGGCCATCTGGTTGAACGCGTCCGCCAGCTCGCCGACCTCGTCGCGGGAGGTGGCGCGGACCCGACGGGTGTAGTCGCCGCGGCGCATCGCCCGGACCGCCGCCGTCATGTCGCGCAGCGGTGACGTCATGCCGTGCGCCAGGACCTGCGACGTGAGCAGGCCGACGAGCAGCGCCGTCGCGGAGGTGATGTACGGGATTCGACCCAACGCATACCAGAAGTAGGCGAGGCCCGCGGCGGCCGACGCGACCAGTAGGAGGGCCAGCTTGAGCTTGATCGACCGGACCGGATCGAGCGGCCGGGGCAGCAGGTCAAGGCCGCGATTGAGCAGGTCTTTCACAGTTTCACCTCGAGGGCGTAGCCGACCCCGTGCACCGTGCGGATCAGGTCGGCGCCCAGCTTGCGGCGCAGCGCCTTGACGTGGCTGTCGACCGTGCGGGTGCCGGCGCCGTCGCCCCAGCCCCAGACCTCGGCCAGCAGCCGCTCACGGGGCAGCACCGTGCGCGGCCGGCCGGCGAGGTGCACCAGCAGGTCGAACTCGGTCGGGGTCAGGTGCGCCTCGGCGCCCGCGCGGCTGACCCGGCGTTCGGCCTGGTTGATCTCCAGGTCGCCGAGCCGGATCGTGGTCGGGCCGACGGACTGGGCCCGCTCGACGCGGCGCAGCAGCGCGTGCACCCGGGCGGCCAGCTCACGCATCGAGAACGGCTTGGTGATGTAGTCGTCGGCGCCGACCGCGAGCCCCACGAGCATGTCGTTCTCGTCGTCGCGGGCGGTGAGCATCAGCACCGGGACGGGCCGGTCGGCCTGGATCCGCCGGCACACCTCGAGGCCGTCGAACCCGGGCAGCATCACGTCGAGCACGACGAGGTCGGGCGGTTCGCGCCGGGCCGTCTCGACCGCCGACGGACCATCGCCGGCCAGACTCACCATGAAGCCCTCGGCACGCAGCCGCACGGCGATCGAGTCGGCGATGGTCCGCTCGTCCTCCACCACCAGGATCCGGCGCTCTCTCATGTCGGCGACTGTAGTGAGCGCCTGTGCGGATCCCGGTCCGGCGATGTGAACGATCTGTGCAGATCAGGCGGTCAGCACCACGATTTCCGTGGTCAGACCCCCGGCCGGCACGCGCACAGGGTCACCCGGCACCCGCTCGACCCGATATTCGCGGTCGCCCGCGTAGACGCTGTAGGAGAAGTAGATCCGTTGGCCGGGCAGCACGCGGATCGAGAACTGGCCGTTCTCCGGCCAGTTCGAGCCCGCGAAGTCGCCCGAATCGGCGGTGCGCACGTCGACGAAACCGCCATCGACAGCGCCGCCGTCACTCAGCCGGATCGTGCCGGTGACCAGGACGCCGTCCCGCAGAGCGATGTCGGCCGTCGCCGTGCTGCCGGCGGTGACCACGGTGGGGGTCGCCGTGTAGCGACTGGCGGCGCCGCCCGTCCAGGCGAGTGCGCTGCCGAAGGAGGAGAACTTCAACGGCCACGGGTACGGGCCCAGACCGTCGACCTGGTAGTGACCCTGCGCGTCGGTCTCGACCTCGGATGCCCCGAGGCCAGGGCTCTGCGTGAACAGCGCCACCCGCGCGCCCTCGATCGGCGCGCCGGTCTCGGCATCGGTGACGGTGCCGGCGATCGCCCCGGCGGGGTCGATCCGGATCTGCGGCGCGGTGGCGACGGCGCCCAGCGTGGCCGGGACGACCGCGGCCTGCCGCTCGTCGCCGGTGCCGCCGGTCGCGCCCACCCACTGACGGCCATAGGTCGTGGACTGCGGCGCCGCGAACAGCCGGTAGTTGCCGTTGGTCAGCTCACCGATGGTGATCTTGCCCTGCGAGTTGGAACAGACGTTGAAGCCGTCCCAGAGCCGCACCTGCTTCGCCTTGTAGGCGATCACGCAGACGTTGGCCAGGGGCCGGCTCGTCGCCGCGTCGACCACGGTGGTCGTGATCTGCGCGGCGGGCTTGAGCCGCAGCGTGACCTCGGTGGTCCGGCCCTCCCGGACCGTGGCGGTGAATGCGCGGGAGAAGTGGGTGCCGCCCGGCGTGTTGGCGGCGAACTCGTGGCTGTCCGCGGTCAGGCCGGTCAGCTCGATCGTGCCGGTCGTGGTGCAGCGATCGACACAGAACCGCAGGACCGGCGCACCGGTCACCGCGTCGACCGCGGTGACCCGGAGCCCACCGGTGTCGAGCAGGCGCTCGTTGACGCGGGTGGCCGCACCCGCGGTGACCGCGACGGGATCGGCTTGGTCGGCGCGCAGGGTGCGTCGGTGATATTGAGTCGCGCTGAACTCGTTGTCGGTGAAGCTCACGACGTAGCTGCCGATCAGGGCGGGGGCGATCGTGTATTGGCCGTTGGCGCCGGTGCGCGCGCTCAGCCAGGTGTAGTCGCCGGTGGCGGTGTCGAGCGCGACCCGCATGTTGGTCGCCGGTTCGCCGGCCGGTGTCGTGACCCGGCCGGTCACGCTGCCGGTCGCCAGCGCGGTATCGGTCACCTCGACGGTCTGGTCGCCGACGACGGTGAAGAGGCGGGCGCCGGCACGGTCGATGCTGCCCGGGACCCATTGACGCTGCTCCGAGCCCTCGATCGGGCTGAACCCGACGCGGTGGTTGCCCGGCAGCACCGCGAGCGAGAAGGCCCCGTCGCCGTCGGTCAGCGCGTTGCTCTCGGTGCCGTCCTCCGCCTCGGCGACGACCGGCTCGAAGGCCAGCGGGCTGCCGTCGGCACGCAGCAGGCGGCCGGTCAGCGTGCCGGTGGCTGCCAGATCCTCGTCGACGGTGGTGGTGCCGCCGGCGGCGACGGTCACCAGGTCGGCTTCCCAGAGGTCGAACTTGTTGTCGAAGTACTGTCGCGGGTGCCCTTCGGCGTTGAACGCCACGGAGTAGTCGCCCGGCGCCAGGTTGGCGAGCGTGTAGGAACCGTCGTCGCCGGTCGAGGTGTAGCCGTTGTAGTTGGTTTCCTCGTTGTAGACCTCGACGCCAGCGTTCGCGACCGCCGCGCCGGTGCTGCTGGTCAACCGACCCGCGATCGTGCCGGTGTCGTCGGCCGCGTGGGCCGGTGCCGCGAAAGCTGTTGCCGTCAGGAGCACGGCAGCCAGCATCGTCGCGCGGCGTAGTGCGCGATGTGCCATGGAACGTCCTCACCGGAGGTGTCACGGGGGGAGGGGAAATCGCCGCCGGGCGCCCCGTATCGCCGGCTGGCGCATCGAAGGATATGCCAGCGGTGTGACAGTCAGCGGTTCCAGTCCTGCTTCGCCGCGCGGACGAGTTTGTCCTTGAGCTCGCGCGTGTGCCGGCGGGAGACCGGCAGCTCGGCACCGTCCACGATGACCACGTAGCCCGAGTTCGCCAGCCGCAGCTCGGCGATCAACCGGAGCTGCACCAGATAGGAGCGGTGGATCCGGACGAAGCCGGCGTCGGCCCAGCGATCGGCGAGCGTGGCCAGCGGCACCCGCACCAGGTGCGAACCGTCGGAGGTGTGCAGCCGGGCGTAGTCGCCCTGCGCCTCGACCCAGCGGACCGCGGAGCGCGGCAGCATCCGGGTCGTGCCCGCCAGCTCGACCGGGATCGTCGGGTCCTCCTCGGCACGGGCCAGCGCGGCCGGGTGGGTGGGCACGACCCGCGCGCTGACCACGCGCCGGATCGACTCACTCAACCGCTCGGCCTGTACGGGCTTGCGGACGTAGTCGGCGACGCCGAGGTCGAAGGCGTCGACGGCGCCGTCGTCGTACGCGGTGACGAAGACGATCGCGGGTGGCCGGGCGAACCGGCGCAGCAACCGGGCGAGCTCCATGCCGTCGAGGCCGGGCATCCGGATGTCCAGGAAGACCACGTCGACGTCGGTGTCGCGGAGCACGCGCAGGGCGTCGGTCGCGTCGCCCGCGGTGTGCAGCCGGGCCACCCGTGGGTCGGCGCGCAGCAGGTAGGCCAGCTCGTCGAGGGCCGGCGGCTCGTCGTCGACCGCGAGCACGCGCAGGAAACCGCGGTCGGTCACGCCGCGCCGCCCGCCGCGTGCACGCCGGGGTGGAACTTCGGCACCCGCATGCTCACCCTGGTACCCGCTCCGATCCCGGTCTCCACCACCAGACCGAACTGGTCGCCGAACACCGACCGCAGCCGTTCGTCGACATTGGACAGACCGACGTGCGCGCCCGCGTCGTCGACACCGGCCACACCCGCCTCGGCCACTCCGGCGACGAGCGCCGCCGGATCCATGCCGACGCCGTCGTCCTCGACGGTGATGTGGCACTCGGCACCGGCATCACGGGCCTCGATGCTCACCATACCGAGGCCCGGCTTGCGCGACAGCCCGTGCCGCACCGCGTTCTCGACCAGCGGCTGGAGGCAGAGGAACGGCAGGCTGACCGGCAGCACCTCAGGGGCGATCTGCAGGCGCACCTGCAGCCGTTCGCCGAACCGGGCCCGCTCGATCGTCAGGTAGCGGTCGATCGAGCGCAGCTCCTCGGCCAGCGTCGTGAAC
Organism: Asanoa siamensis; assembly: GCF_016862555.1. Lineage (GTDB taxonomy): Bacteria > Actinomycetota > Actinomycetes > Mycobacteriales > Micromonosporaceae > Asanoa > Asanoa siamensis. Next base: position 56,337 of record NZ_BONE01000003.1, on the reverse strand, counting down.
TCACCGTGCGCCCGGAACGAGTAGCGGGTGAACTCGGCGAACTCGAGGATGAGCTCGCGGGCGCGTTCCGGGTCGGTGCGGACGAAGGAGGCGATCGCGGTCAGCGCGTTGTAGATGAAGTGCGGGCTGATCTGGGCGCGCAGGGCCCGCACCTCGGCCCGGGCGAGCCGTTCGCGGGACGAGTCGAGCTCGGCCAGGGCGAGCTGGGCGGCGGCCCAGCGGGCGGTCTCCAGGGTGGCCTGCACGAGCCCGGGTGCCGGCTGGCCGTCGGAGACGGCGACGAGGGCGACCGGGGTCGCGGCCCTGATCGGCGCGACGACCGCGCCGCGGATCTCGCAGTCGACCCGGTCGCAGGGCAGTTCCGCCTGCCGCAGCACGGTCGACCGCCCGGCGCTGATGGCCTTCTTCGCCGCGGCCTGGAGTTGGTGCGAGTGGTGCGCGCCGCGCCCGTCGAGGGCCAGCAACTCGTTGTCGTCGGCCAGCGCGAGCCCGGGCGCACCGACCAGCGCCCGCAGGTGCTTGGCGGCCTTCGCGGCACTGGCGGCGGTCAACCCACCCCGCAACGGCTCGGCGGCGAGCCCGGCGGTGTGCAACACCTCGTAGGTGGCGCGCTGAGTCGCGGTCGCGATCCCCCTGCGGGCCCGCAACCGCACGACGGCATAGACCGCACCGGCGAGCGCACTGACGAGCGCCAGCACGGCCAACGCCGTCGACAGGTCCGCACTCATGCGCGGAATCCTCGCCCGCCGACCACGTTTACGGAACCCCTCGCACGGACGCCAACCCCGGCGTGATCAAGAGAGACCGCGCCGCACGGCGGAGGTGGCAGCGAAGCGAAGCGAGCGGTGTCCGGCGGGAGCGACGGTCGTGCCCCAGACGAGTCCGGGACATGATCGTGCGTCTTAATAGGCTCCCTTGCGGGCCAGGACGACGCCGATGGTGCGCCAGAGGATGCTCAGGTCGTAGGCGAGCGACCAGTTGTCGACGTAGTAGAGGTCCAGCCGGACCGCCTCGTCCCAGGACAGGTCCGAGCGCCCCGAGACCTGCCACAGACCCGTGATGCCCGGGCGGACCAGCAGGCGCCGGCGCACGTCGCCGAGGAAGTCGCCGTCGTCGGCCGGCAGGGGGCGCGGCCCGACCAGCGACATCTCGCCCTTGAGCACGTTGATCAACTGCGGCAGCTCGTCCAGCGAGCTCGCCCGCAGGAACCGGCCGAACGGGAAGACGCGCGGGTCCTGGCGGATCTTGAAGAGCATGCCGTCGGTCTCGTTCTGGTCGACCAGGGCGGCCAGGCGGTCCTCGGCGTCGACGTACATGGTGCGGAACTTCCACACCCGGAACGTGCGGCCCTCGTGGCCGACGCGCGGCTGCCGGAAGAAGACCGGGCCCTTGTCGGAGACCTTGATCGCGATCGCGATCATCAGGAGCAGGGGCGAGAGGACCACCAGGCCGAGTACGGCCACCAGGCGGTCGATCACGTTCTTGGCCAGCAGCGCCGGGCCGGACAGCGTCGGCTCTTCGACGTGCAGCAGGGGCAGCCCTTCGATGGGGCGGATGTGCACCCGGGGGCCGGCGATGTCGGTGAGCTGCGGCGCGACGACCAGGTCGACCCCGCTGCCTTCGAGCTGCCAGGCCAGCCGGCGCAGCTCACCGGGCTCGGCGCTGGCGGAGCCGCAGACCGCGATCGTGTCGGCGCCGAGCTCGCGGACCAGGCCGAGGACGTCGCGGCCGGCGTAGACCGGGACCGGGGTCTCGATGCCGCGGGCGGCCGCGTAGCCGTCGGTGATGTGGATGCCGACCGGCACCAGGCCGGCGGCGGGGTTGCGGGTGACCGCGGTGTAGACCTCGAGCGCCTCGGGCAGCGTGCCGACCAGGATCATCCGGTGCCCGGCCTGGCCGGCCCGGCGACGGACCAGGTGCAGCGCCTGCCGGGCGAGGTAGCGGACGATCAGGATCAGCAGCAGGGCGCCGAGCAGGACGCCGCCGACCGTCATACGCGACAGGTCGGTCTTGGTGGCGAAGACCAGGAACGAGACGGTGGCCGCGATCACGAGGGACGCGCGCACGCACCGCTTGAACTCGTCGGTGCCGAGCCCCAGATAGCGCCGGTCGTAGGCGCCGTTGGCCCAGAGCACGAACAGCCAGGCGCACGGCAGGAAGACGTAGGCGATGAGGTTGAACAGCGTCGGGCGGTCCTGGAAGCCGGCGCGGGCCTTCTCGAACTCGGTGACCGCGATGTAGCTCGCCAGTGTGGCGGCGGCGAAGTCGAGGACGAGCAGGATCAAGATGAAGGGGCGGTGCCAGCGGGACACCCGCCGTCGGGCCCGGGCCCAGGCCGAGCGCGGCACGCCGTTGGGTGGCGGCGGCGGAGCGACCTGGATCTCGAAGCTCTCGACGTGGCGCACGACGCCCCCGCGGCCATTGCTGGTTAGCGGGCGCTCGAGGCTGGTCGTCACCTCACCCACGTCCTCCCGGGTAACGCGTGCCGCCCACTCGCCGTACGGGCTCCGGTCGCCCACCGCATCAGTCTCCCATGTCAACGGTCGTGAACCGTGGACGGAAGGAAGACATTACGCCCGGAGCCGCCGGAGCGGACGTCCCCGCGCCGTCGGTGCGGGACCGGGTCACTATACCGATTGTGGCGCGCGGCGGAAGGAGCGAGATGTGCGTCGAAAAAGGTTCGTACGCTGGGCTTCCGCGCGCTCACTCAGCGCACCAACCGGGACAGCCGTCGATCCGCCAGGGGCTTCCCGCCGGTCTGGCAGGTCGGGCAGTATTGCAGGCTCGAGTCGGCGAACGAGACCTCCCGGACGGTGTCGCCGCACACGGGGCACGGGAGCCCGGTGCGCGCGTGCACCTTCATGCCGGATCGCTTCTCGCCCTTGAGCTCCGCGGCCTTCTGCCCCACGGACCGACCCACCGCGTCGTTGAGCACCGTCTGGGTCGTTTCGTAGAGAGTGGTCATCTGTGCGTCGGTCAGCCGGTCGCTCATCGCGAACGGCGAGAGCTTGGCGGCGTGCAGGATCTCGTCGGAGTACGCGTTGCCGATGCCGGCCAGCACCGCCTGGTCCTTGAGCACACCCTTGATCTGACCCCGCTTCCCGCGTACGGCGGCGGCGAAGGTGGCCTCGTCGGCGGTGAGCGGGTCGGGGCCGAGCTTGGCGATGCCGGGCACGAGCGCGGGATCGGTCACCAGGTACGCGGCGAGGCGTTTCTGCGTGCCGGCCTCGGTGAGGTCGAAACCGGACCCGTCGTCGAGCCGCACCCGCACCGCGATCGGGCCCTTGCCGGCGGGCTTGAGCGGGTTGGCGTTGGGGAACGCGTCGCGGTAGTGCAGCCAGCCCGCGCGGGACAGGTGTACGACCAGGTGCACGTCGCCTTCGCTCGGCTGGTCTGAACCGAAGCTGATGTCGAGGAACTTGCCGTGCCGACCGGCTCCGACGATCTCCTTGCCGGCGATCGCGGACGGCGGCGGGTCGTAGGTCTTCAGTGCGCTGATCGCGGCGACCTCGAGCCGCTGGACCCGGTGACCGACGGCACGGTCACGCAGGTATGCGGCGAGTGCTTCCACCTCGGGCAGTTCGGGCACGTCGACAACGGTAGCCTGACGCCACCATGAAGGTCGTCGTCGCGCACAACAGATATCGCGAGGCCCAGCCCTCGGGCGAGAACGTGATCGTCGATCAGGAGATCGACCAACTCGCCGCGGCGGGCGTCGAGGTGCTGCCGTTCCTGCGCAGCTCCGACGAGATCCCGTCGATGTCGCCGGCCGCCAAGGCGCTGCTGCCGATCTCGCCGATCTACGCGCCGAAGGCGCAACGGGACCTCGCCGACCTGATCCGGGCGCACCGGCCTGATGTCGTGCACCTGCACAACCCGTACCCGCTGATCTCGCCCTGGATCGTCCGGACCGCCCACCGGTTCGGGGTGCCGGTGCTGCAGACGGTGCACAACTACCGCCAGGTCTGCGCATCGGGGCTCTATTTCCGCGACGGCGGCATCTGCCACGACTGCCGGGGCCGGGCGCTGCCGCTGCCGGCGATCAAGCACCGGTGCTACCGGGGCTCGGCGGCGCAGAGCGCGGTGATGGCGACCGCGCTGACCCTGCACCGGCCGACCTGGCGCGCGGTCGACGGCTACCTGGCCCTGACCGACGCGATCAAGGACCATCTGCTCGGGTACGGCATTCCGGCGGACCGGATCACGGTCAAGCCGAACGCGATCCCCGACCCGGGGCAGCCGGCGCCGCTCGGTGACGGCTTTCTGTTCTTCTCCGGCCGGCTCTCCGAGGAGAAGGGCATCCGGCTGCTGCTGGACGCCTGGCGCCGGCATCCGGACGGTGCGCACGGCACGCTGCGGGTGGCCGGCGACGGCGACCTGCGCCCCTTGGTCGAGGAGGCCGCCGCGCAGCGGCGCGACGTCGAGTTCCTGGGCCGGCTGGACCGCCCGGCGATCGACGCCGCCCTGCGCGCCACCGCGGTCGTCCTGGCCACCCCGACCTGGCACGACGTGCTGCCGACGGTGGTGCTGGAGGCCCTGGCGGCCGGCCGGCCGGTGCTGGGCACCTCCTTGGGCGGGGTTCCCTACGAGGTGGGCGACGCGGGCTGGACGGTCCCCGCGGAGGCGGCGGCGCTGGCGGCCGCGCTACCGGTGGCGGCCGCCGAGGCGGCGGCGAAGGCGCCGTTGGCCCGGGCCCGCTACGAGCGCACGTTCCATCCCGACGTGGTCACGAAGCAACTCCTCGACACCTACGCCCGCGTAACGAAAGGAACGGTCCGTTACTAACGGTTTCCGCATAGGAACGGCCCGCTATTAACAGCGTGGTCGGCGCGGAGTTAACAACGGACCGTTCCTATAGCGAAAGCGTTAACAACGGACCGTTGCTTCGTCAGGAGCGGAGGGCGGTGCGGCCCGTGAAGGCGATGCTGGCCAGGAGGAAGCCGCCGTTGACGATCGTGAAGGCGACCAGCAGCCAGATGGTCCACTGTGGAACGAGCAGGAGCACCAGGCCGGCCAGGAAGATCACCGCGCCGTAGTCGCGGACCAGCTTGACCACCCGCACTGGCAGCGAGGTCGAGGTGACCATGCTGCCCGAGTTGGGGCCGGCCTGCATGACCGAGGTGACCAGGTTGACCATCCAGGTGCCGGCGAAGAGGGCGACGAGCCAGGACGCGGTTAACGGGCGCTGGTCGACGGCGACCGCGGCCAGGGCGGCGACGAGCGAGATCTGCACCGCCACGTCGCAGAGCACGTCGATCCGCGCGCCGGCCGGGCTGGCCTTGCCGGACACCCGGGCGAGTTGGCCGTCGGCGCAGTCGAGTGCGTAGGCGAGCTGCCAGCCGACGAGTGCGACCAGACCCGCGACCCAGGCCGGCACGGCGGTCGACGCGAGCGCGATGACCGCGGCCGAGGTGGCCAGGCCGATCACGAGGCTGCCGGCGGTGAGCGCGGTCGGCGGCGCGCCGACGCGATAGGCGGCCGCGGCGAACAGCGCTCCCACCCGCTGGCTCAGGCCCTCGCTGAACAGGCCGCCACCCCGGTTGACGCGGTAGAACTCGGCCGGTCCGGGTGCCGCGGTCTCAGGCGCCAAGGTCGCGGAGCGCATCGGCGTACCCCTCCAACCGGGTCTCGATGTCGGCGGGCGTCAGGGCGAGGTGCTCGAGGATCGTGTAGCGGTCCGGCCGGGTCGACGGCGCGTGCGCGACCGCCTGGACGAACTGCGCGTCGGTGAGCCCGAGCTCGGCCGGGGTGACCGACAGGCCGTGCCGGCGCATCGCGGTCACCAACTGCGCCAGCCGTTCCCGCTCGCCCCGCAGGTAGGTGCAGAACAGCGCGCCGAGGCCGCACTGCTCGCCGTGCGACGACACGTCCGGGAAGAGCGCGTCGATGGCGTGCGAGATCTCGTGGCAGCCGCCGCTGACCGGCCGGGTGGTGCCGTGCACCGCGCTGGCCAGGCCGCCCATGATCAACGCCTCGGCGAGCGTGGTCAGGAACGCGTCGTCAGTGATCTTGCCCGGGTGGTTGACCAGTGCCTCGGCGCTGGACCGCGAGAGCGTCACGGCCAGCCCGTCGATCGGCTCGCCGCGCTCGCGGTGGGCCAGCTCCCAGTCGGCGACCGCGTTGAGGTTCGAGAGCGCGTCGCCGATGCCGGCCTGGGTCTGCCGGTCCGGGCCGTTCTCGACGAAGTCCAGGTCGACGATCACGGCGATCGGGATCTGCACGCCGTAGGAGTTGTGCCGGCCGCCGTGCGTCAGCGACGCGGTCGGCGAGGCGATGCCGTCGTTGGCCAGGCTGGTCGCCACGGTGACCATCGGGATGCCGAACCGGGTCGCCGCGTACTTGGTGGTGTCGATGGTCCGGCCGCCGCCGATGCCCACCACCGCGTCGTACGACCGCTCGCGCAGCCGGTCGCCCAGCTCGGCGGCCGCGTCCAGGCTGCCGCCGGTCACGGGGAAGACGTCGGCGTTGCCGAGCCCCGGTCGGACCATCTCGGCGATCCGGTCGCCCTGACCCGGGCCGACCACGATCGCGACGTCGCCGCCGCCCGAGATCCGCCGGTCGTGCAGCAGGCTGCCGAGCTCGGCAACGGCGCCGCGGCGCACCTCGATGGCGAGCGGGGTGGTGATCGTGCGGGCTAGTAGTGGCACGCGATCTCCCGGGCGCGGGCGAGGTCGGCGTGGTTGTCGACCTCGACCCAGGGGATGTCGCCGATGGTCGCCGCGCGCACCTCGCCGCCGCGGTCGGCGTACTCCTGGTAGCCGTCCTCGTAGTAGAGGCCCGGGTCGCGCCGCCAGGTGGCCTCGAGCGCCTCGGCGAGCCCGCCGGCGGCCGACGCCTCGATCAGCGTCGCGCCGATGTACTCACCGAACGCCGCCGCCGGGTCCATCAGCTTGGTGATCCGGGTGAGCTGGCCGGCGGCGTCGAAGGTCGTCTTCATCTCCTCGTCGGCGAGCGTCTTGACGTCGTCGACGGCGAGCAGCACGCCCGGCCCGCGGTTGCTGAGCAGCGTCTGCTCGACCGAGACCGGGTGCACGGTGTCGCCGTTGACCAGCAGCGCCCCACCCGCGAACCGGTCCCGGGCGAGCCAGAGGGAGTACGCGTTGTTCCACTCCTCGGCGCGCTCGTTGTGCACCAGGTCGAGCGAGACCCCGTAGCGGGACTCCAGGTCCGGCCGGCGCTTCTCGACGGCCTCGGCCGCGTAGCCCACCACGACGGCGACGTCGGTCAGCCCGACGGCGGCGAGGTTGCGCAGGGCGATGTCGAGGATGGTGGTCGCACCGTCGACCGGCACCAGGGCCTTGGGCAGGGTGTCGGTGTAGGGGCGCAACCGCCGGCCAGCGCCGGCTGCGAGCACGAGGCCGATCATTCCGGCGCTTCCTCCAGGGTGTTGCAGGTGTACGGAAAGAAAACTCTTCCCGTCAGGAGGATAGCGGTGTGGTGGCCTACAAGCCGATCTGGCGCAAAAGGGCGAAACCGCCCTCGATGATCTGCCGGACCAGACCGTCGTCGATGCCGCGGTTCTCGTCGAGCACGTCGACCTCGTCGGGGCCGATCCAGCGGAAGGCGGTGTGCTTGCCCTCCTCGAGGCGGGGCCGGGACAGGTCGCCGTCGACCCGGATCAGGTAGTCGGTCTCCAGCCGCTCGAGCCCGTCGTCGCCCCGGTAGCGGTGCTCGCCGATGGTGCCGAGCACGATCGAGACCTGCCAGCCGGTCTCCTCGGTGACCTCGCGGCGCAGCGTCTCCTCGAGGCTCTCGCCGGGCTCCACGTGGCCGCCGACGATGTCCCAGGTGTCCGGGAAGAGCTTGCGGGTCGCCGATCGGCGCTGGATGAACACGCGCCCGTCGTCATCGACGATCACACCTGCGGCGCAGAGCAACGGTTCGTCCGACACGCACCGAATTTAGCCAGCGCCATCGATCGCGGCTAGGGCGCGGTGGTGCCGTCGCGCTGGGTGCGGGCGCCGCCACGGCGTGGGTCGGGGGGCGTGACCTCGTCGAGGTGGGTGAGCACCTTGCCGGCGATCGTGGTCAGGGCCGCCAGGTCGGCGGGGTCCAGCAGGTCGATGAAGTGCCGCCGCACCGAGGCCACGTGCCGCGTGGCGGCCGCCTGGATCGTCGCCCAGCCCGCGTCGGTGAGCACCACGGTGGCGCCGCGGCCGTCGGTCTCGCAGTCGTCCCGGGTGACCAGGCCGCGCTGGTGCATCCGGCTGACGTGGTGCGAGAGCCGGCTGACCGACCAGCGGATGGACGCGGCGAGCTCACCGAGCCGCATCCGGTGGGCGGGCGCGTCGCCGAGCGTGGAGAGCACGTCGTAGTCGGCGTCGGAGAGGCCCGAGTCGGCGGCCAGGTCGCGGGTGATCTGCAGGTCGAGCAGCGTACGCAGGCGCCGGTAGCCGAGCCAGGCGCGCATCTCGTCGTCGGTCAGCCAGCGGGTCATGTCACCAGCGTAAACCTCGTGCTTGACATGTCAAACAAGCGCCGCCTAGTCTGTTTGACATGTCAAGCAGGTTGTTGCGGCTCTTCGCCGGTCTGGTGCTGTTCGGGATCAGCCTCGGGCTGATGGTCCGGGCCGACCTCGGCCTCGGCCCGTGGGACGTGTTCCACCAGGGCGTCGCGGAGCGGATCGGGCTCTCCATCGGGCTGGTCGTCAACCTCACCGCCGTCGCGGTGTTGTTGCTCTGGATCCCGCTACGCCAGCGTCCCGGTGTCGGCACCGTCGCCAACGTGCTCGTGGTCGGGCTCGTCACCGACGGCACGCTCTGGCTGCTGCCCGAGGTGCACGCGCTGGCGCCGCGGATCGCGCTGCTGGTCGCCGGCATCCTCGCCAACGCGGTCGCGACCGGCCTCTACGTCGGCGCGGGCCTCGGCCCGGGCCCACGCGACGGGCTGATGACCGGGCTGGCCGCCCGCGGCCACTCCATCCGGCTGGTCCGCACCGGCATCGAACTCGTCGTGCTCGCCATCGGCTTCGTGCTGGGCGGCTCGGTCGGCGTCGGCACCATCGCGTACGCCCTGGCCATTGGGCCCCTGGTCGGAGTCTTCCTGCCCCGGCTGACCGTCCCGAAAGGACAACCCGCATGAGCACGATCCTGTTCGGCCTCGACGTCCCGGCCACCACCGCGGCCGGCGAGCCCGCGATCGACCCGGTCGCCGCGGCCCGCGCCGCCGAGGCCGCCGGCTTCGACTTCGTCTCGGCCTCCGACCACCCCTGCGGCACCGACCCGAGCTTCGAGAACTGGACGATGCTGACCTGGCTGCTGGCCGGCACGAGCCGGCTGCGGGTGCTGCCGCGGGTGCTCGGGGTGCCCTACCGCAACCCCGCGCTGCTGGCCAAGATGGCCGAGACGCTGGACCGGCTCTCCGGCGGCCGGCTGCTGCTCGGCCTCGGCGGCGGCTCGGCCGACCACGAGTTCCGCGCGTTCGGCCTGGGCGTCCCGGCGCCGCGCGACAAGGTCGACGGCCTGGACGAGGCGATCCAGCTGATCCGGCGCCTGTGGACGGAGCCGGCCGTGACGTTCGAGGGCCGCGTCCACCGCACCGAGGCGGCGACCATCACGCCGCGCGCCGCCCGGCCGATCCCGATCTGGGTCGGCACGTTCGGGCCCCGGGCGCTCGCGGTGACCGGGCGGCGGGCCGACGGGTGGATCCCCTCGCTCGGCCACGCGCCGCCGGAGACGATCCCGGCGATGCGCGACCGGATCGCCCGGGCGGCCGACGCGGCCGGGCGCTCCCTCGACGAGATCACCCGGTGCTACTTCCTCGACGTGCCGCCCGGCGGCGCCGACGAGGTCGTCGAGACGCTGCTGGGCTACCGGCGGCTGGGCTTCACCGCCTTCAACTTCCGCCTCGCGGGAGCCGATCGGGACGAGCGGGTCGAGTGGCTCGCGACCGAGGTGCTACCGGGCGTACGACAGGCGGCCTGAGCGCGCAAGTCTTGTAGTTCTGTCCCGGCAGGACCACTATGTCCGTACCGTGACCTTCAAGGGGGATGTGTCATGCAGGTGCGCGATGCCATGTCCAAACAGGTTCTCGTGGTGGGCCCCGAGCACACGCTCCGGCAGGCCGCCAGCATGATGGCCACCCGCCGGGTCGGGTCAGCCGTCGTCATCGATCCCGACGCACAGGGGATCGGCATCATGACCGAACGCGACGTGCTCTACGCCATCGGCGGCAACCTCGACCCCGACGTCGAGACGGTGGGCGGCCACATCACCTGGGACGTGGTCTACGCCGGTCCTGACTGGACGCTCGAGGAGGCGGCGCTGGCGATGTCCCGCGGCGGCTTCCGCCACCTGGTGGTGCTCGAGGGCACCGAGGTGATCGGGGTGGTCTCGGTCCGCGACATCATGCGGGTCTGGGCGGCCGACCGCGAGCGCGTCTGAGATCTTCGCGGCAGACTGGGAGGCATGACGGGACGTACGGTCCACGGCTCGACCACGGAAATGATCCAGGCGGTCGCGGCCGGCCGTCCCGTGCGCCGCGACGAGCCCCTCGACCCGCCCGGCGACCCCGACCCGGCGCCGGAGACGCTGCTGATCGGTGACGAGCGGTTCCGCATCGAGCGGCTCGGGCGCCCCCTCGACTGGGTGATGCGCGCCCTGGGCGACGGCGCCGACGGCCGTGCCCCCTGGACGGTGCTCCTGTGGCAGGGCGGCCTGCTCGACCGGCTGCCCCGCACCGTCGACCACACGATCGCCGGGGTGAGCTGGGACCCGACCACGCAGATCGCCGACCTGCTCGTCCTCGACGAACCGCGGTCCAGCGTGCCCTGGGACATCGACCTGGAGACCCACCACCGGCTGCTCGACCACATGGCCGCGATGCACGCCCGGTTCTGGCACTTCACCGACCCGGTCGGGCTCGGGCCGCCGGGCGCCCGCTACACCGCGCTCGCCCCGTCGACCGGCATCCGCGAGGCCGGCTCCGGCGCCGACGGCCTGGTCGTCGGGTGGGCCGCGCTCGCCGCCGACCAGCCCGCCGCCCACGAGGCCGCGCTGGCCCTGGCGGTGGACCCGGCGCCGCTGCTGGCCGCGTTCGACGGGCTGCCGACGACCCTGGTCAACGGCGACTGGCGGGTGGGCAACCTGCGCCCGCTGGCCGACGGCCGCACCGCCCTGCTCGGCTGGGGTTGGGCGGGGGCGGCGGGCAGCGCCGTCGACCTGGCGGGCTACCTGGCGCTCAACGCCGGCAAGCTGCCCGAGAGCAAGAACGCGACGATCGACGCGTTCCGCGCCGCGCTGGAGCGCCACAAGATCGATACGGCCGGCTGGTGGGACCGGCAACTCGAGCTGGCGCTGCTCGGCGCGTTCGTACAGTTCGGCTGGTCGAAGACCACCGACCCGACCGAGTTGGCCTGGTGGATCGATCGGGTGCTGCCGACCGCCCGCACGTTGCCCGATTAGTCTGCCCGCCTACGCTTGGTGCTCATGACCGCCGCGCAGCTCATCTCGTTCGCCCGTGGGGCTCCCTCGCTCGACATCGTCGACGTCGAGGGGCTCAAGGCCGCCGCCGTCCGCGCCTTCGACGCCGACCCGGGTGGGGTCACCGCCTACGGCACGTCCGTCGGCTACCTGCCGCTGCGCAAGTGGATCGCCGAGAAGCACGGGGTCGCCCCGGAGCAGGTGCTGGTCACCAACGGCTCGCTGCAGGCCGACGCGTTCCTCTTCGACCATCTGGTCGGCCCCGGCGATGCGGTCGTGGTGGAGCGGCCGACGTACGACCGCACCCTGCTCAACCTGCGCGGCAAGGGCGGCGAGGTGCACGCCGTGACCACCGCCGCCGACGGCATCGACGTCGACGAGCTGCGCAAGCTGCTGGAGTCGGGCGTGCGGCCCACGATCGCCCACATCATCCCGAACTTCCAGAACCCGGCCGGCGTGACACTGTCCGAGGCCAAGCGGCACGCGCTGCTCGACCTGGCCGCCGAGTACGGCTTCACGATCTTCGAGGACGACCCGTACGCGGACATCCGGTTCCGCGGCGACGCGCTGCCGTCGATGCTGTCGATGGACGACCGCGGCGTCGTCGTGCACGCGTCGAGCTTCACCAAGACGGTCTGCCCCGGCGTGCGGGTGGGCTACCTCGTCGGTCCGGCGCCGCTGATCGCGGAGATCGCCAAGAAGGCCACGAACCTCTACATCTCGCCCGGCATGGTGGCGCAGGCCATCGTCTACCAGTTCTGCGTGGCCGGTGACCTCGAGCGGTCTATCGAGACCGTGTGCACCGCGCTGGCCGAGCGGGTCCGGGTGCTGGCCGCGGCGCTGCGCGAGCACATCCCGGGCGTCTCGTTCACCGAGCCCGAGGGCGGCTACTTCCTCTGGGTCGACTTCCCGGAGGACGTCGACGTCGACAAGCTGCTGCCCGCGGCGACCGCGCGCGGCGTGGCCGTGGTCAAGGGCAGCGACTTCCTGCTCGAGGGTGGCAAGCACGCGCTGCGGCTGGCCTACTCGGCGGTGACGGTCGACGAGATCGACGAGGGTGTGCGCCGGCTGGCGGCGGCCATCGAGGATATCCGCGGGTAAACAGGGCGACCAACGGCACTCTGTCGGATTTCCGACAGAGTGCCTCGTCCGTGTCATGCGGGGCTGCCCGGGCACTGGTCGACGGTGAACAATGCGAGCCACCGGTCGGCCGGTGCACAGCCGAGCCGACCCCTCAAGCACTACCCCGCCCCCGATGGCGCCGGGTGGGCCGCTCGCACCCCACCCCCCGACGCGGCCGGTCCACCCGGCGCCGCAGGGCTCTACTGCTGCCGATGCCTGGACTGTCAGTCGGCATGGAGAATCCGGGCGTCGGTGGTGCCGGTTCGTCGGTATGGGGATTCCGGGCGTCGGTGGTGCCGGTTCGTCGGTATGGGGAGTCCGGGCGTCGGTGGTGCGGCTCCGTGGGCGTGGGGGATTCGGGCGTCGGTGGTGCGGCTGCGTGGGCATCGGGAATCCGGGCGTCGGTGGTGCCGCATCGTCGGTCTGCCTCGATTACTGACGAGATCCTGACGGGCTCTGGCCATCTCTTCGGCGTAGCCTCCTCTACGGCCCATCCGGGTTGCCGGGTTCGGAGGGAGGCTGTCGATGGCTACTGACGCCGACAAGACCGGACACATGCGTCCGAAGACCAGATCGTGGAGCGACCCCGTGCGGGCGATGACCCGCATACTCGGTCCGACCGAGCCGAAACCGGCGCCCCCGCCGGGTTTCACGGGGCGCGACATGATCGTCGACTGTGCGCTCTACGTCGACGGCGTGCGCCAGCCCGGCGAGTGGACCCCCGAGGACGCGCTGCACGCCGCCCGTGCGGAGACCGGCAACGCGTTCGTCTGGGTCGGGCTGCACGAGCCGAGCCTGACCACGATGGCCGGCATCGCCGAGACCTTCGAGCTGCACGAACTCGCCGTCGAGGACGCGGTGCACGCCGAGCAGCGGCCCAAGCTGGAGCAGTTCGGCGAGATCAACTCGCTGGTGCTGCGGACCGCCCGCTACATGCGGCACGCCGAGCTGACCGAGAACACCGAGGTCGTCGAGACCGGGCAGGTCATGCTCTTCATCGGCCCGGAGTTCGTGATCACGGTGCGTCACGGCGACGCCTGCAAGCTCGCGCCGGTGCGGGCCGGGCTGGAGCAGCGCAAGGAACTGCTGGCCCAGGGTCCCTGGTCGGTGGCGTACGCGATCGCCGACCACGTGGTCGACCTCTACATCGACGTCTCCGACCAGGTCGAGACCGACCTCGACGACCTGGAGAACCAGGTCTTCGCCCGCCAGGTGCACGGCCGGATCCAGCGGATCTACCAGATGAAGCGGGAGCTGGTCGAGTTCAAGCGGGCCGTGGTCCCGCTGCTACGGCCGATCATGCAGCTCACCGAGTCGACCAACCGGCACGTACCCAAGGAGATCCGGCGCTTCTTCCGTGACGTGCAGGACCACCTGATCCGGGTCGCCGAGCAGGTCAACGGCTACGACGACCTGCTCAACTCGATCCTGCAGGCGCGGCTGGCCCAGGTCACGGTCGAGCAGAACAACGACATGCGCAAGATCGCGTCCTGGGCGGCCATCTTCGCCGTCGAGACGTTCATCGCGGGCATCTACGGCATGAACTTCACGAACATGCCGGAACTCAACTGGCAGTACGGCTACCCCGGCGTGCTCACCCTGATGCTGCTCGCCGCGATCGTCCTCTACCGCTGGTTCCGCCGCTCCGGCTGGCTATGAAGGAACGGTCCGTTACTAACGCTTTTCGCATAGGAACGGCCCCTTATTAACACGAGCGTTAATAACGGGCCGTTCCTTCGGACCGTCAGCTGCGGCCGTCGGGTGAGCTCATGTGGTCGCGGCTCGCCGTCGGGTCGGTGGTCTGCGGCGGCTGCCCGGTCGACGAGAAGCGCTCGCCGGCCTTGCTCCGCGCCGACGACGCCGCGCCGCGGGCGGTGGCGGCGGCGTTCTTCACCGAGTGGCGGGCCGCGTCGGCCGCGTCGCCGATCCGGCCGTGGCTGTGCCCGCGGCCACCTCCGCCGGCACCACCGCCGCCGGAGCGGGCGGCGTCCAGCGAACGGCTCGGGTCGTACTCGTCCCACTGCTGCTGGCGCCGCCGGCGCATGATCGCGGCGGCGCCGAACGCGGCACCCGCGACCACGATCGCCGCGACGATCGGCCAGCGCCGGCTGGTCACGCTCGTCTCGATCGAGCGCCCGAACCGCCGGCCGCCGCCCTTGGCTCCGCCGCCCTTCGATCCATTGCCGTTGGACCGGCGTACGGCCCGCGCGGCGTCCCGGGTCCGGTGACCCGCGGCCGACGCGAGCGGGCGGATCGAGGACTCCCAGCCGCCACGGGTGGACTGCCAGCCACTCCCGGCGAGGTCGCGGACCCGGACCGCCGACGGAGCGACGAAGTCGCGGGCCGTCCCGACCCGCGGCCGGACCGCCGTGTTGACCCCGCCCACCGCGTGGCCCGCGGCCGCCCTCAGATGCTCCAGGCTGTCGCCGAGCTCGGATCGGATCAACTCGGCATGAGTTCTCCGTCGGATACCAAACACCAGACCCCCACCTTCCTGGGCGTAGTTCCTCCTGCATCCTCCACCTTTGGACGTGTCCGCATTGCCGGAACGGGCACATGGGAGGATCGAACTGAAACTCACCGACGACGGAGGAGTACCCGTGGCCGAGACCCTTTACGCCACTCTGCATACCAACCGCGGCCCGATCCGCCTCGAGCTGTTCCCGAACCACGCGCCCAAGACGGTGCAGAACTTCGTGGAGCTGGCCGAGGGCACCCGCGACTACGTCGACCCGACGACCGGGCAGAAGGGCAGCGGGCCCTACTACGACGGCACCATCTCGCACCGGGTGATCTCTGGCTTCATGATCCAGATGGGTGACCCGACCGGCACCGGCCGCGGTGGCCCGGGCTACGAGTTCGCCGACGAGTTCCACCCGGAGCTCCGGTTCGACCGCCCGTACCTGCTGGCCATGGCCAACGCCGGCCCGGGCACCAACGGCTCGCAGTTCTTCATCACGGTCGGCCCGACGCCGCACCTGAACAACCGGCACACGATCTTCGGTCAGGTCGCTGACCAGGACTCGGCCAAGGTTGTCGACGCCATCGCGAACACCCCGACCAACCACGGCGACCGGCCGCTGGAGGACGTGGTCATCGAGCGGGTCGAGATCCAGCGGGTCAACAGCTGATAGCTGAAGCCAGGTACCTTTCTTGGCATGAATGAATCGCCCCCGACGGCGGCGCCTGTCTGCTATCGCCACCCGTCGCGGGAGACGTGGGTGCGTTGCACGCGCTGCGACCGCCCGATATGCCCGGACTGTATGCGTGAGGCCTCCGTCGGGCACCAGTGCCCGGAGTGTGTGGCCGAAGGACGCAAGACCCAGCGGTCGGCGCGCACTGCCTTCGGAGGCAGTGTCGCCGGCCGCGACGGGTTGGTGACCAAGACGCTGATCGGGCTCAACCTGATCGCGGCCGTGATCGGTCTCGCCCTCTACGGCATCGACACGCTCATCCCCCAGGGCGGCCTGTTCGGCCGCATCACGGAGTGGCAGATCGCGGGCGGGGTGCTCGGCCCGTCAGTGCTCGTCAACACCGACCAGGGCCAGGTCGTCTACACCGGCATCTACGACGGTGCCTACTACCGCCTGATCACGGCGATGTTCATCCACTACGGGATCATCCACCTGCTGTTCAACATGTGGGCCCTGTGGGCGGTGGGCCGCAGCCTCGAGGCCGTGCTCGGCCGCTTCCGGTTCGCCGCGCTCTATCTGCTGGCCGGCATCGGCGGCAACGTCGCGGCGTTCATCATCGACCCCAACGCGCCGACGGCCGGCGCCTCGACCGCGATCTTCGGCCTGTTCGCGGCGTTCTTCGTGATCGCCCGCCGGCTCGGCGGAGACACGCGGCAGATCCTCGTCGTGCTCGTGATCAACCTCGTCATCACGTTCACGCTGCCCGGCGTCTCCTGGGCCGGCCACGTCGGCGGCCTGGTCACGGGCGCGCTGGTGGGCGCCGTGCTCGCCTACGCACCACGCGACCGGCGCACCCTCGTGCAGGCGGTCGGGCTGGGCATCGTGCTGGTCGCGTTGATCGGCCTCACACTGGCGAAGGTGGCCAGCGTCACCGCCTGATCTCGCCGCCCGCCGCCGCGTTCAGGGCGGCGGCGACCTCCTCGGGCGGCGCGCCCAGGTCGTGCCTGCTGAAGATGTGCACCGCGTCGCCGGTGTCGATCTCCAGCGTCTCGCTGCGTACGCCGTTGTGCGACCGCCGGTCGACCGCGATCCGCTCCACCGCCGACCACGGGACGTGCCGGCGGCCGGCGAACCCCGTGCGGACCGTCAGCCCCGTCTCGTCGACGGCCAGCCGCTCCGGTGCGAGCAGATCGCGGAACCCCCAGACGACGAGGCCCGCGGCGGCCACCGAGGCGACGGCGATCGCCACGCTGTCGGTCGCGAACAACGCGGCGATCAGCAGCAACAGCACCGCACCGGTCAGCTTGAGCGTCGGCAGCGCGGGCCGGACCCGCCAGCGTGTGGTCACCGGACAAGCATCCCAGCCGGTTGGGGCCGTGGCACGACGTAGGATTCGGGCAAGGCTCACGTTACCGGGGAGTAATCATGCGGGACGCGGTCATTGTCGGTGCGGTCAGAACTCCGGTCGGGCGGCGCAACGGCGGCCTGGTCGGCGTACACCCGGTTGATCTTTCGGCGCACGCCCTGCGGGCGCTGGCCGAGCGGCTCGCGCTCGACCCGCGCGACGTCGACGACGTGGTCTGGGGTTGCGTCTCGCAGGTCGGCGACCAGTCGTGGAACGTCGCGCGCGGCGCGGTGCTCGCCGCCGGCTGGCCCGAGTCGGTGCCCGGCACCACCCTCGACCGGCAGTGCGGTTCGAGCCAGCAGGCGATCCACTTCGCTGCCGCCGCTGTCATCTCGGGCCAGAGCGACCTGGTGGTGGCCGGCGGCGTCGAGTCGATGAGCCGGGTGCCGATGGGTTCGAGCATCGGCGACGGCAACGCGTTCGGCGACCAGGTCCGCGCCCGCTACCGCGACCACGAGGGCTTCGCCGCCGACGACCCGGTGCCGTTCAGCCAAGGTGTTGGCGCCGAGATGATGGCGACGCGGTGGGGCTTCGACCGCACGAGGCTCGACGAGTACGCGCTGGCCAGTCACGAGAAGGCGGCGGCCGCGCAGGACGCGGGGCTGATCGACGCCGAGATCGCCCCGGTGGCCACGGCCGACGGCGGCAAGGTCACCTCCGACGAGGGCGTCCGGCGCGACACGTCGCTGGCCAAGCTCGGCGAGTTGAAGACGCCGTTCAAGGCCGACGGGGTCGTGACGGCGGGCTCCGCGTCGCAGATCTCCGACGGCGCCGCGGCACTGGCGGTGACCACGAGCGAGTGGGCGGCCGCGCACGGCCTGCGCCCGCTGGCCCGGATCCACACCGCGGTGGTCGCGGCCGACGATCCGGTGATCATGCTGACCGCGCCGATCCCGGCCACCGCCAAGGCATTGCGCCGCGCGGGCCTGGGCATCGAGGAGATCGGCGCGTACGAGGTGAACGAGGCGTTCGCCCCCGTGCCGCTGGCCTGGCTGGCGGAGACCGAGGCCGACCCGGCGCGACTCAACCCGCGCGGTGGAGCGATCGCGCTCGGTCACCCGCTCGGTGGCTCCGGTGCGCGGATCATGACGACGCTGCTGCATCACATGCGCGACAACGGAATCCGCTACGGCCTGCAGACGATGTGCGAGGGCGGCGGCATGGCCAACGCGACGATCGTCGAGGCGCTGTAGGGCATCCGTACCCCTATTGGGGTAATGATCCTAATGGAGGTTTAAGGAAGTAGGCGTGGGGTAACCCACGTCTCTTCAACGAGACGTGTCGTTGTGAACGACATGGACGTCTTCTCCCGTACGTTCCTGCCCGCCGCTGCCGAAGCCGGCGTGGCCATCCCCACCGTCAGCCGCCACATGCCGGTGTTCCGGCGTTGTGTCGCCGCCGACGACGCTGCCGCCCTGGTGGCCCGGTGCACCCGCGCCGACCGGCCCGGGCAGGGCGAATACCTGTTGCTGTTGACGTACCGCCGCCTGGTCGTGACCCACGAGTCGCGGATGCTGCACCGCCTCCGGCTGCATCTCAACACCGAACTGGGTCACCTGGGCAACGTGACGTGGAACCCCGATCCGCGGCTGTCCGCGGTTGAGTTGGCGGCCACGGCCGTCGACGGGGTGCGGGAGCGATTCTGGATCCGGGTCGGGCACCCCAAGCAGGTGTGGCACCTGGACGCGCTGCTCAGCCACGTCTTCCGCCCGCGCACGACCCGCGCGGGAGCCGGGAAGGCGGCCGGGGTTGGCGCCCCGGCCGCCACCCGGGACGCTCTGCGCCGCGAGACCGGGGCCTGGGAGTCGCTCGGGCGCTCCCGCCGGGACCTCGCGGTGGCTTTCTGACAGTCCTCTTACGTTCGGCGCCACGCCGGTCGGCCATGATGGCTGCGTGGCGGACGGCCTGGTGCTCGTCGTCGAGGACGAGCGTGCGATCGCGGACCTGGTCCGGCTCTACCTGAGCCGGGACGGCTTCGGCGTGCACGTCGAACACGACGGCGTGGCCGGCCTGGCCGCCGCCCGGCGCCTGCGCCCGGTGGCCAGCGTGCTCGACATCGCCCTGCCGGGCATGTCGGGCACCGAGATCTGCCGTCGGCTCCGCGAGGACGGCGACTGGACGCCGGTCATCTTCCTGACCGCCCGCGACGACGAGGTCGACCGGATCGTCGGCCTGGAGTTGGGCGCCGACGACTACGTCACCAAGCCGTTCTCGCCGCGCGAGTTGGTCGCCCGGCTGCGCGCGGTGCTCCGCCGCGCGGCGGGCGGTGTGGCGGCGGCGGCCGAGCGGCCCCGCACCCTCGGCCCGCTGACCCTGGATCCTGGCCGGCGCAGCGTCGCCGTCTCCGGCGCGCCCGTGCAGTTGACCTCCACGGAGTTCGACCTGCTGGCCCACCTCGTCGGGCGGCCCGGACGGGTGTTCACCCGCGAGGAGTTGCTCGCCGCGGTCTGGGGGTACGCGTCGCATTCGGGCACCCGTACGGTCGACGTGCACATCGCCCAGGTGCGCGGGAAGCTGGGCGCGGCCGGCGGGCTCATCCGGACCCATCGCGGCGTCGGGTACGCGATCGATGGTTGACCTGACCGTCCCGCTGCGGGTCCTCCGGCAGCCCCCGCCGCCGCGCGAGGGTCGGACGTTGACGTTCCGGGCCGTCGTCGTCGGCTGCGTGGTGGCCCTGGTGTCGGTGCTGGTGACGGCGCTGGTGGCGATCCCGCTCGCGGCGCGGGCGGTCGAGGAGCGCACCCGGGAGTCGCTGGCCACGGAGGCGACGGTGGTCGCGGCCGCGCTGCGCGCGACCCCGCGGCCGGCGGGCGACCAGAAGGTCATCGACGCCCTGCGCAAGCGCGACATCGAGCTCTACGTGCTGCGCCGGGGCGTGCCCGACCGCATCGGCCTCCCCGGAGCGGTGGTCGACCAGGTCGCCGCGGGCGGCTCGTTCTCGGGCCGCGGCCGGGTGGCCGGCGTTTCGTCCCTTGTGGAGGGACGGGCGCTGAACAACGGCAACGGCGTGGTGCTGACCCACCCGGTGGCCACCGGGATCTGGCGCGAGGTGGGCGCCAACCTGTGGCTCGCGCTGCTGGCGGGTCTGGCGGCCGGCGTGCTGGCCGGCGCGCTGCTGGGCCGCCGGTTGGCCCGCCCGATCCGCAACGCGGCGACGGCCGCGCTGCGCCTGCGGGGCGGCGACCGGGGCGTACGGGTGCCGGTGGAGCAGCCGCAGGAGGCGGCGGACCTGGCACACGCCATCAACGGCCTGGCGGAGGCGCTGTCGACCAGCGAGGGCCGGCAGCGGGACTTCCTGCTGTCGGTGTCGCACGAGCTGCGTACGCCCCTGACCGCGATCCGTGGTTACGCGGAGGCCCTGGCCGACGGCGTGATCGAGGGCGACGGCACGACCCGGGCGGGCCGCACGATGCTGGAGGAGGCGTCCCGCCTGGACCGCCTGGTCACGGACCTGCTGGCCCTGGCCCGCCTGGACGCGGTCGACTTTCCGTTGACGCCGCTGGAGGTGGACCTGGCGGCGCTGGTCGAGGAGGCGGCCCAGACCTGGCGCCCCCGCTGCGAGGCGGCCGGCGTCCGCCTGGTGGTGGAACTGCCGGGCGGCCCGGTGCGGGCCTTCACGGACCCGGGCCGCACCCGGCAGATCATCGACGGGCTGCTGGAGAACGCGCTGCGGGTGGTCCCTGCTGGCGCGCCGATCGTCCTGGCGGCCGGCCCGGGCCCGCTGCTCGAGATTCGCGACGGCGGCCCGGGCTTCACGGACGACGACCTACGGGTGGTCTTCGAACGCGGCGCCCTACGGCAACGCTACGAGGGCATCCGCCAAGGCGGCAGCGGCCTGGGCCTGGCCCTGGTCCACGGCCTGGTCCGCCGCCTCGGCGGCCACATCGAGGCGGGCCACGCCCCGGAAGGCGGGGCCCGCTTCACGATCGCCCTGCCCCGAGAGCCTTACCAACCTCTTACGTTCGCCTGATCGATCCCACGTGGTCATGGCCGATCGTGGTCTCCAGTTCCAGCGAGGAGAGGGTGACCATGAGGCGTTGGCTTGTGGGAGTCGGGTTGGCCGCGGTCGTCGGAATCGGCCTGACGGGGTGCGGCGCCGTCGGCGGCGATGTGACCGGCAGCGACCAGGCGGGTGTCGAGGTGTCGGCCGGCATGGGGGTCGAGGGGCAGGCGTTGGCCGCCATGGGGTTCGATCCCAACGAGATCACGCCCGCTGAGTTCGCGCAGATGGCGATCGCGAAGGGTGCTCCAAGTGCGTCGCCCGCGCCCAAGGAGAAGGACCGTGAGCGCGGGAAGCTGCGTAAGGCGCGGGTGCTGCTGCGGAAGAACACGTTGCACGGTGAGGCCGTCGTCAAGAACAAGGACGGTGCCACGCAGACCGTGCTCGTGCAGCGCGGGCAGGTGACCGCTGTCGACGGGGACTCGATCACCGTCAAGAGCAGCGACGGGTTCACCATCAGCTGGGGGTTCGCCGACGATCTGCGGGTCGTCGAGCGGCGTGACTCGATCCAGGCGGATCAGCTCGAGGTCGGCGACCAGGTCGGGGTGGCCGGCACCAAGGACGGCGATCGTGGCGAGGCCCGGCTCGTGGTCGTTCCGCGAGCGAAGTGAGGAGCGGTGGGGCCCCGGACAGCGCGGGGCCCCACCAGAACGGTCAGTACACCCGGCTGCCGATGAAGTCGTCGTGGCCGTAGCCGACCGGGTTCGGGAAGGTACGGGACTCGAACGACCACTGCTGCCGGCTGCTCGACCCGCAGGTCGCCAGCCGCAACCGCGGCGTGCCCAGGAGCGGGTTGTCGAACGCCAGGCAGAGCGCCTGGTTGCCGGCGGCCTTGAGCTGTGTGCCGGCGAAGACCCACTTCTGGTTGGTGCCGCCCGTGCAGTTGTAGATGTTGACCGTCGTGTTCACGGTCAGCGAGCCGCCCGAGACGTCCAGGCAGCGGTCGTGCGACAACTCGCTGTGCAGCGACTGCCGCGCCGGGTCGTACCAGAAGCCCTGGTTGCGGCCCCCGTGGCAGGCGTACGACTGCTGCACCGTGCCGTTACGCGAGTCGTACCCCTTGCCGTCCACGCATTTGCCCGTGCCCGCGTTGCGCAACTGCTTGAACTCCAGCAGCCCGCCGATCAGCGTGCCCCGGCCCGTGCTCGCCTGGTCGACGCACGTCGCCTGCGGCAGACCTGACGCGTAGAAATCGGTCATGCACGAGGCGAACATGCCGTGGCCGCGGGCGTTGGGGTGGAACGACTGGCGGGCGCCGTTCTCGTTCCAGATCCCGACCTCGATGTAGAGGCCGCGCACGCTGGTGCTGTCGGTGCACACCTCGTGACCGTGGAACAGCCGGCTGGCGTCGAGATAGCGGGTGCCGGTGTTGGCCGCCGCCTGGCGCAGGGCGCGTTCGAACAGCGGCACGGCCTTGTTGCGGGCGAACGCCTGGTCGGCCAGGTAGAGCAGGCAGCCGCCGGAGTACCAGCCCGGGAAGTCCGGGTTGTCCTCGACGTCGGGACTGGCCGGGCTCGGGTAGGACTGCAGCACGAGCTCGTAGTCCGCGGCCAGGTAGCCGGCCGCGGTCATCGTCGCCCTGATGCTGCGCAGCGCGTCCTCGACCGCCACCCGGGAGCCTTCGACCCGGGTCGTCCAGACATCGGTGTACGTGGGCCAGCAGGCGCCCTGGAAGAACACCCGGCGGATCGCGCAGTCGGTCGCCACCGGGCCGAACTGGATCGTGCCGTCGCCGTTGGCGCCCACCACCACCCAGATCAGCTTGATGCGCGTGTTCCGGGCCTTGATCGAGAGGTGGTCGCCCTGGTTGAGGTCGTTCCACTGGGTCGGGCCACCGGCGATCAGGTTCCACGGGGTCGCGCCCGAGCAGGCGATGTTGTACTGCGTGTCGGACGCGATGCCGGTGCGGAACACCGCCTGGTCGTAGGAGCGGTCGCACCAGTTGCCGTCCTGGTGCGTACCGGGGACGTAGTTGCCGACGCCCTCGCCGGAGATCTCGCTGTCACCCATGGTGACCAGCGCGGTCCGCCGTTCTTCGAGGGGTCGGATGCCGGGGGAGCCGTAGAGCGCGGTCGCCTCGGCGGCGCGGATCGCCTCGAGGTTGGCCGGCAGCGGCTGGACGGGGGGGCGGTCGGCCGCGCCGGCGGGGGTTCCGGTCGCGACGAGGAACGGGAGGACGAGGCCCGCGACGAGCGCCGCGGCGGCGAGGGTACGCCGCTTCGGCGCCCGGAGCACGGCCGATGAGGAATGGGGCATCGACGCACTCCTTCCAATCGATCGGAATATATCGATCGAGTTACTGGAGGGTAACCTGCTCCGAGCACATATGTGAATAGTCCTCAGGTGATCGCGCGGGCAGCCGCGAGCCATCCACCGGATGGTGGAACACGATCTTCGGACGGACCGAGTACGCTGATGCCGATTTGTCGCCTGCCCAGGAGATCCCCCGTGAAGCTCTCGATCCTCATGCCGGTCTACAACGAGGAAGAACGCATCGCGGAAGCGCTCAAGCAGGCGCTCGCGGTCGAATACCCGTGCGAGATCGAGCTCGTCGTGGTCAACGACGGCAGCAAGGACGGCACCGGCGCCATCCTTGACGCCGCGGACGACGCGCGACTGCGGGTCATCACCCACCCGAAGAACGCCGGCAAGGGCGCGGCCATCAAGACCGCGGTCGACAGCGCCGAGGGCGACTACATGGTTATCCTCGACGCCGACCTCGAATACGACCCGATGGACATCCCGCGGCTGCTCGTTCCGGTGCTCGACGGCCGGGCCACGGTGGTCTACGGCAATCGCACCTTCGGCAGCCACAGCGCCTACAGCTTCTGGTACGTGATGGGCAACAAGGCCGTCACCACCGCCGCCAACGTGCTCTACAACTCCTACATCGGCGACCTCGAGACCTGCTTCAAGCTGCTGCCGGTCTCGCTCTACCGGTCGCTCGAGGTCAAGTCGCGCGGCTTCGGCATGGAGGCCGAGGTCACCGGCAAGCTGCTGCGCCAGAAGATCCGGCCCTACGAGGTGCCGATCAGCTACCGGGCCCGTGGCCGCGAAGAGGGCAAGAAGATCACGTGGAAAGACGGCGTCGAGGCGCTGTGGATCCTCACCCGCGAGCGCGCCCGCAAGCAGCGCTGAGCACCGACTCGCTCACCATCGGTGAGCTTTCCGCGCGATCCGGCGTAGCGCCTTCGGCGCTGCGCTACTACGAGCGCCTCGGTCTGATCCGCGCCGGTCGTACCAGCGGCAACCAGCGCCGGTACGACCGGGCCGAGCTGCGCCGGGTCGCCTTCATCCGGATCGCCCAGCAGGTCGGCGTCGCCCTCGACGAGATCGCCGCGGCGCTGGCCTCGTTGCCCGACAACCGGACGCCGACCCGGGCCGACTGGAGCCGGTTGTCGGCGCTCTGGCGCACCCGGCTCGACGAGCGCATCGCGCTGCTCGAAGAGCTGCGCGACGACCTCGCCGAGTGCATCGGCTGCGGTTGCCTGTCGATGCAGCGCTGC
This sequence comes from Asanoa siamensis, assembly GCF_016862555.1. Lineage (GTDB taxonomy): Bacteria > Actinomycetota > Actinomycetes > Mycobacteriales > Micromonosporaceae > Asanoa > Asanoa siamensis. The sequence continues at coordinate 31,750 of NZ_BONE01000003.1, read as the reverse complement.
CACCTCTACAACGCGGGCGACCGGTTGGCCGCCGACGGTGCCGGCCCGCACCTGTTGCTGCGCCGGGCCGGCCGCCGGGTCACGGCTGATTGATCAGCAGCACCTTGCCGATGTGGGCGTTCTCCTCGACCAGCCGGTGCGCCGCGGCCGCCTCGGCCATCGGCATCCGCCGGTCGATCACCGGACGGATGTGACCCGCTTCGATCAACGGCCAGACCTCCGCGCGTACGCCCTCGATGATCTCGGTCTTCTCCGCCTCCGGACGGGCCCGCAGGGTGGTCGCGGAGATGGTGCCCCGCTTGGCCATCAGGCTGCCGAAGTTGAGCTCGGTGCGCCGGCCGCCCTGGGTGCCGATGATGGCCAGGCGACCGTTCTTGGCCAGCGCGGCGATGTTGCGGTCCAAATAGGACGCACCCATGATGTCGAGGATCACGTCGGCGCCGCCGAGCTGTTCGGTGATCGCCGCGAAGTCCTCGGTGGAGTAGTCGATGACGTGGTCCGCGCCGAGGGCGAGCAACGCCTCGTGCTTCACCTTGCGGGCCGTGGTGACGACCCGTGCCCCGAGGGCCTTGCCGAGTTGGATGGCGAACGTGCCGATGCCGCTGGATCCACCGTGGACGAGAAAGGTCTCGCCGGCGCTCAGCCGGGCACCACGCACCACATTGGACCAGACAGTGCAGGCGACCTCGGGGAGCCCACCGGCTTCGTCGAGCGCGATGCCGGCCGGCACGGGCAGCACGTGGTCGGCGGGCACGGCGACCCGCTGCGCGTAGCCACCGCCGGAGAGCAGCGCGCACACGGGCCGCCCGTCGAGGAGCCCGGCGCACTCGAGCCCGGGATAGGGCGACGACCCCGCCGGCGGCGCGTAGTGCCCCTGGCGTTGCAGCAGGTCAGCCCGATTGACCGCGGACGCGACGACGTCGATCAGGACCTCGCCGGGCCCGGGCACGGGATCGGGCACCTCCGCCCAGGTGAGCACGTCGGGTCCGCCGGCCTCGGGGATGGTGATGGCACGCATGCCCTTTCTTACCCCGTGCCCGCCAACATGGCAGACTTGACCCCGCGTCCAGGAGGGTTCGCCTAGTGGCCGATGGCGCTGGTCTTGAAAACCGGTAAGAGGGCAACCTCTTCGTGGGTTCGAATCCCACACCCTCCGCTTTCTACTTCGGTCGGCGGGCCACCGCGAAGACCGACTGGCCGAACGGCGGCCGGACCCGGGTCTCGACCGCCTTGGTCGCCGGGAGCACCAGCTTGTCGTAGAACTTGACCATCGCGCCTTCCTTCGGTGTCAGGCGGAAGACGCTCGTGGCCATGTAGTAGCCGATCAGGCCCAGCGCGTTGGTGTAGTTGATCCGCTCCACCCGCAGGCCCGCCCGGGACATCACGCGGCCGAGCGAGCGGACCGTGTAGCGCCGCACGTGGCCCGTCGCGATGTCGACCGGGCTCATGGCGAACGGGAACGCCGGCACGATGATGATCACCGCTCCGCCGGGGCGGACGAGCGCGCCCATGCTCTGCAGCGCGCGGCGGTCGTCCTCGATGTGCTCGAGCACGTTGTACGAGACCGCCGCCGTGTAGGCGCCCTCGTCCTGGCTCGGCAGCAGCATCTGCCGTACCTCGATGTCGGTGTGCCCCGCGAGCCGTTCCTTCAAGGCGATCAAGCGGTCGGGGTCGGCCTCCGTGGCGGTGAACCGGGCCGTGTGCGGTGCCCACTCGAGCGCGTAGTCGCCCAGGCCGCTGCCGATCTCGATCGGAAACATGCCCAGGTAGGGCTGGGCCAGTTCGGCGAACCAACGCCGGTGGTTGACCGCGGTCGCCAAGCCTTCGAGCACCTCGGACTGAACCTGTTGATCCCCGGTGATCTCGGCCATCTGCCGCCTCCCCCCGGTAGGGACAGTTACCTCGATGGAACGTGAGAGACCTTCCCTATTGGTTACGGTATGAGAGCCCAGGTCGGATGTTCCGGAGATCCAGTGAATTGCCGGTCTTCTGTGGATCCCCTTGACAGGCCCTTGGAGGAGCCGATGGCGGTGGGTGGGAAAGGGGAGACCGACACGTCGGATCTGCCGCGGGTGACCCGTGCGCCGGAAGTGACGACCGCGCCGAACCGGCTGTGGATACGCGACCTCGCGGCGACCGCCAGCTATGTCCTGCTGGCCGGCTGGGTCACCTACCGGATCTGGCTGCACCCCACCTGGGGCCTGGAGGCGAACCGCGCCGACCAGGCCTTCTTCGAGTGGATGCTCGGCCACGGCGCGCTGGTCGCCACCGGCCAGGCCGCACCGTTCTTCTCCGACCAGATGAACGTGCCGCTGGGCATCAACCTGATGGCGAACACCTCGGTCCTCGGCATCTCGATCCCGATGGCCCCCGTGACCCTGCTGCTCGGGCCGCAGGTCGCCTTCAACGTCTTCCTCACCGGCGCGCTGATCCTGACGGCGGTGAGCTGGTACCTGGTGCTCTGCCGCTACCTGGTGCACCGTCGGTTCGCCGCCTGGGTCGGCGCCGGCTTCTGCGCCTTCGCGCCCGGCATGATCTCCCAGGCCAACGCCCACCCCAACCTGGTCGCCCAGTTCCTCGTGCCGGTGCTGATCTGGCGGACGCTGGAGTTGCGGCGCGACCCGCGCTGGCTGCGCAACGGCGTCCTGCTCGGCCTGGTGGTGATCTGGCAGGCGTTCATCAACCTGGAGATCCTGTTCATGACCGCCGTGGGCCTGGTGATCTTCCTGATCGTCGCGGGCGCGCTGCGCTGGCGGGAGACCCGGGCGACGTGGCGGCTGTTCCTGCGCGGCGGCCTGGTCGCGGTCGGCGTGGCGCTCGCGGCCCTCTGGTATCCGATCGGCCTGCTGCTCACCGGGCCACAGTCCTACAGCGGCCTCCCGTACGAGGTCCGTGGCTACGGCGCGGATCTCGCCGCGTACGTGGCCCTGTCCCGCGAGTCGCTGCTCGGCAGCATGGAGACCGCCCGCGGGCTGGCGCAGAACGCCGCCGAGGAGAACTCGTTCTTCGGCTGGCCGATGGTCGCGCTGGTCCTGGTCGTGGTGGTCGCACTGCGCCGCAGCGCGGCGGTGCTGGGCCTGTTCGCGGTCGGCGTGGTCTTCGCCTACCTCTCCCTCGGCCCGGTGGTGCGGCTGCACGGCGAGCCGACGGGGCTGCCGTCACTGTGGGCGTCACTGCACGACGTGCCCGTGCTCAGCTCGGCGGTGCCGACCCGCTGGGCGCTCGCCGTGACGCCGATCGTGGGGTTGTTGCTGGCGTGCGGCGTCGCGGTCGGCCAGAAGACGTTCACGGCGCCCGCGTGGCGGGCGGTGGGGGCGGCCGCGCTGGTGGTGGCGCTGGTGCCGATCGCACCGACCGCGCTGCCGGCGACCAAGCTGTCGAACACCCCGACGTTCGTCTCGTCGGGCGAGTGGCAGCGTTATGCGGCGGGCGGCCGGAGCCTCGTCTTCGTGCCGATGCCGACCTCGGGCGTCAACGACCCGATCCGCTGGTCGGCCAAGACGCTGACGCGGATGCCGCTCGCAGGCGGCTATTTCCTCGCGCCGGTCGGGCCGGAGCGGATCGCCAGCTTCACGTCCGAGTTCCGTCCGACCAACTACTACCTGCGGTACGTGAGCCGCACGGGCAAGATCCCACCGGCGTCCCCGGCCACCCGCGCGAACGCGCGCGCCGACCTCGCCTACTGGAACGCGGGCGCGGTCGTCGTCCCGAAACGCCGCGACTCCGAACTGTGGATCAAGACCATGACCGAGTTGTACGGCGTACCGCCGGAAAAGGTCGGCGACGTCTGGCTCTGGGACGCGACCAAACTGCGCGGGTGACCTCCGCGCTCGAGCGCGAACTCGGCGTCGACCTGCTGATCCGCAGCAGCACCGGCGTACGCCCGACCGAGGCCGGCCGGACCCTGCTCGTCGAGGCCCGCGCCGTGCTGGCCCGCTACGAGCGGGCGGTCTCGGCGCTGTCCCGGCACACCGAGCCCGGTGGCAGCCTGCTCCGCCTGGGCATCCCGCTCGAGCTGCCCGAGGACCTCCTGGTTGGTCCGTTGGCCCGGGTCGGCGAGCGGTTTCCCGAGACGCGGGTGCGGGCTCGGCACCTGTCGACCGCGGCCCAGTTCGCCGCGTTGCGGACCGGTGACCTCGACGTCGCGCTGGTCCGGGAACACCCGATCGGTGGCGGACTGGACGCGAGCCTGATCGTGGCGGAGCCCCTCGGGGTGCTGGTCACCGACGAGATGGCCGGGCGGGTGGCGGGCCCGGCCGGCGTGCGTCTCGAGAGACTCGTCGGGGTGCACTGGGTCGGCTTCCCACGGACGGCGAGCCCGGCCTGGTACGACGAGGTCACCGCGATCCTGCGCAGCCACGGTCTCGACCTCGGCCCGCCCGCGCCCGAAGGGCAGGAGCTGATCCCGGAGGTCAAGTTCACCGCGGTGCTCTCCGGGCGCGCGTTCGCGCTGGCCCCACCGCACTGGTCGGCGCCGCTTCCCCCGGGCGTCACCTGGCTGCCGCTGCTCGAACGGCCGCTGGTCCGGCGCACCTGGGCGGTCTGGCCGGCCGAGTCCCGCCGGCGTGACCTCGGCGCCCTGGTCGCCGCGCTGGAAGACGCTTATGGCGGCCATAACGACGGCGAAGAGCCTGGTGGGAAAGGCTGAGCGGGCTCCGGGCTTGAACCCGTCGACCGGCCGGGACGTCCCCGCCGGGCGCATGAGATGGGTGAACTGATGAACGATCTGACAGGTAAATCCGCGTTGGTGACCGGTGCACGAGCGGCATCGGCCGGGCGGCGGCGCTCGCCCTGGCCGACCTCGGCGCGTACGTCCTGGTCTCGGGCCGGGACCCGGTGCGGGGCGCCGCCGTGGTGGCCGACATCCGGGCCCGCGGCGGCAAGGCCGACTTCCTCGCGAGCGACCTGCGCGACGAGGCGACCGCCCGGTCGCTGGCCAGGCAGGCGCGTGACCTGACCGGCGGGTGGACGTGCTGGTCAACAACGCCGGGATCTACCCCGCGGTGGCCACCGACGCGACCAGCGAGGAGGACTTCGACGCGGTCTACGCGATCAACGTCAAGGCGCCGTACTTCCTGGTCGCCGAACTGGCGCCCGAGATGGCCCAGCGTGGGGACGGGGCGATCGTCAACGTCTCCACGATGGTCGCCGAGTTCGGCCTGCCGGGCATGGGCCTCTACGGTTCGAGCAAGGCGGCGCTGGTCCTGCTGACCAAGGCCTGGGCCGCGGAGTTCGGCCCGCGCGGGGTGCGGGTGAACGTGGTCAGCCCGGGCCCGGTACGCACCGCCGGCACCCAACCGATGGGCGACGACCTCGACGAGTTGGCCTCCGGCGCGCCGGCCGGCCGGGTCGGGCTGGCCGAGGAGGTGGCGGAGGCGATCGCGTTCCTGGCGACGGGCAGGTCGAGCTTCGTACACGGCGCCCTCCTACCGGTCGACGGCGGCCGAATCGCCGTCTAACGGCGCTGCTGCCTGGCCCGGCGGGAGTGCCGCCCCGCCCCTACCCCCGCTTGTTGACCGGTGGCCGTTGCATCGCGCGGACCACCTCCGCTGCTGGTGGTGGGTCGGGTAGTGGGCTCGGGTTGCGCGTGTGCAGCGCGTCGAGGGCGAGCGCGAGGAACCGGGGTGCGCTGCCCGGCAGGTCGGCGCCGAGTTGGCGGACGATGGCTCCGTTGGCGATCAGGAGCAGGACGATGTCCTCCGGTGTGAAGTCCGCCCGGAGCGTGCCCTGGCGTTGCGCCGCGCGGATCAGCCGGTTCTGGGTCGCGTACAGGCGGTTGCGCACCTGCTCCAGCGCGCCCGGTGCCGGCATGGTCAGGGTGAGCACGTCGGTGACGGTGACGTCCTGTGCCTGCATGGCGCCGAGCTGCTCGAGGTACGTGCGGAACGCCAGCCACGGGTCGTCGATCTTCCGGGCCTCCTCGGCAGCGGCCAGGTAGCCCTCGACCCGGTCCAGGAAGACGGCCTCGACCAGTTCGATGCGGTCCGGAAAACGCCGGTAGAGCGTGCCGATCCCGACCCCGGCCTCCTTGGCGATCTCCTCGACCGGGGCGTGCACACCCTGGGCGGCGAACACCCGGCGGGCGGCGTCGATGATGCGCTGCCGGTTGCGTTCGGCGTCTGCCCGGAGCCGCGTTGCCACGCGTGCCATGCTACCGAAGCGGAACTTCGTGCTCCTGTTAGCCGATGACCCGGCTCACGATCCGGGCGGATCGGCGGTCCGCCATGGCACAGTTCCATTGGATCTTCGAAGGGTGGCACGACATATGGGCACGGCAATCGTCATCGGTGGGACGGGTGGGCTCGGGCTCGCCGTCGCGACCCGGCTCGTCGCGCGCGGCGACGAGGTCGTCGTGACCAGCCGCGAAGTGGAACGGGCCGTGGCCACGGCCGCGGAGATCGGGCCCGGCGTACGCGGCCTCGGTGTCGACCTGGCCGAGCCGGAGACGATCGCGCAGTCCCTCGCCGAGATCACCGAGGTCGACCACCTGGTGGTCACCGCGACCAGCCAGGTGCCGAACACGCTGGACAACTTCGACCTGGCCGCCGCGATCACGGCGCACACGATCAAGCTCGTCGGGTACGCCGAGGTGGTCCGCGTGCTCCGCGACCGGTTCCGCGCCGGCGCGTCGGTGGTGCTCTTCGGCGGTGTGGCGAAGGACCGGCCGTACCCGGGCTCGACCGCCGTCACCACCCACAACGCCGGCCTGGGTGGCCTGGCCCGGACGCTGGCCGTGCAGGTCGCCCCGCACCGGGTCAACGTGCTGCACCCGGGCATCGTCGGCGACAGCCCGAAGTGGCGCGACACCCCGAACCACCCGCACCTGCCCCGCACCCCGCTGGGCCGCCTGGTCACCACCGAGGAGATCGTCGACGCGACGGAGTTCCTCCTCCGCAACGGCGGCGTCAACGCCCAGGAGCTCTACATCGAGGGCGGCGTCCTCGCGAACTGACGGGTGCGCTTCCGGCGGCATGGGTAAAGCGACCGGATGCTGGTCGCGACCGTCGGTTGCCGGGTCTGCGCGAACGGCCTGATCGTGTTCACGGTCGGCTCGGGCCTGTTCCTGGAGTGCGTCGAGTGCCTGACCGGCTATCGCGATCCCGCCGACCTGACGGCGTCGTTCCGCGTCGAGGATCTTCGCGAACCGACCCGGCCGGCGACGGCGGCCGAGGTCGCGAACCGGGGCTGGGCGGCCTATCTGGACCGCCGGTCATGACCGACGCCCTGACCGCGAGCCCAGGCGGACCTGGCAGCGCAGCGAAGCGGAGCGTTGTCTGGCGGGAGCGACGGTCGTGACCACCGCGGGCCCGAGCCCGGATGCTGCCTTAAGAAGGCTTGATGACGCAGCCCGAGCAGAGCTTCGGCTGCGGGAGCGTGAAGGCGAGGCAGCACGTCTTGCGCTGCACGTTGAGTTGCCCGCCCGGCCCGTCGACGAGTTCGATCAGATCGTCGAGTTCCAGCGCGGTCAGGAGCGTCGCGATGTTGTCGCGGGTCGAGCCCGGCAGCCAGTCGGCCGCGCGGAGCAGGCCGTAGGCGACGCCCGAGGCGACCGAGCCCAGCAGCGTACGGGTGCCCACCCGGACCTGGCCGTGGATCGCGTCCAGCAGCGGGTTGACGTGCTCGTCGAGCAGCGTCGCGCGGAACGTCTCCAGCAGCGCCGCCTCGTCGGGGACCACCACGACCTCCGGCAGGCCAGAGATCGCCAGCGGGTCCGACGGCAGCACCGCGACGTCGATCGTGCGGCGGTAACCGAGCGTCAGCAGGGGCCGGTGGTCCTCGAAGTGCACGAGCACGTCGTCGGCGCGCAGCAGCGGCACCCGGCGGGCCGACGCCCAGCCCAGCACGGCCGGCAGGGCCAGCCAGTAGCTGTAGGACTTCCAGGCCAGCGCCGCGGCGGCGTGCGGTGAACCGCGCCAGCGGCGGGCGGCCGCGTCGAGCAGTTGGGGCAGGTGGGTGCCGTCGGAGAGCGACGAGGCCGGGATCCAGCCGGCCGGGTCGTGCACCAGCAGCCCGCGGGTGAGCCCGGGGAGATCGTCTGTGCCGAACATCGACCGCAGCGTGGAGCTGATCGGGTCGAAGGGTGCGCCGGCCATCGCGCGGAAGTCGATGGTCGCGGTCACGTTGACCACACCGCCAACTTCGTTCGTGCCGTCACGGAGTCCCACCCATCGTCGCGGAATCGCCCATGGCTAGCCGGTTACCTCTGGCTCGCCAGCCGAAACACCATAGCGTGCTAAGGCTAGCCTAACCAGAGAAACTCGAGCCCGGGTGGGCAAGTACTCATCTGGGGTGACCCCCACAATTCGCGGCGTATCGACTAGGTCGCACTGCGCGACGATTGTCAAGGCATTTGTCGGTAACGCGGCACTTCTGGTCGGGTTTCCGATCGGCGCAGCAGACTGGATTTCCGGGCCTTCTAGGGGAGTTCCGGCCCCAAAAGGGATGCGTGATGCCGAGCCCACCGCCGCCGACTTCACCAATCTCGCCGATAGAACGCGCCGCCGAGTCGTTCGCGGCCGAGCTGTCGCGCTGGCGGGTAGAACGCGGCCTGACGAAGAAGCAGCTGGCCACGCAGATGGGCTTCGACCCGTCGTACGTCAGCCACGTCGAGGGCCGCCGCCACCGCCCCACCGAAGATTTCGCCCGCCGCGCCGAGGCCGTGCTCAGCGCCGGCGGCGCGATCTGGCTGCGCTTCCAGGACTACGACGAGCTGCGGCACGCCCGCGGCGCCGGCCAGCCGCAGCGCGACCCGCCGGTGCCCGAGCAGTGGATGCCGCCCGGCACCGGGTTGATCGTCGAGCACGAGGTCGCCACGCTCGAGTTCGTCGACGACGCCTACCGGACGGTCGTCCGCCGCTCGCTCTACAACGCGGGCAAGGAGCCGGTCACCCGCTACCTGGTGCGGGTCGCCGTCGACCGCTACCCCGAGGACCCGGAGCTGTCCAACAAGCACCACCGCGACCACCCGCTGACGTTCGAGGAGCTCGACCTGCGGGCCTGGTGCGACGACCCGCCGGCGCGCGAGCCGATGGAGTGGCGCAAGAAGCACGACCGGGACGCGTTCAAAGAGGTGTGGCTGCTCTTCGAGAACGAGAACGGCCGGTTCCCGCTCTATCCCGGGGAGAGGGTCACCATCGAGTACGCGTACACGGTGAGCCCGGAGAAGTGGGGTCGTTGGTTCCAGCGGGCCGTCCGCCTGCCCACCCGGCGCCTGACGGTGCGCCTCGACTTCCCGACCGCGCTGGACGCGCAGGTCTGGGGCGTGGAGACGTCGCTGTCGGCGGAGGAGGCACCGCTGCGTACGCCCGTGGCCCGGCGCGCGGAGGGCGACCGCACGCTGTTCGAGTGGACGACGGACGCGCCGACGCTGAACGCCCGGTACCGGCTGGAATGGCGCTTCCGGGCCGTGTCCGGGTCGCTGGGCACCAACGGCCGGAAGCTGTGGGAGCCGGCCCGCCCGGCGATCGTGCCGGCGCAGCGGCAGGCGCCGCGGGCACCGAGCGAGCGGATGCGGTCGGTCGGCGTCGTGCAGCGGGGCAGTGCCCTGCTCGCGCACCCGGCGGTCCCGCTGCGCCTGCCGTCGGACGCGGCCGCGGGCCGGGACGTCGTCGACCGGCTGTTCGCGGCCCTCGAACGCATCGAGGAGATGCACATCTTCAGCAAGGGCGTGGGCCTGGCGGCGCCGCAGGTAGGCCTCTCGGTCGCGATCGCGGTGGTCCGCCCACCCGACCCGGCCGCCGAGCCGCTGGTGCTGGTCAACCCGCGGGTGGTCGACGCGTCACCGGAGTCGGACGAGCGCTACGAGGGCTGCCTGTCCTTCTTCGACGTCCGCGGCCTGGTGCCCCGGGCGCTGCGCCTAGTGGTCGAGCACGCCGACTGGAACGGGTCGCGCCGCCTGACGACCTTCGAGCGCGGCCTGGCCCGGCTGGTGGCACACGAGATCGACCATCTGGAGGGCCGCCTCTACGACTCGCGCATGCCACCGGGAGCGCCGCTGGTCCCGATCACCGAATACCGCGAGTCCGGGGTGCCCTGGAGCTACTGAACCTGCCAGAGCGCGCTGATGGGGATCGCGCGGAGCTTGTCCCCGAACGGCAGGGTCGAGGTGCCCGTGTAGAGGACGACGCCGGTGACGAAGTCGTCACCCAGCCGTTCGGCCAGCCGGCGCAGGCCCCGGAAGTCGTCCGGTCCGACGGTCGACGCCGCCTTCACCTCGACGCCGACGACCCGGCCGGACCGGTTCTCGAGCACCGCGTCGACCTCGAACTTGCTGTGGTCGCGGTAGTGCGAGAGCTCGACCGGTTGGCTGGACCAGGTCAGCTGCCGCGCTATCTCGGAGAGGACGAAGGACTCGAGCAGCGGCCCGAAGGGCGCACCGGGGCGGAGCAGCGACCGCGCCTCGATCGCGAGTTCGTTGGCGGCAATGCCTGAGTCGACGAAGACGAGCTTCGGGGCCGCCGTGGCCCGGGTGCCGAGGTTGCGCGACCAGCCCGGGACGCGCTTGACGAGGAAGATCTCCTCGAGGGCGCGCAGGTAGCGGGCGACCGTGGGCCGGCTCAGCCCGAGTTCCCGCTCCAGCGAGTTGGCCGCGATCGTGGTTGCCGACCTCGCGGCGAGCAGGCGTACGAGCGTGCGCAGTTCGGCCTTGCGGTGGATGTCGGAGAGCTGGCGGACGTCGCGGTCGATCAGGGCCTGGACGTATCCGTCGAAGAAACGTGCGCGGCGCTGGGGGTCATCGCGTCCGGTGGCTTCCGGGAGCCCGCCGCGGACGATCCGGGCGGCGTAGTCGGCACGGGTGACCGTCGACTCGTGCGCGACGTCGGGGCCGGACGCGAAGACGGCGTCCACGAAGCCGTCCGGCGTGCCGTCCAACTCCCCCTGCGAGAACGGCCAGAGTTCGACGGTTTCCATGCGGCCCGGCAGCGCGTCCGGGGCGGCGACCATCCCGAACAGCCGGGAGGAGCCGGTGAGGAGGTAGCGGCCGGGACGTGGATCTTCGTCGACGGATGCCTTGATGGCCAGCAGCAGTTCCGGCGCGCGCTGGATCTCGTCGATCGCCATCAGCTCGGTCGTGTCGACGAAGCCGACCGGATCAGCGAGGGCCGCCGCCCGGTCCTGCGCCCTGTCCAGATCTCGGCGCTCGGCGAGGCGGTCCTGGGCGACCAGCCGGACGAGCGTGCTCTTGCCGACCTGGCGTGCCCCGCTGATCAGGACCACGCGGGTGTCGGCGAGCGCGGCGCTCACCTGGGCCGCTGCCCGCCGTGGCACGAGCCGGGTCGTGGGCACCCGATCAGGCTAGGCCGTTTTTCGATCTGCGACGAGCAAACTTTCGATTTGCGGCGTGTCGGCGTTCCATTCGCGGAGCTGCGATGTGCCTTCTGCGGCTAGATGTCGCCGAAGGTGTCGTACTTGATGCGGACCGCGGGGACCTTGAGCTCGGCCAGCGTACGCAGGGTGTTCTTGACCATTGAGGACGAGCCCGAGACGAAGAAGTCGTGGTCGCCCCAGGGGCCGTAGCGGGCCACCACGTCGCCGACGTTGCCCTGTTCGCCGACGAAGTTCTTGTCGTCGCTGCAGGCCGGCACCACCGACAGCCACGGGTAGCGGGCCGCCAGCTTGTTGAGCTCCGGTAGGTCGTACAGGTCGTCGCGGTCCTTGGCGCCGAAGAACACGTGCACCCAGCGCGTGCGGTTGTAGCGGGTCAGCTCCTCGATCAGCGCCTTGATCGGAGCGAGGCCGGTGCCGCCGGCGACGCAGACGATGTCGCGGGTCGACTTGCGGTCGAGGGACATCGTGCCCATCGGCGCCGCGACCCGGAGCAGGTCGCCGACCTGGACGCGGCGGACCAGGGCGCTCGACACCCAGCCGGCGCCCAGCGCGCGCACGTGGAACTCGATCGTGCCCTCCTTGTTGGGGGCGTTGGCCATCGAGTACGTGCGCCAAAGGCGGGGCTGGTAGCGCGGTGCCTCGACGCTGACGTACTGGCCGGCGCGGAACTCGAGCGGATATTGCAGCGGCCGGCACGTGATCACCGCGATGTCCTTGGCGCGGCGCTCGTGGGTGAGCACCTCGGCGTGCCAGTACGCCGGGTTCGTGTCGGCCTCGGCGCCGGCGATCATCTTCTTGGCGATCACGTTGTACGCGTCGCCCCAGGCCTGGTCGTACTCGATGCTCCAGGCCTCGCCGGCGAAGGTGCGCAGGGCCTCCAGCAGGGCACCGCCGACCACGTCGTAGTGCTCCGGTTCCACGTGGAACTTGCGGTGGTCCTTTCCGAGCTGCCGCAGGTATTCCTCGAACCGGTCGGGGTCGTCGAGCGACTGCACGGCCGTGACGATGGCGCCGAGCAGACGCGCCCGCTGCACGTCCATGGTCACCGGGAACAGGTTCCGCAAGTGCGGGTTGGACAGGAAAATGCGTGCGTAGAAGTAACCGGCGACCTTGTCCTGCTGCTCCTCGACGAGGGTCCAGCTTTCCTTCAGTAGCCGTGAAAGGTTCCCCATTGACGCCCTTTTCGCTTGTCTGACGCGCCTTGGCCTCCACCCGGCCCGCCGTGCCTCTGGTTGATCAGGGTGTGTGTGGTCGCGCTGTGCACGTCTGACCAGCGTGAGCACTCTGCGTCGAGGTCCATCGCACAGAATGTGCGACGAACGCGATCCCACCCTGTCTATGGATCACTCGTTGTGGAACTCTGAACCGCGTGTGGTAAGGCGCTGCGCGTTCCGGCTGGTCGCAATCGGTTCTGGAGTTCGCATGGAGCGCACCGTCATCCCGGCCCCATCAGGGTCGTTCGCTCGTAGCCGGCGGGCCGCCGGTCGGCGATCGAGTGCGCCCGCAACGGTGGACCCGCCACGTGCGCGGCTCGACGACCGCATGGTCGGGTTCATCTCGGCGCAGGAGATGGTCTTCGTCACCGCGGCGCGCGGCGGGCGCACGGCGTGTCGGGGTGTCCCCGGGTTCGTCCAGGCGCCGTCGCGGCGTTTGATCACCTGGCCGGAGCCGCGGGTCTCGCCGATCTCCGGGCCGGTACGGCTGCTGTTCCTCGACCTCCTGCGGGAACGTACGGGTCTGCACGTGTCGGGCACGGCGTCTGTGGTGGCGTTCGCGCCGCCGCACCTGGCTTCCCCGGCCGGCGCGCCGGCTCAGGCGTCGCCTGACGCTGCCTGCTGGGTGCGGGTACGCGTTGATCAGGCGTGGTTCGCCGACCAAGGTCCGCTGGCTTGATGCGCGCGCCCAGGTTCATCCGGCACAGTTAGCGCGTGGCAGTCGATCTCTCGCCTTCGCAGGACCCGGTGGTTCGGGACGACAGGCGCCTGCGCCCGGAGATCTTGATCGTCCTGGGTCTCTCGCTGGGCCAGTCGGCTGTCTACTCGCTGGTCACGATCGTGGCCCGACTGACGGCGTCACAGCCGCTGTCGCAGCAGACGGCCACGCTGAACCCGTCGCAGTCGGTGCGGCCGTACCTGGATCTGACGTACCAGTTGCTCGGGATCCTGTTCGCCCTCGTACCCGTGGCCCTGGCGCTGTATCTGCTGCGGTCGCCGCGGTCGCTGCTGGGTCTGGATGTTCGGCGGCCCTGGTTCGATCTTGGCTGGGGGGTGGCGCTGGGGGCGGCGATCGGGCTGCCGGGCCTGGGCCTGGTCTGGGCGGCGTCCGCTCTGGGCATCAACGCCAACCTGGTCCCGGCCGCGCTGCCGCCGGTGTGGTGGGCCGTCCCGGTCTTGATCCTGTCAGCGCTGCAGAACGCCATTCTGGAAGAGATCATCGTCGTCGGTTACCTGGTCACGCGGCTGCGCGAACTCGGCTGGCGGCTGCCGTGGGTGATCGCGGCGTCCGCGGTGCTGCGCGGCTCGTACCACCTTTATCAGGGTTTCGGCGGCTTCATCGGCAACGCCGTGATGGGGGTCGTCTTCGCGCTGTTCTTCATCCGGACGAAGCGCGTGCTGCCGCTGGTGGTGGCGCACACGCTGCTGGATGTGGTGGCTTTTGTCGGGTACGCGCTGCTGCCGCGCGAGTGGTTCAGCTGGCTCTGAACCGCTGGATCGCGCGGGCGGCGACCCGCTCCGAGTTGAGGCTCGCGGCCGCGGCGCCACCGGCGAGGGCGATGCCCGGCCAGGCCCGGGCGAGGAGTTTCAGCGCGGCCCAGGTGGCGGTCCTGCTCGCGGCCGTGATGGGCGCGCGGCTGGCGCTGTGACCGGGCTCCTGGTTGATCGCGGCCGCGGCGGACTCGTGGTCCTGGTGGATACCGGTCAGGACCAGAATGTCCTCGGGCGTGGCCTGCTTGCCGTAGGCGGCGGCGATGTGGGCGACGAGCTCGGCGTTGGCCCACCCGGTGGCGGCGAGGTCGGCGGGGGCGGACCAGCCGTTGGCGAAGCTGACCATCGCGCCGGCGAGGGTGGCCTTGCGGGTGAAGCGGCGCTGAGCGAGCCGGGCGAGGGCGTCGGGGGTGGCGGTGGGGTAGGTGGCGCGGATCTCCTGGGCCCAGACCTCGGCTTGCGGGGCGAACCGCTTGACGGCGGCGATGGCTGCTTGTTCTGGGAGGCGGGTGAGGGAGCGGGCGACCTCCGCGCCGCCGGCGGCGGGGGCGCTGGTGACCGGCGCCGTCCTGGGCTCGTGCGTGGTGGGCGTCGCGGCTGGCGCGCTTGTGGCCGGGCTCGCCGTGTCGAGCTGGGCCACGGCGGCGGTGTCAGGGCTCTGATCGGTGGTCGACACCGCTTCCTCCGGGTCTTTCTTCGGGGCGGGCGCCGCCTTCTTGGCCGCGGCCTTCCTGGCTCGCGGAGTCGTTGTCGCGGTTCCAGCTTCGGCTTCGGCTTCGGCGGAGATCGCCTTCTTGCGCGGCCGAGGCGCCTTGGTCGGGGGTGCGGCGTCGCCAGGCGCCGGATCCTTCACGGCGTCCGGCTCGTCGCTGCTCTTCCGTGCAGCGGGAGCCCGCTTCGCCGGAGCGGCCTTCTTGTCCGGGGCCGCGGCTGCCTTGACCGGCTCCTCGGAGCTGGCGGTCCGCCCAGCCTGCCGCGGCGTCGTTGGCGACGCCGAGTCGGTGGGCTTCGCGTCCGTACCCGAAGACACCGCGGCAGGCGATCCCGGGTTGCCTGGGGATGCGGGCTTGGGCGACGGCGAATCCGGGGCTGTTGGCCTCGCGCTGGCGGTCGCTGTGCCGTCGGTCGGCGCCGCGGACTCACCTGCCGGCTTCGCGGTGCCGGTCGCAGCGGGCGTCGCCGCGTCCTTGGCCTCCGGCTTCCTAGCGGCGGGCGCAGCGGCCTTGGCCGGCGGCGTGGCCGTAGCCGGCTTCGCGGTGGCGGGCGGAGCGTCGGCAGCGAGAGGCGCCTCGGTGGCGGCCGGCTTCCTCGTAGCGGGGGCTGCGGCCTTGGCCGGCGGCGAGGCCGTAGCCGGCGTCGCGCCAGCTGGCGCGTCTGTGTCTGACGACTTCTGGGCGGACTTCTTCCGCGGCCGAGGCGTCTTCGTATTTGTGGCGTCCGTCACCGGAGCGGCTCCACCCTCGGCCGGCTCGCCTATAGACGGACTGTCGCCATCCTTCGACGGCGAGGATGCGGCCGCCCGAGCCGGCCGCGGCGCAGGCGGGGTCGGCGGGACATCAGCGGGCGCCTGAAAGAGCATCGCGGGGGGTTGCTTGGCGACCCGAGGCTGCGGCGGCGTACGAGGCTTGTCCTGCTCGGTCGGCGCGGCAAAGTTGGCCTTCG
This sequence comes from Asanoa siamensis, assembly GCF_016862555.1. Lineage (GTDB taxonomy): Bacteria > Actinomycetota > Actinomycetes > Mycobacteriales > Micromonosporaceae > Asanoa > Asanoa siamensis. The sequence goes on along the minus strand of NZ_BONE01000003.1, from coordinate 16,055 downwards.
CAGGCCGCGACCGCGGCCGCCGCTGTTCAGCCGGCGGCTCCGGCTCCGTAGCACCGGTTCCCATGGTTTGCCAGCCTAGTCCCGCGACTGGGGGTTCACAGGTTGCCAGAGCCGCAAGTCTCCTCGATCGCGCTCCAGAGGCCGCTTTGCCCGGTCCACCAAGAGCCCTGTATCCTCGACCGGCGGTGGTCTGCAGGCGGACCACCGAGGAGACTTCGCCTAGTCTGGTCTATGGCGCCGCACTGCTAATGCGGTTGGGGTTTACCGCCCCTCCCGGGTTCGAATCCCGGAGTCTCCGCGCCAAACCCAGCGTGTATGCTGGCGTGGCACCTGCGCCCGTAGCTCAACGGATAGAGCATCTGACTACGGATCAGAAGGTTAGGGGTTCGAGTCCCTTCGGGCGCGCAATGAAGCTCCTGAGCTGCTGCTCGGGAGCTTTTCTGCATCTCTCGCTGGTCGCGGACGAGCCTCTTGGTGATCTTGTCCGAGGACGGCTGGCCATATAGTGCCGCTGTGGACGACCCCGAGCTATATGTGCCCTTCGACGCGCTGAGCGACGCCGACCTCATGGTGGACGCCATCTATCGTGGAGGGTCCGCGGGTTCGGTGGCCGATGATCCCCTTGGCCGGCTGCTGCCGGTCGGCAACCAAGGTGGGTTCCGGTACAAGGGCTCGGTCCTGGACAAGACCGTACGGCTGGCGGTGCTTTACACCTCCGGCTTCGAGCCGGACTGGCCCGACGAACTCGACGAGCAGACCGGGGTGTTCACCTACTACGGCGACAATCGCCGTCCTGGTCAAGAGCTGCACGTAACCCGGCGGCGCGGCAACATGCTGCTTCGGGATGTCTTCGCTGCTTGCCACGCGAGCGCCGCGGACCGGGCGAAGGTCCCGCCTATCCTGCTGTTCGCGAAGGCGGGTAGCGGCGGCCGGGACGTGCGCTTCCGCGGTCTGCTCGCGCCTGGAGCGGCAACGCTGACTGCGAACGACGATCTACAAGCGATCTGGCGTAGCACCGCAGGCAAGCGTTTCCAGAACTATCAGGCACGGTTCACCGTGCTGGACCAGGCGGTGATCCGCCGTAGCTGGCTCGACGAGGTTCTCCGTGGCAGTCCGCTTGGCGAGGCGTGCCCCAAACCGTGGCGTGAGTGGGTGAATGGCCGCTCCTACCACCCGCTGGTGGCACCGTCGACCAAGGTTGTGCGCACGCGCGACGAGCAACTGCCCTCCGACGGGCCGGGCCAGCGAATGCTGGAGACCATTCATCGGTTCTTCGCGCCCAACCCGCATGGGTTCGAGCGGTGCGCGGTAGAGCTTTGGCGGATGATGTCGCCGGCCACCGGCGCGGTCGACGTCACTCGGGCCAGCCGCGACGGCGGTCGCGATGCAGTTGGCGTGTATCACCTTGGGCCGGCCGCCGACCGTATCGCCATCGACTTTGCCCTGGAAGCTAAGTGCTACGCGCGGACCAACTCGGTAGGGGTCACCGATATTTCGCGATTGATCTCTAGGCTCCGGCACCGGAATTTTGGTGTCTTCGTGACGACCTCGTACTTTCACCACCAGGCGTATGGCGAAATCCGTGCTGACCAGCACCCGATCGCGCTGATATGTGGTGGCGACATCGTCGATATCCTGCGCCGTCACGGCCACGGCACTCCAGAGGCCGTGCACACGTGGCTGTCCACGAACTTCGCCGATGACAAGGGGGAGGCCCAGGCCGCGATCAGGTCAGCGAATCGCGGAAGGCCGTAGCGACTTGCTTGCCAGCGGTCGTGTCGTACACCGCGAAGGTGACCGTGCGGAACAAGCCGCGGTAGTCGGTGCGTAAGGCATGGGCAAAGATGTCGGCGATCAGGGTTGGATCGTTGGCGAAGACGCCGCATCCCCAGGCGCCGAGGACGAGTGCTTCTAACCCGTGGTAGGCGGCCACGTCGAAGATGCGGGCCGCGCGGTGGCGCATGGTGGGCTCGATGTCCGCGACACGAGCGGCGTGCTGGCGGCGGACCACCGCCGCGTTGACTGCTGGGCTGGTCACGATCGAGCAGGTGAAAGGCTCGTTGAGCAGCGCGCCCGGGTCGTCGCGGAAGAACGGGACGTCGGGGCTGAAGATCATGTGGTCGCTGTAGAACGGGTCGCGGACGCGGTTGTGGTGGGCGTACATCGGGTTGCCTTCGAGGCAGGCGACCAGCGCTGACGAGCGGGCCAGGGACTCCTCCTGGGCCTGGGCTCCGGTGCGGAAGCCCCCACCGGGGTGGCGGGCGGACGCGAAGTTCAGAGCGCCGGTTCGTAGCCCGGACGCGGACAGCCTCCGCGCGGCCGTGATCGTCGTTTCGTCGGTCACCGTGATCTCGGTCGTGCTGCCCAGCGAAGCACTCACTGACGGTGGCGGTGCCTGCGGCGGGTATGACGTCGTGCCGCTTACCGCCGCGGCGGTCGCAGCCGCGATGTCCACCCAGGACCCGTCGTCGCGGGCATACCCACCCGCGGCGATCACCTCGAGCGTCTGCTGAGCGACCGCGATCCGTTCGGCTCGGTTCACGCTGACGATGCTAGGAACGATCTTCGACCCGCGTCTGCCGAATTAGGTCGGCGAGCGGTCCGGTGGGCAACGCGATCCAGCCTTCAGTGGTCGCGGCGGCCAGTTGCGCCGGCGACGGGCGGCTGGCTTGGCCGATCGCCGCCGCCCGTGCGGCCAGGGCCGCCACCACCGCATCCAGCGCGTCGTGGCTGCGGCGGCACAACGTCTCGAACGGGCCGAGCGAGAGCCAGGGCGCCGACTCCAACAGTGCGGAAACCAGGTCCGACGCCAGGCCAGCACGCTTGTAGCCGCGATGGGTCAACCCCCAGCAGAACAGCGACGCCGCCGGATAGACCTCCACCACCACATCGTCACCGGCTCGGGACAGAGGTGCACCAGAAGGAGAGAGCAGAGCCAGCAACCCAGCTGCGCGGAAGGCGGCGTGGCCGATGCGGTCCGCGGAGACGCTCATCGGGATCAAGCCCGTCGTCGACCGGACCACCTCATCGGTCATCCGGTACGCCAACCGCCGCCGCCACGCGGCACCGTCGCCAGATGATGGCGGCGTCACCGAGCCGGACTGATGTGTGGTCACGAACGACACGAACGCCGACGGCCAACCCAATGGGCTGTCGATACCCGCCTTGTCCGATCCACGAACAGCCGCCACGATCGATGCGTCGGTGACGCCGACCGACAGCGACGAAACCACCGCGCGACCTGCCGACCACGTCACGACCGCCAAGCCCGAGCGCTCGTCCGCAGCCGCCAGATCGACTCCGACGGTGATCACGTCAGTGCCGACAGGATGACGTCGCGGTGGCAGTGGGACTGGTCCGCTTCGAAGCAGAGCAGCGCTATCCGTTCGTGCGAGGCGAGCAAAGCCACCTCGGTGAGTGCCGACATCGGCATCAGGTCCGCGTACGCCGCGCGGGCCGACGCCGCGTCCGGACTTCGGAAACCCGCCTGGTTCCACGGCGGGTTACCCAACGCGGGCACGTGCGTATAGCCAAGACCAGCCGAAGCGTCCAGCGAACGGAGCCGCGAAAGGAAATCAGGGAGGGTCAGTCCCTCGTACCCGATGCCGACGATGTTCATCTGAGAAAGAGTGCCACGGCCGGCCTCCGCAGCTCCGGGACGAGCTGCGGAGGCCGGCCACCTACCCCCAGCGAGAAACGACACCCTCGAAAGACAGGTACAACGTTCCCAGATCGGGGCGTACGGACCTATCGGGAACACGTCCCATCACCCGGCGTCGGACCGGCTTAATCACGCGGAGTGAAAACGCCGAAATCCGACAGGGGTGAGTGCGGCAGAAACGGGAAGCAGGCAACAGCATGAGGATCGGGATTGTCGGCTCAGGCAAGGTCGGCGGTGCGCTCACGCGGCGTTTCCGCGAACTCGGACATGACGTCACCGTCGCGAACTCGCGTGGGCCACAGTCGCTGCGGCCCCTCGCGGATCAGACCGGTGCCGTCGCCGCCACCGTGACCGATGCGGCCGAAGGCGCCGATGTGGTCGTCCTCGCCATTCCGACGTACGCCGTCGCCGATCTTCCGAAAGACGCCTTTCGCGGGAAAATCGTCGTCGACGCCATCAACTACTACCCGGAACGCGACGGCGAGATCGAGCCGCTCATCGACCGGGCGGTCACCTCGAGCCGCTGGCTCGCCGAGCAACTCCCCGCGGACGTGCACGTCGTCAAGGCGTTCAACAACATCAGCGCACCCCGCCTCGACCGCAACGGCAGGCCCGCCGGCGAGAAACGAATCGCGCTCCCGGTCGCCGGCGACGACACCGCCGCCAAGCGCGTCGTCGAGGGACTGGTCGACGAACTCGGCTTCGATCCCGTCGATGCCGGCACGCTCGACGCGAGTTGGCGTCAACAGCCGGGTACCGCCGTGTACCTCACCGACCTCGACCGGGCCCGGTTGAGAAACGCACTCCACGTTTGACGGACAGACCACCGCCAGGCCGGGCATAAAGCGACCCGGCAAACGATTCCGCATCCCGTACGACACCGCCCGTTGGTTTTCCGGACGAGTAAAAGCCAGAGCAGGCGACTAAGCAGATCACGTCCGCTAAACCAGGGAGTTTCAGCATGCCCGTTCCACGCGCGACCGGCCGGTTCGTCCGGACCGCAATGGTCGCCGGCCTCATAACCGTCCCGGCAATGGTCGGGCAGGCCGCGTTCGCCGCGCCGGCCGACAAGGACCCCGGCTTCGCCCGGCTCGCGACCTTTCCGGTCTATCTGAACAGCGCCGAGGACCAGGAGACCGTCGCCGAGATCAGCGCGGTCAGCGCCGACGGCAAGACCGTGATCTCCACCGACAGCCCCGGAAAGCGCCTCGGCTTCACCGACATCTCGGACCCGGCCAAGCCGAAGCCGCTCGGCACGTTCGCGCTGCCCGGCGAGCCCACCTCCGTGGCGGTCCACCAGAACTACGTGCTCGCGGTCGTCAACACCAGCGAGGACTTCGTCAACACCTCCGGCGTGCTCGTGGTCATCGACCTGAACACCCGCAAGGAGGTACGCACGATCGCGCTCGGCGGCCAGCCCGACTCCGTCTCCGTCGCGCCGAGCGGCAAGTTCGCGGCCATCGCGATCGAGAACGAGCGCGACGAGGACCTCAACGACGGCCAGCTCCCGCAGAAGCCCGCCGGTTTCCTGCAGATCGTCGACCTCAAGAAGAACCCCACCAACTGGACGCTGAACCGCGTCGACCTCAAGGGCCTCGCCAAGGTCGCCCCGAGCGACCCGGAGCCCGAGTACGTGTCGATCAACAGCCGCGACGAGGCGGTCGTCACGCTCCAGGAGAACAACCACATCGCGATCGTCGACCTGGCCAAGAAGAAGGTCGTCAAGGACTTCAGCGCCGGCCAGGTCAAGCTGTCCGGTGTGGACACCGAGGAAGACGGCACGATCGCGCAGGACGACAGCGTCACCGTCAAGCGCGAGCCCGACGGCGTCACCTGGATCGACGACGACACGTTCGCGACCGCCAACGAGGGTGACTACGAGGGCGGCTCCCGCGGCTTCACGATCTGGAAGCGCAACGGCGAGGTCATCTTCGACGCCGGCAACTCGTTCGACCGGCTCGCCGCCGCGCACGGCCTCTACCCCGAGGGCCGCTCGGACGCGAAGGGCACCGAGCCCGAGGGCGTCGCGTTCGGCAGGTTCGGCGGCAAGCCGGTGCTGTTCGTCAACTCCGAGCGTGGCAATTTCGTCGCCGCGTACGACGTCAGCAAGCCGAAGAGCCCCGAGTTCCTGCAGATCATGCCGACCACGAACGGCCCCGAAGGCGTCACCACCGTGCCGTCGCGCGACCTGCTCGTGGTCTCCAGCGAGGAGGACCTCCCCGACGACGGCATCCGCGCGTCGGTGACGATCTTCAAGTTCGGCAAGGACAAGGGCGCGTTCCCGACCATCCGCTCGGCGTACGAGCCTGGTCAGAAAAAGGCTCCTATCTCCTGGGGCGCGCTCAGCGGCCTGTCCGCGGTCCCGGGCCAGCCGGCCCAGGTCGTGTCGATCACCGACAACGTCTACACCCCCACCCGCCTGCTCACGATCGACACGGCGCAGCAGCCGGCGCTGGTCAAGTCGGAGCTGACGGTCACCAAGGGCGGCCAGCCGATCGGGTACGACGCCGAGGGTGTCGCGGCCCGCGCCACGGGCGGCTACTGGATCGCGATCGAGGGCGACGGCACCGCCGCGAAGCCCAACATGATCGTCCGGCTCGACGCGAAGGGTGCGGTGCAGGAGGAGATCCCGCTGCCGGCCGACGTCGCGGCGAACGTGACGAGCAACGGCCTCGAGGGCGTGGCGATCACCGGCGCCGGCAACAGCGAGCAGGTCTGGGTCGCCGTGCAGCGCGAGCTCAAGGGCGACGCGAAGGGCACGGTCCGGATCGGCCGCTACTCGGTGGCCGACAAGAAGTGGGCGTGGCTGGGCTACCAGCTCGACGCCGCGCCGGCGGGTGCCTGGATCGGCCTGTCCGAGCTCGTACCCGTCGACAACGACACCTTCGCGGTGATCGAGCGCGACAACCAGCGCGGCCTGAAGGCGACGGTCAAGAAGGTCTACACGTTCGACGTACCGGCTGATCTCGGTGTTGCGCCCCTGCCGACGGTTTCGAAGAAGCTCGCGGTCGACCTGCTGCCGCTGCTCGAGGCGGACAACGGCTGGGTGCAGGACAAGGTCGAGGGCCTGACGATCGCGGGCAACGGCGAGGTCTTCGCGGTCACGGACAACGACGGGGTCGAGGACGCGACGGGCGAGACGGTCTTCATGCGCCTGGGCCAGGCGAAGAAGGTCTTCAAGCCGGGCGGCAACGACAACGGCGGCGGCACGGGCGGCGGCACGGGCTCCGACGGTGGCAGCCTGCCGCTGACCGGCGCTCCGGCCCTGCTGATCGCGGGCACCGGCGCGGTCGTGGTCGCGGCGGGTGCGGCGCTCTTCCTGCGCGCCCGACGCGCGAAGCTCCGCTTCACCGCATAGCTGTTTGTTTCGAGAGGAGGGCTCGCGTCGGTTGCCGGCGCGGGCCCCTTTCAATCTTTCTTGCTCGGGTCCGCCGTGGGCGCGACCGTCGCTCCCGCCAGACACCGCTCGCTCCGCTTCGCTGCCACGTCCGCGGTGGTCAAGGACGCCCTATCGTCCGTTTTGCTGCGTTCCGCCGGTATTCGACGCTAGGTTTCGGCCCATGGCGGGGCTGAGGCGACACGCGGCGGAGTTCGTCGTTGCTTGTCTTCCTCGGCGCGGCTCCGCGGTAGCCGCCCGCACCGACGGCGGCGTGGTCGCGGTGGCCCTCACCTTCGGCTTCACCCTGCTGGTCCTCGTCTACGCGATAGGCCCGATCTCGGGCTGCCACGTGAACCCGGCGGTGACGATCGGCGCCCTGCTGGCCGGCCGGATCTCCCTGCTGGGCGCCGCGGGCTACTGGACGGCCCAGTTCGGCGCCGCGACGTTGGCGGGCCTGGGCTTGTGGATCCTCACCCGCCACGGAGGCGTAACGGACCAGACGGGCTCGCTGGCCACGAACAGCTACGGCCCCCACATCAACCTGGGCGTCACGTTCCTGCTGGAGATCGTCCTGACCTACCTGCTGGTCCTGGTCGTCCTGGTGGTGACGAGCCGCTCGGAACAAGCAGGCTTCGCCGGCTTGGCAATAGGCCTGGCCCTGGCGGCGACCAACCTGGCCGCGATCACCTTGGACGGCGCCTCGATCAACCCGGCCCGCTCACTGGGCCCGGCAATCTTCGAAGGCGGCGAACCCTTACGCCAACTCTGGGTTTTCATCGTCGCGCCGCTGGTCGGCGGCATCCTGGCGGCGGCCACGGCCCCACTCCTGACCACGACCCACGCCCGCTACCGCCGCCACACCGAAAGCGCCGACTGAAGGCCGTCGCTCACCGCAGGGGCGCATCGCCCGCCGGGAAGTCTTCCGTGCCCAGCACGCGGAGCAGGTCCAGGCGCTCCCGGGCCTCCGTGTCCGCCGGGGTGAGGACCAGGAGTTGTTGGCCCAGGTCGGGCGTCACGAGCGTTTCGCAGTCCATCGTCAGGCGGCCCACTCGTGGGTGCAGGAACGTCTTGCGGTCCGCGCGCCGCACCGCCACCTCGTGCTCCGCCCACAGAACACGGAACTCCGGGCTCGCCGCCCGCAACCGCGCGACGAGGCCCTCCACCACCGGGTCGCCCGATCGGCGGCCCGCGGCCGCGCGCAGGTCCGCGACGATCTCGCGGGCATGCCGCGACTGGTCCGCAGGATCGTGAGCGGCCCGCGCGGCCGGATCAGTAAACCACCGGTAGGCGATAAAACGCCGGTCCCCCGAGAACCCCGTCAGGTCGCCCCCCAACAAGACGGCGGTCCGGTTCTGGGCGAGCACCTCGCCGAGATCGGAGAAGACCAGCGCCGGCGTATCGCCCAGCAGGTCCAGCAGGCGAATCAAGCCGGCGCGGGCCAGGCGGGCCACCCCGTCCGCCGGCGCGGGCTGATGTCCGGCCAGGCGGAACAGGTGGTCGCGCTCGTCCTCCGACAGGCGCAGCGCCCGGGCCAGCGCGCCCAGCAACTGGGTCGACGGCTGGCTGCTGCGGCCCTGTTCGAGGCGTACGACGTAGTCCACCGACATGCCCGCCAGCATCGCCACCTCCTCGCGCCGCAGGCCGGTGGTGCGCCGGCGCGGGCCGTCCGCGATCCCCACCTCGGCCGGGCGGATCGCCTCGCGGCGCCGGCGCAGGAAGTCGGCGAGCTGGTCACGCTGCATCAACCCATGCTGCCTCGCGGCCCGCGCGCCGATCCAGGGAGCGGCACTCCCACGATGAACGCTCCCTTCCCAGCCGCACGGAGGAGAAGCAGCGTGGAGCACATGCAGACACGAACCTTGGGCACCACCGGACCGGCCGTCTCCGCGCTCGGGCTCGGCGCGATGAGCATGTCCGGCGCGTACGGGGCCGCCGACCGCACCGAAGCCATCGCGACCGTGCACGCCGCCCTGGACGCCGGCGTCACACTGGTCGACACCGGCGACTTCTACGGCATGGGCCACAACGAGTTGCTCCTCGCCGAGGCCCTCCGCGGCAGCCCGCGGGACAGCTACCAGCTCAGCGTCAAGTTCGGCCAGCAGCGCGGGCCCGGTCACGAGGCCGCCGGGCAGGACAGCCGTCCCGAAGCCGTCCGGAACTTCCTCGCGTACTCCCTGACCAGGCTCGGCACCGACCACATCGACATCTACCGGCCGGCCCGGCTCGACCCGACGGTCCCGATCGAGGACACGATCGGGGCGATCAAAGAGATGATCGACGCCGGGTACGTGCGACACATCGGCCTCTCCGAGGTCGACGCCCGGACGATCCGACGCGCCCACGCCGTGCACCCGATCGCCGACCTGCAGATCGAGTACTCGCTGCTGTCCCGCGCGGTCGAGGCGGAGGTGCTGCCCACGCTGCGGGAGCTGGGCATCGGGCTGACCGCGTACGGGATCCTCGGCCGCGGCCTCCTCTCGGGCCACTGGACCGCCGGCCACACGGCCGGCCCGGGCGACTACCGCGTCCTGAGCCCGCGTTTCGCGGCCGGGAACGTCGAACACAACCTGGCCCTGGTCGACGCGCTGCGCCGGGTCGCCGAGGCCAAGGGCTGCACCGTGGCCCAGTTGGCCATCGCCTGGGTCGCCGCCCAAGGCGACGACATCGTGCCGCTGGTCGGCCCGCGTACCCGTGAGCGCCTGACCGAAGCCCTGCCCGCGATCGAGCTGAAGCTGACCGCGGACGACCGCGCGGAGATCGAAGCGGCGGTGCCGGCGGGCGCCGCCCGCGGCGACCGCTACCCGTCGGCGTGGATGTCCACCCTCGGCGTCGGGAACTAAACGCCAAACGGGCGGATTCCGCCCGTTTGGCATCAGACCAGCTCGACCAGCGCCTCCGCGATCAGCCAGATGCCGAAGATGACGAACAGGGCGGCCGCACCCCACTTGATGGCCTTCTCCGGAAGCCGCTTCCCGAGCATGCGGCCGACCACGATCGCCAGCGCGTCCGCCGCGACCATGCCCACCGTCGAGCCGATCCACACCCCGAACCAGCCGTGCTGCGTCGCCAGCGTGATCGTCGCCAGCATCGTCTTGTCACCGAGTTCCGCCAGGAAGAAGGCGCCACCGACGGCGAACACGGCCGACCGGCCGGACCGCTGCGCCTTCGACTTCTCCTCCTCCGTCAGCGAGTCACCCCGTAGGGTCCACGCCGCGAAGGCCAGGAACGCCACGCCCGCCGCCAGGCTGATCCAGTCGGTGGGCAGCGTGGCGCCCAGGCCGTACCCGACCGCCACCGAGACCAGGTGGACGATCGCGGTGGCCGCGGTGATGCCGATCAGCACCGTCAGCGCGCGATAGCGCGTCGCGAACGTCATCGCCATCAGCTGGGACTTGTCGCCCAACTCGGCCACGAAGATGACGCCGAAACTGATGGCGAGTGCGGCCATGAAGCCTGACACGGAAAGACCCTCCCCGGGTGCGGTCACCGGGTCGAGGACAGCGCGAGACTTCGACCCGGCAATTGATCAACTGCCGTAGTCGAAGGTCTCGCTCACCCCAGGAAGCCTGAGGTCGGGTGGCCGGGCGTCCGGAGATGCCAGTGTGTCGACCACCGCGTTGGGAGCTACTCCCCTTCGCAGAGGCCTACGTTACTGGGTGAGCACCCAGATCGGAAGATCATCCAGGTGTGTGCTGCCGCTCACCCGCCAGCCGGCCCGCTCGTAAAGCGCGACGTTCGCCGGGTTGGTCGTCTCCAGGTAGGCGGGCAACCCGGCCGCGGCGGCCGCCGCCAGGCCCGGCTTCATCACCGAGCGGCCAAACCGGCGACCCGCCTGTGACGGGTGGGTCGCGAGCACACCGAGGTACCAGAACGGTTCGGGCCGCCGCGGGAACAACCCCTGGACTGCCCGGTGATAGTCGTCGAGCCGAGCCAGCGCGTCGTCGGAGACAGTCAACTTGGGCTCAGGGTTGTCGGACCACCCCGCGGGCGAGTCCCACATCGCGAGCGACAGCCCGCCCTCGACGACCCAGGTCGTCCCCGGTCCGACGCGCATGTCGAACAGGTGCCCGGCGAACTCGGCCGCCTCGGCGTCCCTGGTCACGGGGTCGCGGAAGAAGTAGCGGAACGCCGGATCCTGGTCGAACGCGGCGACGACGGTCTCGACCACCTGCTGGCGGTGAGCCGCCGTCGCCTGTTCCACGTGAATCATGCGAGGGACCCTAGCGTTGTGCCGGTGCCCCCGCGAGCGCGATTCCCCCGTCGGCGGACCCGGAATCAAGGTCAACCGCCGCCTGGGTGAACTGCGCGTCATGCAGCCGCCGGTACGCGCCACCGGCCAACAGCAGTTCCTCGTGCGTACCCTGCTCGACGATCCTGCCCTTCTCCATCACCAGGATCAGGTGCGCGTCGCGGATAGTGGAGAGCCGGTGCGCGATCACGAAGCTCGTGCGGTCGGACCGCAGTGCCGCCATGGCCCGTTGCAGCAAGGCCTCCGTACGCGTGTCGACCGAGCTCGTCGCCTCGTCCAGGATCAGCAGCGACGGATCCGACAGGAACGCCCGCGCGATCGTGATGAGCTGCCGCTCACCCGCGCTGACGTTGCTGCCCTCCTCGTCGATCACCGTGTCGTAGCCGTCCGGCAGGCTGCGCACGAACCGGTCCACGAACGTCGCCTCGGCCGCCGCCTGGATCTCCCGATCCGAAGCGCCAGGATTCCCGTACGCGATGTTGTCCCGGATCGTCCCCCCGAACAGCCACGTGTCCTGCAGGACCATGCCGATCTCGCCGCGCAACGTCGAACGCTTCATCGTCGTGATGTCGACGCCGTCGAGCGTGATCCGCCCGCCGTCCAGCTCGTAGAACCGCATGACCAGGTTGACCAGCGTGGTCTTGCCGGCCCCCGTCGGTCCGACGATCGCCACGGTGTGCCCCGGCTCGGCGACCAGCGACAGGTCGTCGATCAGCGGGTTGTCGGGCGTGTAGCGGAACGAGACGTGCTCGAACTCGACCCGCCCGTGCGGCTGCTTCACCTCGACGGCGGGCGACGGGTCCGGCACCTGCTCGTCGGCGTCCAGCAGGTCGAACACCCGCTCGGCCGACGCGACACCCGACTGCAGCAGGTTGGCCATCGACGCCACCTGGGTCAGCGGTTGGGTGAACTGCCGCGAGTACTGGATGAACGCCTGCACGTCGCCGAGCGTCATCGAGCCCGACGCCACCCGCAGGCCGCCGAGCACGGCGATCACCACGTAGCTCAGGTTCCCGATGAAGAACATCGCCGGCATGATGATCCCGGAGATGAACTGGGCGCCGAACGCGGCCTTGAACAGCTCGTCGTTCTTGGTCTCGAAGTCGGCTTCCACCTCGCGCCGCCGGCCGAAGACCTTGACGATCTCGTGGCCGGTGAACGCCTCCTCGATGTGCGCGTTGAGCCGGCCCGTGTGCGTCCACTGCGCGATGAACTTCTTCTGCGACCGCTTGCCGATCTGCTGCGTGACCACCACGGACAGCGGTACGGCGACGAGCGCGACGACCGCGAGCAGCGGCGAGATCACGAACATCAGCGTGACGACGCCGATCACGGTGAGCAGCGAGGTCAGCAGCTGCGACAGCGTCTGCGACAGGCTCTGCGAGACGTTGTCGATGTCGTTGGTGACCCGGCTGAGCAGCTCACCGCGCGGCTGCTTGTCGAAGTAGGGCAGTGGCAGCCGGTTGAGCTTGTCCTCGACGTCGGCGCGCAGCTTGCGGGTCGCGCTCTGCACGACACCGTTGAGCACCCAGCCCTGCAGCCAGCCGAGCACGCTGGCCACCACGTAGATGCCCAGCACGAGCATCAGGATCCGGCCGAGCTGGTGGAAGTCGATGCCGACACCCGGGATCGGCCGCGTCTTGAGCAGCAGTTCCGCGAAGTTGTTCTGGCCGGAGGCGCGCGCGGCCGCGGCGGCCTGCTCGAGCGTGGTGCCGGCCGGCAGCCGCCGACCCAGCACGCCGCGGAAGATCACGTCGGTCGCGTGACCGAGGATCTTCGGGCCGATCACCGACAGCGCCACGCTCGCCACCGCGAGCAGGATGACCAGGGACAACTGGGCACGGTACGGGGAGAGCCGGCGCAACAGGCGCTTCGCCGACGGTACGAACGTCATGGACTTCTCGGTCGGCATGCCGGCCGACATCCACGGTGGACCACCACCGGCGGGCCGGCGTCCGGCGGCGGGCAGCCGGCCGGGGGTCGCCTTCGCGGGCTTCTCGGGTGCGGTCATGCTGCGGCTCCCACGGTGAGCTGGGACTCGACGATCTCCGCGTACGTCGGGCAGGTTTCCAGGAGTTCGGCGTGCCGCCCACGGCCCACGACGGCGCCGTCCTCGAGCACGATGATCTCGTCGGCGTCGATGATCGTGGAGACCCGCTGGGCCACCACGACGACGGCGGCGTCGGCCGTCACCGGCCGCAGCGCGGCCCGCAGCCGGGCGTCGGTGCCGAGGTCGAGCGCGGAGAACGAGTCGTCGAACAGGTAGATCTCGGGTTGGCGGACCAGCGCCCGGGCGATCGCCAGCCGTTGCCGCTGGCCACCCGAGACGTTGGTGCCGCCCTGCGCGATCGGCGCGTCGAGCCGCTCGGGCATCTCCTCGACGAAGTCCCTGGCCTGCGCGATCTCGAGCGCGGCCCAGAGTTCCTCGTCGGTGGCGTCCGGGTTGCCGTAGCGCAGGTTGCTGGCCACGGTGCCGGTGAACAGGTAGGGCCGTTGCGGCACCAGCCCGATCCTGCTCCACAGCAGGTCGGCGTCGAGGTCGCGGACGTCGACCCCGTCGACCAGCACGGCACCGGCCGTCGCGTCGAACAGCCGCGGCGCCATCGAGATCAGCGTCGTCTTGCCGGCGCCCGTACTCCCGATGATCGCCGTTGTCCGCCCGGCCGACGCGGTCAGGTCGATGTCGCGCAGGACAGGCGCGGCGGCACCCGGGTACTGGAAGGTTACGCCGCGGAACTCCAGGCTGGCGCGCTGGCTGACCTCCTTGACCGGGTCGGCCGCGGGCACGACGGTGCTGTCGGTCTCGAGCACCTCGGTGATCCGCTCGGCGGCCACCGCGGCGCGCGGCACCATGATCAGCATGAAGGTCGCCATCATGACCGACATCAGGATCAGCACCAGGTAGTTGAGGAACGCGGTCAGCGCGCCGATCTCGATCTGGCCCGAGTCGACCCGGCTGGCGCCGAACCAGAGCACGCCGACGCTCGACACGTTCAGCACGAGCATCACGGTGGGGAAGATCAGCGCCATCAGCCGGCCGGCGCGCAGCGCGGTCCCGGTCAACTGGCCGTTGGCGTCGTCGAACCGGTCGGTCTCGAAGGGCTCGCGGACGAACGCGCGGACCACGCGTACGCCGGTGATCTGCTCGCGCAGCACCCGGTTGACCACGTCGATCCGGGTCTGCATCCGGCGGAACGTGGGGACCATCCGGCGGATGATCAGGCCGATGGCGATCGCCAGCACCGGCACGCAGACGAGCATCAGCCAGGACAGGCCGACGTCCTCGCGCAGGGCCAGGATGACGCCGCCGACCGCGGTGATCGGGGCGGTGACGAGCAGCGTCGCGCTCATCACGACGAGCATCTGCACCTGTTGCGTGTCGTTGGTGGTGCGGGTGATCAGCGATGGCGCGCCGAAGTGGTTGACCTCGCGGGCGGAGAACATGCCGACCCGGTGGAAGATCGCGCCCCGGACGTCGCGGCCGAAGCTCATCGCGGTGCGCGCGCCGAAGTAGACGGCCCAGATCGAGCAGCCCATCTGCACGACGGTCACGGCCAGCATCCAGCCGCCGATGCGGACGATGTAGCCGGTGTCGCCGCGCGCGATGCCGTTGTCGATGATGTCGGCGTTGAGGCTGGGCAGGTAGAGCGAGGCCATCGTGCCGACGAACTGGAAGGCGACAACGGCCAGGAGCGGTTTCGAGTACGGACGCAGAAAGCGCCGCAGAAGTCTGATCAGCAACGTTCCCCCGGGTTTTCTGGGCGGCGCAGGACACCGTCGAGCAGGACGGCGACGACCTCGTCGGTGGTGAGCGGGTGGTTGTCGGTGATGATCCGGTGCGTACCGGCGAAAGTGATCAGCCGGAGCATTCGCGCGACCTCGGCCGCGGGCAACCGAAATTCCCCGGCGTCGGGCGCCACGACCCGCTCGATGGCGTCGAGCATGGGCTGGTGGCTGGGCCGCTCTTCGGCCTTGTGATGCTGCGGCCCGTCCATCCGCAGGGCAGACATCACAGCGAACGCGGTCTCCAACCGCTTGCGCAGAATGTCGACGGCCTGGGCCAGCCGATCCCGAACGGGCAGTTCAAGATCGATACTGTTGAGTGCGGCGACGGTAGGCAACGGATCCAGAACGGTGGCGATGGCCTCCTTGACCAGGGTCTCCTTATCCGGAAAAACACGAAAAATCGTGCCTTCAGCAACCCCAGCGGCCTCGGCGATCTGCTTGGTAGTGACCTTGGTGCCGTGCTGGACAACCAGAGGCAAGGTAGCGGCCACGAGCGCGGCCCGCCGCTCTTCAGGCGGCAGAGGCCGAGCCCGCCCCCCACCGGCGGCGGTCGACGTCATCACGGAGGGAAGGCTAACTGAGTGAGTGACTCACTCACAACCGAATTTGGAACCCGTTCGCTGCGAGCGAAAGCACCCCGCCAGAGCGCGGGCAATGCGGTATGTGCCTTGCCTGACCGGCGCGATCTTGGTCGCGGCTCGCGGGGCCGCGGGTCCTTCAGCGGCGGTGGTGGCCAGGCGCGGAGCCGCCGGGCGGGCGGTCACCGCCTGGCCGCGTCGTCGGCCCTGGCGCCGCTTGTCTGTAGCGCGATACGTCGCGCCTGCCGCCTACCGGATGCGCTGATTGCCTGACGGCCGGCGAAGCGTGAGGCCTCGCTTTTGCCGCCCTGCGGGCCGCCCCGCCCCGCGCCGCCCCGCGCCGCCCCGCGCCGCCCCGCGCCGCCCCGCGCCGCCCCGCGCCGCCCCGCGCCGCCCCGCGCC